>DATCEO010000136.1:0-13763 GCA_036510065.1 Streptosporangiaceae bacterium | reverse complement strand
GTCGACGTCGCCGCCGGCAGCGTCGAGACGATCCGCACCGCCTCCGAGGAGACCGTCGACCCCCGGCTCCTCGCCGAGCCGCGGGCGATCGAGTTCCCGACCGGCGATGGCGACGTCGCGCACGCCTTCTACTACCCGCCGACCAACGCCGACTTCGTCGGCCCCGAGGGCGAGCGGCCGCCGCTGATCGTGGTCAGCCACGGCGGCCCGACCTCCCACGTCACGCCGGCCCTCGACAGCGAGTTCCTCTTCTGGACCAGCCGCGGGATCGGCGTCGTCGACGTCAACTACCGCGGCTCGAGCGGCTTCGGTCGCGCCTATCGGGACAAGCTGCGCGGCAACTGGGGCGTCGTCGACACCGAGGACTGCGTCGCCGCGGCGCGCTTCCTCGCCGAGACCGGTGAGGTCGACGGCGCGCGGCTGGCGATCCGCGGCGGCTCGGCGGGCGGCTACGCGACCCTCTGCGCGCTGGTCTTCCACGACGAGTTCGCGGCCGGCGCCAGCTACTTCGGCGTCGCCGACACCGAGACGCTCGCCCGCGACACCCACAAGTTCGAGTCGCGCTACCTCGACGGCCTGATCGGGCCCTATCCGGAGCGCGCCGACCTCTACCGGGAACGCTCGCCGATCCACTTCGTCGAGCGGCTGACCGCCTCGGTGATCCTCTTCCAGGGCCTCGAGGACGAGATCGTCCCGCCGAACCAGGCGGAGACGATGGTCGCTGCGATGGCCGCCAACGGCATCCCCCACGCCTACCTCGCCTTCGAGGGCGAGCAGCACGGCTTCCGCAAGGCGGAGTCCGAGATCCGCTGCCTCGAAGCCGAGCTCTACTTCTACGGGAAGATCCTCGGCTTCGATCCCGCCGACGAGCTGCAGCCGGTCGAGATCAAAACCGACTGACGCCCGTCGGACTTTGACCACACCATGGTGTGGTCAAAGTCGGCAGCGCTAGCGTTTCGCTTTGGCTTTCGCGGCGGGTTTTTTGACGGCTTTTTTCGCCGTCGATTTTTTGGATGCCGCTTTTCTGGGTTTCGCGGCGGATTTTCTCGTCGGGCGTTTTTTCGATTTCGATTTCGATTTCGATCTCGAGGCGGAGCGGCGCTGGGCGGCCGGGACCTCCTCGAGCGCCGTGGCGGTGGCCAGCCGGCGGACCTGGGCCTCGAGGAATTTGGCCATGCTCTCCTCCTCGCGACGGATGTCGCGGGCGAGCTTGGCCGTCTCGGTGTCGCCGACTTTGGTGGCGAAGGTCTCGAGCGCCAGGTAGGTGGAGATCTCCTCCTGCTCGGCGGTGAACTGCGTCTTGGCGTTCTTCAGCATCTTCTCCTGCTGACCGTCGCCGCGCACCAGGTGCAGCGGTCCTTTCGCGACCGCGGTCACTTTGCCGACCAGTGACGCGACGGTCTGACCGCCGCCGCCAAGTTTCTTGATCTGACGGTCGAGCGCTTTGGCGTGCGCTTTCGTCTCTTTCAGGTGCTGCTGAAGTCGTTTCTTGTACGGGCCTTTGGTGGTGATCGCGATGTCGACCTGAAGTGCGGTCTCGAGCTCGCGCTCTTTGCCGTAGGCCTCACCCATGTACTGAATGAGCTTCGCGTCGCGCTGATTGGGATCAGGCATGGAGTCTTCTTCCTTTCGTGGACAAAGACGTCACTACCCGATGTTCAGGTCACGACGCATTCGGCCCCGCCCGGCGACTTGCCTTTGCCCGGGAAGGCGTGCGCGAGGGCGTGGGCGATCAGCTCGGCGCGCGCCGCGTAGCCGGGCGAGGTGAAGTGGATCCCGTCTTCGATGAACCAGGCGTTCTTGACGTCGGCGGCCCAGTTGTAGATGCGCATCGAGGGGTAGCGCAAGCAGGCGGTTTCGAGTTCTTCGTCCCACTTCTTCATGCCTTCCTCGGAATAGAATTCCGTCGCGTCAGGCAGGGTGCGGACGTTGACCCAGAGCACCGGTTCGTCGCCGATGATGTTCATCATTTTTTCGATCCGTTCCGAGAGGCCGACGCTCGAGCCGGCGGCGACGTCGGCCGCCTCGTTCGTCCCCAGCGCCAGCACCCAGCAGCCTTTGTAGCCTTCGGCCTTCCACGCCTCCGCGACTTCCTGGGCGTTCGGCTGTTCTTCGAAGCGCTCTTCGATCGAGCGGGCCCCCTGGACTTCCATGTGGGTTTCTTTGACCCCCACTTCGGCGTAGCGGTCGGGGATCCGCTCTTTCGGGTTGGGCAGGTATTCGGCCGAGTCGAGCCCCTCGGAGGTCGAGTCGCCGATGTGGACGACCGCCTTACACGACGTTTTCTGCGAGTCGGCAGCCTGCGCTGCGGTCAGCGGGACCGGCCCTTTGGTGCCGGCCGCCGTCGCTTCCTTGACGCGGATCTGTTCGCCTTCGGCCTGGGCGGCGTTGAGTCCCACCATCCCGGCGATCGCGACGATGAAGAGGACGCTGACCGTGACCAGGACGATGCGGCCCTCCGGCGAGAACGTCGCCCAGTTCCAGCCGAGCCGGCGGCGGCGGGCGAGCAGGCGGCCGATCGCGCCGTGGCGGATCGGCTCCTCGACGAATTTCCAGGAGAGCGAGGCGATGACCAGGATCGCCGCCACCTGGAGGACGTCCCGCAGCAGGTTCTGGCCCTGGTGGTGCTGGGGCGACGTGAGGACGATCACCGGCGTCTGCCAGAGGTAGATGCCGTAGGAGCGGACGCCGATCCAGCGCAGCGGCGCGACGCCCAGCAGCTGGCCGATCCGGCCGCCGGGCACGGTGACGGCCGCGATCACCAGGACGGTGGCCAGCGACAGCACGACCATCCCGCCGGGGTACAGGAAGGCCGAGTACTCGGTCGTGCGCCAGATCAGCGCCGCGATCACCAGCAGGCCCACCAGCCCCACGCCGTCCAGGCACCAGCGCCCGGCCGCGCCGACGTCGCGGCGCAGGTTGCGGCTCGGCCAGGCGAAGGCCAGCGCGGCCCCTAACAGCAGCGCGAAGGCCCGGGTGTCCGTGCCGTCATAGACCCGGGTCGGGTCGTAACCGGGGTGGTAGAGCATCCCCATGGCCAGGGCCGATCCCGCCGCCACCGCCATGGCCGCGGCGGCCAGCCCGTAATACTCGCCCGAACCCGGCCGCCTAGCCCTGGTCAGGCGCAGGCCCAGGTACACCAGCCACGGCCAGAGCAGGTAGAACTGCTCCTCCACGGCGAGCGACCACAGATGTCCCAGCGGCGACTGCGGGCCGAAATTGGCGAAGTAGGAGGAGTGCTGGCCGATCAGCCACCAGTTGCTCACGTACAGGGCCGCCGCCGCCACCGCCCCGCGCAGCGCCGGCAGCTGCGACCGGCTGGCCAGCGCCACCCAGCAGATGACGACGGCCAGCATGACGAACAGGGCCGGCAGCAGGCGCCGGGCCCGGCGCTGCCAGAAGTCCAGCATCTGCAGCCGGCCTGCCTGCTCCTTCTGGCCGAGCAGCAGATCGGTGATCAGGTAACCGCTGAGGGTGAAGAAGATGCCGACGCCGAGTAACCCGCCCGGGACCCAGCTCAGGCCGACGTGGTAGGCCACGACCGCGAGCACGGCCAGCGCTCGCAGCCCGTCCAGGCCGGGCAGGTAGCGCTGACCACCGCGGACAGGCTCGGGCATGATCCCCCCTAGATCAGGCTGCCGGAAACGGTCCCGCAGACCCCCGGGGGCTGCGCTGCGAACGACGGCCGGAAACGGCGAGAAGACATCGCTGGGACCGAGCAGAACGTTACTGGAAACGACTGACACTGTCACGGGTAGTAATCGAAAGGTCGGTCACGACCCAGAGATATAACGGACCGCCGGAGCCCGTCCCCGCTACACGCGCGCGGTGTCGCGGCGGAACCGCCAGATCGCGCCGCCCGCGAAGATGACCAGCCAGATCACCACGTTGGCCACCCAGGCCAGGTGCACTCCCTGGCCCAGCAGCGGCGCGTGTACGAGCTGGTTGAGCCCGTACAGCGGGGTGCCCCTGGCGATGGTCGCGACGGCCTGGGGGAACTGGCTCAGCGGCAGGAAGAGGCCGCCGGCGAAGGCTAGCAGCGCCATGATGATGCCCAGGAACTGCATGACGTTCTCGGTGGGCAGCAGGTAGCCGAGGAACAGCCCGAAGGCCGCGAACAGCAGTGAGCCGACCCAGACGCTGGCCCCGGTGGCCAGCCACAGGTAACCGGGCATCTGCGGCTTGCCGGTGGCCGGCCGATCGCGTAGACCACGACCACCGAGATCAGGCCGAGCATCATCGCCGCCAGCAGCTTGATCGCGATGTAGGCCGCCGGGGCCAGCGGCGTCAGCCGGAGCTGGCGGCTCCAGCCGGCGGCGCGCTCGATGGCCACCATGGCCCCGCCGCTGGTGGTGGCCAGCGCCGCTCCGTACAGCGCGATGCTGATCATGATGAACGCCGAGACGTTGCCGTGGCCGACTCGCTGGTTGACGAACGAGGCGTTCACGCCGAAGAGCAGGAACAGCACGATGGGCATGATCAGCACGAAAACCAGGGTGCGGCGGTTACGGGTGAATCGCCGGATCTCCAGCCCGAGGGCGGTCATGTTGAAGCCGCCCAGGCCCGGCGCGCGCCGGCTGCTGAGGTCGGGCGAGGCGACCGCGGGCGTGCTCATCAGAATGCTCCTTCGCTAGTGCGGCCCGTGGTGGGCTGGCCAGCGGCAGCCTGGCCCGCGTTTGGCTGGCCCGCGTCGGTGGTCAGGGCGATGAAGGCGTCCTCGATGCCGCGCGTGGTGATCTCCAGGTCGCGCGCTGGCGTGCTGGTCAGCAGGTAACGGGCCACCGCGTCGCTGTCGCTGGCGTGGATCAGCACGGTGTCGCCGCGCAGCTCGACGCTGTCGGCGCCCGGGATCTTGCGCAATGCCGCCTCCTCGGCGCCGGGCAGGGTGGCGCGCACCGTGCGACCGGCCGACATGGCCTTGATCTGCGAAGCCGTGCCGTCCGCGACTACCTGCCCGTGCCGCAGCAAGATGATGCGGTCGGCGTAGGCGTCGGCCTCCTCCAGGTAGTGCGTCGCGAACAGGACGGTGCGGCCCTTGGCCGCGTCCTGCCGGATCGAGGCCCAGAAGCTGCGGCGGCCCTCCACGTCCATGCCGGTGGTCGGCTCATCCAGCACCAGCAGCTCGGGATCGGGCAGCAGGGCCATGGCGAAGCGCAGCCGCTGCTGCTCGCCGCCGGGAGCACTTGCCCACCATCCGGTCGGCGATGCCGCTGATGCCGGCTCGTTCCAGCACCTCCGCGGGCGACTCGCTGCTCGCGAACAGGCTCGCGGTGTACCGGACGGTCTCGGCCACCGTGAGGTCCTTGAGCAGTCCCCCGGTCTGCATCACGGCCGAGACCAGCCCGTGGCTGATGGCCTCGCGCGGCGGCATCCCGAAGACCGACACCGTGCCGCTGGTCGGCCGGGACAGTCCCAGGATCATGTCGATGGTGGTGGTCTTGCCCGCGCCGTTAGGCCCGAGGAGGGCCACGATCTCCCCGGCGTCGATGCCGAGGTCGATCCCCTGGACGGCCTGCACGGATCCGAACTGCTTATGCACGCCGGCCAGGCCAACGGCCAGGGGGCGGCCGGCGGCACGGGACTGCGCCACTGCGTCTGCACTCGCCGATGTCATGATGCTAGTGTCCCCGCTATTTGCCGCTAATGGCGGATTCCTCCGGCCCGGCCTGCTGCTGGGCGAAGTCCCGGCTGCGGATGGCGGCCAGCGACACCACGCCCGAGACCAGGGCAATGATCGCGGCCACCAGCAGGATACGGTTCAGCCCGGTGGTGAAGGCCGTCCGGGTAATCCCTCCCACGGCCTGCCTGGCGTGCGGCGGCAGACTGGTCAGCACGCGGCCGATCTGCCCGGATTGAACGGCCGAGGCGATCCGCGGGCCCTGGTGAGACAGGCCCGGGATCGCGGCCACCCCCTGCATGACCGCGGTGCGGACCTGGTTGGAGAACAGCGTTCCCAGCAGGGCGATGCCCGTCGCGATGCCGACCTGGCGGAAGGTGGAGTTGATACCCGAGGCCATGCCCGACCGCTGCGGCGGCACGACGCCGACGGCCGTCGACGCCAGCGGCGGGTTCATCATGCCGACGCCGGCCCCGGCCACGATCAGTCCCGGAATCAGGTGCGTCCAGGCCGAGCCGGCATCCAGGCCCCGCATCAGCAGCAGCCCCACGCCGATGATGATCAGGCCGGGCCCGATGAGCAGCCGGACCGGAACCCGCGAGCTCAGCCGGCCGGCGATCGCCGAGGTGGCCAGGATGCCGCCGGACAGCACCATCAGCCGGACGCCCGTCTGCAGCGCCGTGTAGCCGAGGATGTCCTGGAGGTAGAGGACCAGGTAGAGGATTACCGCGAAGATCGAGGCGCTGACCCCGAACGCCGCTACCGAGCCGCCGCTGAAGGTGGGCAGCCTGAACAGGCTGAGGTCGAACATCGGGTGGGCGGTCCGCCGCTCCACGAGGACGAACGCGACCAGCAGCACGGCCGCCGCGGCGAAGCAGCCCAGCACGAGACCGTCGGTAAAGGATTTCTGGTTCGACTCGATCAGCCCGTAGACCAGGCTGGCCAGCGCCACGGTGAACAAGGCGAAGCCGGCCCAGTCCGGCCGGCTGGCGTGCGGCGCGCGCGACTCGCCCACCTTCAGCAGCGTGATGACCACGGCCGCGACCCCGATCGGCGCGTTGACGAAGAAGATCCAGCGCCAGGACAGCCCCGAGGTCAGCAGGCCGCCGAGCAGCGGGCCGATGGCCACGGCCAGGCCCGTGATCGCTCCCCAGATCCCGAAGGCGGTACCGCGGTCCTGGCCGCGGAAGGCGTCGGCCAGCAGGGCGAGCGACACGGCGAACATGATCGCGCCGCCGACTCCCTGCAGGGCCCGCGACAGCTGGAGCATCAGGGTCGTGACCGCGAAGCCGCACAGCACCGAGGCGCAGGTGAATATAACCAGGCCGATGAGGTACAGCAGGCGGCGGCCGTACATGTCCGCGAGGCTTCCGGCGGTGAGCAAGAACGCGGCCAGGGTCAGGGCGTAGGCGTCCACGACCCACTGCAGGTCGGAGAAGCTAGAGGTCAGCGCGTGCTGGATGTCCGGCAGCGCGACGTTGACGATCGTGATGTCCAGCAGCAGCATGAACGTGCCGAAGCAGACGGCGATCAGGGTCCACCACTTGTTCCCGCGCGGGCCGCCCTCGGCGGCGTGCCGGGCGTGCCCGTCGTGGCGGTGCGGCTCGTGCGCGGACAGTTCAGCGGATGCTTCGGTCACTGGTACTCCGTGGCTCGGCAAAGCGGTCGCCACTCCATTCTCAGCTGCGTCGGCTCAGCCCCCGCACCCGACGGCGATCGGAGTCCCTTCTACCCCGGTTCGCCCGGCTAATCCCGGCGTGATCACCGCCCGTCAGCGCTAGCTGCCGGCCAGCCGCGGAACGGCCCGCACGGCCCGGCGGTCCCGGCTCCGGGCTCCCTTGGCCAGCCGCGCGGACGCCAGCCGCTGCGGGCCGTCCAGCAGCCAGAGGCTGACCTCGTCCTTCTCGTAACTGGCCGCCAGGTAGGGATCACAGCCCGGCAGCACCGGGCGGTAATACTCCAGTTCGGCCTCATCTGGCAGCCAGTCCAGGCCGGCCAGGACGTCCTCGACGGCCGCCCAGGGGATGGCGTTATTTACGTGTCCTGCGGTGTCGAAGTCGCTGGCCCGCAGGGGCCAGGTCCCGCCCGCGGGCGATACCGGCGGGCGCGGATGCGAGAGCCGCACCGACACGCTGCGGCCCTGCGCGGCGCCGTCGTAGAGGCGATGAAACTCTGGTCCGAGCGAGGCCGGGCGGCCATCGGCCTGGCCCACGGCGGCCCAGACGGCCTTGGCCTGCAGGAGATCCCCGTCCGGACCGGACACGGTCGTGGTGCGCTCCGCCCACCGCGGGCCGGTGGCCGAGCAGAAGGTGTGCAGCCAGATCTGGCTGCCGAAGCGCGGGAACTCCCGGACGGTCACGGCTATCTTGCGGACCAGCCAGTCGTAAGGCTCGTTCCAGCCGGCGTCGGCCAGGTCGTCCTCGGCTACCTGCTGCAGGTACCGGGCCAGCGCGTCAAACCGCAGGCGCCCAGCCGGAGTCACATCCGTGCTCCGGACCTGGCGCCTAGTGGTGTAGACGCGGCCAGCCAGCGGCCGGGACATGAACACTCGCATCGGGCTCCGCTGATAGTTCGGCCTGTTCACCGCGCCACCCGCAGTCGGGCCGCTGACGGTTCGTCCCTATTGTCGCGCAGCTGGCATCGGCCTTCACTCCAGGAGCGGTTCTACTATCGCAGGCCGCGGCCAGTAGCCAGTGACGCAGCCCGGAGGACGACGGCGGGCACGGCCCGGGAGGAGGTGGCTGGCGCGCGTAGACTCGCGCCCATGTCACCGCAGATCGCTGCCAACATCCGCGTCGATCTCGCCGGTCTGCTGGATTTCATCCGCCCGCGGCATCACGCTCTGCTGCTCACCCCGCGCGCCGACGGCTCGCCGCAGGCGTCCCCGGTCACGTGCGGCGTCGATGAGGACGGCCGCGTCGTCGTCTCGACCTACCCGGAGCGGGCGAAGACGGCCAACGCGCGCCGCGCCCGGACGGCCACCGTCGTGGTGCTGTCCGACGACTTCGGCGGCCCGTGGGTCCAGGTCGACGGCGAGGCCGAGGTCCTGGACATGCCCGAGTCCCTGGAGCCGCTGGTGGAGTACTACCGCAGCATCTCCGGCGAGCACCCGGACTGGGACGAGTACCGCGACGCCATGCGGCGGCAGGGCAAGTCGCTGATCCGGATCACGCCTCGCCGCTGGGGCCCCGTGGCCACCGGCGGTTTCCCCCAACGGCTGGCCCCCGCGCAGAGCTAGGCGGCCGGGCGCCCGGGCGGCGCCCCGGGAGCTGCCGGGGCACCGCCGGGCGTTCTCGGCGCTGCGGTCAGAGCTGGTAGGAGCCCGGAACCCAGGTGCGGGTGCTGACGCCGATCGCGTTCCAGGCATTGATGGTCACGATGAGGCTCACCAGTGCGGCTACCTCGTCGGCGGTGAACTCCGCGGCCACGGCCTCGTAGGCCCGCTCGGGCACATGCTCGGCCGCCATCAGCGTCACCGATTCGGTGAACGCGAGCGCCGCGCGCTCGCGGGGGGTGAAGAACGGCGTCTCGGCCCAGGCGGCCAGCGCGTAGAGGCGCTGCTCGGTCTCGCCGATCGCGCGGGCATCCTTGGTGTGCATGTCGATGCAGTAGGCGCAGCCATTGAGCTGAGAGGCCCGGATGCGCACGAGCTCGCGCAGCCGCGAGTCGAAGCCAACCCGGTCGAGTTCCTTGGTGGCGGCGGCGTCGAGATGGCTCATGGCCCGGGAGAAGGCGGACGCGCGGGAGTCGAAGTCGAGGCGCACCGGGACCTGGACGGTGGCCTGCGTGCCGGTGGTCTGGGTGCCGGCGGCCTGCGCGCTGGTGGTCTGCGTAGTTGTCATACCAGTGACTCTAGGAGTCAAGAGGCCCGCTGATAAGGTCCACATCTATGGCAGAAACATGGGCCACTTCGGGCACTGACCTCCACCTGGAGCTTGATGTCTCGGGGACCCGGATCCGCCGCGGCCTCGAGGACGCACTCCGCGGCGCCATCCAGGCCAGCCGGCTGGGCCCCGGCACCCGGCTGCCCTCCTCCCGGTCACTGGCCGCTGACCTCGGCATCGCGCGCAACACCGTCGCCGACGCCTACGGCCAGCTGGCCGCCGAGGGCTGGCTCGTCGCCGAGCACGGATCGGGCACCAGAGTGGCCGAGCGCGTGGTAGCCGAGCCGCCGTCCGAGCCAGCGGGCCACCCGGCCGCCGGAGGACCCGGCTACAGCCTGCTCGCGGGCTCGCCGGACCTGTCGTCGTTTCCTCGCAGCGCCTGGCTGGCGGCCGCCCGGCGGGCCCTGTCCGTGGCGCCAGCCGAGGCACTGGGCTATACCGACCCGCGCGGCCGCCCCGAGCTGCGCGAGGCCCTGGCCGATTACCTGGCGCGGGTCCGCGGCGTGCGCGCGACAGCAGACCGGATCGTGCTCTGCTCGGGATTCACCCAAGCCCTTGGCCTGCTGGCCGGGGTCCTGGCCCGCCAGGGCGCGACGACTCTGGCGACGGAGGCCTACGGCCACCGCCATCACCGGCAAGTCGTGGCGGCCCGGGGGCTGGCAGTCCGGCCGCTGCCGGTGGACGCGAGCGGCGCCGTGATCGCCAAGCTGGCCGACGCGGGCGCTGCGCTGCTGACTCCGGCGCACCAGTTCCCGCTGGGCGTGCCGCTCGCCGCGGCGCGGCGGACCCAGGCGGTGGCCTGGGCCGCCACCACAGGAGCGACCATTATCGAGGACGACTACGACGGAGAATTCCGTTACGACCGTCAGGCAGTTGGGGCTATGCAGGCGCTCGAACCCGAGAGCGTCGTCTACGCGGGAACCGCGAGCAAGACGCTGGCCCCTGGTCTGCGGCTGGCGTGGCTCGTCCTCCCGGCCCGGCTCGTCGAGGCGGTGGCGGCGGCCAAGGTACTGGCCGACCGGCAGACCAGCAGCCTGGACCAGCTCACCTTCGCCGAGCTGATCAGGTCCGGGGCCTACGACCGGCACGTGCGACGCTGCCGGATGGCCTATCGCAGGCGGCGTGAGCAGCTAGCCACGCAGCTGCGCGCCCGGGCGCCCGGAACGCGGATGATCGGCGTGGCGGCCGGCCTGCAGGCCCTGGTCGAGCTGCCGGCGGGGAGCACCGAAGACGCCGTCGTGGGCCGGGCGGCGCAGCGCGGCCTGGCGCTGAGCGGGCTGAACGAGTTCGCCACCGCCGGCACCCGGCACGCGCCGGCCCTGGTCGTGGGGTTCGCTGCGCCGCCCGCCCACGCGTTTACGACGGCGGTGGCCCGGCTGTGCGCGGCGCTGGCCGACCGTGGCCCCGGCTGACCGGCGCGGGCCTCGCCAGGGCGGCCCGGTAGAGTGCCCCCGTCCGGTGCGAACCGTCCGCTGGTGAGCACCGTTGGCCTGTAGCAGACCATTACCAAGCCAGGAGGTAGCGATGCCGGCAAAGGGAAGCGCGGAGTGGAAGGGCGACCTGCCAACAGGGACGGGCACGTTCACCGCCGGCGACACCATCAGCGGCGAGTACTCATTCAAGTCCCGGTTCGAGGACGGCCCCGGCGCCAACCCGGAGCAGCTGATCGCCGCCGCGCACGCGTCCTGCTTCTCGATGGCCCTGTCCAACATCCTGGCCCAGGGCGGTCACCCGCCCGACTCGGTGCGCACCGACGCCTCGGTCACCCTGCGGATGGTGGATGGAGCGCCCACCATCACCAACATCGCGCTGGCAACGGTCGCGCGAGTACCAGGGGTTGATGCGGCCACGTTCGAGGAGGCCGCCGAGGCGGCCAAGGTCGGCTGCCCCGTCAGCAAGGCGCTGGCCGACGTCCCCGAGATTACGCTGACCGCCTCCCTGGCCAGCTGAGGGACCATTTCCCTGGTCAGCTCGGCGGCCGTTTTCTGAACGACTCGCTGCAGCTTGTCATCAGGCTCCCGAGAAGGGCGTTCCGCTCCGGCGGTGCCTGGCGCACGGCCAGACTGACTTGGCGGCCGACCGGCCGAGTGGCTGGTCGGCCGCGGCGTTAGCTGGGGTAGGGGTCGGGGGTGGTGGTGTAGCTGCGTCCGGCGGGGGTGGTCCAGGTGAAGGTGCCGGGGCGGTGCTGGGTAACGGTCCAGCCGGGGAGCTGCTTGATCTGATGATGGGTCCGGCAGCCGCCGCCGAGGTTGCAGGAGCAGGTGGGGCCGCCTTTGTGCCAGGGTCTGGTGTAGTCCAGGTCGGCGCGCCAGGCCGGCTGGCCGCAGCAGGGCTAGCGGCAGGTCTAGTCGCGGGCCTGGACGTGCTCGCGGATCCGGGTGGCGGGCCGGTAGGCGGCCGCGTCGGCGGCGGCGGCTTCGGCGGCGCGGGCGGCGGCGCGGCGGGCGGCGCGCAGCACGGCGGCCGAATGCCCCGGCCGGTCCCGGTCCAGCTAGTCCCGCTGGTGGCGCCGGCAGTGGTCAGGGTGGCGGCGGGAATGGTGACGGTGACCCGGCCGGTGACGCCGGGCGGGCGGCCGGGGTTGTCGCCGAGGCGCCCGCGGCGGACCCGCTCCACGGCGATGGCCTGGCCGGCCGGGCCGGTGAGGATGACCCGCCACTGCGCGGCCGGGTCGGCGACGGCCAGGACGGCGAGGGGGAGGGCCTGGGCGGTGCTGACCGGGCCGAGGCGACCGAGGGCGGCAGGCGCGGACAGGCTGCCGGTGAGCGCGGCCCAGGAGATGGTCAGGTCCAGCAGCCCGCCCGGCCGGCGGGTGGTTCCGCCGTCCGGGTCGCCCAGGGCGGGGGAGGGAGGGCAGGGCCAGGTGGGGCCGGGGTGGCGGCGCGGGGTCCGCCGAGGAACGGCGGGATCTCGGCCAGGGTGCCGGGCAGCGGCGGCCACGCCGGGAGCACGCCCCCTTCATAATCGTCGTCAGGCTCGTCCCAGCCATCGCCAGGACCGGGAACACGCGCGCAGGCACCACCGTCGTCGTGGTCGGGAACGTCCGCGTCGGTCAGCGGCGGCGCCTCATCGGTCTCCCCGGCCGGGTCTCCGCCCGGCGGTCCGCCATCGGGCGGTCCGGTATCGGCCGGCCCAGAATCCGGCGGCCCTGAGGCTGGCGGGCCAGAATCCGGCGGGCCGGAGCCGGGCGAACCGGAGCCTGACAGGCCGGAGCCTGACGACGGGCCAGAGCCGGCCCGGTCAGGGCCAGAGCCGGGCGGGCTGGGCCGGGAGGGGCCGGGCGGCCCTGCTCCGGGCGGGGCGGGGTCGGTGGGCCAGTCCGCGGGCCGGGGACGCGGGTCGGGGGGCGGCCTGTCCGGGCCGGCCTTCGGGGCAGGGCGCGATCCGCCGCCCGGCCTGCGGCCACGCCGCGGGCCGTCACCAGCTAGATCCGGTGGCCGGCGGCGAGCTCCCCGGCCGCCGCCAGGCCCGCCATTCGCGCCGGGGCCGGAGCCGGGACCTGGGCCGCCAGCGCCGGGGTCATCGCCGGGGCCGGGGCCGGGAGAGTCGGGGGGCTGCCGGGCGGGGCAGGGGTGAGCGGGAGGGTGCCCAGGACCAGGCCGGCCAGGGCCACCGCGCGCAGCAGCCCGATCCCGCCGCCCGCGCCTGAGGCCTTCATCCCGGCGGCGATCGCGGTCAGCCGGGCCATCATCGCCGCGGCCTGGACGCCGGGCAGGTGGGAGGCGACCAGCGCCGCCGTGCCGACCTCGTCGGGGTACAGGCTGACGGTGGCCTGCCGCTCGGCGTTCTGCCGCCGCTCCTCCGCGCCCTCCGGGTCCACCCGCAAGACGGCGCGGCGTAACGCCGCCCGCAGCTGCCCGGTCGTCTGGCCTCCGGCGCCCGGAAGGACGAGGGCCTCGACTGCCTGGGCGTCCTCGTCGGTGAGCGGGCCGGCGGCCTCGGCGATCAGCCGGGCCCGGGCCAGGTCGATGGTCCCGGCGGCCAGTGCCGCGCCGGTGTCCCGGAGCCGCCAGCCCAGCTCTACGCCCAGCCGCGTCCACCACGACGCCCCCGCCTGCGACATCGTCAGGGCCAGCGACACCTCGCACGCCGCCCCGGCCGTGACCCGGTCCGGACGCCCTTGGTCATCTACATCGGCGCGGGGATCACGCACTGCGGTCCGTGAAGCGATCGCGGCCACGGCCGCCAGCTCCCCGGCGGCCGCCCACGACGCCACCCGCCGGTACGCGGCCGCGATGCCCGGCAGGTCCCAGTCCGACAGC
>DATCEO010000135.1:0-5666 GCA_036510065.1 Streptosporangiaceae bacterium | reverse complement strand
CCCGCGCCGCAGACACCGCCGCTGCCGACGCCGACGCCGGCGGCTGCGCCCACACCGCTGCCACCACCGCCTACCGGCCCGCCACCCGCACCCGCGAGCACGTCACCGCCCGCGACCAGACCTGCCGCCAGCCCTGCTGCGCCCAGCCCGCCTGGCGCGCCGACCTCGACCACACCCGCCCCTGGCACCAAGGCGGGCCCACCTGCTCCTGCAACCTCGGCGGAGTGTGATGTCACTACGACACGGATGACGGCCAACGGTCAGCTCAACGCTGCAGCGAACGAGATAGCCACCGGTGCCAGGAGTCCGGTGCGCCGGGCACTGCGATGACGCTCTTCCCTGGAGTCGGCTGGGCAGAACTCCGTTGCTTAGCCCGGTCCGTCAGATTAGGCTGTCCTGGCCGCCGCACGGCGTGGCGCAGCAAATCGGAAAGGAGGCGCGATGTCCGCTCATCATCAGGCGCCTCCGGAGACTGGCCGATAGCAGTTCCGGTCGCGCCTCTGCTCAGCAGAGGAATGACATGACCTCAGAATCAGCTTCACAGTCGATCTCGGCCGGCCGGACGGACGACGTCCCGCCCCGCTGGGACGAGCGCACAATCCTGACCACGTTTTTGGACTACGCCCGTGACACCGTGCATGCCAAGTGCGCCGGCCTGTCGGATGCGGACGCCCGCCGGGCGCCATTGCCTGGCTCGCCGCTGATGACGGTTTCCGGGCTGGTGAGCCACCTTCGCTGGGTCGAGAGTTCGTGGATCGAGGCCAAGATGCTCGGTCGCGCGATCGACGCGCCGTGGACCGACGAGGATCCCGATCGCGAGTTCCGGATTGCAGTCGAAGTGCCGCTTACTCAGTTACTGGCGGATTACCGGGCGGTCTGCGCCCGGCACAGTGACCTGGTGGGTTCTCTCGACCTGGACACTCCATCCCAAGGCGACCTGGCCTGGCGGGCCGAGCCGGTCACGCTGCGCTGGGTCCTGCTGCACCTGACCGAGGAGACTGCCCGGCACAACGGCCACATCGACATCCTCCGAGAACTCGCCGACGGCGCGCGCGGAAGATAACGGCCGGGTGGCCGGCCCAGCCGCCCGGCCGGGCCGGCAACCCGCGCGCCCGTAGCGACCATGACTACCAGGCGGCGGCGAAAACCTGTGTGGTTATGTCTTGCAGGCGGGATTTAAGCGGCATGGCCAGCTTGGATCCCTGTGGGTCATAGCCGTCGGGCCGAGGCCAGAACTCGTGGCGAGACGTTTCCCGTCGGCCCTGGAGACGCCCCCGCGAGTGCCCGGATCGCGGGATGAGCGTGCGGTGGCGTGAAAGGCTTGCAGGCATGACGTACGCGCCGGTGAGACCGTCTTCAAGTGCGACAGCGGCGGCGGGATCTGCTTCGGCCATCGGGCACCGGCGCGGTCGCCGGAAGATCCTGGCGCAGTGTCGGATCGGACCGCCGCCGTTCGTAGAGAAGGCAGCGGGTGCCCGCAGGGGGCTACCCCGGCAAAGGAGGAGACATGACCGAGTACCTCATCGCCTTCAATGACGAGTGGGTGCCCGACCACACGGTCGAGGAGCTGCGCGAGAAGTCCAGGGCTCTCCGGCCGCTGGTGGCAGAGATGAAGGCGGCGGGGATCCTCATCTTCACCGGCGGCCTGGACGATACTGCCCCGTTCAGTGTCGATGCGTCGAGCGGCACGCCGCTGTTCACCGACGGCCCGTTCCTCGAGTCCAAGGAGCACCTCGGCGGCTTCGCCGTCGTGGATGTGGCCGATGAGGAGGCGGCGCGGCTGTGGGCCGGGAAGATCGCGGTGGCCTGCGGCTGGCCGCAGGAGGTCCGGCGCTTCCAGGTCCCCATGCAACTTCCGGAGACTTCCTGACGGAGCCGGCGGGCGTCCCTGCCGCGAGGCGGCGGCCAGAACCTCGCCCGCTCATCGGCGTGAGCGGGCGCCTGCCAGCGCTGCCGAGGGGGCGGAGCCGGATCAGGGCGACAGGAAAGCCCGACTTCACGTGTGTGGTTATGACTTGCACGGTGGACTACGCCAGCATTCTCAGCTGTCGTCCGCAGCTGGCTGCCGGGGCACCGGGTCGATTGCGTCGGCCTGATCAGGCGAGGTGGGCAGCCCTGCCCATGACGGCGATTAGCTGTGACAGGACACCCGTCGATCCCCTATGGGCCAGCGCGCTCAGCGGCTAGAGCGGACGTTCCCGGACCCATGCGGGGTGGCCTGTGGCTTATGAGCGGACGAGTGCGCTCCGGCGATGGTCCGTGAGTGCTGCGGGCGAGAGCGGGCAACGGCGGTTCGCGGCTGTCGGCAGCATGTCAGCCCTTGGCGGTGTGTGTGCGGGCGGCGTCGAGCACTACGCGAACGAACCATGCCTCCCAATCGTCTGGTGACCATCCGCGCTCGGCGAGCTTGAACCACATCGCGCGCGAGCCGAGGGCCCAGACTTCATCCACGAGAGCGCTGTGCGGGAGGCGACCCCCGAGTACGAGACGGCATGCGCCGGCGAACTCGTCATGCCGACGCTGCTCCATCCGGGTCTGGGCCTGGGCCGCCTCGGGGGTGCTGACCGCAGCGTCGTCCAGCACCCGCTGGATGGCAGCGGACCGTTCGTGGGCGTTTCGCAGCCAGCGTGCCGCGGTCGCCGCCCGCTGAGCGAGCGTGCCCTGGCCCATCGCCAGGTAATCGGCTCGGTCCCGGACGGGGATGGCGGACAGTGAGGTGTCGATGCAGGCGATCAGCAGATCGACCTTGGTGCCGAAGTGGAGGTAGACGGTGGGGCGAGCCAGACCGGCCGCGGCCGCGACCTGAGTCATCGTCGTCATGGTCCAGCCTTGCCGCAGGAAGAGCCCGTGGGCCGCGGACACGAGCCGTCCGCGGTTCTCGCCGGCTCGATCGGCGCGGACGGACGACTCGTAGCGACGGGGCATGCCATCCACTCTAGTTATTTCGCTGTACTGTCGGTACAGTTAAATTATGCGTATCGACACGGAATTCGGCCCGCTCGCCGCCCGGGTCATCCCCGGGCCGCCCCCCGTCGCCGTCCTGTGGCACAGCATGTTCACCGACTCGCGGAGCTGGGAGCGCGTGACGGGCGACCTCAGCCAGAAACGCACCCTGGTGCTGATCTACGGGTGGTCCTTCGGGGACAGCGCGGACCTCGAGCGCGTAGTAGACAAGTTCATCGACCAGTGCGCGCAGGCAGCCGCCGCAGCCGTCGCGCAGGTCCAGAGCGAGCTGGCCGCGGGTCCCGTCGACTGGCTGGGCAGCGCGTGGGGTGGCCACGTGGGGTTGCATCTGGCCGCAACCCGGCCGGAGCTGGTGCGCAGCCTGATCACGGTCAGCACGCCCATCCGGGCAGCGAGTCCGTCGTTGCGGCGGCAGGTGAGAATGCTGCTCCCCGTCTACCGCGCCATCGGGATGCACGGGCCGGTGCGCCAAGGGCTGCTCGACGCGATGCTCACCGATCTCACGCGGCACACTGACCCCGAGGCCGTCGACGCGCTCGTTGCCCCCATGTCCCGGGGCAGCCGGGCGGCCATCGCGCGAACCGTCCATTCTGGCGTCCTCAACCGGACGGACCTGGCCTGGGCCGCCGCACGCGTCAGGTGCCCCACCCTGATGATTGCCACCGACGACCGGGGGGAGTGGAGTCCCTCTGAGTGCGCCGAGGCCACGGCCGCGATGAAGGATGCCCGCTCAGCGGTCCTCAGGGGATCACGCGCCCTCCCCTCGCTCGAATGTCCCACCGAACTCGCTGCCCTCGTTACTGACTTCTGGGGCCGGCACGCGGCCGTTAAGAGCACCCCGCCGGGCGTCGCATAGGCCCCTGGAAGCGCCGGCATCGACGTCGTCAGCTGCGCTGACCGCCAGCAGGCCATCCAGCTCGCGGCAGCGCACCCGGCCGCCCGGTACCACGCGGTCGAGGTGCGCCCGTTTGAGAACGGATGACAACACCCGCCGCTCAGCGCGCCCGGCGCAGCCTTCGCGACGAGCGGGACCGCACCGTCCCCCGCTGACCCGGCGCAACAGGCCGGCGAGATCGAGGACGAGCGGCCGCGGCCGACCTTCACCCTGCGTGTCACCCGGCCCTCCCGCCGGAGGGCCGGGCGGCCCTGACGCCGGGGAGCCCGCCGGGCCCCGGCACCCAAGCCGGCGTAACGCCACGGTACCCCGGCCCGGTTCCCGCACACACCCGGGCGATCTGCGCGCAGGAGCCGCATCTTCGATCGCAGTACTTGGCAGGCGCATACTCGGCTGTCCCGCGCAGACAAGCCCTTGCCGTAAGTGTGTGGTTATGACTTGCTAGTGGGATTGTGCCGATGCTCGCATGTCCATCGGTGCGTTCGCGGCACCGTAGTGCTGGCTAGATTCCGTCCGAGACGAGCGTGTCGAGCATCTTCCGCATGGGCTCCGCGTCGCCGCGCATGATCGCGGCGGAGGCCTCGATGTTCCGGGCGGCGTCGAGATGCTGCCAGGCGAGTGTGTAGCCCGCGTCGCGGGCGAGCTGCTCGAAGAAGGCCCGCTGGATCCGCCCGTTGCCCTCGCGGAACGGATGGACCGCGTTGACCTCGCCCAGGTAGTAGGCCAGCCGTGCGACGAACGCTTCCCTGTCCAGGTCACGAAGGCAATTCTCGCTGCCCAGCGCGCGGAAGATCGCCGCCGCCGACGCCTCGATGTGCTGGGGCAGGCGACTCCCCGAGCAAGATCAGCGCCGCGTGGGTGATCTCCCGTTCAGCGGCCTCCAGCTCCGCAGCCGTGCCCAGCCCGAGCTTGTTGAGCAGGACTCCCGTAACCGGGTCGGTGTACGGATCCTCCGCCACCTACGGCTGCCGGTACCGGGCAACGGTCCTGCGATACAGTTCCGCAGCGCTGATTTCCCCGTCCACATAGGCCGAGACCTCCCGGTCATGATCCGGGGAGAACGGCCCCGGCAGCTCGACCTGGACGGACTGGGCAGCGGAGAGCGCGGAGTCCAGGCGTGCGCGCTGCCGGGCGATCGCCTCGTACCGCTCGTACACCTCATACGGCAGGAGGACAGCCTCGGGCTTGCGGTGCGAACCGAAGGCGACCGGCGCCGCCGCCGGGCCCTCACGGCGAAAGCGCGCAAGTATGCCAGAAAGCCGCTGCCTGACCTCCGACAGCGGATGCACCTGGATCACAGCAGGATCAGCCACATAACTAGTGTACTAAAACTTGTACAACATTTGCGCGGCTGGGAGTGCGCGACCTGTAGTTATCGCTGATAAGCAGGACCACCGGGCCTTCGCCGCCTCGCCCCGGTGCGGCTGCCCCGAGATCACGATCACAGCTGGAGTATCAGGGCTGGCCGTGTAGCGGCGCTGAAGCGCTCGGGATAACGGGTACGGCAAGGGGCCGCGGCGCGCTGCTGCTGCACGTCGCCAGCGGCTGATCAGGGTCAGTCGGCGGCTAGGTCGCGCTGATACCAGGTACCTGGCTTGCCGCCGAGGTCGGCCGGGTCGGCCGGCCCAACCGGGACGAACCCGGCCTTGGTCAGCACCTTCTGCGACGCGGCATTCTCGCGGGCGGTGGCCGCCCGCAGTGTGCGCAGCCCGTGCCGCGCCGCCGCCAGCCGGCACAGCTCCCGCACGGCCGCGGTCGCTACGCCGCGGCCGGCGACGTGCTGCGCGACCCGGTAGCCGAGCGCCGC
>DATCEO010000134.1:0-10054 GCA_036510065.1 Streptosporangiaceae bacterium | reverse complement strand
GCGCCCGCTCGGTCAGCTCCCGCAGCAGCTGCTCATCAGCCGCCGGCAGCTCGCCTCCATCGTGGGCCTGGCTGGTCGTCACATCTGTCACTGGTGTCTCCCTGTTTGTCAGGAGTTACACCGTTAAAATTACAGTCCCCCGGAAACCACGAGCCTTCCCAGGTCTAGTTGCGTGAGGAAGGGGCTGCGATCCTCTCGGAGGCTGCCGCCGCAGGATGACGGTGACGGCACTGGGCATGGTGCTCACGCTGGGACCGGACATTATGCATCTGGTCTCGCGCAGTATCAGCCATGGTCGCGTAACGGGCCTGATCTCGCTGATGGGAACGGCCGCCGGGTTCGCGATCTCTATGACGGTGGCGAACACGGGGCTGGCGAGGGTCTTCGTGGTACGTGCCCTGGCTCTACAACAGCTTCAAGGCCGCGGGCGCAGCCTACCTGGGCTACTTGCCTTGGCAGGCGCTGGCGCCACCGGGAGGGCGCGGCCGGTCCGAGCCGCGCGAAATCGGACATCGGCCGAGAAAATTCGCTGAGACAGTGGAGAAGTCTTTTGAGAACCTACAATTTTGTAGGTTCTCACCGCAGATGTCGCCAAGCACGGCACTGACCTGGGCTGCGGCTAGTTTGTCTCACTGATCTGTCGCCGGTTTCTTCTCATCTTCTGTCGTTTCCCTCTCGTGTGCCCGCTCGGCGGCGTCCTTCCTCGGGTCACGGTCACGCACGGTGGAGACTCCTTCGCCGCCGAGTTCATCGCAGTAGAGCGTGCGGCCGGTCATGGCCATGATCAGGGCCAGGGTGGTGCCGGACACGAGTGGCCCGGAGCCACTGGTGAAGGGGCCGTCGGTGGCCGCGAGCCGGAGGCCGCGGACGCGTCCCTTGGCGAGGACGACGAGATCGGAACCCTGGTAGTAGTCAGCTACTGTGGTCAGGGTGGTGATCGGGTAGTCACGGTGAATGCCTAGCGGCCGACGGATGTCCTCGCCGTGCGCGATAGCTTCACCGAGCATCGCTACGGCCGGTAGGGGCGGTTTGGTTGTGCTGGTGATCACGTGGCGGAACCGCGCGAGCGTGTCGGCTGGGGTGGTGCCCATCTGTTCAGCCAGCCGCATGGCGACCTGCTGGTCGAAGTCGAACCGGCAGCGGATCACACCCGCCAGCCACCGCACCGGGTTGAGGCTGGCCCCCGCGGTGAGGTGTGCCAGCACCTCGCGGACGGTGAACCGGTCGCACAACGACCGCGTGCCCCATTGCTGGTCAGTCAACTCCGCGAGGTCGGCGGCCAGGGCGGCCCGTTCGGCGTGGATCAGCGACCAAGTGCCGGTCGAGGGTTGACGGTCGTTGGCCGGTTCTGGCGAGGTCATTCTAGCGACGCTCCTGTGTGGTGGTCGGGTGGTCCGGTTAGCGGCTAACCAGTCCGACGCGGTTGCCGTCGGGGTCGGTGAACACGGCGATGCGGCTGACAGGTGTGTCGACAGGGGCCAGGACACGGGTGCCCCCGAGTTGCTCGGCGCGTGCGAGGGCGCTGTCCACGTCATCGACCGGGAAGTAGACAACAAACCCGACATACGGACTGTCCGGGCCGGCCTGGCCGATCCCGCCCGTCGGCTGGCCGCCGTCGTCGCCGGCCAGCGCGTAGGTCTCGTCGAGGACATTGATCGGGCAGCCGAGCAGGTCCTGGTAGAAGCGTCGTGCTCGCGGGGCGTCGGGAGTGGAGATGTCGAACCAGGCGGGCCGGTGCGGGTGGTCGGTCGGGCTCATGAGCAGCCTCCTGGGCGGATTGACGCGCGGTTGGTCGTGGTCGTTCACGGGTGAGACTGCAGCCGTGGGGCAGAATTGTCGCTCATGGGGGAAGTTTCTACCGGACCGTTCGCGGCCACCGCCGCCGAGGCAGGCGCGCAGCGGGGCACGGACAGCGCCGAGGAGGCTGACCTGGCCCGCGCTCGGGGCGGGGACAATGCCGCGTTCACCCGCCTGGTGACGCCGCTGCGCCGGGAGTTGCACGCCCACTGCTACCGGATACTCGGCTCGGTCCACGACGCCGACGACGCCGTGCAGGAGGCGCTGCTGCGGGCCTGGCGGGGGCTGGCCCGGTTCGAGGGCCGCAGCTCACTGCGCACATGGCTGTACACGGTGGCCACCCGTACCTGCCTGGACCTGGCCGACGCCCGCGGCAAGCGAGCGCTGCCGGTGGACCTGGGCCCGTCCAGCGAACGTGCCGTGCTCGACCAGCTCCCGCGCACCGACGTGGCCTGGCTGGGTCCCTACCCCGATGCCGCCCTCCCGGACGCCCCGGCGGGGCCGGAGACGCGCTACGAGCAGCGCGAGGCGGTCGAGCTGGCGTTTGTTGCCGCGTGTCAGCACCTGCCGGGCAACCAGCGGGCGGCGCTGCTGCTGTTCGACGTCCTCGGGTTCTCGGCCGCCGAAATCGCTACCATGATGGACACCTCGACCACCTCGGTGAACTCCGCGCTGGCGCGCGCCCGCCGGATCGTCGCGCAGAAGGTCCCCGCCCGCACCCAGCAGCAGACACTGCGCACGATCGACGACACGAGACTGCGGTCGCTGGTGACCGGGTTCGCGACCGCGCTGGACCGCGGCGACGCCGAGGCCCTGGTCGCGCTGCTCACCGAGGACGTCACCTGGTCGATGCCCCCGCTGCCGCGCTGGTACCACGGCATCGCGGCCGTCACCGATTTCGCCGTGCAGGTGCCCATGACCCGCTGCCCGAGCTGGCGGCACCAGCTGACCAGCGCGAACGGCCAGCCGGCCATCGCGTTCTACCTCGGGGCCGGCGCCTCAAGCCCGCATGACGCGTGGTCGATCACGGTGTTGACCCTGCGCGCCACCCGGATCGCCGAGATCACCTCATTCCTCGGCCCCGACTATTTCAGGCCGTTCGGGCTGCCCGCCTCGCTGAGCTGACCCGGCGGCGCTGGACCCGACGGAGCCGGACGTGCTGGCCGGTCTGTGCGAGGAGATTCTCGGCAGCTTCCAGCAGGGGGACGAGTTCGAGGCGGCCAGGGCGGTAGTAGGCGACGCACGCGAGCACGGCACCACGCCAGCGGATTCTTACCGAAATGGCACGAGCGCCAGATAGGCGTCATTTCTTATGAGAAAGCGCTATTTATGATGAGAACCTACAAATTTTCTGTAGGTTCTCGTTCTTCTTGCCCGAACTGACGCGCTGACCAGGGCGTCCGCGTGAGTTCTCACAACTTGTCCGGCACGATGGGCCTCTTTATGGTGGACAGGAAGTCCGAGATGGTCGCCGAGTCGTAGGACAGGCTCTGCAGCGGGTTCGGCGGAGCGTAGACGGTGTAGCCGTCGGCCTGCAGGCGGGTGATCACGGCATCCCAGCTAGACGCGTCGGCCCACGCGCCGTGTGGACGCGTGGTCTGGTTAGGTGCAGCTTCTTCATCGGGTTCACGGGAATCCTTCGGGCCTAGCTGCCGGCGATGGCGGTACGGATGAGGTCGGCGACCTCTTTGGGGTGCGACAGCATGACCAGGTGCGATGACTCGATCTCGATCGTGGTCATCGCGGCGCGCTTGTACCCGAACCGCTCAACGTCGGGGTTAATGGTGTGGTCATTGATTGCGACCGAGCCGCGCGCAGCCGCCGAGCCATCCGAGCTTGCGATATCGCGGCCTTTCTCCCTGTAGACGCCTCACCCCGCGCTTCAGTTGTCCTGAAAGGCACGAGCCGGAAGTCCGCAGGCGCTGGTCAAGGATGGGGCGCTGTCCGGTGGAGCGGAGCGCAGCCTGCTCTTCACGTCCGTGAGGCACGAGAGGATGATCTTGCTCCGAGATGCCCACGGCCGTCAGGGAGCCGGGTGCCTGGCGCTTCAAGTCGTAGGCGCCCGAGGTGAGGCCGCTGGCCGGGGCATAGCCGCGCCATCGCGGCATCAGGTCTGTCACGACCTCCGCGTGCATCGTCGGGATCCATTCACCGGCAGTCCCGCGCTGACCGGCTAGCCGCGGCCAGCGGGGATCCGGTCCGGGCCGCCGCGATGAATGCTGACCTTCAGCATTACGGGCACGACCTGCTGTCGGCCGCCGCGGCGCCCGCGGTCTGGCCGTAGGCTCTGCGCTTTGCGACGCGGCCCTCGGCGGCCTGGCCGGCCACATAGACCAGGCGGCCGAGTGGTTCCTGGCCGCCGCCCTGTCAGCCGACGAGTCGGCTGCATCTGGGCGGCATGACCGTCGAGAAACGCCAACGCACCGGCCTATGCGGGGTGCAAAACGCCCGAGTCCACACGCTGGCTGCCATCGGTCTGGGAGCGCGCTGTGCTCGCCATAGCTTGGTAGTGCGGCCGTGCTGGCCGGTGCTGCACTGACCAGTACGGACGGCTGGGGGACCGGTCGCGGAGGAGCAGCTGGGGGCGAATAACCGAACTCGCCAGCCTTCCTTGGCGCGGACCGGACCGCGGGCCCTACGTCGATGAGCGGGATCAGCATGAGAGTCTGCTTCGCAATATCTGCCTCGGGCTCGAGCGAGCAGTCCATGATGCGGTTCGCCTACCATCAGGGCGTGGCGGGCTGGCTGAGCGGGGAGGAGCTGCGGATCGGCTTGGGCTGCATGCGTGTCGAGCCTGCGCTGCTTCGGCCGACTGTCGCGGCCGCCCTAGCTGCCGGCATCACCGTCTTCGACACCGCGCATGCGTACGGGGAGCGACCCGGCGACAACGAGCGGCTCGTCGCGCAGGCGCTGAGGGGCACGCGGGCGCGGGTCGTCACCAAGGGCGGCATGATCCGGGTGGGTACGGCGTGGGTTCCTGACGGACGCGCTTTCGCGATCCGTCAGCACTGCGAGGCAAGCCTCACCGCGCTAGACGGCATAGGCATTGACCTCTATCTGCTGCACGCGCCCGACCCGAGGGTGCCGTGGCTGATGTCGGTGCGGGCGCTCGCCCGGCTGCTGGAGGAGGGGCTGGTCCCGCGAGTAGGTGTATCGAACGTCAACCGCGACCAGCTCGACGCCGCCTTGTCGGTCGTCCCGGTCTCCGCGGTCGAGGTCGCCCTCAGCCCGTTCGACGACGCGGCCGTCCGCGGCGGGGTCGTCCGGCGCTGCGAGGAGCAGGGGATTACCGTGCTCGCGCACTCGCCGTTGGGAGGACCACGGCGGGTACGCCGTGCCGAGGCGCAGGAGTCCCTGGCCTGGGTGCTCTCCCGGTCGCCGGTCGTGGTCGCGATTCCCGGTGCGCGCAGCCCAGAGGCCGTGCGGTCAGCGGTGGCCGCCCTGGAGCTGGAGCCACCCGCTGGCCCCGCTGGCCCCTCCGCGCTGCACCCGAGGCCTTCCGGTGCCGAGGTGCTCCTGGTCATGGGCATCCCCGGCTCAGGCAAGAGCCGGCTTGCCGCGGACCTCGAGGGGTACGAGCGGCTCAACCGCGACGACCGCGGCGGCTCGCTGGCAGCCCTCGCACGCGAGTTGGACCGCCGGCTGGGTGAAGGCGCCGAGCGGCTGGTGCTCGACAACACCTACCTGACCCGCGCCTCCCGCAACCTCGTGGTGGAGACATCAGCCCGGCACGGTGCCGGTGTGCGGTGCGTGTGGCTCGACACCCCGCTGGCCCAGGCGCAGGCTAACCTCGCGCTCCGGCAGCTGGACCTGTTCGGTCGGCTGCCGGAGCCTCAGGAGCTGCGGGGCCTGGCGAAGAGCTATCCGGGGCTGATGGCGCCCACCTCGCAGCTGCGGGCGGTCCGGCGGTTCGAGCCCCCGACGGACGACGAGGGATTCGTCGCGGTGGAACGGGTGCCGTTCCGTCGGGACCCTGCTTCGGGCGTACCGGGGGTGTTCGTGGCCGCGGACGCGGTGCCGGGCTTCCAGGTCGAGGACCCGTCGGTGCCGCACCTCGTGTTTGGCTGGCAAGTGCCGGACGACGTTGCGCTGCCGGGCGCGGTCGTTGCCAGTTGCCCGCACCCAGGCGGGCCGCCGGCCTGCTGGTGCCGGCCGCCGCTGCCCGGGCTAGTGCTCGCCTTCTGCCACCACCACGGCGTGGACCCCGCGCGTTCGGTGCTCGTGGGAACGAGCTCAGGGCATCGCGCCTTGGCGACCGCGGTAGGCGCCCGGTTCACTAGCCTCGGCTGAGCTGCCGGCCTGCTGGCCGGTGGCCGGCTGCCAGCGCACGCCGCCGCCCGGCAGCGGGATAGAGGTAAAGATGGCGCCCTTCGCCTGGTGGTGCCCGCACTGGCGCAGGCCGTTTTAGATGTCGGTGGGGCCGGGCGGCCAAGGGATGCGGTGGCCGCTGCCGGCATCGGAGTTGCGCTCGCGGTTCTCAGGATAACAAGCCGCCCGTGACGACTCCGAGCGCTGGCGCTGGCGGGAATAGCGCGAATGGAAGCTACATTCCGCAGGCCGACCGACTGCCCTCTGATGGCCGCAATGTACTCGTTGCCGCACCGTGGGACCGAGCTTGGGCCCGGCCAGCGATCTGCTGGGCCGCAGCCGCGCGGAGGGCGCCCGATATCGCGCAGCACGGTTCCACTAGACCGAGCCCGATTACCATCTGTCCTGCAGTGACCCTCAGTAGCCTGAAAAAGCGTCGGCAGCGGTCGTGCGCTAGCCTGTCCCAGGCACGACGGGCCGGAACTTTAGCACGATTGGTGACTAACAGGAAGGCGAGCCGTGGCCACCTCTAGTCCTGGCCTGCGGCCAGCGCAGGAGCCCCGGGCCAAGGGTCTCAAGACCGGCGCTCTTGGCCTGGTGTCCAGCGTGGTCATAGGCGTGGCCTCGACGGCCCCGGCCTATAGCCTGGCCGCGACGCTGTTCTTGGTGGTGGCCGCCGTCGGGCTGAAGTCCCCCCTGGTCGCCGTGCTGGCGTTCGTGCCGATGCTGCTGTGCTCGATCGGCTTCAGCGAACTGAACAAGGCCGATCCCGACTGCGGGACCACGTTCATCTGGGCGGCCCGGGCGATCGGGCCGAAAACCGGCTGGGCCGGCGGCTGGGCCGTCTTGGCGGCCGACGTCCTGGTCATGGCCAGCCTGGCGCAGGTGGCCGGGCAGTACGTGTTCTTCCTCATCCAGGGACCGAATAGCGCGATCGGCGGCAACGCCTCCAGCGCCTGGGTGCTGCTGGTCGGCATCTTGTGGATCGTCGCGATGACCTACATCTGCTACCGCGGCATTGAGGTCTCGGCCAACTCCCAGAAGGCGCTGCTGTCCATCGAGATCATCATGTTGCTGGTCATGTCGGTCACGGCGCTGGTCCGGGTGTTCGGCAGTCATCCGCCACCCGGGTCGCTGCATCCGAGCTTCAGTTGGCTAACGCCGTCGCACCTGCCTGTCTCGGCCTTTGTGTCCGGGATCGCCTTGATGCTGTTCATCTACTGGGGCTGGGACACCGCCTTGTCGGTGAATGAGGAGACCGCGGACAAGTCCCGGACGCCGGGCCGAGCGGCGATCATCTCGACGGTCCTGCTCCTCGTTACCTACGTGATCGTGATCATCGCCGTGCAGGCGTTCGCCGGCATCGGCAACAAGGGCGTCGGGCTGACAAATCCGGCGCACCAGTCCGACGTGCTGTCGGTCACCGGCGGCGCGATCTTCGGCTCTTCCGGGCTCGGCACGGTCTTGTCCCGGCTTCTGATCCTCATGGTGCTCAGCTCGGCTGCTGCCTCCACCCAAACCACGATCTTGCCGACCGCACGCACGACGCTGTCGATGGCGGCCTACGGGGCGCTGCCCGAGTCGTTCGCCAAGATCAACCCCAGGTTCCTGACCCCGACGGTGTCCACTGTCGTGATGGGCGCGATCTCAATCATCCTGTACATCCCGCTGAACTACATCTCCGGTGGCAACCCGATCGCTGACGCAGTCACCGCGATTGGCCTGTACATCGCGTTCTACTACGGGCTGACTGCGTTCTCCTGTGTCTGGTACTACCGGGCCACGCTGACCAGCAGCGGCCGGAATCTGTGGATGCGCGGCATCCTGCCCGGGCTGGGCGGCCTGATCATGTACGCGGCTGGCTTCTACAGCCTGCAGAGCGACTGGGTCGCGTCCAACAGCTACACGAGTTGGACGGTGCCAGTCCTGCACTGGCAGATCGGCGGTGTGTTCATCATCGCCGTGCTGGCCGCACTGGCCGGAGTGATCGGCTTTGTCTTCATGCACGTCACCGGCCCCGCCTTCTTCCGCAAGGAAACGCTCTCCAGAACCGCTCCCGTACTAATGGTTGACCCGGACACGCTGTGAGTCAGGCCGCCGCTGGGTCAGCCGCCACCAGACATCGGCCCGCGCCCTGACGAGCCGGGCGGCCGGCCAGGGAGCCGGGCGCGCCCTGCACCTTCCCGGATCGGGCCCGGGTCGTGCCGGAGCGGGGCAGCATCCGGATGCCGGCGGCTCGGTAGACGGTCCAGGCCCTGCAGGGGATTGCCTATCTGCCCTGGTAGTTGGCAGGCTAGGCGACGATGGCCAGTCTGGCCGCCAGCTGGTTTCGCCGGCGAAGGCGGACTCAAACGCGGGAAAGCGGGATCATGCCTCTTCGGCTCGGCCAGCCGGTGGCAGGGCCGCCAGTGAGCGGCCCGCCATGAGCGGCGCGGCCCCTGGCCGGCCGTCCTGGCCCATCCGGTCCGGGACGGTGCCGTCGCTGGCCGAAAGCTTTAGTACCAGGCCGGAGACGTCCCCGGGTCTGGCGGCTGCGCTGCCGGCCGGGGCCACAGTTGCGCTCGTCCCCGATCGGGCGTCGGCACCGGCTACCCGCCCCCGCCCGCTGACGGCTCCCGATGCGCAGGACTGGCTGAGGTCGTCGGGTAAGACCCAGCTCGCCGCGGCCTTCGCCGAGTCGCTGTGGGAATCAGGTGGTGTGGACCTGCTGGTCTGGATCGAGGCCACGAGCCGGGCCTCGGTGCTGTCCGGCTATGCTGCGGCAACGGTCGCTGTGACCGGCCGGGACCAGGCGAGCAGCGGTGAGTCAGTCGCTGCCCAGTTCCTCAGCTATCTGGGCGAGACCAGTCGTTCATGGCTGGTGGTTCTCGACGACCTGTCCGACCCGGCGAACCTGGATGGTCTGTGGCCGGCTGGCCCGGCTGGCCGGGTGCTGGTGACCTCCGCCGGGGCGGCGGCCGTCCCCGCCGGCATGCGGATCGTGCCGCTCGGGCCGTTCAGCCTTCGTGAGGCCATCAGCTACCTGAGCGGACGCCTGGCGGCCGACCCGGACAAGCGGCACGGTGTAATCGAACTGGCTCAGGACCTGGACTCGGAGCCGGTCGCGCTGGCACAGGCCAGCGCGCTGATCGCGAACACCCCGGTGTCGTGCCGCGAGTACCGGGCCCATTTCGTGCGCAGGAGAGACCAGCTGGCGGAATCGTCCAGCGCCCGGCCGTCAGCAGCCGCGGCGACATGGACGTTCTCGCTCGGACGGGCGGAGCAGCTGGCGGGCCGATCGGCCCAGTTGCTGCTGGCCCTGGCCGCCCCGCTGGACGGGCACGGCATTCCCGAAACCATCCTCACGGCTCCTGCGGCAGGCGATTTCCTCGCGAGAGGCGCTGACGTCCCGGCCAACAGCGACAGCGCCCGCGCGGCGCTGGCGGCGCTGGAGCAGGCCGGCCTGCTGACCATCGAACCAGAGACCGCACCGCCGGCCGTCCGGATCAGCCCAGTGCTGCAGGCGGCGCTGCGGGCCGCGATCCCCGAAGGCGTGCGGGATCAGGCGAGGCGTTCGGTCGCGGACGCGCTGCTCCAGGGCTGGCCGGAACAGGAGCAGCCTGGCTGGCCTGCCTCCGGCCTGCGATCGTGCGTGGCAGCCCTCCGGCGGATCGCCGGAGACCGGCTGTGGGACGGCGGCTGCCATCCTGTGCTGGTGCGGGCGGGGGACAGCCTGGACCGCGCCCGGCTGACCGGGCCTGCGGTGGACTATTGGCGCGACCTGGCCACAACGAGCAACCGCTTGCTCGGCGGCGAGCACCCGGATACTGTGCTGGCCGGCCAGCGGCTGGCCGACGCCTACCTTGCGGCCGGGCGCGCGGCCGACGCCATCCCGTGGTTCCAGTGGTTCCTCGACAGGCTGACTCGCGAGCTCGGGCCGGATCACCGTGACGTGATCGAGGCGCGGCGC
>DATCEO010000133.1:0-11667 GCA_036510065.1 Streptosporangiaceae bacterium | reverse complement strand
GCGCCCGCTCGGTCAGCTCCCGCAGCAGCTGCTCATCAGCCGCCGGCAGCTCGCCTCCATCGTGGGCCTGGCTGGTCGTCACATCTGTCACTGGTGTCTCCCTGTTTGTCAGGAGTTACACCGTTAAAATTACAGTCCCGGGCCGAGGGTTAGTGCCGTTTCCCGACCTGATGGCTGGGGCGGTGGCTGGCGTGGCGTTGGCGCGGGTAGCGCACCAGCGGGAGGGGCGGCGGGCTAGTGCAGCCCGCGCATGCGGGCTCGCCGGTGAAGGAAGCCGGGATGCTGGGCGAGTCGGTGGACGGGTTGGTGCCCAGCAGCACCGGTTCGCGGGGGGGCTGGCTGAAGTTGAAGTCCCGGGTCATGCTGCCGAGGATTTTGGCGTTCTCTCGCACGTCAGGCCGGCGGTCAGGGCGCCCGTCGGTCGCGGGGTTGAGACGGGCCCCGCCGAGGAAGTCGTCCTCGATGAACTTCAGGTAGGCATCGCTGCTGAGGACCTGATGGTCGATGTAGCCGTGCCGGGCGTAGGGCGAGATGACGAGCGCGGGAACGCGCAGGCCGTATCCGCTCTGGTCAACAGCGGGGGGGACGACGTGGTCGTAGAAGCCGCCCCAGTCGTCCCAGGCCAGGAAGATGGCGGTGGATTTCCAGTCCGGGCTCTTCATGGCGGCGTTGATGACCGACGTGACGTAGGCCTGGCCCTGGTGGACGCTGGTAGGCGGGTGCTCGCTGTCGGCTGCCGACGGGGTGACCCAGCTGACCGCGGGTAGCGTGCCGGCCTCCGCGGCGGCGTAGTAGGAGCTCAGGTCCCGGATGTTGCGGAGCTGGTGGTCGGCCTGGACGTCACCGAACAGGGGCAGGGGGTTCCAGATCCCCGGCGTCTGCGCGTTCTGCTGAACCGGGGGGCAGGTCTCGGCGGAGTCGCTGGCGCAGTCGGGCTGAGTGCCGGCCTGGATGTAGCTGGCCCAGCTGACGTGGTGGGCGTAGAGCAGCCAGGTGATGTCGGTCCAGGCCAGGTCGATGGAGGTCTTGCCCGTGGTCAGCTCCTCTTGGACAGCGTTGCCGAACTGCCGCACGCCGTAAGGGCTGGCAATGTCGTTGACGCAGCTCATCGGGAACCGGTTCTTGCACCAGGCGGACCACGCCGAGACAATGGCGAGGTGGTCGGGCAGCGACCACGACCTGACCGGCTCGAACATGTGGTCGTTGAGGACGAAGTCCTTCGCGTAGGTCCAGTAGTTGGGGATCTCGGCGCTGGTGTGATAGCCCATCACGTCGGGTTTCCCGGCGAGGTGGCATGCCGGGTCGCCGAGAATGCGGCAGGTCGACTTCGCCGCGTCGCGTTCCTTGATAAAGCCGTTCATGGTTCCGCCGCTGACGTCGGCGACGGCATTGACCTCGCCGTGCGGGCCGCCGCCGTTTCTGTCGTTTGTATCGTGGTAGGGCCGGGAGCAGCCGCCAGCCGGGTCCGGGACGCACACCCTGGGCACGTTGCCTGTCATCGGGATTCCGTCCGCGCCCGGATAGGTCCCGAAATAGCTATCAAATGACCGGTTCTCCTGCATGACGATGATCACGTGCTTGATCTTGTGGATCCCCGGCGGCACCAGGTAGGTGCCCGCGGGGCCGCCCGTGACCTGCTCCCCGGACGAGCACGCGGCCAGGAGGCCGACGAGGAGCATGCCAGCCGCCGCGAGGGCTCCGGCATGGCACGGCCTAAACTCACCCTGGCCCAGGGCCATCCTGCCCCGCCATCGGCGCCACATCACCGACCGCATCTTGCCAGCCGCTGGCTATAACAGGGTCGTAAAGCGGCAAAACACCCAAACTCTGCGGTAGCGCTTCCCGGTAACAGCGGCAGGGCCAGACGACCTGGCGCGATCCTGCTGCCCGGACGTCGTTGCGTCGGCGATCACGTGAGCGAGAGACTGGTTCGGTGACATTGTCGGGCGTGTCCTTGGTGGTCGCTGGCTCCCGGTTTCCCCCGTGAGGTGATCGCGGTCGGGGTCCGTACTGCGGTACGGGCTGTCCTACCGCGTCACCGGTGGACCATGTCCCGCCCATCGTTGGTCCAGCGGCTCACCCCAGAGCTCATCTAGGGCGCCCGGCCGTGCCAGCAGGCTCCCGGCGACCGGGCGACGTGACCTGGCGGCGGCCCACCGGTCTTCACTCACGCGCTGCGCACTGGCACCGTGCCGCACGGGGCCACCACCAACCGGGCCCAGGCGTACCCGGGACCTCGATGAGCTGATCCCTCGGCTCTTCGCATCCTCGAGCGCTACGCCAGAACCCGGTCGAGGCAGATCACGGACGGCTGAAGGCTCGGCTCTGGCCGATGCGCGGACTGCCGCCACCTGTCTGCGCGAATCATCGCCGCCGGGCATGCGCTCGTGCAGAACCTGCGCCATGGCCACTACGAGCTCACCACCAGCATCGCCGCCCGCCCCCGGCTGGGCGTCATCATTCTGCTCGGCCTGGTCATGTTCACGTGGCTGCATCAGGGTTCGCGGCAGCAAGGCGCGTGTCAGCACCTCCGGCTGCGTTGCTCGCGGTCTTCGGCATGGGATTCGCCCTCGCCGCCCTTGCCCCCCAGTGGTCGCAGCGGCCTGGTGTTTCGCGTGAGGCGGACGGCACCGGGACGCCTCACGGGGCGGCAAGTTGCGGTAGGAGCGTGGCGTCCCTCAGAATGGGGGCGGCGATGAGGCTCGCCGATAACCGCGGATCCATCTCGCTGATGGCCTCTACCACTTGTCTCGGCTTCGCCGAGCTCTGGGAGAGGAGAGCCAGTCATGAGCGATGATGGTCTTGAGGCCGCTGGCAATGATCCCGGGGGCCTTTACCCCACTGTTACGCGGGCGGCTCGATGAGCCTGGTATTGCCTATCCCGGTCGTTCAAGTGCTTCAGGTCGCGACTATCGCCGCGGCGGCTCCGGGGGTATCCGGGGTGATTGCCCGGGTTGAGGCACGGCTGCAGGGCCGGACCGGGCCACGGACTCTGCAGCCTTACTCCGACCTCCGCAAGCTTTTCCGGAAGGAGGCGCTTGCGCCGGAGGGCGCCAGCTGGGTTTTCCTGGCCGCGCCGCTGGCGGCGATGACGTGCTACCTGACCGTGCCGCTGCTGATCCCGGTGCTGACCACCTTCGGCCTGCCGCTGGGTTACATGGGCGACATCCTGGGTGGCGGCTTCATCCTCTCGCTCGCGAGCTTCGTGATCGCGGTGGCCGCCCTGGAGACGGGGAGTCCCTACGCCCAGCTGGGCGCCAGCCGGGCGAAGACGTTCTCGGCGATCACCGAGCCGGTCATCCTGTTCGTGGTGTTCACCGTCGCGCTGGTGACCGGCACCGACCTGCCGTATGCGCTCGCCGCGACGGTCCGGTCGTCAGCCGGCCAGATCGTCCGCCCGGCGCACCTGCTCGCCGCAGCTGCCCTGTTCATGGTGATCCTCTATGAGACCGGCAGGATCCCGGTGGAGACGCACAGCGGGACGAACGAGTTCGGGATGATCGAGGAGGCGCGCCCGTTCGAGCACTCCGGCCCCTACTTCGCGCTGCTGAAGTGGGGCTCGGCGATGAAGCAGCTGATCCTCTACACGATCCTGCTCAACGTGTTCGTGGCGCCGTGGGGGCTGGCCTCCACCGCGCAGGCCACCTCGGTGGTACTGGCGATCGTGTCGCTCGTGGCCAAGGCCGCCGCGCTGGGAGTCGTGGTCGCGATTATCGACAACTCGTTCGCCAAGCTCCGCCTGTTCAAGATCACCGAGTTCGTGTCGGCGGCATTCCTGCTGGCGGTGCTCGGCGTCTTCACTCTGTACCTGGGAGGTGGCTGATGGCCGGGGCGGCCGCAGTCGCGGCACCGAGCGTTTTCTCCGGCAGTGCCAATGTCATCGCGGTGGGCGTGCTGCTCGCGGAGTTCGGCATGTTCCGGCAGGCGCTGCTGCGCGACCAGGTACGGCTCTACGCCGCCCAGTCGACGCTGATTTCCGTGCTGGCGGTCGTGGTGGCCGCGGCGCGGCACCTGCCCGACTTGTACGTCCTGGCCGGGCTGTCGTTCGCCCTGAAGGCAGTGATCGTGCCGGCCGTGCTGCGCCGTCTGCTGCGCGGGCTTGGCGCCCGGGGCGAGGGGCCTGGCTGGACGGATATTGCCGGCAGCGGCTCGCTGAGCCTGGCCACCACCGTACTGGTCGCGATCGCCGTGGCCGCGTTCGGCTTCTTCAGCGTTGCTGCCCTGGGGATTCACAGCCCCGTACTGCCGACGACAGCGCTGGCGATCTCGATCGCCGTCGTGCTGGTGGCCTTCGTCCTGATGATCATGCGGCGGGACGTGGCCTCCCAGGCCATCGGGTTCTTCTCGCTGGAGAACGGGGTCTCGCTGACGGCGCTGGTCGTGGCGGCAGGCCTGCCGCTGATCCTGGAGATCGTCTTCCTGTTCGACCTGCTGGTGGCTGTCGTCGTGTTCGGGCTGCTGATCCGCGTGCATCACGGCCGGGCCGAGTCGCTGTCTACTGCCGATCTGACCAGGCTGCGGGGTTGAGGCATGCTCACCATCGTCTTGCTCCTGCTCGTCCTGCCGGCCGCGGCCGCAGTGATCTGCCTGCTGGCCCCGCTCGCGGTCGCGCGAGCCGTCACCGCGACTTTCGGCGCGGCCTGCCTGGGGCTCGTGATCGCGGTGCTGCCTGCGGCGTCCCATCATGATCTGGCTTACCTGGGCTTCTTGCGGATCGACGCGCTCAGCGTGGTGTTCCTGCTGGCCACGAGCTTCCTGTACGCGGCGGTAGCGGTTTACTCGATCGGCTACCTGGCCCATGGGCGGGCCAATGACGACGGTGCCGATCCCGGTTTCACCCGGTACTCCCGGCGGTTCTGGGTCGGTCTCAACCTCTTCGCCTGGGCCATGCTCGCGGCGCCGATGATGAGCAGCCTCGCGCTGCTCTGGGTGGCCATCGAGGTCACCACGGTGATCTCGGCCCTGCTGGTGGCGATCGAGGACACCGATGGCGCCGCGGAGGCCGCCTGGAAATACGTGCTCATCGCCTCCGCCGGCCTGGGCCTGGCTCTGCTCGCGACGATCTTCGCCTACTACGCGGGCGCCCAGGTCCTCGGCCAGTCCTACGACCTGGCCTTCAGCCCGCTGCTGCACGTAGCGGCCCGGCTCCCGCACGCCCCGGTTCAGCTGGCCTTCGTGCTGGCCGTGCTCGGCTTCGGCACCAAGATGGGGCTCTTCCCGGTGCACACCTGGCTGCCCGACGCGCACTCGGAGGCGCCGACACCAATTTCGGCGATGCTGTCGGGATCGCTGCTGGCGGTGAGCTTCTACGCAATCCTGCGGTTCTACCAGTTCTCGGCCGTGGCCCTCGGGCCGCGGTTCCCGCGCAACGTGCTGCTGATCTTCGGGATAGCCTCACTGCTGCTGGCCGCTTTGTACCTATTCGGCCAGCGGGACATCAAGCGCTTGCTGGCCTACTCCAGCGTCGAGCACATGGGCATCCTGGCCATCGGGGTGAGCTTCGGAGCGCCGATCGCACTGGCCGGAGTGCTGCTGCACGTCCTGGCCCACGCCGCGGCCAAGGGAAACGCCTTCATGGGCGCGGGCGTGCTGGTGCACAAGTTCGGCACCAAGCAGCTCTCAGCGATCCGCGGCGGCCTGGACCTGCTGCCGTGGAGCGGGCCGCTATTCCTGCTCGCGGTGCTCGCGCTGGGCGCCATGCCGCCGTTCGGCATCTTCCGGAGCGAGTTCGAGATCGTCGAAGGCGGCTTCGCCTCCCACGGTAACGCGGCGGCAGCCGTCCTGATCATCGGCGTGACGGTCGCCTTCTTCGGCCTGGCCGCGACCACCACCCAGATGCTCCTGCAGCCCCGGGCCGTCACAGCCGGCCACCCCGGCGCCGCTCAGGCCCCGGCGCTGGCTGCGGTAGGTGCGGCGGCTATCCCCGCGGACGCGGCTGATCGTCGCGCCAGGACTGCGCCGCCGGATGGACCGCAGGGCCACCGGCCCAGCGCGGCGCCGCTGACCCGAGGAGAGCCGAGCACCTGGATGGTCATCCCGGTGGCGGTGGGTGCCGTGGTCCTGATCGTACTCGGCGTGCATCCGCCGGCCGAGCTCACGGATCTGCTCGCCCGCGCCGTCCGCGAGCTGAGCGGGGCCGCGTGATGCCCGCTACGACCAGCGCCGCGCTAGCCGCGAGCGTGCCGGAGCTCTGGGACGAGCTGACCAGCGAGGTGGCGGCGGGCCGGAGGTTCGCGGACCTCTTCGCGACAACATCTCCCGGAGGCCTGCTGCTGACCGCTCACCTGGCCAGCCCGGCGGGTATCACCACGCGGGAAGCCATGCTGCCTCCGGGCGCGGCCGGTTACCCGGCGCTGACGCCGCGCCTGGGGGCCGCGTTCTGGTACGAGCGGGAAATCCACGACCTGTTCGGCGCCATTCCCGAGGGGCATCCTCGCCTTGAACCGCTGATCTTGACGGCAGCCGGTGACCCGCCCCGGCCGGGCGCGGAGGTGAAACCCCGGTCCGTGAACCCTGACCCAGGTGTCCTGCCGAGTCATGTCGCCGGGCCCGGGCTGTTCACGATCCCGCACGGTCCGGTTCGCTCTGGGGTGATGGAGTCGATCGAGTACCTGGTGGAAACCCCGGGAGAGGACATCCCGCACCTGAACATGCGGGTCTTCTACAAGCACCGCGGCATTGAGAAGCGGTTCGAGGGCATGACGACGGCCGACGGGCTGCTGCTCGCGGAGCGGGCCGAGGGAATCGCGTCGGTCGCCCACGCCCTGGCCTACTGCCATGCCCTGGAGCAGGTCGCCGGCACCGAGGTGCCCCGGGCCGCGGGCCTCATCAGAACGGTGCACGCCGAACTCGAGCGGCTGGCCTGTCACCTCGATGTCATCGTCCGGCTCGCCGACGGCGCCGGGCTGGCTGTTGCGACGGCCAGGTTCGGCTGGCATAAGGAGCAGGTACTGCGCCTGGTCAGCCGCCTGTGCGGAAGCAGGTTCGGCCGCGGGGTGGTCGTCCCAGGCGGTGTGAGCAGGCATCCCCTGATCGGGCTGGGTGACCTGCTCGCGGCATCCGGCGAGCTTGATAAGCGGATCGCGGCGGACTTGTCTCTCCTGATGGGCACCGCATCGTTCCTCGACCGGCTGCGGCGCACGGGGCCGCTCCGGCCCGAGCGGGCCCGCGAACATGGCGCGCTCGGACCGGTCGGCCGGGCGTCCGGTTACACCGACGACGCCCGTCAGAGCCGCCCTTATGACGCATACGGCTCCCTGGCCGTACGCACCGCCAGCCGCCCGGACGGCGACGCGATGGCCCGGCTTGAGGTACGCATAGACGAGATCGCGCAGTCATTCCACCTGCTGCGCCAGGCGGCCGGCGAGCTGGCCGAGGCGGCCGCGGGCCCGCTGCTGCAGCCGTGCGACCCGGCGGACGGCCGGGGTATCGGCTGGGCGGAGGCACCACAGGGTGAGGTGCTCTATGACATAAGGGTCGCCGACAGGATGATCGGCCGCTGCCGTGCCCGGTCTGCCTCATTCCACAACCTGGTCCTGATGCACGAGGTGTTCGCCGGTGACATCCTGACCGACTTCCCGTTCATCGAGGCCAGCTTCGGGCTGTCAATCGCGGGGGTGAGCAGCTAGATGTGGGCACTGCGAGGCCTCCGGAACGGCGTGCTGACGACACGCTGGCCCGCCCGGCCCGACGACTACGCGGCGGCGACCCGCGGGCCGGCGACCGTGCTGACAGCACTGGCCGGCGAGTCCGTTAATCTCGGCGGACTGTGCCCAACGGGCGCGATCACCCGCGAAGCCAGCGGCCCGCTCCGCCTGGACCAGGGCCGCTGTATCCAGTGCGGCCGGTGCGTCGCCGCCCGGCCCGACGTATTCGGCTGGACGAGCGGGCCGGGTAGCGCCGTCCTCGCCCGGCCGGCCCTGGTCGTACCGCCCGTCGATGAGACCGCGGACCGCCTTGCCGCAATCAGAGATGACCTGCGCGCAAGGACACGGGCGCTTCGCAGGTCGGTACACCTGCGGCACGTCGACGCCGGTTCCGACGGCACCGAGGAGTGGGAGATCCTCGCCTTGCTGAACCCGGTCTACGACATTCACCGGCTCGGGATCTTTCTCACGGCCAGCCCGCGGCATGCCGACGTGCTGCTAGTCACCGGGGCCGGGGCGCGCGGCATGACCGAGCCGTTGCGCCAGACCTATGAGGCGATGCCCTATCCCAAGGTGGTCATCGCGGTCGGGACAGACGCGGTCGGCGGCGGCCTGGTCAGCCCCTCGTACGCGACGGCCGGAGGCGTCGGCGACATGGTGCCGGTGGACGTGTGGCTGCCGGGATCTCCGCCCAGCCCGTTCAGCATCCTGCATGCTCTGCTCCTCGCGCTGGGGCGGGTGCCAGTCCGGGCGGGTAGTCAGCGATGACGGCCTACTCCGCGGTGCTGGCGGCCGGCCTTGCGCTGCTGGCCGTCGCCGCGGCCGCCGACCTGGTATTCGGTGCCAGGCGGCCGCGCCTGTTGCCGGTGCCCTACTGGCTCGGCGCGGCGGCGTCGGCGTGCCTGGCGGTAGCAGGCGCGGCGGCACTCGCTGGACGGCCGGTGGTCTTGCGCGTGACCGGCCTGCTGGGCTCGGGCACGGTCGGGCCGGCCGCCGACCGGTTGTCCGGTCTGTTCCTGGTGATCGCGTTCGGCGCGGCCTTCGCTGTCTCGCTAGCCCTCGCCAGCTGGGCGGCTGGTCCCGGCCGGCCCGGCCGCCGCGGCCTGGGCGCGAGCTACGCCCTGGCGCTCGGCGCCGTGGCAGTAGTGCTGACTGCCCGGGACGCGTTCACATTCCTGTTCGCCTGGGAGTCGCTGACGCTCGCGTTCTACCTGCTGTCCGGATTCGAGCGGGCCCGGGCGGGCCGCCCGGCGGCAGCGCTGGTCACGCTGGCCTTCGGCCGGATCAGCGGAGTGTTGCTGCTAGCCGGGCTGCTGCTGCTCGCCGGTCGTTCGGGCTCGCTCACGCTGACCAGCCTGACCCACGCCGCCCCGGGCACGCTGCGGTCCGCAGCCGAGGTACTCCTGCTCGCAGGGTTCGCCGCCAAGGTCGGGCTGGTGCCGTTCCAGGTCTGGCTGCCGCGCGGCTACTCCGCGGCCCCCGGGCCGGCCCGCGCGGTCATGGCCGGCGTGGCGGTCAACGTCGGCTTCTACGGGCTCTGGCGAACTCTCGCGCTACTGGGACCGCCCCCAGCGGCTGTGACCGGAATACTGCTCGTGCTCGCCAGCCTGACCGCCGTGCTCGGCATCGCCCACGCCGCCGTGCAGACCGGCCTGCAGCGGGTCATCGCCTACTCCAGCGTGGAGAACACCGGGCTGATCCTGGCGGGCTTCGGAGTGGCGCTGGTCGGTGCCGCGACCCGCGACCGGGACCTGCTGGCGGCCGGGCTGCTGGCCGCGACGCTCCAGGTCGTCGCGCACACGGCGGCAAAGTCGCTGTTGTTCACGAGCAGCGCCCGGATGGAGGCCGTGGACGGGACCGATAACCTGGACCGGCTGCGCGGCAGCGTCCGGCTGAGACCCTGGAGCGGCACCGGGCTGGCCGTCGGCAGCCTGACCCTGGCCGGGCTGCCGCCGACGGTGGGGTTCGTGTCCGAGTGGTTCCTGCTGGAAGCGTTGATGCAGCAGTTCCGCGTGCCCGGCCTGGGTGACCGGCTGGTGCTGGCGATCACCGGCGCGGCCGTAGCGCTGACGGCCGGGTTCGCCGGGGTGACCTTCGTCCGGCTGATCGGCATGGTCGTCCTGGGCAAGCCCGGCTCCCCCGGCGGTGCCGTGCCCCGCGACTACGGCCTGGCCGGACGGGCCGCCATCATCCTGCTCGGCGCGGCGTGCCTTGTCACCGCCGCGCTGACCCCGCTGGAGATCAGGGCCATCGCCGCAGGCCTGTCCCCGATTCTGCCGGCCAGCGCGACCATGGGGGCGCTGAAGTCGCCGTGGGTCCTCCAGCCGGTCTTCGCGGACTTCTCGATCCTGTCCCCATCGTGGCTCTGGCTCGTGATGCCAGCCCTGTTCCTGGTGACCGGCCTCGTGGCATGGGCAGCCTCCGGCAGCCGGCTGCTGCGGGTGCGCCGCGTCCCGCCGTGGCGGTCAGCTACCGCCGGGGTCTCCGGCCGGGCCAGCTATACCGCCTTCGGATTCGCCAACCCGACCCGGCGCGTGCTCGCCGGAGTGCTGCACACCCGGGCAGAGGTGCGGCGGATCGACGGACCACGGCCCGGCTCGGAAACCGCTGTCTCGGCCGCGCAGCCAGCGCCCGGCCCGCCATCGCCGACGAGCCGGCAGGAGGAACTGGCGGACAACGCCGTGCACGTCGGTTACAGCTCGGACGTCATCGAGGTCGTCGAGGAATACCTCTACCGCCCGATACTGCGTCCGTTCCTGCTGCTCGTCCGGCTGGCGCAGCGCCTGCAGTCCGGCCGGCTCGATGCCTACCTTGCCTACATGCTCATCGCCCTCATCGCCGTCCTCGCCGTCGTGACCGCGCTGCACTGAGCAGGGCAACTTGCCGGTCAGGGATAATCAAAGCCCCGGCGGCCAGCGTGCCGAGCTGCCGCAGGCAATCGACGCCATTATTCGGCGTCGACAGTGACAATCGCGGCAGGTCGTCAGCGGCAGCAGTCGCTTGCGCGGATCCGGCCGGACTCGGGAGCCCCTCGATGCCGTGCTGGAGGTGGCCCCGCGAGCCGGTGGCGCTGGCCGCGCAAGGCTGGCAGCAGCCGGTCTAAGACCCGGACGATGACCAGGCACAGAAGTCGAATCGGCGCAGCCCGCGATCTTGCCCTGCAATGGTCGGCGCGACATTCGCACGTTACGGCCTTTGCGTCGAGTTCTGGAGCTGGCTCAGCAAGCAGGCGTCCCATGCCTGGCGCGCCGTTGTTGCCTTCAGCGGGAGTGGCTGATGCTCCCTGATCAGCACCGCTCTCGATGTTCACGCCGACGATCCGGCGTTCGGAGGCCGGGTTATCGATGATGAGGTCCCGGCGGCCGGCATCATCGCCGGCAGAACAAGGTCGCGCCGCCGTGCCAGCAGCGGATCTGCGAACGCACCTGGCCGCGGATGTTCATATAAGAGCAACTTGCGCTCGCGGCACGAAACCAATGAATTGCTCGGCTCCGCAGGGCGGCGGGACCCTTGACCACGGCGGGTGAGCGGAGCAGGATTCCAAGTGGCGATGGATCCCGCCTAGCCGGTCTCTGCGCTGGCTGAACCGCTCCAGCCGGGCTGATGGTTCCTCTCCGGACTGAAGGGTGCGGCGTGGCTCCTGAGAGCAGCAGGTTCATAAGGTCACCGCCATGAGTCATGGGCCGCGACCGTGATAGGAGGCCGGCGCCGACGCGGTGGGCCCCGCATCCGGGATGGCCAGCTGCCGCACGCCACATTCGTGCGCGACGCCGTAGTTGTCGCCTGCGACGGCAGGCCGTCGGGTGACGCCGCGATCCGCTTCGCCGTGCTGGAGGCCCGGCTCAGGTCCGCCAAGCTCGTAGTCGTTATTACCTACCTAGAGGCTTATTCAGCCGGCCGCGTAGAAATGCAAGGCTATTACGGTTGAGATGGTTGCGGCGAACGTTGCGAGCGGCCGGCGGTAATCGGTGTGCATGATTCGCCAGGTCTTGAAGTTGGCGATCGTCTGCTCGATGACGTA
>DATCEO010000132.1:0-62645 GCA_036510065.1 Streptosporangiaceae bacterium | reverse complement strand
GATCGCGCACGGGATGATCGGCACCCCCGCACCGATTGCGGTCCGGGCGAAGCCACCACGGCCGAATCGCTGCAGTCGGTATCTCTCGCCGAACGGCTTACCGCTGCCCTTGAAGCCCTCAGGAAATACCCCGACCAGCTCGCCGGCCTCCAGCAGCCGCTCCGCGGATCCGGGATCGGCCCGGGTATGCCCGCTCCTGCGGGCGAGGCCGGCCAGGCCCGGCAGCTCGTAGACGAGGTCGGCGCCGAGCAGGCGCACGTTGCGGTGGGCGGGATGGTCGGCGTACACCCCCGCCTGCAGCATGACTGCATCCAGCGGGAGCACACCCGAGTGATTCGCCACGATCAGGGCGGGGCCGATCCCCGGTACCTTGTCGAGGCCACGCATCCGCACCCGGAACCACTGCCGGTACAGCGCGAGGGCGGCAGGCATGAGGACAGCGGAATTGAGCTCGGGGTCGAACCCGAACTGATCGACCTCGTATTCGCCCGCCAGCCGCCGCCGCGCGAACTGCGCTACCTCCGCCAGCCGGTGCCGCCAGGATCCGGGGCCGGACAGCCCGTTGTCACTCACGGCAACGTGCTGGCCGGTTACTTCTTGTTTCTGCGCTGAACGCGTGTCTTGCGCAGCAGCTTGCGGTGCTTCTTCTTGGCCATGCGCTTGCGGCGCTTCTTGATGACTGAGCCCACGGGACCACCCTCGCTCGATTTCCTGGCTGACGCGCATGCCTGCCATTCCGCCCTGCTGCCGAGCGGCAGGGCACACGCCAACGACAAAGGGTACCGCCGCTACGGGGCTGCGCCGCATCTGGCCATGGGCCCGGGCCATACTCGCCGGTGCCGGCCAGCTGGCCGTCCGGCTGGCCTGCCGGACGGCGGCGAGCCGGCGAACCGCCAGCAGGCTGGTCAGTCAGAGCCGACGAAGGCGTCCCGCAGGTACTGGTTCACGGCCTGCTCGGGCACGCGGAACGAGCGGCCGACCCGGATCGCCTCTAGCTCACCAGAGTGGACGAGGCGGTAGACGGTCATCTTGGATACACGCATGATCGTGGCCACCTCGGCCACTGTCAGAAACCTGACGTCACTGAGCGGAGTCACATCTGCTGCCATCGATAGCCCTCTCCTGGCTGAGCTATGTGCGCTCAGCGAGATTCCAGCGCACCAGTCACGCCCGCCTCCAGCGTAAGTCCTGTTTGGAAAAGGGCAAGTCTCCCGAGCATGGTCAATTCGGCTGACCGGGATTGGCATGCATGCCATAGGCCAAATGTGGCGCAACAGCCAGAATGCCGTAACCCCCGGGCCGGGGCGGCAAAGCCGGAGTGCGGGCCGGCCAAACGGCGCGCTTACCGGGCGGGCGGCCGCCAGTGCGCATCAGCGGCGGCAATCGGGCCTGCCGATCCACTCCCGCGCAATCATTGGCGGGGCGGCTAGCCGCCGCCCAGCTCCCGGCCCCGGTCCCGGGCGGCCTCGATGGCGGCCAGGAACGCGGCCCGCACCCCGTGCCGCTCCAGCTCCCTGATCGCGCTGATCGTGGTCCCGGCGGGTGACGTGACGGCCTCGCGGAGGATCACCGGATGCTCGCCCGAGTCGCGGAGCATGGTCGCGGCGCCGTAGACAGCCTGCTTGACCATTTCCAGTGCGGTAGCCCGCGGCATGCCGAGGAGGATGCCGGCGTCGACCATGGCTTCCACCAGGAAATAGATGTACGCCGGGCCGCTTCCGGACAGGGCGGTCGCGGCGTCCTGCTGGGATTCGGGAATCCGCAGGACCTTGCCGACTGGCCGGAGCAGTTCCTCCGCCCGCTGCAGATGCTCCTCGGTGGCATAGGCCCCCGCCGAGATGACGCTCATCGCCTCGTCCACCAGGACCGGGGTATTGGACATGACCCGGACGACCGGGACGCCGCCCCCGAGCCGGGCCTCGATGAAGCCGGTGGGGATGCCGGCCGCCACTGATATGACGAGCTTGCCGGCCGATACCTGCGGCGCGATCTCGTCGAGCAGCGCCGCCATATCCTGGGGCTTGACGGTGATCAGCAGCGTCTGCGCCCGCTGCGCCGCCGCCGCGGCGCTGAGGACCTCGATGCCGTAGGTGTCGCGGAGCTGGGCCGCCCGGTCGCTGCGCCGCACGGCCGCGATCACCCCGGACGGCGAGCGGCCGGCTCGCAGCAACCCCGAGGTCAGCGCCTCGCCCATTTTTCCCGCACCCAGGACAGCGATCACAGCGCGACCCTATCGCGGGCGCCGTCGTCCCTGGCCGGCCAGGGACGCCCCGGGCCGGGACGCGGCGGCTAGTGACCAAAATCACACCATTAATGACTAACGGACCATGGGCCGCGGCCACCCAATAATCAGCGACGCGTCGGTTAATGGCGGCGCAGGGCGCCGGCCGGACTAACTCCCCGGTGCGTTACTGCCCCGTGCATCTGCGCGTGCATCGGGCCTTGCACAACCAACTCCGCGTATCCAACGCCATGGCCCCGCCAAAACGCCGGGGACGCTGAACCTGCGCATTCGGGCCGGCGCCGATTCCGGCCCCGGAACTAGGCGCGCGAAAACCGGGCCCGGAAATGGGCCAGCGAAAGTCAGCGTCCCGCGGGGGTGAGAGCCCGGAGGAAGAAGCCCAGGTTCGCCGGCCGCTCCGCGAGCCGCCGGACCAGGTAGCCGTACCAGTCGCCGCCATAGGGGACGTAGACGCGCACCCGCGCGCCGCGCGCCGCCAGTCGCCGCTGCTCAGCCGGGCGCATGCCGTAGAGCAGCTGATACTCGAAGTCGGCGGGCTCCCGGCCGGCCATGGCAGCCTTGACCCCGGCCAGCTCGATCAGCCTCGGGTCGTGGGTAGCCAGCATCGGATAGCCAGGGCCCTCCAGGAGAATCCGCATGCACCGGGCATAGGACCGGTCGATCTCGTGGCGGCCCGGCAGCGCCACGTCCTCGGGAGCGCTGTAGGCGCCCTTGCACAGCCGGACCCGTGATCCGGCGGCGGCGAGCGCCTGGCAGTCGGCGGCGCTGCGGCGCAGGTAGGACTGGATCACGCAGCCAAGGTCGGGGAAATCGGCGCGAAGCTCGGTGATCAGGCGCAGGGTCGGCTCGACCCTCGTGTGATCCTCCATGTCGAGGGTCACCGTCGTGCCCGCGTTCCTGGCCGCGACCGCGATCCGGACGATGTTCTCCAGCGCGGTCTTCTCGCCGTGCTCGGGCAGGCCCAGCCCGACCGCGGTAGGCTTGACCGAGACTTCCGCCCGCCCGCCCGGCGACAGGCCGGCGCCGCCCAGCCGCCCCAGCAGGCGGATGTACTCATCGGCGACCGCCGCCGCCTGATCCCGGTCAGTGGTGTACTCACCGAGATAGTCGATGCTGGCCAGCAGCCCGTCCCCGAGCAGCCGCTGCGTCACCTCCAGCACCTGGTCGGCCGTATCACCGGCGACGAACCTGGCCACGACGTCCCGGGTGACCGGCATGGTGGTGGTGAGCTCACGGATCCTCGTGCTGGCCGCCGCGGCCAGCAGCGCTCGGCGCAGCACTGCGGTTACCTCCGGGAACGATCTTGTCCCTGTCGGGATTGTCGTAGCGCACGCAGGCTACTAGCGGCCGCGACCAATCAGGTCACCGCGCGGCCGCCGGAACGTGACCTGCACGTTCGCGCCTGCGTCCGGAGGCACGAGCACTTCCTGGGCGGCGGGCAGCCCATCGGCCAGCAGCGTGGCGTCGACCGGCACGGTGCGCTTGACCAGCGCCAGCGCGATCGGCCCTAGCTCGTAGTGCCGGGCGGCTGACCCGACGAACCCGACCTCCGCGTCCTCGAGCTGGACGAGGTCGCCGTGCGCCGACAGCCGGTCCTCGCTCCCGTCCAGGTGCAGGAGCACGAGGCGGCGGGGCGGATGGCCCAGGTTGTGCACCCGGGCTACCGTCTCCTGCCCCCGGTAGCAGCCCTTGCTGAGGTGCACGGCGGTGTCGATCCAGCCCAGCTCGTGCGGGATGGCCCGGTGATCGGTGTCCAGCCCCATCCGGGGGCGGCCGGCGGCGATGCGCAGCGCCTCGTGCGCCCACGTCCCGGCCAGGGTGGCCCCGGCTTCGCGCAGCGCCGCGACCTCGTCCGCGAGGCGCCCGCGCGGGATGATGACGATGGTTTCCAGCTCATCGCGGACCGTTGCCGCCGCGCCCGGCACCGGATGGGCGGCGGCGTCCGGGCCCAGAATGGTCAGCACGGCGTACTCGGCGCTGACATCGGCAGTCTCGACCCGGAGCATGAACCGCATGGAGGTCAGGAACTCCAGGAGCGACGCGGCGGCGCCCGCTTCCACGTGCACCCAGGTGGCCTCGCCGTCGTCGGTCAGGCTGAGCTGATGCTCGACGCGGCCCTGCGGGTCCAGGATCAGGGCCTCGGCGCTGTCGCCGGGCGCGAGCCGCTCCAGGTGCTGGGTGGTCAGGCTGTGCAGCCAGGAGAGCCGGTCCGGGCCGGTGATGCGGATGACGTCCCGGTGCGAGGCGTCGACCACGCCAAAGGACGCCATGGTCCCGCGCTGCTCGCCGTAAGGGTCTCCATAGTGCGCGGCCACGCCGGCGTCGGGTGCCTCGGCGGGCACTGCGCCTGGCTCGGCCAGTAGCGGGCTGTCCATGCCTCCAGGCTACGCGGTCGGCAGCCGCTTCCGTAGCCTGGCGGCTAGCCCGCCGCCCGGCAGCTGGCGCAGCGGCCGAACACGGTCAGGTGCCCGACATCCGTCTCGAAGCCCTGCTGCTCGTCCAGCGCGGCGACCAGGGAGCCGACCGCCGCCGGCTCCAGCTGGGTCACCTGCTCGCACTGCCGGCAGACCAGGTGCACGTGCTGCGCCTCGGCGGCGAGGTGGTACCGCGGCGCGCCATGACCGAGGTGCGTGTGGGTGACCAGCCCGATCTGCTCCAGCAGCTCCAGCGTTCGGTAGACCGTGGAGACGTTCACCCCGCGGGCCGTGTGCCGCACGTCGGTGAAGATCTCCTCCGGCGTGGCGTGCTCCAGCCGGGTCACGGCCTCAAGCACCAGCTGGCGCTGGGGTGTCACGCGGTAGCCGCTCGCCCGCAGTGTGTCATCCCACGTCTGCGACATGCCCCCAAGTGTAGTTAGGCCTGGCGAAATCGTGCCGTGCGAAAACACGCTTGCCTCAGCGCGCGATCCTGACGTAGCGTTCCGGCTAACGCGGGAAAGGAGGTGGTCCAGAACATATGCATAGATGTTGGACTCGCGAGGTGGCTGTCAGCTAGCCGCCGCCTGCGTGGGCGCTGCTTCGCGGCTTGACCGCGGCGCGCTGCACCGGCCGCTTCAGGGTGAGGGTTGTCCTGAGTGCTCTAACGGCGGCGGTCGGCGAATCCACGACAGACACCGGATCCCCGGGCTGACCGGCCCTTGTCCAGCCGGTCCCCGTGAGCGGTACGCCTGAGGCGGCCAGTCACGGGAGCAGCCCGGGGTTCTTAATTTCTGGGTCCGATCTCCCGCTCTGCCGCTCAAGCTGACCACTTCCTGCCTGCGGCGAGCGGCGCCGCCGGCGAGCACGCCCGGGCCGCCCTGGGGCTGAGCCCCGCTGGCGGCTGACGGGTCTGCGCGAAGCTGCCGGGGCCTCGTGCCGCCCCCGGCGGGCGCCGGACGTCATGAGTGGGCATCTACCGCTGCTGGGACGACAGCGGCGGCCCAGTCATGGCACTTGAGCTGGCCGTATGGCGTAACTGTCAGTGTTGGACGTTACGGTCGGCTCGCGCCGATGAAGATCAGCGAGATCATCTCCTTACTGGAACGAGACGGCTGGGTGCTCAAGCGCGTCACCGGTTCCCACCGGCACTTCGCGCACCCGGACAAGCCCGGGCTGGTGACAGTAGCGGGCAAACCGAGCGCTACCTTAAAAGCCTTAGGACGGAGTCGAGCATCCTGAGGCAAGCGGACCTGCGGAAGGAGCGGCCATGACGGGGTACGTGGTCGTCTTTGAGGGCGGCGATGAGTCGGGCTACTCGGCGTACTCCCCCGACCTCCCCGGAGTGATCGCCGCCGGAGATACGCGGCCGGAGACTGAGCGGCTGATGGTCGAGGCCATGGCCGCGCACATCGCGATGCTCAAGCAGGCGGGCCAGCCGGTACCGGAGACGTCCGATGCTGCCGATGTCGTGATTCTCGACCCCGCAGCCGCATAGCCAGGCCGCTCCTGGCATTCAGGTCTTCGGTCACGCCAATCCGGCCGTTGGGACATATTGACAATGTTGCTGGGATGGCAGCAGCGGCCCCGGCCACGTGGTCACGTGGCCGCCGGGCAGGCTGCGAACGTCATGGACGCGCGGTTGCTGACGCTGTTTCCGCAGCGGACTTACGTTCATGACGTATAACGGCGACGCTGGAGCGCCGGCATGTGACCGGCCGGGATGACATGGTGGTCATCACGCGGCCATTGTCGCTATTGCGGGTTATGGCCGGTGCCCAGAGTCTGGGCTCGCGGGCCGGGGCTCGCGGGCTGCTTCAGGCGACGCGCTTGAGCTGGGCCGACAGGTGGGACTGCAGCGGCTGGCCGACGGCGGCCATGTCGTAGGCGTAGCCGAGGTCCGCGCCGATCAGCCCGTAGAGGCGGCGGCCCGCCGTGACCTCCTTGGCGGTGGCGGTGCGGACGACCGCGTCCGTCGCCATCTCGATCTTGGTGCCGGTTACCTGGCCCAGGTAGATCTCAGTGAACCCGCTGGCGTGCGCGAGCACCACCTCCAGCTGCCCGTCTTCCTGGGGCCGCCAGAAGCCGGTCTCCATCGCCAGCGGGCGCCCGATCCGGCCGCCGGAGTCGAGCAGCCAGGTGCGGCTGGCGTAGATCAGGTAGGGCTTGCCGTTGTGGCTGAAGGAGATCTCCTGGCCGAACTGCGCGCTCTCGATGGTCGGGTAGCCGACGACCCCGGCGCCCTCCCAGCGGCCGATCAGGAACCGCAGCGGGGCCAGGCTGGGATGCAGCGGCGGCGCACCCTCCGGAAAACCGCCGCCGGCGGGGTCGGGCTGGGCTGCGCCTTGGTCGCCTGGCACACGCTCGGCTGGGCCACGCTCGGCTGGGCCACGCTCGGAACGCTCATCCGCGGATGTCATGTGGTCACGATAGGCGGTGATCGCTGGCCGGGCCGCGCTTGCGGCCGGCGGCCTTGCGGAATGCGGTCATGGCCAGCGCCCCGGCCAGCACCGCGATCGCGGCGAAGGCCGCCACCAGGATCACGCCGCTGAGCATTGCTGACATAGGGCCGCAGTTTAGGGTCGATCCCGGCCACCCGCCCGCCACCACGCCGGCCACCCGCCGGGCGCAGGATGCCGGCCGGTGCCGGTGCCGCGCGCTCGCGGGCGCGCGCTAGTGTGCGGGCATGACTTCGCGTTCCCTGGTGGTCAAGGTGACCGCGGGTAAGGACGATCCAGAGCGCTGCAATCAGGCGTTCACGGTCGCGGCCACCGCCGTCGCCAGTGATGTGCCGGTCTCGCTCTGGCTGACCGGGGAAGCGTCCTGGCTTGCGCTGCCCGGCCGCGCCGCCGACATGTCCCTGCCGCACGCCATGCCGCTGGCCGACCTGCTGGCCGGCGTCCTGAAGGCGGGGACCGTCACCGTGTGCACCCAGTGCGCGGCTCGCCGGGACATCACCCAGGACGACGTGCTGGACGGCATCCGGATCGCGGGCGCGGCCACGTTCCTGGCCGAGGTGCTCGCCGGCCAGGCCCAGGCTCTCGTCTACTGACCGTCCGGTTAGGGCGCCGTCGCGGCCAGGCGCTCGGCGCGCAGGCTGCGGGCCCAGTCCTCGTCGGCGTCGGTGAGCGGGGGCAGCGGGCCCGCGGCCCAGCCGAGCAGGAGATCGGCCAGGGACGGGTTCCGCACGAGAGCCGGGCCGTGCAGGTAGGTGCCCAGCACCGTCCCGGCGTAGGCGCCCTCCGTGCCGTCGCCGTTGCCGACGCCCAGCGTGACCTGAGCCAGCGGCCGGGCGGCGGATCCGATCGCGGTGACGCCCTGGTGGTTCTCGAACCCGGTCAGCCGGTCGACGCCCAGCTCCGGGTCGACGTCGGCGACAATCTCGCCCACCCCGCGGCGCTGGCCGCGGCCGCTGCTGATGTCCAGGATGCCCAGGCCCGCGACGGGCTCGCCCTCGACACCGCCGAACTGGCTGCCGAGCACCTGGTACCCGGCGCACACGGCAAAGATCACCGCACCCCGGCTCGCGGCGGCACGCAGTCCGCCGTCGGCGCTCAGCCGCCGGGCGGCCAGGATCTGCGGCAGGTCCTCGCCCCCGCCCAGCAGGTAGATGTCGCCGTACTGTGGCACGGGCTCGTCCGACTTGATGTCGACGGCCTCGACGCTCAGGCCGCGGAGCTGAGCTCGCCGCTGCAACACCAGCAGGTTGCCCCGGTCACCGTAGGTGCTGAGCAGGTCCGGGTAGACCCAGACAAGCCGCAGGCGGCTCGGGCCGCCGGGCGCGGCGTGCCGCCCGCGGCGGCCGGCCCTGGGATCGGCCGTCATCCGCCCCGTCACCTCCCGCTCGCCTGCGACCCGGCGCCCGTCACCGTCTGGCCCGGCCGCAGCCCGGCACCCGTTACTGTCCGGGCCGGCCGTGGCCCGGCGGCGGCCACCGTTCGCCCGCCCGTGCTCGCCGCTCACTCCGTCCGCCCCAGGACCGCGCGGATCTGCTGGAACGCGGTGTAGTTGGCGATCACGTCGAGACTGGCGGAGCGGGCCCGGGCGATGGCGTCGTCCAGGCCGCTGGCCAGGTCGAACTCGACCTCGTCGGCCTCCAGCCGGACCGCCAGGTCCAGGCGGCGCTCACCGGTGATCAGGACGGGCCGGCCGCGCAGCAGCCGGTAGTCAACGTCCCACAGCCAGGAGGTGTCCTTGCCGTCGGGGGTCTGCGCGTTCACCGCCAGCAGCACCGGGCCGTCGCCCTTGGTGAGCACGTCGAACGCCTCGAGCCAGCCGGCGGGGTTCTTGGCCAGCAGCAGCCGGACCTGGCAGCCGCCGCGCTCGATGACCGTGTACCGGCCGGCCACCGAGCTGACCTTCCGCAGGAACGGCAGCGCGTCCTCGACCGTGATGCCGAAGCAGTCCGCGACGGCCAGTGCGACCACGGCATTGGACCGGTTGGCCCGGCCCGGCAGGGCCAGCGCCAGCTCGTGGACCTCGCCCCGGCCGTCGATCACCGAGTCGTCGTCGAGGACCCACGTGGTGGGCGGCCGCGCGAACGCACATTCGTGGCAGCGCCAGCCGAGGTCATCCCGGCGCAGGTGCGAGCCGCACTCAGGGCAGCACCAGGAGTCCTCGTGCCAGCGCTGGCCGGCCGCGACCCAGGTCACGTGGCGCGCCGTTCCCGCCGCCCAGGCGATCAGCGGATCGTCGGCGTTCGCGATGACCAGGCAGTCCTCGGCGGTCGCCAGCGCCTCGCGCCAGCGCCGGGCGATCAGCCAGATCTCGGCCGCCCGGTCCATCTGGTCCCGGCTCAGGTTCAGCAGCGTGACCACGCGAGGGCTGGTGGCCTCGATCACCGCGGGCAGGAAGCGCTCGTCGGTCTCCAGGACCGCCCGGGTCGCCTCCGGGGCCCGGCCGAGCGCCGAGGCCAGGCCCGCCTCCATGTTGGCGCCAAAGGCGTTGCTGGCCACCTCCTGGCCGAGCGCGCCCAGGGCGGCGGTGATCAGCCGCGTGGTGGTGGTCTTGCCGTTGGTCCCGGTAACCAGGACGATCTGGCGGCCGATGGCCAGCAGCCGGAGCAGCTCGGGCTCCACCCGCAGGCCCAGGACTCCGCCGATGACCGAGCCGTCGCCCCGGCCGGTCAGCCGCGATACCCGTCCGGCCGCGCCGCCGATACCCGTGGCCAGGCGGGCGCGCAACGGAAGCTTGTTCATGGGCGCTGATGCTATCCGGCCACGCGGCCCGGCTCACGCGCCGCCGACGCCGCGGCCTGATCGTCGGCCCCCACGATGAACCGGCGCGGCCAGGAAAGGACCGGCTCCAGCCAGCCGACAATGCCCATCTGACCTGCTGCCTGGCGCAGCTGCCCGCGGTGGCTGACCCCGATGGCGACGGCCGCGAGGTCGTCGATGAAGCCGCGCTGATCGTCCTCGCCCAGCAGGACGGTCCAGGCCGGCAGCCGGTTGCGGGCCAGTTCCATCGACAGCGGGTGACGGCGCAGCCCGCTGACCCGCTGGCCGATCTTCACGTCGGCGCGGTCGGCCAGGCCGGGCAGGGCGAAGTGCAGCCGCGGCGCGGGCGCGAACGGGTCGGGCTGCGGCCCCGCCAGGGGGCAGGCCCGCTCGATCTCGTGCAGCCACTGCAGCTGCGGAATGACCCAGTCGGGTCCGGGCGGCGTTCCCGCGCCCTTGCCGCCGTCCAGCAGCCGTCGCGCGGTCGCGGCGCATGAGGCCGCGAACCGCTCGGGATCGAAGCACGCCCGGACCGCCGTCGCGCGCCCGGCCAGCGGCCGTTCCAGCGCCGTGGCCAGCAGGCACTCCCGAAGCCGCGCGTCGAGCTCCAGCCAGCGCTGGCGCAGCACCGCGGGGACCCGGGGCAGCGGGCTGTTGGTGAGATGGGCCAGCACGAGAGCCTCGGCCCAGACTCGCAGCCACGCGTCGTCGGGCGAGTCGGCCAGCAGGTCGGCGGCGCGGATCTCCAGCAGCGTGCAGGCCCGGCCGGCGGTGCAGGTGGGACCGCAGGCCGCCGACCGGCGGCCGCGGATCGGCGGATGCGCCGACAGGGCCGCGCCGGCCGGGATCCGCTCCCGGGCCCCGCCGAAGGGCACCCGGATCCGCACCGGGCGGTCCATCCCGTCGGCGAAGACCGCGGCCACGCCGGGCCGCAGCGACACCACCTGCCGGGACTGGTCGTCGTCCAGGTTCATCGTGGCCCCCACGACCTGGCGGTCGTCGCTGGCCGGGAGCCGGTGCAGCACCTTGAGCGCGGTGTTCTTCACTACGTCCGGGACCAGCTTGGCCGGGATCTGCTCCGCGATCACGATGCCCTCGCCGTAGGCGCGGATCTCGGCCAGCAGGCTGGCGAACAGCTCGACCGCGTGCGCGCTCGCGCCCTCCCGGTCCGCCCGCAGCAGCCGGTGCGCCTCCTCGATGACGATGACGTGGCGCAGCCCGTCGGCGGGTCCGGTCCTGGCCCGCATCCGCAGGTGCTCGACGATCCTGACGATCAGGGTGCCGATGAGGAACGCCTTGTCCTCGTCGTTGGCGACGTCCTCGATGGCCAGCACGACGTTGCGCCGCAGCAGGGCGCCGATGTCGGCCGGGTGACCGCCCTCGAAGAACCGGCCGGCCGACCCGGTCCGCAGCGACCGCAGCCGTACCCCGACGAACCCGCGCACATCCGCCTGCAGTTCCTGGCCGTAGCCCACCTCATGGATGACGTCCAGGGCGGCGGCCTCCAGCCGGGCCAGCGTCGGGACTGTCGGCGGCGCGGCCGCGCCCGGCAGCCCCGATCCGGTCACCGCGTCCCAGCCGCAGTCCGCGTAGGCCCGCTGCAGCGCCTGGGACATGATCTGCGGGAACGGCTCGCGGGCGTCGAAGGCGGCCAGGAAGAGCGCCCGGACCATGTCGATGTGCGCCTGGACCGGGTAACCGGGCTCGGGGGCCAGCGGGTTGACCGAGATCGGCACCGCGCCGGGGTCGGCCGGATTGATCACCGTCACCTGGCCGGTGCCCTCGATCCGCCCGGCCATCGCCGCGTACTCCGACTTGACCGGCTCGATCGTCAGCCAGCTCACCCCGGCCGCGGTGAGCTGCTCCAGGATGTGCCGGACGGTCTGCGACTTTCCCGAGCCCGTCGCGCCGGTCACGAAGGCATGCCGGTTCAGGGTGGCCAGCGGCACCCGGAACTGGCCGACCGGCCGGTCCTGGCCGTCCAGGATGGCGCCCAGGTCGATGGACAGCTCGTCGCTCATCTCACTGGTGACGTCGAAGTGGCCGGCGTCGAGCACCCGGACGCCCGGCACCTCGCCGCGGGGCAGGCCGGTCAGCGCGGCCAGCGCGCCGGCCGTGGCCGCGAAGGGCACCGCCGAGCCATCCCGCGGATCGTTGAGCTTGGCCGCCAGCGCGTCGGCGAAGTCGTAGGCCGCCTCGGCAGTGCGCAGCCGGTAGGGATGAGCCGCCAGGTCGACGGCGCCGACCAGCACGGGCGAGATCAGGCTCAGCTCCTGCTCGCTGGCCGCCCCGGCCAGCACGCGCACCTCCCACAGCCCGGCCTCGCGGTAGGCGTCCAGCTCGGCCAGGCGGCGCTGGGCGCGCTCGGCGTCGAACCGCGCGTGCTCCTCCTCATACCGGCGCAGGACGTTGAGCTGGGCCCGCAGGTCATCGGTCTCGGCGTCGATGAGGTCGCTCGGGTCGGCCACGATCAGCCAGCCGAACGGCCTGCCCATCAGGGTCTGCAGCGCGGCCTCGAACAGCGTGGGGAACGGCCCCGCGGCCCCGTCGCGCCGCCCGCCGCGGCCCGGCTGGCCGTCCGCGCCATCGCCGCCCCAGCCCGGGCCGGCCGGGCCGCCAGCCCAGCCAGGACCACCGAGGTCTCCCGGCCCTGGCGGCCGGGCCGGGGCCTGGCGTCCCGGGCACGGCCCCCAGACCAGCCGGTCCAGGTCGGCGAGCACGTTGCCGGCCACGGGCACGCCGCGGCCGCCCCAGGGGAACAGCAGTTCCTCCAGCGGCCGCGGTCCGGCTGTCACGGGCTCTGGCTCTGGCGGCAGCTCGCCGGCCGAGCCGGGCAGGGCCGCTGCGGGGGCCGGCAGCGGCCCGGCATTGGTGATCAGCTCCAGGGGCGCCCCGCTGCCCCGGCACAGCCAACCGGCGATGAACGGCCGCCGGTGCGCGGCCGCGTTCAGCGCCGCGGGCAGTACCGAGGCGTAGTCCCGGTCGGCGCCCCCGCCCAGGCTCGCGCCGCTGATGGCCTGGACCCGGTACCACGGGCCGGTCGCGCCCTCGCCAATTCCCGCAGTCCCGGCCATATGGCGTGCATATCAGGCCGGCGTCCGTCCCTGCCACCCGAATGGCCGGGTTGGGCGGCGCGGCTGCGGCGCGGGCTTACAGCGCGACGGTGCCGGTGATGCAGGTGACCGTGCCGCCGCCGACGAAGATCTGGCCGTCGCTGTCGCGCGATACGTGCACCCGCCCGCGCCGGCCCAGCACGGTGCCCTGACTGGCCACATACGGCGCGGTGGCCCGGCCGCTGTCCAGCAGCCACTGCGCCAGCGACGCGTTCAGGCTGCCGGTCACCGGATCCTCGGCCATGGCGCCGTCCTTGTCGAAGAAGGCCCGCACCTCGAACGCCTCCGGCGCGCCGGCCGGATACGGCCCCGCGACGCCGAGGTTGAGGTCCGTCTGACCGGGCCGGACCGCGAGCACCGCATCGGCGCTGGCCAGCAGCACGGCGACCCAGCCGGGACCGTTGTCGGCCCACTGCGCGTCCACGATGTCGCCACGGCTGACGTTCAGGACCCCGGCGATCTGGGCGATGAGCGGCTCCTCGACCGGTCCGCCGCGCAGCAGCGGGGGCGCGGCGAACGCCAGCCCGGAGTCGGAGGGCCGGATCGGGATCAGCCCGGCCGGGCACTCCTGCACGATCAGGTCCGCCCGGCGCGGGCTGCCGCCCGCCTCCAGCCACGCGTGGCAGGTGCCCAGCGTGGGATGGCCCGCGAACGGCAGCTCGGTACCCGGCGTGAAGATGGCGACCCGGTAGTCCGCCTCGTCGGCCCGCGGCGCCAGGACGAACGTCGTCTCCGACAGGTTCGTCCAGCGGGCGAACTGCTGCATCTGCCCATGGCCCAGTCCGTCGGCCCCGAGCACGACGGCCACCGGATTGCCGTCATACGCGGTCGTCGTGAAGACATCGACCTGGCGGAACTGCCGGTCCATCGCGTCAGGCCTCCGGATCCCCGGCTCCGTGACCAGCGCCATAGCCGGCGCCGCCGAGCAGGTGGCGCAGGTCCACGACCATCTGGGCGTCGATGTCCTTGCCCGCGGGCGGATCGAGGAACACGGCCTGGTCGCCGACGGCCACGCTGAGCTTGCCGTCCCGGTTCTCGGTGACCGAGCCGACCGTCTCCAGCAGCGACAGCACGGAGCGCCACTCGATGTTGTGGCTCACCGGGTGCTGGAAGATCTGGCGCAGCGTGGCCCGGTGGTGGTTGCTCAGGTGGGTCGGCTCAGCGGGCGTTGACATGGCGTTCCTTTGTTTTGGGGGGTGCTGCTTCCGGGGCTTGGGTCAGGACCGGTCGTAACGCGTCGGGGGGTAGCCCTCTCGCTCGCCCTCGACCTGCAGCTCGCCCTCTTCTAGCTCGTGGCGGATCTCCGCCCGCTCTTCCTGGTACACCTCGCTCTGCCTGATGTCCGTGACCGGCGGCTCGTCCGCCGCCGGGGGCACCTCGTCCGGATCGTAGGCGTCCAGGCCCAGCTCGACGCGTTCTTCCTCGGTCAGCCGGGCCAGCTTGTCGTCATCGGGCCGGGCGGACATACCACCGTGCTCGTGCCGGTCGCGATGAAATTCCTCGTCAGGCTCTGGGGTCTGCTCGGACATCGTGCCTCCCATCTGCCGCCGGGCGCCCGTGGCGCTCACTGCGATCCCGAGCCTACGCGCGCCGCTCGCGGCGGCCCGCGCCAGCGTCCCGCCCCGACGGCCCGGGCATCGCCGGGCCAGGCGCGGGCCGGCCGCCCTTCCGCGCCTCGTCCAGGCTCACGGCGGCGGCCGTGGGCAGCCCGACGATCGCCGGGTTGGCGTCGGCCAGCACGACCTGGCGGCCGGCCGCCCCCGCGTAGGTCAGCAGCACGGCACTGTGCGGGAGCTGCTGAAGCTCGTGCTGCTCCACCAGGAACTCGCGGGACCGCTGGGCGGCCAGGGCCAGGGAGTCGCTGCTGCCGATGGCCCGCGAGGTGCTCCAGCCCCAGGCCGTGCTGGAGTTGATGCCCTCGGTGATCGAGACCGAGTCGGAGCGGGCCCGGGAGCTGCTCTGGTCCCGGCTGGCCGAGTCCGTGACGGGACCGAAGGGCGCGAAGGATCCGTGGCTGCGCCCGCGGCCGCGGCTTCGCCCGGTGGTGTCGGTCACCGACGCCGAGTCGGTCACCGAGTCCGCCGCGCCGACCGTGCTGGTGTAGGAGTCGCCGGCCGTGTCGGTGACGGAGCTGCCGATGGTCGCCGTGAGCTGGCTGACCACGAAGCGGTGCTCGGTCCCGATCTGCTCGGCCGCCACGCGGGCGTCCTGCGCGTTGCCCAGCCGCATGAAGGCGATGGCCGCGTTCCCGCGGCCCAGCCGGTCGCGCACGGGCGCCGGGATGGACCGGTAGCCCAGCACCAGGCCGGCCCGCGCGACCTCGCACGAGTCGGTCAGCCGGTCCAGCACCTCCGGGCGCAGCCGCTCGGCACCCAGCACGAACAGCGTCTGCTGCCAGGGCAGGCCCGGCGGGGCCTGCCGCAGCGCCTGGGTCAGCGCGACGGTCAGGTAACTGGCCAGCACCTCGTTGCCGACCGCCGCCGCCCGGCGGTCCAGCGCGGCCAGCCGGAGCCTGCTGGGCGGCAGGCTGACCGGGGCCGCCCCCAGCCGCGCCAGCACCCGCAGCCGGGCCTCCAGCGTCCAGGCCCGGTCGATCACCACCCGCTCTACCGCGCTCCGCCCGAAAAGGCCGGTCAGCCGGTCCAGCTGGCCGGCGGTCAGCAGGCCCGCCCGCACGTCCTCGCGCGGGTCGCCCGCCTGGGCCAGGGCCCGCAGCGCGGCCAGCAGCGAGCCGATACCCGCGCCGGGACCCAGGACCGCCAGGACCCGGCCGAGCAGGGCCGCGTCACGGGCCGGGTCGGCCACCTCGCCCTGGGCGTCACTGGCGCTGACGGTGACCGCCAGGACGTCGGCCAGCGCGCCGACGGCGAGGCCGACGCCCAGGTCCAGCCGGGGCAGGTCGGCCGGGAGGACCCAGACGAGCGGGTCGATGCCGCAGGAGCGGGCCAGCGCCAGCAGGTCCGCGGCGACCGCGCCCTCGGTGAGGTCGAGCACGGTGACCTCTCCCCCGGCGGCCAGCCGGGGAGCGGCCACCGAGGTCAGCAGGGCTGACCAGCCGGCCAGGGTGCCGCCCGCCAGGTCGATCCGGTGGATGCCGCCGGGCAGCCACACCGGGTACCACTGCGGCTGGCGGCGGTAGGTGGCGCTGCGCTGCCGCCAGCCGGCGACCTGCCGGGCGTGCTCGGCCTCCCAGGCCGCCTGCTGGCGCTGGGCCGCGGCGCGGAACTGCGCGACCCGGTGGTCTTCGGCGGCCACCAGGTCCCGCAGCTGGCGCCGGCCCCGCCAGACCGTTCGCGCGCAGGCGCCCCCGGCGGTCAGGCAGGCGCCGCCCGCCAGGAAGGTCAGGCCGCCGGGCAGCAGGCCCGCCAGCCAGCTCGCGCCGATCGCGCACCCCAGGGCCGCGCAGCAGGCCCCGGCCAGCTGGTGCGGCCGGGCCAGCCGGGCCTCCTCGCGGCGCTGGGCCGCGAGCCAGGCCGCGCTGACCTGCACGGCCGGGCCGGGGGCCGGCGGCCGGGGCGGCGGCCCCGGCTCGGGGGCCACCAGGGCGTGCTGCCAGCCCAGGTAGACCCGGTCGGGGCGGAAGCCGGCCGTGGAGCTGGCGCCTGCGGGGCGGGCACTCACGGGGCGGCCACCGACCGGCAGGCCGGCTGGAAGCGGCGCTGGCGGCCGCGTGTCAGGACGGCGAATTCGTCCTCGCCCTGCCAGCAAAGCAGGTCGGCGACGGCCTGCCGGGCGCCCTCATCCCGGAGCTCGGCCAGAGCCGCGACCTGGCTAGCCAGCTCCGGGTCCGCCGGGCCGGCGGTCACGACGACCCCCGCGGCCGGCGCGAGGCTGGCCGCGGCGGCGGCGCTGGCGGTCGACAGCACGACAGTGGTTCCGGTGAGCGGCCCGAGCGCGGCCAGCTCAGCCAGGGCCGAGCGGCTGGCCTGCTCGCAGCCGTGCACCCAGGCCACGCAGTCGGCGCGCAGCTGCTGGTCGCGCAGGTCGCGCAGGACGGCTGCCAGGTCGGCGACGGCGAGCCTGCCGATCATGGCGGCTGGCGCACCGTGGCTGGCGCAGTCGAGCGAGAACGCCGCCCCGCCCCGGTCCCGCACCACCTGCCCCAGGCTGACTATCTGCGCGGAGGGCCGGAGCCAGCGGCCGAGCGCGCTCGCGCGCAGCAGCTCCAGCTGCTCGTGCAGGACCGCGGCCACGGCGGCCTGGGCCGGCGGGTCGTCGGCGGCGGCCGCCACCCGGCGGACCAGCGCCTCCCGGTGCGGCAGGTGGCCGGGGACTCCGGCCGTGGCCTGGCGCAGGACGGCGGGCTCCAGCAGCAGGCTGAGCCGGTCCAGGACCGGGCCAGGCGGACTAGCCACAGGCGCAGCGGCCAGCACGGCGCACGCGGCGGTCAGGTAGTTCTGGCCTGCCCGCCGCTGCTCCTGGCTGAGCCCGGTCCAGTCGATCATCGCCGCGACCAGGCCCGCGGCCCGCGGCGGCGGATAGCTGCGGAAAGGCTCGTAGCAGGCGGGGCCCGCCGGGCTGAAGCGGCGCAGCGGAGCATCGGCGGCCTGCGTCACGGCCGTCAGGGACCCGCCCAGCCACGCGCTGCCGGTCAGGTCGATGACGATCACGGACTTGCGCCGCCGGATCGCGGCCCAGGCGAGCGGGAACCCGGCCCGGGCCGCCGCCTGCCGGTCGGCGCCGGTCACCAGGACTCCGCCCCGGGCATCAGCCCAGGACAGTCCGGCGGGCCGACCCGTCGGACTGTCCAGTCCCAGGCGGCAGCCATCCCTGCTGACGACGCTGCCGCCGGACAGGGCCGCCTCCGTCTGGCGCCGCGCGATCGCGTGGAGCAGGCCCGGCCGGTAGCCCGGCCAGGGGCTGAGCCCGGCGGCCGGGGCCTGGCCGCCGCGACGGCCGGGCTGGTGCCACCAGGCCAGGATGGCCGCCTCCGCCGCGGCGGCCAGCAGGGCCAGCGGGAGCTGGCGGAACACCCAGTGCTGCATCCCGGAAAACGCCGCCGACAGGTGCAGGAGCCGCGCCGGATGACCGGGCATGCCCCCCAGGTAGGCGGCCACCCGGCGGGGCCCGGCGGCGAATCCGGCTCCGGCCCGGCCCAGCCCGATCGCAGTCGCCCACACCGCTCCCGCGGCTGCGGGGGCGGCCAGCCACCCCGGACGCCATCGGCTGACCCGGCCGGTCAGCACCGCAAACACCGCGAGGACCAGCGTGGCCTGGGCGAACAGCAGCTGCGTGAGCACCGCGGCCACGCCGATGGCGGCGGTTAACTCGGCCCGCCCGGAGCGGCCCGGCCGGCCGGGTAAGCCCGGACGCCGCGGCAGGCGGTCAGCGGCACTGGCGGTGGGCGCAGACATAACGGGTCAAGGTTCCCAGTCCAGCGCGGCGTGTGTCCAGGCGCCGGCGAAATTCCCGTGCGGGCCCTCGGCCAGAGGCGGCTGCGGCGACTGCAGCACCACCCGGAACAGGTCTGACCGCAGCACGGCCACGGTCAGCGCTACGGGCCGCTCGTCGGCCGGGTCGTCGAACCGCACGGTGACGATCGTGGCTGGCTGGCCCGCCGGGAGCCGGAGGCTGCGGGCCACCGCCGGCGGGGGCGGCTGCATCTCGATGTAGAGCGCCTGTGGCCGGCCCGCCATGGCCAGGCTGGCGTAGTCGTCCGCGGTGGCCGTCCCGGACGCCTCCGACATGGGCAGCAGACTCAGTGCGTCCGGGAGCGCCCCCTCAGCCTCCGCGCGTGCGGGCGTGGCCACGTGCGCGGGCAGATAGGTCGTCGAGGACGCGGCCGGCTCGTCCCCCGCCGTCCACAGGAACCTGACCACGCACACCGAGTCCGAGGTGGCCAGGCCGAGGGCCCAGCCAATGTCCTCCGGGACCCGGCGCCACGAGACCTGGCGGCTGCGGCAGGAAAGGTCGCCGCCCATCGGATCGAGGGAGGAGCGAAGCCCCGAGATGCCCTCCAGCTCGATCAGGTACTCGGCCGGGCTGGCGCGGTAAAGCTGGCCGTCCGCAAGCCGGCGGACCAGGTGCCGGCGGACCAGCTCCCCGACCGCGTGGTCGATCTCGGCTGGGCTGACGTTGTAGCGGCGCGCCAGTGCCGTGTGCCGGGGCAGCCGCCAGCCCGGCTCGTGATGGACCAGCGCGGCCGCCAGGCGGCCGGCGAGAACGCTGCCGGTGGTCTTGGGGTCTCCGTCCTCGGGCGGAGCCGGCTTAGCTCCGGTCTCCCGGCCTAGCCAGTCAGCCCCGGAGTGTTCCGCGGTCACCGCCAGCTCCCCTCGTGTGCGGACAACCGGCCTGGCCTTTCCGGTCAGGCACCGCGTCATCGGCCGGGCCGCACGCGGCGCGCTGCTGCTCGAGAACCTGGCGCCGCGAGACCTGGCGGCTGCTCCAGGCAAGGTGACCGGTCATCGGATGCAGGCACGAACCAGGTCCGGCCGACCGCCTCGGGCCAGTCCCGGCTGCGCTGCGGCGGCAGGGGCCGCCTCCCACCTGGACCGAACTGTCGCTCGCCTCCGGCAACACGATCAGTCACTCGGCGTTCCGGCGCGACCAGGCGATGATGAAGCGTCCCGCGATGATGATCAGGAGAACGAAGACGAACAGGATGAGGGCCGCATCGTAGGACAGCACCTGCAGCGAATGAACGGGACTGTCGAAGAAGCTCCAGACCGGATATGTGAGAAAGCCGATCGCGTTGTGGGTGACCTGGGTGGACGGATTTGTCTGGTTCCAGCCGGCCGTGTAGAGCAGCGGGGCCGTCTCGCCCACCGAGATCGCAACCGCGATCAGCAGGCCGGTCACGATGCCCGGCAAGGCGGATTTCAGGACGATCTTGCGCAGGGCCCAGGTGGGCGGGATGCCCAGCGCGTCCGCGCCATCGCGATATGCGCTCGGTACCTGGCCGAGGGAGGTTTCCGTGGCCTTAGCGATGTAGGGGACCACGATCACCGACATGATGAGCACAGCGGGCAGCAGGCCGAAGCCCCAGTGCAGGCCCACCACGAGCGTGAGGTATCCGACCAGGCCCAGCACGATCGACGGGATTCCGGCCAGTACCTCATAGGCGCCGCGCAGAATGCCACGGTGCCTGCCGGTGGCATACTCCGAGAGGTACAAGCCGGTCAGGATGCTGATCGTGCCGCCAACGACCAGCACGCCGACCGTGATCGCCACCGTGCCGAGGATGGCGTTCTCGAGGCCGCCGCCGGTACCCGTGGTGTCGGTGAACAGCACGTTCCACCGGAAGTCCGGTACGGCCCGCGCGATGACGCCGACCGCCAGCCACACCGTCGGGACGATCACCACGGCCAGGCACAGGGCGCACAGGACCCAGAACACCGCGTTGGCGATCTTCCTGCGGAGCGGCACGGGCGGCCACTCGCCCGCGCCGCGGCCGGCGGCCGCCGGGCCCGGCGGGGTGGGTCCCGCCGCCGGTGTGCGGCTGTTTCTTCCGTGCATCGCTAAAGCCCCCTGCCGACGGGTAGGGCGGTACCCGAGCTCCGCCGGACTAGCACCCGCGCGGCCACGTTGGTCAGCAGCGTGATGGCCATGAGAACCAGGCCGAGCTCGGCGTAGGTCTTGATGCCCAGCGGACTCTGGATCGCAGTGTCCAGGTTCAGGACGATGTCGGCGGCGATCGTGGTCATCGTGGCGTAAAGGTTGGTGGCCACCTGACTGAGGTTGTCGCCGCAGACCATGGCCACCGCGATGGTCTCGCCAAGAGCCCGGCCCAGGCCCAGGACGGTAGCTCCGATAATGCCGCTGTTGACCCAGGGCAGAGTCACTCGCCGGGCGCACTCGAAGTCGGACATGCCCAGGGCCACCGCTCCCTCGCGGGGCAGGATGGGAACCCCGCGGATCAGGTCACGCGATGTGGCGGCGATGATCGGGATCACCATGATCGCGAGAATCAGGCCGGAGGTCAGCAGGCCCTGACCGTTGCCGGGGTCGCCCCTGAAGAACCGGAGGATCGGCACGTCGGGCGCGTGGCTGGCAATCCACGGGGTGACGTGGTGGGCCAGGAACGGGCCGAACGTCAGCGCTCCCCACAAGCCGATGATCACGCTGGGGATGCCGGCCAGCAGCTCGAGAAAACCTCCGACGAGGCTGGCCAGCCGCCGCGGCAGTCGCTCGACGATCACCAGGGCCGCTCCGATCGATACCGGTACCGCGACAATGAGCGCGATCGCCGACGTCTGCAGCGTGCCGATGATCTGCGGCAGCGCGCCAAAGGTCTCCCCCGGCAGATGGGCGATTCCGCCGGTGGTGACCGGCGCCCCGTACTGAGCGCCGAAGCTCCACATGGTGCTGGTGAAGAAGCTCCAGCCGTTATGCCTGATGGCCGGGATGGCCTGGAGAATCAGGGTGATGAGCACGAAGCCCAGCATGAGCAGCGGGATCACCGCCCCGACCAGGCCGAGCCAGCGGATGAGCCCGCCGTTACGCACCCAGTCGCGCAGTGACCCGCCGGGCCGGGGGGCGGGCGGGTAGCCCGCACCCCCGTCCGGAGCGGTCCTGGCCGAGGTTGCCATGAACTCAGCCGCTGATCGAGCTGACCAGGTTCTTGGCTACCGTGGTCACATTCGCCGGCAGCGGCTGGAAGCTGACGGCCGACAGGTACTTCGAGCTGGCGCCGGTCGTCAGCGTCCAGGTGAGGAACGCCTTCAGGTTCGAGGCCGTGGACGCGTTGGGCTGCGTCTTCTTGACGACCGCGTACTCGTAGTTGATCACCGGGTAGCCCGTGGGCGCTGAGGTGTTAATCAGCGACTGCGAGCCTGAGGATGGGGTGCTGCCGGAGAAGCTGGCCAGGGCGGCGTTGATGGCCGCCGGGGTCGGCTCGGTGAACTTGCCTGCCTTGTTCGCCAGCGATGCCTCGCCCAGGCCAGCGGTGCTGGTCTTGGACAGATAGCTGATCCCGATGTAGGCGATGCAGCCCTTAGTGGCCCCGCAGCCGGTGACCATCCCGCCGCTGCCGGTCTCGGCCAGCGCACTGGCCTTGGACGGCCAGCTCACCGTGGTCCCGACGTTAGTGGCGCTCCAGCCACCTGGGTCCTGGGCGTTCAGGTAGGAGGTGAACAGGAAGGTGCTGCCCGAGCTGTCCGCGCGGTGCAGCGTGACGATCTTCTCCGACGGCAGGGTGACGCCGGGATTCAGCTTGGCGATGGCCGGGTCGTTCCAGGTCGTGATCTTGCCAGAGTAGATCTGGGCCAGAACCGTGCCGTTCAGGTTCAGCGGCTTCTTGACCCCGGAGACGTTGTAGTTGACCATCAGCGCGGCCACCGTCAGCGGGATGTTCATCAGGCCGGGGTACTGCGACATGTTGGAGCTGGACAGGTACGCGTCCGAAGCGCCGATCGTCGCGGTGCCGGTGCCGGCGTCCGCGATCCCGGTTCCCGAACCGGTGCCCGCCGTGGTGATCATGACGCTCGGGACGGCGGTGTTGTAAGCGGTCTGCCAGGCCCCGAACAGCGGGAACATGAGCGTGCTACCGGTCTCGGTGATAGCGGTGCCGCTAGCTGACGATGAGGCAGCAGCGGCCGGCGACGATGATGACGACGACGAGCTACCTGAGCTGCTGCAGGCCGCCGCGAGCACGGTCAGCGGGATCAGAGCGGCCGCCGTGCAGAGTGTCCGGATTGGTTTGGCCACCGGAAAATACTCCTTTGTTTTTTCGCACGCCAGAGCGCGCATCATCCAGGTCGCACGCGGCTGCGTGCGATGAGGTTAGTGCCGCGCTCGCGCGCGGTCCTTGCGCCCGCACGGACAGATCAGGTCTCCCGCACGGTGATCTTGGTCAGCCGAAGTGCCCGCCGACGTAACGGGCGGTCTCCTCATGCTCGGGATGGTCGAACACCTGCCGGGTATCGCCGTGCTCGACGAGCCGCCCGGCATTGAGGAAGATGGTCCGGTCGGCGACCCGGCTGGCCTGGGCCAGGTTGTGGGTAACGATGATCACCGTGATATCCGGCGTCAGGGTGCGGAGCAGCTTCTCGATGGACTCGGTGGCAACCGGGTCCAGCGATGAGGTCGGCTCATCGAGCAGCAGCACCTCGGGGCTGACCGCCAGCGCCCTGGCCAGGCAGAGAAGCTGCTGCTGACCGCCGGAGAGCCGGAAGGGCGACTCCTTCAGCCGGTCCCGGACGGCATCCCACAGCCCGACCTCGGCCAGGCGCCGCTGAGCTATCTCCCGCAGTCCGGCCTTGGAGGCCATCCTGGCCGCCCGGGCTCCGGCAGCTACGTTGTCCTGGATCGACATCGGGAACGGATTTGGCCGCTGAAACAGCATGCCCACCCGGCGCCGGAGCGACATCAGCTCGATGTTCGGGCTGAAGATGCTGCTCCCATCGAGCAGGACATCACCGTCGTGCCGGTAGCCCACCACTTTGTCGTTCATTCGGTTGAACGTCCGCAGCAGCGTCGTCTTGCCGGAGCCGGTGGGCCCGATCAGCGCCGTCACCGCTCCGCGGCGCACTTGAACGGTGATATTCGACAGGATGGCGCGGGTTCCGTAACTCAGCGTAAGGTCGACGGCACTAATCGCCGCGGTGTCGTCCGCCACGACTGGCGTGCTGGTCGCCGTTCCCCCCGAATCCGCGCCCGGCTGCATGACCGGTCCAGATCCCGCCGTGCCGTCTGGGTGTGCCCCTATCGACATATTCCTGTCTCGCCTCTGATCCCATCGGCCCGTTAGCGCGGCCGTTCCGCGATCGTGACCACCTTTTTCTAAGCGGTCCAGGTGACGAGAAGGTGAACGAAAGATGACTCCAAAGGTGAAGCTAGGACTACAAGTAGGAAAACGATGAACGCGCGGCGGTGCTGCCAGCGAATACGCCCACAGCGAGATGGCGGCTCCCCCGCCTTGCAGCGGGAAAGCCGCCATCCACGTGACAGCACGGCCGACCAGCCTGGCTGGCTCGCCAAAAGCCGGCCCGGTGACTTGGGCGCCCTCAGACGCCAGCCTGGCTGGCTCGTCAGAGGCCGGACGTCAGACTGCTACCTCCAGGTTGACGACCTTGCCGGTCGCCGCCGCCACGGCCTGCTCGGCCCGGACGCCGCCGGGGGCCAGGACGCGCAGCGTCCAGCTGCCCGACGCGGCGAAGAAGCGGAACCCGCCGTCCTCGCCGAGCGGCACCTCGGCGACAAACTCCCCGTCGCTGTTCAGCAGCCGCGCGTACCCGGTGCCGACCGGCGAGCCGTCCTTGGTCACCAGGCCCTGGACCACGGCCTGGTTGCCGGCGTCAGTCAGGGCCGCGCCGCCGGCGGACGCACCGCATCCGGCGGCAGCGGCCTGCGTGCCCGCGGTCTGCGCGGGCGAAGCGTCCGCGCTCATGACTTGTCACCGGTCTTGATCGGAACGCCCACCAGCGAGCCGTACTCCGTCCAGGAGCCGTCGTAGTTCTTGACGTTCGGCTGGCCGAGCAGCTCGTGGAAGACGAACCAGGTGTGCGCCGAGCGCTCGCCGATCCGGCAGTACGCGATGGTGTCGGTGTCGAAGTCGACGCCCGCCTCCGAGTACACGGCCCGGAGGGCGTCGTCCGACTTGAACGTGCCGTCCTCCTCGGCCGCCTTGGACCACGGCACGTTCTTCGCGGTCGGAATGTGGCCGCCGCGCTGCGCCTGCTCCTGGGGCAGGTGAGCAGGCGCGAGCAGCCGCCCGGCGAACTCGTCCGGGGACCGCACGTCAACCAGGTTCTTGTCGCCGATGGCGGCCACGACCTCGTCCCGGAACGCGCGGATCGAGAGGTTCTGGTCCTCCGCGGTGTAGCTGGTCGGCTCGCGCTTGGGTACCTCGGTGACCAGCTCGCGGGACTCCAGCTCCCACTTCTTGCGCCCGCCGTCGAGCAGCTTGACGTTCTGGTGGCCGTAGAGCTTGAAGTACCAGTACGCGTACGCCGCGAACCAGTTGTTGTTGCCGCCGTACAGCACGACGGTGTCGTCGTTGGAGATGCCCCGCTGCGACAGCAGCGCGGCGAATCCATCCTTGTCCACGAAGTCGCGGCGAACCGGGTCCTGCAGGTCCTTCTTCCAGTCAATCTTGACTGCGTTGCGGATGTGACCCTTGTCGTAGGCGCTGGTGTCCTCGTCAACCTCGACGAGGACCAGGCCCGGATCACCGTTGTGGGCCTCGACCCAGTCGGCGTCCACGAGGACGTCGGAGCGACTCATAGTGCAACCTCCTTGTCAGCTTCAGCCGGAGTCAGCCGCTGCCGGCCCGGCCGTATACGTCGGATGAGCAGATACATCTCACAGCCCAGGCACAGGCCGAAGATGCCGTTCAGGAACGCGGCGACAAACCCGGCGGCCGCAGCCGCCAGGCCCAGCGCCTCCACGCCGGCGGCGTAACCGATCACGCCGACGACACTGATAACCAGGCCAAGCGCCTGGGCGAAACGCGGCGGAGCAGCCGGCTCCAGTTCTCGCGGCGGGCCCAGCCGCGGCCGGACCAGCCACCGGTAGACCAGCCCGTACGGCGACCTTGGCAGGCCGAATACCGTCCCGATGGCGAAGAACAGGGCCTGCACCGCCAGCAGCCACGCGCTACCGGTCAGCATGACGACCCCGAAGACGATCATGGTAATCACCGCGCCGAAACGCGGGCCTCTCGGATCGATCTCCATCGGGTGCACCTCTTCAGGCTTCGTGGTCAGGCTTCGTGCGGGCATTTTCTCTTGCCGGATATTCCCGGCCAGGCCAGGCCAGGCCCGCGAAAGCGGCTTGCTGCCTGGCCGCACTGACTGGATCAGTACCGTCCGGCGCTGCTATGCGCGGGCCAGATGGCGGTGATCACGGCGGGCTGGCGGCCGGAGCCACCTGGGTCAGCGCAGGACGCGCCGCCGGGTCAGGCTTCCGGCTGGGGCACCGGACGGCAACAGATAGCGGTCGAGACACGGCAGAAGTCCACCGCACGGCGCTTGGTCAGGACGGCGATCGGAGCGGGGACCTGACGATCACGGCAGGTCCGGATGGTCTCAGGCACGTAGCTGATGCTATGCGCGGCCAGGCCCAGTGTCACTATCCTGTTTCCAGACCTGATGAGTAGGAAATGCTCGCTTCCGCGTCACCCGAGGCGGCGCGGCCCTCGATCGCGCCGCTGCCGACCGCTTCGCCCAGCGCGCCGATCACGTCGGCCTTCCGGGGCTGCCCGCTGGCCCGCCGCACAATGCGGCCGTCGGCCGCCAGGACGAGCACCGTGGGAGTCCGCAGCACACCCAGCGCGCGGACCAGGTCCAGCCGCGACTCCGCGTCGATCTCCACGTGCGCAACGCCCTCGGTCATCCCGGCCACCTCGGCCAGGATCCGCCGCGTGGCCCGGCACGGTGCGCAGAACGCCGAGGAGAACTGCACGAGCGTGGCCCGCTCCCCCAGCGGCTGGCCGAGCTGCCTCGGGGTAATTCGCGTCCCGCGCGCCGCCTGCGGTTCGGCTGACGTCACCTCCGGCCCGGCTGGCAGCAGCGAGCCCGGCGCAAGCGAAACAGGCACCGGCGAAACAGGCACTGGCGAAACAGGCACTGGCGAAACAGGCCCGGAGCCGCGCTGACGGCGCATCCTGCCGTTGGTCGCGCGCCAGGTGATACCGAGGGCGCTCGCCACCGCGAGCGCCGCCACGAGTGCCACCAGTCCTGCTGTCACGAGGCCTTCAGCGCGCCAGGCAGCCAGCACATTCCCGCCAGCTGGCACATTCCCGTCAGACGGCCCGAATGCTGAGCAGAGTCTGCCCGCCGGAGGTAATCCGGAAGCCGTGCACGCTGTGCGCCGGCACGGTCGATGACTCGGAATACCAGTGCGCCCCGTAGCCGGGACCGATGACCCAGCTTCCGGCGGTGATCCACCGGCCGGCGGCGTTCCGGACCCAGAATGTGCAGGCGGTTCCGGGCCGGATGCCCTTGACCGTCACCCGCATCGCCGTCCCGCCCCATGGCGTAGCCGAGTAAGCCACCCGGCTGGTGACGTGGGCGTTACTAGCCTGGACGACCTCCTGCGCGCTGACGGCCGGGGCCCCGCTATGGGCGGCCTGCACGACGGTGGCGCCGCTGCCAGCGGCGATAGCGACCGCCGCGGCGAGCGCCAGGATCGACCGCCACCTGCGGGTCCGCCGCCGCCCGGCCACTCGCCGCAGCAGCGAGTTCAGCAGCTCAGCGGGCGGCTCGTCCATATCGGGCAGCCCGTGGCCGTCCTCACTCAGCCGCTCGGCGTCGACGAGCGAAACGCGCCCCAGGAGGGCCGGCAGCCCGGCCAGGCCAGCCAGTTCCTCGCGGCAGTCCCGGCAGTCGGCCAGGTGAGCATCCACGTAGGCCCGCTCGGCCGGGTCGATGGCGCCGACGATGTAGACGCCTAGCAGCTGGCGGATCTGGCGGCAGGCGGGCTGGGCCGATCCGGCCAGGTCAGTTATCCCGGTCATGGGGCGAGCCCCCGTTCTTCCAGTGCCAGCTTGAGCGCGCGAAGCGCGTAGAACGTCCGTGACTTGACGGTACCTGCCGGAATGCCGAGTACCGCGGCGGCCTCGGCCACGGACCGGCCGTGGTAATAGGTCTCGAGCAGCACCCCCCGGTGCTCGGCCCGCAGGGACCTGATCGCGTCGGCGACCGCCCACGATTCGAGGGCCCGCTCCGCGTCGTCGGGAACCGACAGCAGGTCCAGGGGGCCCTCGCCCACTTCATGCGGCCGCGCCTTCCGGGCCCGGAACGAGTCCACGGCCAGGTTGCGGGCCACCGCGAACAGCCAGGGCCGGGCGGGCCGGTCAGCGATGGCCTCGGGGTGCAGCCAGGCCCGTAGCAGGGTCTCTTGCACGATGTCCTCCGCGCGCTGCCGGTCCCCGCTCATGAGGTGCAGCGCATATCGCAGCAACGGGCCCGCGTGCTCCGAGTAGAGCGCACGCACCAGTTCCTCGTCGGACGCCGGACCTTTCTGGTGCCGGGCGCCCGAGCCGTCTTGCCCAGCCACGCTTACCAGAACGCGCCACGGCCCCAGGTGGTTCACGCCGGGCTGGCGGCGGCGCGGGCTAGCCGCCGGCGAATGGCGGCAGGACCTCGATCACGGCCCCGTCGGTCAGGGCCACTGCCTCGGCCGCCCTCGTGCCGACCGGATGCCCGTCAACCAGGAAGGACGAGCGAGCCAGCACGGCGGCCAGCCTGCTGGCGCCCGCGGGCGCCGCGCCCCCGGCCACGGACCGGTGATCGTGGCCGCGGTCCTGGGCAGCGGCCAGCGCCGCGGCGAGGGTGTCGGCGGTAATGGTTTCCTCCGCGACGCCCGCCGCATCCTTGGCCGCGGCCCAGTAGCGCATGGTGACGATAGCCATGTCAGCTATCCTCGCTCATAACGACCTCGGACAAAGACGACCCCGGGTCCTAGTGGGAGTCCATGGGCAAGGCTTTCCCGCGGAGCGCGCCGCGGGCCGGAGGTGGCAGCGGGTTGAGCAATGTGCTCTTGCTAACGGGCGGGCACGAGACGCCGGCGGAGATTCTGCCGTCCCTCACCCTCCTGCCGCACGCCGTCCGGGTGGCCGCGGCCGTAGCCGCATCGGTAGGCGCGAGCCCGGTCCCGGACGCCGTGCTGGTGGACGCGCGCCGTGACCTGGTGCAGGCCAAGCGACTGCTCCAGGCGCTGCGCAGTACCGACCGCGCCGTCCCCGTGCTGGTCATCGTCACCGAGGGCGGCTGGGCGGCGCTCGCCGCCGACTGGGGCGCGGACGACATCGTGCTGCACACGGCGGGTCCCGGCGAGGTCGAGGCGCGGCTGCGGCTGGCGGTCGGGCGCGCCGCCGGGACCAGCCCCGACCAGGGCGGTGAGATCCGCTCCGGCGAGCTGGTCATCAACGAGACCACGTACTCGGCGCGGATGAACGGGCGCTCGCTCGACCTGACCTTCAAGGAGTTCGAGCTGCTCAAGTTCCTGACCCAGCAGCCGGGCCGGGTATTCACCCGGGCCCAGCTCCTGCAGGAGGTCTGGGGCTACGACTACTTCGGCGGTACCCGCACCGTCGACGTGCACGTCCGGCGGCTGCGGGCCAAGCTCGGCGCCGAGAACGAGGCGCTCATCGGGACCGTGCGCAACGTCGGGTACCGGTTCGTGCCCGCCAAGGGCGGCCCGGGCCGGGCAGCGGACGGTGACGGTGACGCCGCGGACCAGGCTGAGCCGTCCGCGGATCAGGGCGAGTCGCCAGCGGCCGCTCCCGAGGCCGCCGGGCCGCATGACGGTGCCGCTGCCAGCTACGCCTCCCGCGGGCCGCAGGGCGGCCGGGCCGGGGCGACGAGCCGGCGGAGAGCCGGCTCCGTCCATGCCGACTGGTAGCCCGCTGGATGATCCCGCCGGCGGCACCCGTGGATGACCCTTCCGGCGCTGGCCCCGACGCGGTGAATGTCGAGATCAGCGGCGCCCTGACCGGGCCTCAGGCCGCCGAGGTACTCGGCCTGGCCCAGCGGGCGGCGCAGGCCGATGGCGTCGGGCCGCTCTCGGAACACGGGCTGCTGCACCTGCGCTATGACGGTGACCGCCAGGCCCGCGACGTCCTGCTCTGGCGCGCCGGCCAGCTCGCCGGGTACGGGCATCTCGACCCGGCGGCAGACCCGGCGGGGCCGAGCGGCGAGATGGTCGTCGACCCGGCATTTCGTCGCCGCGGCCTGGGCCTGACGCTGCTCCGGGCCCTGATCGCCGAGGCTGGCGGCCGCGGCCTGCGGCTGTGGGCGCACGGCGACCTGCCCGCCGCGACCCGGCTGGCGGCCAGGACCGGCTTGCGGCGCAGCCGCGCGCTCTGGCAGATGCGCCGCTCGCTGCAGGGCGACCTGGGCGAGCCGAAGCTCGCCCCCGGCGTGACGGTCCGGACTTTCCGGGTCGGCCAGGACGAGGACGCCTGGATCGCGCTGAACGGCCGGGCATTCGCCCGCCACCCCGAGCAGGGCGCCTGGACCAGGGAAGACCTGGACCTGCGGGAACGAGAGCCGTGGTTTGACCCGGCCGGATTCTTCCTGGCCGAGCGGAACGGCGCGCTGGTGGGCTTTCACTGGACCAAGATCCACGGTTCCCGGGAGGACGAGACCGGGGGCCATGAGCACGAGCCCATCGGCGAGGTCTATGTCGTCGGCGTCGACACCGGTGAGCGCGGCACCGGGCTGGGTCGCGCGCTCACGCTGATCGGGCTGCGCCACCTGCGGGACAGCGGGCTGGCGCAGGTCATGCTCTACGCGGACGAGGACAATACGGCCGCGATCAAGCTGTATGAGTCACTCGGGTTCACGCATTGGGATACCGACGCCATGTTCACGCTGGAGCCCAGTAGGCAGCCCGAGGGCAGGCGCTGAAAGCCAGGGCTAGCCGGCCCCGACGGGCGACGCGGCCCTGGGCTGCACGCCCAGGACGTCATCGAGCTCAGCCAGGGTCAGCGGCCGGTCGCTGACCGCCACGGCGCTGAGCACCTCGGCATACAGGGCGATCTCATTGAGGGCCACCAGGTCGTGGACACGAAGGTCGAAATAATCCTCCATCGCGCCCACCTCCATCGCCGAGCGAAAACACGAGGACTTCATCAGGTTACGGCGCCCGCCTATGGCCGCGCATCACCCATCAGGGCCATTTCCGAACCACCTGCAAGCCGGTCGATACCGCCGTCGGCTGACGAAACTGCGGGTCTGCCCCGACATGTCAGGTTACGAACGGCCCATTCGGGCTATCGGGTCCTGCGGCGGCGTCCCACCGGACCTCCCGGTGCGCGGCGGCCCGCTGGACGTAGCCGGCCGCGGTGCCGGAGAATCCCGCCCGGTCGGCGTCGGTTAGCTCGCGCACGATACGGCCCGGCACCCCGGCGATGAGGACTCCCGCCGGGAACTCCCGATCGGGCAGCACCACCGTTCCGGCGGCCACCAGCGAGCCGGCCCCGATCCGCGCCCCGCCCAGCACGACGGCGCCGATCCCGATCAGCGCGCCCGCGCCGACCCAGGCTCCGTGCACGGTGGCGCGATGGCCCAGGCTGACCCGGTCCTCCAGCACCACGGGCTGGCCGGCGTCGACGTGCAGGCAGCACAGGTCCTGGATGTTGCACTCCTGGCCGACCAGGATCTCGTCCTCGTCCGCGCGCAGCACGGCGCCATACCAGACACTTGCCGCCCGGCCCAGCCGGACGGCACCCACCACGACCGCGCCTGGCGCGATCCACGCCTCGACGTGCACGACCGGTGCCGCGCCGCCGAGTGATCCGGTGAGCCGGGAAGCTGCCACTGCCTGCCTCCGTAACGATCATCCGTCCGGCCGGAATTGTGTCACGCCGCTGGTCATTCGTGGCAAGGCGGCCCGTAGCCGGCCATCCGCGGCGCGCCGAATCCGCCTATCGCGATGATCGGCCAGACAAGAATCCGGACAAAACATCGTTTCGGTTGCGCGGCCGGTCCCTTCGGGACAGAGTCAACCCGAATATCTTTGCATTGGAACGCACGTCCGGGAGGTTGGCGGACCCAGCCGGCCCGGACGGGCATGGCAGCCGCAGGGCCGGCACCACCGCACCGGCTAAGCTCGCGACAGCCGAGCCGGCCGGTCCTGCCTGAACCACCGACGGGTGTGAACCATGAGCGAACATAATGACTTCCACGCCGACCCGAACCATGAGGATCTATTCGAGCGAGAGATGCGCGGCTACAGCCGCCGCCGGGTTGACGAGTTCGTGGCGAAGACCCGGAGCCAGGTCCGTGATCTGGAGGACCGGCTGTCGCAGGCGCTCGATGCCAACGAGCGGCTCCGGCTGGAACTCTCGTCCGCGCGCGAGGCATCAGCCGAGAAGCCCGCACACGAGGAGATCAGCGAGCGAATCGGGCAGATCCTGAAGCTGGCCGAGGACGAGTCCAAGGCCCAGCGCGGCCGCGCGGACGAGGAGATTGCCAAGCTGCGCGAGATGGCCCAGCAGGAGACGGCCAAGCTCCGCGAGGACGTCAAGTCCGAGACGGACAAGACGCGCGCCGAGGCTCACGAGCAGGCGGAGCGGATGCTGAGCGCCGCTCAGGAGCAGGCTGAGAGCACGGTCGCCAACGCGACCGCCGAGGCGGATAAGACCAGGAACTCCGCCCGCAGCGAGTCCGACCGGGCGGTCACTGAGGCGACCAAGCAGGCCGAGAGCGCCGTGGCCACCGCCAAGGCGCAGGCCAAGCAGCAGCTTGACGAGGCCACGGCGCGGGCCACCGCGATCCATGACGGGGCCGAGCGGCGCCTGAACCTGCTGATGTCCCGGCACACCGAGGCGATCCGCCGACTGACCGAGATCCGCGACGTGGTGACGACCCTCGTGGCGGGCGAGGCGGCCCGCGGCTCGCTGGAGGAGGAGGTGGCCCGGGCCGTCGCCGCGGCGACGGCCGAGGCCAACGGCCAGCCGCCCGCAGCCAACGGCCGTCCGGGCCAGCAGCCAGAAGTCAGGCGCGGACCGGCGCCTGCTCCGGCGCAGGCCCGCTCAGCGGCTGGATCGCCGGCTCAGCGACCGGTCCCGGCTGGGACCGTGCCGGCGGCGCAGGCCGGCCCGGACGCGCACGGCGGCACGTCCGGCGGTACGGCCCAGCCGATCGGCAAGCCGGTCGCGGCCCCCGCAGGCCGGACGGGCCCGCCGACGGCCACCGCACCCACCGCGGCTCCGGCCTCCCGGACTCCCAGCGGCCAGCCCGAGGGCGCCCGACACGCGGCGTCCCCCGGCCCGGCCGACAGCGAGGAGCGGGCCGACGGCCTCCGCAGCGCGCGGGACTTACCGGGCCCGGGCCAGCAGCCGCGCGCCTAGCGCCACGCGGCCCGCACGACCCAGCAGGGGAGCACAATGGCCCGTCACGCCGCCGTGACGGGCCATTGGCCTGAACGGGCCATGACCTGAACTGGCCCAGACCTGAACTGGCCCAGACATGGACGGGCCCAGACATGGACGGGCCACTAGCCTCAGCCGTCCAGCATGTCCAGCCGCCGCAGGATGACGCCCTCGCGGAGCGCCCACGGGCACACTTCGAGTTCCGGCAGGTCAAAGATGTCCATCGCCGCGTCGGCCACGATGGCGCCGGCCGCTAGCTGGGGAGCGCGGCCCGTCGATACGCCGGGCAGCTCGGCCCGCTCCGCGATGGTAGTCCGGGCCAGCCGCTTGGCCAGCTCGGTGACGTCGGAGTGCCGCAGCATTCGCCTGACGTAGGGGCCGTCGCTGGAGGCGGCGGCGCCGGCGATCCTGGCCAGCTGACGGAAGGTCTTCGAGGTGGCCACCGCATGGGTGGGCCGCCCTTCCCGGAGCACGGCCCCGGCCGTGGCGGCTATCTCGGCCCGGACGTGCCGGCGCAGCCGCCGGACGTCGTCCGACGACGGCGGATCACCGGGCAGCATCTCGCGCGTGAGCCGGCCGGCGCCCAGGGGCAGCGAGACCGCGACCGCCGGGTCCTCGTCCTGCCCGGCCGCGATCTCCAGCGAGCCACCGCCGATGTCGAGCACCAGGAGCCTGCCCGACGACCAGCCGAACCATCGCCGGGCGGCCAGGAAGGTCAGCCGTGACTCGTCGGAGGCCGGCAGCACGCGGATGGCGACCTGCGTCTGCGCCTCGATCTTGGCCAGGATCTCGTCCCCGTTGGCCGCGTCCCGGACCGCGGAGGTGGCGAACGCCAGCATTTCGTGCACGCCCTTGTCCTCGGCGATCCGCAGCGCCTCATCCACGAAGGCCCGCAGCTGGCCGGCGCACTCGTCGGTCAGCCGGTTCGCGCTGTCCAGGTGCTCGCCGAAATGCAGCTCGGCCTTGTGGGAGAAGGCCGGAATGGGGCGCGCACCCTGGTGAGCGTCCACCACCAGCAGGTGGACGGTATTCGAGCCGACATCCAGCACCCCTAGTCGCATAACTTGACGCTACTAGCCCCGCGAACCGTCCTGGTTAAGTAACGGCGCTCTCCTGCAGCTCCTCCTCTGGTCGCCATCGGCCGCTCACGCACAGCCAGAGCAGCGCGACAGCCGCGGCCACCAGCACGAGCGGGGCGATACCCCGGGATAACCCGTCGCCGAGCAGCGACAGCCCACGCGGGCGCAGGGCGGTATAGAACGTGACCCCGGGCAGCTCGGCGGCCGTGGCGGCCAGCGCGCGGGCCGCGACCACCCAGTCCAGCCGGGTCGCGGGCATGACCGCCAGCAGCGGGAAGAGCATCGCGTCGTACCAGGGACGCTGCTGGGGCGAGAAGGCGAGCCAGGCCAGCGACAGGGCCAGGACAGGCCGGACGAACGGCATGACCGCCGGGCCGGACGGCATCCGCCACAGCAGCACCACGGCCAGCAGCACGAACGCCACGAGCCCGGCCGTGTCATCGAACAGCCTGATGGAATGCTGGCCTAGCGCCCGGTTCAGCAGCTGCCAAGGCTGGTAGAGATCCGGCCTACCGGTGGCCCGCGCCAGCACGGCCGCCGCCGCCCGACCGGCCAGCAGGTAGCTGGGCCCGAGCACGGCCGCCGCGCCCAGCGCCGCCGCGGCCAGCTCACGCGGCGACCGCCGTGCCGCCCAGGCCAGCCCGGCCAGGTAGAAGGCGAACGGTGCCTTGATGTCGATGGCGGCGCCGACCAGGACGCCTGCCGCCAGGCCGCGGGCCAGTCCCGTCCGGCGCAGGCAGATCAGCCCCAGGAAGCCGGCCGCGGCGGCCAGCCCGTCGATGTGCCCCCCGGCCAGCACGGCGAACAGCATCAGCGGGTTCACCGTCCACAGCAGGTGCGCACGCACCCGGCTGGCGGCATCTGACCGCAGCAGCCGGTCCAGGGCCAGGGCCATCGCGAGGTAGGCCAGGCCATTCCAGACCTTGAGCCAGAACACGGTACGCGCGGCCGAGGTTCCGGCCAGCGCCGACGCGGCGGCTTCGGAGACGGTGGCGAGCGGTCCGTAGACCGACGGCTCGTTGCGCCATGAGAAGGGCGCGACGTCTCCGACCGGGTCGCCGGAGCGCTCGAACTGGGCCGGCGTCATCCGGTAGGGGCTGTGGGCCAGGACGGTGATCCGCCCGTAGATCGCGTAATCCATCATGTCGGTGGACCCGATCGGCGGCATCAGCACCAGGGCGACCACCGCGAGCAGGCCGCCGCCGAGCAGCGCTCGCGGGCTGGGCCGCCACCCCCGGCGAGCCGCGATCAGGCCCAGGATGAGGCCGAGCCCGCCCAGGGCCGCCGCCAGCCAGGTCAGGCCGGCGGTGACCGCCTCTGACGTCCTGGCAGCCGCGAAATACGGCGGCCAGGGAGCGGCGGAGGAGAAGCGCGGCACGGCCGCCGACGGCCCGAGCACTCCCACGGTGACCATGAGCCCGACGCCGGCCAGCATCGATGCGGTCGCGGCCCGGGCCAGACCGCGTACTCGCACCGCAGCCGGGGCCCTAGCCTGCGCCCGCGTGACCTGCATTGCCTTGCCCTCTCGACCGGCGAAAAGGCCATATTGCCGCCGGTGGGAGGCCAGGCCAGCAGAAACCCCGAAACCGCCGGAGCAATGACCACCCTGGCATGCGGCGGGCGGCCTGCGCGGGAAACTGGGCCGGCGTTTACCGTTAGCTGCCCGGCGGAGGGAGTTACCCGCCTGCGGCAGCGCCATCCAGCTCCTCGATCCGGGCCGCCGACGGCTCCTCGCGGGCCGATATCGTGGCCGCCGCGGCCTCCGCCTCGCGCAGCACTCGCAGGATGTTGCCGCCGGCCAGTCCGGCCAGCTCCGCCTCGCTCCAGCCCCGGCTGGCCAGCTCGGCGATCAGCGCCGGATACCGGGAGACGTCCTCCAGGCCCGCGGGCAGCCGGTCCACCCCGTCGTAGTCGCCGCCCAGGCCGATATGGCCGGGTCCGGCCACCTCCCGGACGTGATCTAGATGGTCGGCCACATCCGCGAGCGTGGCGACCGGGCGCGGCTGCCGCTCCGCCCACTGCTCCGCGGCGGCCGCCCGGCTGGCCAGGTCGCGGGGGTCGAGCCCGCGGCGGCCCATCTCAGCCCCGAGGGCCAGCTCCCAGTCCCGGCAGGCCGGGGAGACGAAGGCCGGCACGAAGGTGACCATGCAGACGCCGCCGTTGGCCGGCAGCCGGGCCAGGATGTCGTCGGGCACGTTCCGCGGATGGTCGCAGATGGCCCGGGCGCTGGAGTGCGAGAAGATCACCGGGGCCCGCGCGGCATCCAGGGCATCGGCCATCGTGGTCGCCGCGACGTGGGACAGGTCGACCAGCATGCCGAGCCGTTGCATCTCCCGGACGACCTCGCCGCCGAACGCCGTCAGCCCGCCTGCCGCCGGCTCGTCGGTGGCCGAGTCGGCCCACGGCACGTTCAGGTTGTGGGTGAGCGTCAGGTACCGGACACCGAGCTGGTAGAGCGCGCGCAGCACCGGCAGGGAACTAGCGATCGAGTGGCCGCCCTCGGCACCGATCAGGCAGGCCACCTTCCCCGAGGCCCTGATCTGCTCCGCCTGCGCCGCGGTCAGCGCCAGCTCCAGCGCGCCCGGGTAACGCCGGACGAGCTGACGCACCAGGTCGATCTGCTCGATCGTCGTGGCCACCGCCGCATCGCCCCGCAGCTGCGCGGGGACGAAGACCGACCAGAACTGGCCGCCGACCCCGCCCTCGGCCAGCCGGGGCAGGTCGGTGTGAGTGAACGGGACCCGGTCGGCGATGTCGGTCCGGGCCGGGCCGGGCGAGCCCGCCTCGCGCAGCGCCCAGGGCAGGTCGTTGTGCCCGTCGACGACCGGGAAGCGGCTCAGCAGGTCACGCGCGGCCCGCAGGCCGTCAGTTGTCTCAGCAGCACGCACGTTCCCACCCTAGGCAGCCGCGCAGCGGCGGCGGATGCCAGGATGGGGGGGTGGAAGCTCGCCGGATGGCGCTCATCATCGTCGCGGTGGCGGCGGTGTGCGCCGGCCTGGGCCTGTGGCTCGGCGCGACTGTCGCCGACGACACGGGCTCCATCGCGGCAATCACCGCCGGCTGCGGGGTGATCGGATCGTTCGCGCCCGGCACGGTCCGCTGGATCTCGGGTGCGTTCGGCGGGCGCGGTCGGCCGTCCTGATCGCGCCCGGCTGGCGCCGGCTGGCCGACGGGTCCGTGTGGCAAAGTGGCGGGCTATCAGCCCCGATCTCGAGCGCCTGCTGCTCCTGACGACCCACCAGGCATTCGACACCGATCCCGTCGGGCGGATCCTGGCCGGAAGCAACGACAGCGGCTCCACCCAACTGATCGAGATCTCGGGCGACGGGAACCAGACAGTACTGACGGCGCTGCCCGGCGCGTGTACCGGCCGCTACGTGACCGGCGAGCGAGCGGTGATCGTGTCGCACGACGACGGCGGCAACGAGCGCCACCAGCTGTCCCCTGCTGCCGCTGCCGGTCGCCGGCGGGGGCCCGGCGGCCCCCGGCGACCTCCAGCCGCTGGTCCAGGACCCGCGCTATCTGCACGCGCTCGCGGATGTGCGGCCAGCGGGCCGGGAGCAGGTGACCGAGGTGACGGCCGTCGATGACCTGGCCATGAATGGCTCGCTGAACTGGACGCCCGACAGCGCAGCCCTGATCCTGGCCTCCAACACCGGCCGCGAGTTCACCGGCGTGGCCCGCTACAACGTGGCCTCCGGGCGGTGGACCTGGCTGATCACCGACGACTCGGCCGACCTCGCGGGCTGGCTGTCCCCTGACGGCTCTCTGCTCCTGGTGGAGCGCAACGATGACGGCGCGTTCGTGCTGTCCCTGCACGACGCGGGCACCGGGAAGCCGCTGCGCGAGGTGGCGCTGCCTGCGACGGGCTGCGTCACTGACAGCCGGCCGCCCGAGCCGCGCTGGTCGCCGGGCTCGGCGACGGTGACCCTGTCGGTTACCGGGGCGCTGCTGCCGGGTGACGTGCTCCTGGCCGACGCCCGGACCGGCTCGGTCCGGCAGGTCACCCGGTCGGCGGCCGGCCTGGGCAGCACGCGGCCGGCGGTGCCCGAGCAGCACCGGGTGCTGACGCCCGACGGCGAGCAGGTGCCGTGCCTGGTCTACCGGGGCGCCGAGCCGGCCGACCCGAGCCTGGCGGGCTCGGCCGTGCTGGTGGTGCACGGCGGCCCGGAGGGGCAGGCCAGGCAGAACTTCAACACCTAAGTCCAGCTGCTGGCCGCGGCCGGGCACACCGCGGTGGTGCCCAACGTCCGCGGCTCGGTGGGGTACGGCAAGCGCTGGTACTCGATGGATGACGTCGAGCTGCGGCTGGCCTCCGTGGCCGACCTCGCGGCCATCCACTCCTCCCTGCCGGCGCTGGGCGCGGACCCGGCCCGCGCGGCGCTGTGGGGCGGCTCGCACGGGGGCTACATGGTCCTGGCCAGGCTCGCGTTCCAGCCGGAGCTGTGGGCCGCCGGAGTGGCCATCGTCGGCATCTCGTCCCTGGTCACGTTCCTGGAGAACACCTCGGCCTAGGTTTGGTTCCACAAAATTCGGTGTCACAGCTGTGTCACACCTGCTGCGTAAGTTGTTCGCACACGGCAGACTCCAGAGTCGACGGGAATTGACTATGCGCACGCAGGTTGAAGAAGACGCATTTCAGGCGTGGATCTATGCCAGCAACTGCCTGCTGTATGAAGCTGATACCGGCCCGGCGCTGTTGAACGTCGGGACTGCGGACGAGCCCCGGCTAATTCCGCGTGATCAGGCGTGGCAACATGCCTACGCGCTGCACGTCCTGGTGGCCTGCGACGGTGATCACGCTCGGCTCCAGGCCGCCGCCCGCCAGTCCCGCGAGGACATCTCGCGCAAGGCCGGGCTCGGCGCGCAGCGTGCCCGCCAGCTTTCCCGCGCCGCCGATCTCTGCGACCAGGCCGCGCGCATGATCGAGCAGGCAGGCGGACGAGACGACATCAAAGCCCGCCGCCGACTCGTCGCCGCCGCACAGCACCAGACCATGATGACCGCCCTCGGAGCCATCCCCCAGGTAGCCCAGGACAGCGCCGAAGACCTGATCGCGACCCTGCGAGCCATCGACAACGATGAGATCGCATGACGCGGACGACTACCGAGCGGGCCACCACTGCCACGCTGCCTAAGGTCGGCACGATGTGATTGCGTAGTTGACGCTCGGAGCCGGATACGCGAGCGCTTATATACGGCTAGACGCCTGGTCTTTCAACTAGTATTGACGGCATCATCTGAAATGGTATCGTCGCGCGCCTCAATTTCGGCTGCTCCCATGCTGGTGTCTTTCATAGGCCACTGCAATAGCCTGGCATCGCTAATATCAAGAGGAACAGGAATGATATGCGCTCTAACATTAACGGCAATTACCCTGGTTGCTTCCTCCTGCTTTTTCATCCCCGAGAAGTTAGATAAAGGCAACAGGAACGGCCGCGAGAATCACCAGATAGATGTTAGAAGTATAGAAAAGGCCTGCGGAGCTGAGCGCTACGCCGAGTGGTGGAGCGACCCCCCGCCTAAATTCCCCGTCTGCGTGTAGCCGATCGTAGGCTTCAAAGAAGTGGGTTTATCCGCTTGGATGCGCGCTTTAGCGTCATCTAGGGCACGGCTCACTATCTTACGAACCTCAGTCATGATCATGATATGCGATGCTACTTGCAGCCTGTTCTCGTTACTTGTTGCAATCTGTTCCAAAAGGTATTGGCGTGGCAGCTCGCTAGCCGGGGGTTCGTGATTCGCGTGATAAACCATCCGCACAGCCACGTCCATGCTAGCCAGGAATCATGGCGGCAAGGTGTGACAGGACAAGCGGCAGACCGGCCCCACCGCGTGCCGCCAGTGTCAAGTGCCGCTTGACACCCGGTCGGCCGGCATTGCGGTCCATATGCCCTGCCAGGGGTGGCCTTATTTTGGCCTTACGACGGCGCGTAACGCCGCGAAGCCGTGCAGACCAATGAGCCAGGTTTTGGCAGTTCAGCGCCATCCGGGCAGGACCCGCAAACGTCGTACAGATCTCTACGGATCAGATGGCTTGCTGGGAGGGCCTAAGTCAGGACAAAGAATCCAACGCAGCCCGGGGGCATCACGCTCGCGGCGCAATGCCCCGGCCCGCGGTGAGGGCGAGCCGGAGGTCGCGCCCGCCTATCGCCTATAGCTCAACTAACGTGCGTGCCCTGTACGTCCTGGAGCTGGGCGGTGTTCGCGTACTGCTGGAAGCTCGCCAGCTTGCCGCCGCGGAACTTCAACACGTGGCAGATCTGAGTATCGAGACTCTTGCCTGTCTCCTTATAGATCCCGGTGTAGCGTCCTTCGACGACGACCACAGAACCCGCATCATGGAACTCCATGGGATGCACAGTGAAGCCATCCCATTCCGTTCCGAGCTTCATGAACAGGTTCTGCAGGACCGCCTCCGGCCCCAGCCAGGGCTTGCCGTCGGGCTTGTACGGGTTCCCCTCTGCTTCGCGCCATTCGATGTCGGGGTCCATCATCTCAAGCACGGCGGGAATGTCACCCCGGCCGAAGGCATCGTATACACCTCGCGCTAGCTGCACATTGCTCACTATTGTCTCCCTCCCTTATGCGGGACCGTACGCCACTCCTTCGATCTTGGCAATCGCCGGGTACCTCAAGACGGCACGGGAGCGGAAGGCCGCTTGCGTTCTGTGGGCTGACGTCGCTTCTGTCCTGACAGTTGGCCGACTGTCAGCCCCAGGTTCATAGCGAGACATGGTTGGCCTTGTTTTGGCCTCACAACGCCGCTCAACGTCGCCGCCTACTGCGTACCAGTGAGTAGCATCACGGCAGGTCAGCAGCGAAATGGGCAGGTAGCGGGCGCGCGTGTAGATCACTACGGATCAGATGGTTACAGCAGGGATCGGAGCGATCGGGTCGGCAACCGACGGCTGACACCCACGGCTGACACCAACGAGCCCGGATACCGGCGCACCTCAGCGGAGCAGCGAACCGACTTGACCCACGCCACGGACAGTGCCGGACACCGTGGGCGGATTTTGCAAGCAAGGGATCAAGGGCTCCGTTCTTCGGCTGCCTTGGCCGCCTGCTCGATTGTCGCGTAGCGGCTCTTCCAGTAAGCCGTGTCATATTCCTGCGAGGCGGCGCTGTGCGGGTCGGTTCCGACCGCGCCGTCGAGCTGCTCACGCAGGATGTCGGCATGTCCGGCATGCCGGTTGGTCTCGCTGATGATGTGGACCAGGATGTTGAACAGCTTCACGTCGGGGCGCGGCCACCACGGCACGTAGCCGGGATCGTCGATAGCCAGCGCGCTGATCGTCGCGTCCGAGTGCTCCCATACGCGCCGGTAGAAACCGGTGATCTCCTCACGGGTCTCGTGCTCGGTGGCCCACATGTCGGCGCCGTCCGCGGACTCGTCATCCCAGCGATGCAGGGGTCCGGGGAACGGGCGATTGAAGACCTCGCCGAAGTACCTGGCCTCCCACGTCGCCAAGTGCTTGACCAGGCCGAGGAGGTTGGTTCCGGTGGGGGTCAGCGGGCGCCGGATGTCGTAATCGGAGAGCCCGTCGAGCTTTCACAGCAGGGCCTGGCGTATCCAGCGCAGATCGCCGTGCAGGTAGTCTTTCGCGAATTCATCGAACACAAGGCACCAGCCTGGCAGGTGCTGGACCGGATCACGAGCCGAGTAACCAAATGAGTAACATCGTCGTCGCCTGGGACGAACGATGACAGACACCCATGGACGACGCGCCCCAGCAGGAGCAGATGGCTATGGCGTATCAGGCTCAGCAAGCTCGGGCCCGGGCCCGGGCAGCCTAGTGTCTCGGGGCCGCCTGTAGCTCAGCTTCTCGTAACCATATTGTCGTCATGACCCGATAGGGGTACCTTCGGGCTGTTTGGTGGACCTGGCTGCCAGAGGGCGGGAACGAATTTGTTCAGAAAGCAGCCATCAGGTCTGGCGATAAGCCTGACGAAATAATTCTAGAAGAACGCAGCAATAAAAATTATTGGAACTCGGGGGAGATAATCGACAAGCTCGGGCGTGAGGGCTGGGAGATGTTTCATGTGGAAACTGCCTACGGCGCTTATAGCTACTCGTTCAACTACTGCTTGACAGCAGATCCACGGCGACTGGATGGGCCGTTGAGCAGGCCACAGGCGGGCAGATCGGGCATCCTCGCCTTTGACGCTTAAGCGTCAGTGGTGCAGCAGCAAAGTGCAGCAATCGGGTGCTCCGGGCCTTCCCCGCTGCTTGGCGCGGAGGCCGTAGTGGCCGGGGTGGCGCTCATGGGGGACGGGACGGGTACGCCACCTGCTGCTCGTCGGGTATCCCCCTGACGCTCATCGAAGCTGCTGCGTTGTATCGGAACTTTTCCGGGTGGCCGCCGCCACCAAGGTGTCCCCGGCGCGCCAGTGCCACGATCTACACAGCGCGGTGCTGAAGGACCGTGAGCGCTGATACTGAGTCTCTGCCTTGCTCTCTGGCCCGCGAATGCCCCCGTCGCACCAGCTCACCGCGCCGGGCGCCGGGCGCCCGGTCTCTGGGAAAGTATTCACTTCGGCCTCCCATTGTTTCCCAAAGGGCGCAGCCTTCCGTTGCCCTGGCGATCGCGCATGCGAGATGCGGCATGATCCGGCCCCCATGCTGAGGACGACTTTCTCTACGGCCTCAAGGGCACGCCCTCCGGGCGCGCCAGGCCGTCCGGCCCGCAACTGGTGTGAGGCCTGTGCCAAAGCCAGGCGGGTGGGCCGGGGGACTCGCCGATTCCGGGGCGGCAGCCTGTCGCGCCCTTCCGGGCGGGGGCCCTCCGGGCGCGTCGCCGCCGCGCCGACCCCCCGCACCCGCAGCAAGGCGGTACCTGCCGTTACGCTCCCTCAATGACCGCGCCTGCAAAAACTGCCGGACCGTCCTCCTCGCGCCGGGTGTACTCTCACCGCGCAAGATCACAGTGAAGGGCGCGCCTGCGGCGCGTCGCTGGCGCGATGGCGCAAGCGCCACCCTTGACACTGATCTTCCTTGGCAAGACCTCGGCATCTATTCTTCCTTGGCAAGACCTCGGCATCTATCAGGAGGACAGGAGAGGAGCCGATTTTGCCTGGCATACGAGCAGGCGACTGCGGTTCTGGACTGTGGCACATACGGTCGCGGAAACTAGAAACTCGTCAATGGTACTCATGGGAGACCAATTGTACGATCCAACGGCCGGAACTTACGCACCAAGGATTCGCGGTAACCGAAAAGTCTCCACCATCTTGGAGTTGGGGCTGGGGGGTAATCAATCATAAATGTCATTCTAGCGACCCGATTTGGATGTATGTTCAGCGCTTCTAGAACTTCCTCATTAACAGCAGATGGATTATCCTTCGCCTGTTTAAGAAGCCATTCATTCCGCACGCTCACGGCCTCGTTGTTATCTCCTTCATCGCTCGGCTCCACGCGGCTGGTTACACTAAACACCTTGTCCAGCGGGGCGGTCCACCACGCGTCCACGGTCTGCGAATTAGTCAGCCCGGCCTTGATCGATTCCACCAGTGCGATATCGGCGCGATTTCTCTGAATGAGTGACCGCCACAATAGGGCGACTAGCACAGCGAACCCAAGAGCCGCAACATACAACCGTTCTCGAGGAAAAGCAGCAGCAACGCCGAAAGTAAGCGCACCTACGGCTGGGGCCATATTGAATCTGAATGAGGATGACTCCTCAAGTCTATCGTAAAGATTGTAAACTTCCCGGTTTTTAGCAAGGAGCTGCGTTGCGAGGGCATCGCGGTCTGTAGCAAGCACATAGGCAACTTCACTAAGGGTCGGAGATACAGCTATGACATATGGCGGCGGATCATGATCCATTTCGAGCTTGTTTATTGCCCATATCTCCAGCGACTTTGCTGCCTTTGCGGACCTCGGGATTCCAGGCAGGCTAGAGAATTCCAAAAGCGAGCCAACTAGATAGGCAACAAATGCGCCAATAACAAGGACCTTGGCCGTACCCAGCGAGGCGCTGAGCTGATACAATCGCAGCTCAATGCCGGTTGCATGGTTCCTCGGGGGAATAGCGTTCCAAGTAAGGAGCCAGACCGCGACAAGCCATGTCCAGCCAACCGCAAGAGGAGTTCGAAGCTCCCGGAAGCCGGGCAATAGATTGGTGAGCACAGTATCTCCTCAGGCCTGAAACTGCCATGCTATCGCGAATCGGTGATCTGTAGAATGCAGTCGTTGCGCGGCCCGCTGGCGCCCTGCTGCTTGGCTCGGTATTCGGCGGACTGAAGCTGGTCATCCCCTGGCGGTCCCTGGGCTGGCTGCTGGTCCTGGCTCTACTGATCGGGATCGTCGGCTGGCTGCTCATCACCTCGTCGCTACCGCACCTACCTGCCGCCCTGTCCTCCCTGCTGCTCCTCCTGGAGCCAGCGGGCGCCCTGGTCCTGGCCGCAATTGTCCTGGGCCAGCAGCCGAGCCTGACCCTGATCGCCGGTGCCGTCCTGGTCTGCGGCGGCGTGCTGATAGTCGCCAGAAGCCAGGACCGGGATCACGGGACGACTGCCACCGGCACCTAAGGCGGAGAAGCAGTCGGGCTCATCTGAGGGCCCAGGGCTGATCTTTCTCGGTAAGCGGTGGCTCAACCCTATCTGGGAATGCGTGCAGTTCGGGCTACCGTTGTTTCCCAAAGAAGCCCAGTCATCCTTGATCCACCCGGTCGCGTATGCGACATTCGGCATGGGGCTGGGAGTCCCGTGTCGGCTGGGAGTCCCGGTGCCTAGCCTCACTTGATCCTTGACGGATGGGCCTCGTATGATCCTTGACACGCCCTAGATGTTTTGCACCGCCGCCTGCGGGCCTGCTTAGTGAGCCGGGTCCCCAGTACTGCAGTCCGGGTTTGTGATCTAGCGCCTGGATGATCATGATGTGCCTGGCGTGTCCCGCCGGGTGCGGGACGGCCACCTCAAGATCATGTAATCGTGACAAAACAAGATCAGCATGAGGTGGCCGTCGCGGTCATGTTAGGCGACCGGGACTGGCAAGGGGAACTGCTGGCGGAGCTGTGCGCGCTGATCGCCCCGCTGTTCGCGCAGGCCAGGTCGCGTTTCGCGGCGTTCGCGTATGTGGCGGCGCTGCTGGCGGTGGCCGGTGACCGCAAGTCGTGCTGGCAGCTGGGCGAGCAGGCCGGGCACGCGACGCCGCGGCGGATGCAGGCGCTGCTGGCCGAGTACGCGTGGGACTGGCGGGTGGTCCTGGAGCGGCTGCAGGGGTTCGTCCTCGCGCACCTGGCCGACCCGGACGCGATCCTGGTGCTCGACGAGACCGCGGAACTCAAGAAGGGAACGATGACCGTCGGCGTCGGCCGCCAGCATGCCGGGATCATCGGCCAGATCGAGAACTGCCAGACCGTGGTGTTCCTCGCCTGCGTCACCGCCTGCGCGCACACGCTGTTCGATTTCCGCCTCTACCTGCCGAGACAATGGTCCGGGAACATCGGCCGCCGCAACCGTGCGCGGGTCCCCGAAGATGAGGCGTTCACGACGAAGACCGAGCAGGGCACCGAAATGGTCACCGGGGCGGTCAGCGCGAGCGTCCCGTTCAGCTGGCTCGCCGGCGACGAGGTGTACGGCCGCAGCTCAAGGCTCCGGGCAGCGTGCGAGAAAGCAGGGAAAGGCTACGTGCTCGCGGTCCCGGTCAACTTCAAGGTCACCACCGCCGCCCGGCCGCGAGGACGCCGCGGTCCTGGCCAGGCTCGTCCCGGCCCGCTGCTGGGAGACCCGCACCTGCGGGAGGGGCTGCAAAGGCCACCGCGACTACCAGCGGGCGATAATTGCGACCAGCTCCCCGCGTCACTGGCTGCTGATCCGCCGCAAGATCACCGGCCCTGCTGACCTGGCGTTCTTCTACTGCCACGCACCCGGGCCGGTGTCCTTGTCCATCCTGGTCAAGGTCGCCGGGAAGAGATGGCCGGTGGAGGAGTGCTTCCAGCAGGGCTGTCCATGTGCGCCCTCGCGCTGCTCGCCGTCGCGACCGCCCGGCCACCCGGCACCCCGGCACCCCGGGCCGCCAGCCCGGGTACAGCCACCGGGCCGCGAGCCAGCCCTGCCACCAATGAACCAGGCAGGACACTGGCACGACACCGGCAAGCTGCCCGTTCATCCCGGCGAGCAGCCACCCATGGACATGGGCCTGATCCGCGTCACCGTGCCCGAGGCGCGCAGGCTGCTAGCGGCACCCGCGGGCGGGACCCACCCAAGCTCCTGGAGCATCTGGCGACGACGCCACCAGGCACGCGCCCGATGGCACCATTACCAGGCACAACTCCAGGCAGCGCCAGCATGACCCACACGATCAACCGGGAAGATCACAAACCCGGACTGTAGTGCCAGGCGGGCGGGACGGAATTTCCTCAGAGGCGGGCCTTCAGCTCGTCAATCTTGCCGATGTGCTCGCGGAGCTGGGTATAGGCGGGGCGCTCGCGGATGCGGGTCAGCGCCCAGCGGACGCCTTCGGCGCGGTTGGAGACGATGCCAGCGGTGATCAGGGCGTCGAGGACTTCCACGTCCCTGGGGTCGAGCCGTGCCATCACCGGGGTGAGGTTGCGGCCTGGGGCCGTGCGATCCGGCGGCTCGATAGACATCGAGATGACGGGATGCTTGCGCTCCCCGGGCTGCGCGGGCAGCGTGAATTGCACGCGCCCGATGAAGGGCATCTTCTGGGCAACCTTCTTGCGCAGGTCCTCGATTGCCCCGCCATGCGCCTTCTCGAACGCGTGAAGCGTCTCATCCGGATCTTCGTCTGTCGGGGTGAGGATTACCCGGAGCATCACCTGGCCGGGCTCGATCACGGGTTCGTCGCCGTACTGCAGCACCTCGACCTTCTGCACGGTCCCGTCGCCGAACTGCCTGTTCAGCTCTTCTTCGGCCCCGCGCTCGAGGCGCTCCTTCTCTTCCTGGTCCACCATCAGCTCCTTGATTGCCTGAGCAATCAGAGTAACTCCGCATACTCGCGCACTCAACAAGTTTCGCGATCGGCCAAGACAGCACAGCCGGCTTCCCTGCCTGGCTCCGCCGACCGGCCGTGCATGCCGTGCTCGCCTTACCAGGCTGGCCACCGACTGGCCTGCAGGCTGCACTTGGTCCTTCAGGGCTCGCTACGTTATGCCGACAGGCCTGCTGTGCCGACAGCCTGCCTAGGTCGTCCTCCGGCACGGTCGCCATGCCGGATCCCGTGTCGGATCTATCGGATCTAGAAGCGCCATCGTTGCGTGGTCCTGCTGCCGGTCGCCGGTGCCGCCATGCCTGGCCGTATGCCTGGCCGTATGCCACACGTAGTGCCTGGTGTCCGCGGCGCGGCGCCTTTCCAGCCGTCCGCCCATCGCCGCGAGGGTGCCTGCCCGGTCTCCGAATGCACCCGGCGGTGACAGACCGTTTCTGTCCACGCGGTGAACAGCCGGTTCAGCTCGCCGACGTCCGCGACGTGCCGGCGGCCGCCCTGGCCGGGGTCGCCGGTGATCTCGGCGAGGAACTGCTCGCGGACGGTGAGAAACAGCCGCTCGATTTTCCGCGCCCCCGGGGGCGGCCCGGCGTGGAATGGGTGAGCTTAACGCCCAGCACAGCGCAGGCCCGCAGCAGCCACGCGTCCACAAAAGCAGAGCCGTTATCAACGTAGATCCGCTCGGGGACGCCGTGGCTGGCCAGGGCGGGCCGCAGCATCCCAATGCCTCCGGGGCCGGCCCCGCCGCCCGGGCCGATCCGCGGGCAGGTGCGCGGCCATCACCTGCCACTGGGCATCGGTCAGGTCACTGGGATAGCCCCTGGCCCGCCCTCCGGCCTGGCGCTTACCCTGGGCACGCGCGGGCTTTCGTGTCTTCCTGGTCGTCATACATCGGGATCACGGGGCCCGCGTCTGGCATCCGCCCGGCACGACACACCGCGACCCGGCGAGACCGGTACCGCCTGGAGCAGGTGTCCAGCACCGGCAGGCTCGCGCCAGCCAGGACCTTGCGCATGCCCCGAGCGCTGAGTGCGCCCCTACGGGCCCTGGTCAGCAGTACGCCGACCTCGACGGGCGAACTGGCTCCAGCCTGGCCAGCCGCCTCATGACTTTGCATCATAAAGTTCCTGGGCTCAGACCCTTGACTCTATGCCATAAAGCAGAGTCTACTTTATTGCATAGAGTCGATGAGGGGAGACACCGTGAACCACACATCTGACACCACTGCCGCCGGCAACGGCGGCACCCTCGGCCCCGAGCAGGCCGCTGCCCTGCTGGACCAGACCACCCAGCAGGCCCGCCGCAAGTTTCAGCCCTCGCCGCCGTGGCTGCTGGTGACCAGGGCGGTCATGGTCCTGGCCGCCCTCGGCGCGATCTGGCTCTCGGTGCGCGAACAGCACCCCTACCGGGGCCCGACTGCCGCGGACATCCCCGTCCTGGTTGCGTTCATTGTCGTCAACTTCGCCGCAACGGTCGCTGTCCGCAGGCACGCGACCGCCGGGGTAAGCGGGCGATCCCGGTTTAGCCGGGGCGAGATCACCGTGCTGGTGCTGGCCATTGTCGCCGCGGTCGTGGCCATGGCGGGGCTGGGTGCCGCCGGGGTGGACTTTGCCACGTACCCTACCTCGGTGCTGGTAATCCCCGGCCTGGCCTGGACGGTCCTCATGGCGGCACGGGCAAACTGGCGCGAGCTCGCTACCGGCCTCGCGATCGTCGTCATCGGCATCGTAGGCGCGTTCGCCGGACCGGCCGGGGCGTGGGCGGTCGCAGCCGTGGGCCTGTGTGTCATGCTCCTGGGCAGCGCCGCCGCCATCGCCTGGCAGCAGCGCGCATGACGGGGTGGCATGAACGACGACGGACTTGACCCGCTGATCCACGTCCCTACCCGGCTGAAGATCGTCGCGACGCTCGCGGCACTGCCCGACGGGGACACGCTCTCCTTCACCCGGCTGCAGGACATGATCGGGCTGACACCCGGCAACCTGATCATCCACCTGCGCAAGCTCGAAGACGCCGGCTACATCAGCAGCGAGAAGACCAGGAACGGGTCCGCACAGAAAACCACGGTGACCCTGACCCGCCAGGGCCGGGCGGCACTTGGCACCTACACCCAGGCGCTGCGCGACCTGCTCGGCGGCCTGGACAGAGACGGAACGGCCGACCATGAGCACCGGCGCACTTGACCCCCTGATCCACGACCCGGAGCGGCTGCGCGTCGTCGCGACCCTGGCGGCACTGCCCGACGGCGACGCGCTGGCTCTCACCCGGCTGCAGGGCATGCTCGGGCTCACACCCGGCAGCCTGATCACCCGTCTGCGGGAGCTGGACCACGCCGGTACGTGCGGACGGAAAAGACCGGCGGCGATAGAGCCCAGGCCATCGTCGCGCTCACCTGCGACGGCCGGGCCGCGCTGGATCACTACGCCGCCGTGCTGCGGCGGCTGCCCCGGGTGACCAGGGAGGATCATCAGGCACCAGCACCCTACGTGCGCGCTGGTGATGCTGACCGGGACGCGGCTGCCGCGGCCCTGGGTGAGCACTTCGCGCAAGGCAGGCTGACACTCGATGAACTCGACGCACGACTCGATGCCACGTTGACTGCTACCACGCACGGCGAGCTATCCCAGGCCGCCTGGGATCAGCCGGACCTGACTGTGCAGTCGGCCCGGATCAGCCCTGGCCAGACACCCGTGGCCAGGACAGACTCCGAATAATCAGGCACCCACTTAGGAAGGCGCGTGCTATCTGCTGGTCGAGGTGCGGCCCTCAGGCCCCTGCGAATGTCAGTCATACCAGCTCACCGGGTCGGTGCCGAGCCTCAATCTTCCGGGAAAGTGTTCACTTCGGCCTACCGCCGCGCCTACCGGGAGCGCGAGTACGGCACTGGCGCGCGACCGCGAGTTCCTGCGGGTCGCCTCGCCGCTCACCCGGATCGACCAGGTCACAGCGCCGCTGTTCCTCATTCACGGCGCCAATGACCCGCGCGTGCCGCTGAGCGAGGCCGCGCAGATCCACGCCGCGCTGACCGACCGCGGCCAGGAATGCGACCTGCTGGTCTACGGCGACGAGGGGCATGGCCTGGCCCAGCGGGCCAACCGGGCCGACGCGGCCCCGAAGGCCCTGGCGTTCCTGGCCCGGCACCTGGCCGGCTGAGCCCGGGCCGGCTGAGCTGGACCCGGCTCGCGCCGGGGGGCGACATGGTCCACACCGGACGCCTTGGCATTGCGCCGCGCGGCTGCGCACTGCCGGCGTCATCCTGGCCGCCGACGATGGCTTCGTGGCGGACCTGAAGGCCGGCCGCCTGAAGATCGTCGCGCAGGTCGACCGGCTGGACGGCCGGGAGGTCGTGCTGCGCGGGGATCGCACGATCGAGGCGCGCCGGATCGCCCGGGCCATCGCCGCTCTGCCTGACCGGCCCAGAGCGACTCAGGCACGGGGCGGCTCAGGCACGGGGCGGCTCAGGCACGGGGCGGGCGGGTCTCCATGCTGGCCAGGTCCGCCTCGGTCCAGGGCGGCTGGGCGCCGCGCTGGGATGCCACCAAGGTGCCCAGGGCATTGGCGCGCCGGAGCGCGGCCGCGGCGTCCAGCTGCTGGCCGATCGCGTCCAGCAGGCCGGCCGCGAACGCGTCGCCGGCGCCCACCGCATCCATGACGTCGGCCTCCGGCGGGGCCGCCAGCGCGAAGGTGCCGTCCAGCCAGAGCGAGGCCGCGTCCGGGCCGGCGGTGACGGCCACCCCGCGCAGGCCCAGGCGGCTGGCCAGGCCCTCGCTGAAGGCCGCCGCGCCGGCCCCGCTCTCCGAGGACAGGCCGAGGACGGGCGCGAGCTCCCGAGCCTCGGACTCGCTCAGCTTCACCACGCTGGCCAGCTCCAGGAGTTCCGTTACCACGTCCTTCGACCACCAGCCGTCGCGCAGGTTCACGTCGTACAGTGCCAGCGCGCCGCGGCACCCGGCGGCGATCCTCCGCAGCCGGTCGCGCGCCCCCGGCCGCAGCTGGGCCAGGGTCCCGTAGACCAGGACCGACGGCCGCAGCTCGGCGACCCGGTCCAGGACTGCGGCCCCGCCGTCCCACTGCTCGAAGGCCGCGGGGCGGTGAATCTCGAAGGCCGGGCTGCCGCCGGGACCGACCGTCACCCGCGCCAGCCCGGTCGGCACGCCGTCCACCCGGCTGACCAGCGAAGTATTGATGCCCCGGGCCGCCATCTGCGCGATGGCGGCCGCACCGGGCGAATCCTGCCCGACGGCCGTGAGATAGGCGGCGCGATAGCCCAACCGGGCGAGGTGGGATACCACGTTGAACGGCGCCCCGCCGATCTCGTCGCCGTCCGGGAGCTGGTCCCAGAGAATCTCGCCCACTCCGATCGCGAGCATCGCCTCACGCCTCATCGCACTCCGCCCGTCTGCGCTGGACTGCCCGCTAGGACACGATCCACATCTTGACATTCCAGCGGAGATCTTGACATCGTCGCGGGACGGCGGGCCGCGGCGGCACGGGCCGCCGGACCAGATGGCGGCCAGACCGGGCGGCCGGGTGGCAGGAGCGGGGATTGGGACAGGTCATCGTGGTCGGCTCGGTCAATGCCGACTACAGCGTCCGTCTTCCCGCGCTGCCGCAGCCCGGCGAGACGGTGACCGGCGGGCGGCTGCAGATCCTGCCCGGCGGCAAGGGCGCCAACCAGGCTCATGCGGCCGCCCGGCTGGGCGCCGCGGTGGTGCTCGTCGCGGCGGTCGGCACCGACGCCGCGGGCGACGGCGCCCGCGCGGACCTGGCGGCGGACGGCATCGACATCAGCTGCCTGGTCCGCTGCGAGGGGCCGAGCGGCGTCGCGGTGATCCTGGTGGACGCCGCCGGGGAGAACATGATCGCGGTCGCGCCCGGCGCCAATGACCGCCTCACGGCGGCGGCGGTGACCGGCCTGCTGGCTGGCCGCGTCGACGCCGGATCGGTCCTCCTGGCGAGCCTGGAGGTGCCGCTGGAGGCCGTCGATGCGGCCGCGGCCGCCGCCGAGGCCGCCGGGGCGACCCTGGTGATCAATCCGGCTCCGGGCCGGCTGCTGCCACCCGGCCTGCTGCGCGGAACCATCCTGACCCCGAACGAGGGCGAGCTGCTGAAGCTGGCGCCGGCCAGCGCGGCCGGGGACCTGCCAGGCGAGCAGGCGGCCGTGGCCTTCCTGATGGAATCCGGCGCCCGGGCCGTCATCGTGACGCGCGGCAGCCGCGGTGCCACCCTGCTGCGGCCCGGCCGGGAGCCGGCCGATTTTCCCGCCCCGTCCGTCGAGGTGGTAGACACCGTGGGAGCCGGCGACGCGTTCAACGGGGCCCTGGTCACTGGCCTGGCCGCGGCGCTGCCCCTGGACCTGGCCGTGGCCGCCGCCGTCGAGGCGGGCGCGGCCGCGTGCACCGGCCCCGGGGCCCGGCAGGCCCTGCCGCGGGCGGGCGACATCGCGCTGCTGGTCAGTAAGCGGGCGACCGGTGGTTAACGCCGCGGAAACATCCCGACCCCACAATGAGGCCATGCTGACGCGGCAGATACAGGTCGGCTGCGAGTTCATCTACGTAGCCGCCATCGACACGCCCGTCATCTTCCAGGTACGGCCGGGCGATGACGCGCTGATCACCCTGCAGGGCGAGAAGTGGTCCTCGGACCCAGCAATGATCATCCACGGCTATACCGACCTGTACGGCAACCCCTGCGCCCGCGCCGTGCTCCCGGCGGGCCGGTCCAGCTTCGGCTATCACGCGGTGGCCACCGTCCCGGACGCGACCGAGGACGCCGACGAGGATGCCCCGGAGCTGGCCCCGGAGGCGCTGCCGGACGAGGTGCTGCTCTATACGCTGCCCAGCCGGTACTGCCTGCCCGACGTGCTGGGCAATGAGGCGTGGACCCGCTTCGGCGCGCTTGACCCCGGATACCGGCGAATCCAGGCAATCTGTTCCTATGTGCACGATCACCTCGAGTTCCAGTACGGCAGCTCGACCGCAGTGTCCACGGCGGTCGACGTCAACGCGGCGGGGCGGGGGGTCTGCCGGGACTTCACCCACCTGGCCATCTCATTCTGCCGGGCGCTCAATATCCCGACCCGCTACGTCTTCGGCTACCTGCCCGACATGGACGTCCCGCCGGACCCGGCGCCGATGGACTTCGCGGCCTGGATGGAGGTCTGGCTCGGGGATCGCTGGTGGACCTTCGACCCGCGCAACAACATGCGCCGCAAGGGCCGGATCGTGATCGGCCGGGGCCGGGACGCCTCGGACGTCGCCATGGCCACGACCTTCGGCGGCCCCCTGCTGGAGAGCATGACCGTCCAGGCTGAGGAGGTCAGCGGATGATGCTCAGCTCGGAGCTGCTCAGCGCTCCGCTGCTCGACCACCGCGGCCTGGACCTCGAGGCGGCCAGCCGGGTGACCTATGTCCTGCAGCAAAGCTTCCGTTACGACTATGAAAGGCCCGTGCAGGCACTGCGGCAGCGGCTGGTCATCGTGCCCCGGTCCCGGCACGGCAACCAGTACCGCCGCGCGCACAACCTGGAGGTGGACGGCGCCCAGGCCGAGCGCCGCGTCCGCCGGGATTCCCGCGGCAACGTGGTCACCGCGCTGCTGGCCGAGCACGTGGCGTCCAGCGTGGAGTTCCGGCTCGCGGCCATCCTGGAGCGGATCCGGGACCACGGGCCTATCGTGGTCCCGCGGGCGGTGCTCGACAGCCCCGGCCTGCTGCGTCCCACCCGGCTGACCGCGGCCGACGACCGGCTGCGGGAGCTCGCGCGCGGGCTGACCGTGAGCTCGGACACGCCGCTGGAGCGCGCCGAGCGGATCTGCGCGGGCGTGCACGCGGCGATGAGCTACCGCGACGGTGTCACCTCGGTGCAGACCCCGGCGGCCGCGGCGCTGGCCAGCGGCTACGGCGTCTGCCAGGACTACGCGCACATCATGCTGGCCGTCTGCCATCTGGCCGGGCTGCCCGCCCGGTACGTCTCCGGCCACCTGCTGGGCCAGGGCGGCACCCACGCCTGGGTCGAGGTGCTGGTGCCCAGCGGACGCGACGCCATGGCCGCGGCTCTCGATCCCTGTAACGGCTGCCGGGCCGGCAGTGGCTACCTCACGGTGGCGACCGGCCGGGACTACTCCGACGTGGCGCCCACCTCCGGCTCCTACGAGGGAACCTCGCGCAGCCGCCTGACCGCCGCCCGCCGGGTCGGGGTGCTGGCCGCCGCCTGAGGCGGGACGGGCCGATCCGGGCGCAGGTTTGCCGGCATGCGGCAGCCCGCTGGGCGATCGCTGGGCTTACCCTGCTGACATGAGTACCTCGCCGTTGTCCCCCGAGGACATCCGCGCGGCCGCCGAGGTGTATCAGGAGCTTGGCCCCGAGTACCACGACGCGGTAGTGGCAGCCTTCATCGAGAAGGTTGACCGCGAGGTGGCCGCGCGCGTCGAGGCGCGCCTCGCGGGTGCGGCTGCGGCGCCGGCGCAGCCGGCCGGTCCGCCAGCCCGGCGCAAGAACCGTCGCTCGCTAGTGAAGGGCCTGGCCGTCGGCGCGTGCGCGGGCGCGCTGGCCGCCACCATCGCGGTTGCCCTGCCGAGGGCGTCGGCGCAGCAGACGCAGCAGGTGCCGCGGCCAGCCCATGCCCAGCCCGCGCTGATCCTGCCCAAGCCAGCCAGGCCGCCCGCGCCGCCCAAGCCCGTGCTGCCCAAGCCGCCCGCGCCGCCCAGGGCTCCGGCCGCGCCAGCAGGCTAGTGCGCCTGGCACCATGACGACATGGAGCTGACGGTCCCGCTGCCCGTGATTGGCATTGTCCGTACCAGCCACCGGGAGCCGGAGGCGACTCCGATCCAGGCCAGCCTGAACCGGGCCGAGCACGGCACCCTGGACATCGCCGAGCCCTATCTGGACGGCCTGGACGGCCTCCGGGATTTCGACTACGCGTGGCTGCTGACCTGGCTGCACCGGCCGGGCGAGCCCGCTGAGCCCGCCGGGAAGGTGCCGCTGCGGCAGGTCCCGTTCCTGCTGCGACGCCGGCCGCGCCGGGTGGGCGTGTTCGCCACCCGCGGCCCCCGGCGCGTCAACCCCATCGGGCTGAGCCTCATCCAGCTGCTCGACGTGACCGGCGGGGAGATCCGGTTCGCCGGCGTCGACCTGCTCGACGGCACCCCGGTGCTGGACGTGAAGCCATACGTCACCCGCTTCGACCGGCCGCCCGGCGAGCCGCGCTGCGGCTGGTTCGACGAGCTCGCGATCGCCGACGGGACCACGCCGGCGCAGCTCGCCCCGTGACCGCGCCCGGCGTTTCCGGCGCTGCGCCTGATCGCGCTCTGAACGGTGGCCGCTGGGGTCAGCGCCGCTGCGCCGCCGGCAGCTGGGCGAGCAGGCTCTGCAGCTCGGCCTGGTAAAGCAGGCGCGGGCTGACGCCGGCGGCTTCCAGGCAGCTCGTCCCGATTGTCGAAGTACCGGTACAGGGCCGCCGGCGACATTCCGCGCCCTGAGCGCCGAGCCGGTGGACTATCACGACCCGAACCTGTCCGCCAGCATCCCGGAACTCGCTCCCGGCGGCGTGGACGCCGTGTTCGATCGCCTGGGTGGTGCGAGCTTCCGGCGGTCCTTCGATCTGCTCGCCCGCGGCGGCACGCTCCTCGGCTACGGCATGGCCGCGCAGATCACCGACACCGGCTCGGTGCTCGTGCCGTTCCTGCGGGTCTACGCCAAGCTGGCGATCTGGAGCGCGCTGCCCAATGGCCGTCGCGCCATGTTCTTCAACCTGTGGGGCGGCTCCCGGCGGCGCGGCGACGTCGCGGAGAGCCCGGCTCGCACGCGTGGCACCACCAGCCCGGGGACCACTAGCCCGGTTCCGCCTCCGGGCGGCCGTCGGCCTCGCCGGGCTCGGCAGCCAGTCCGTCCGGGGCCCGCATCCGCCACGCGTCAGTCACGAGCTCTGCCAGGCGGTCGGCATCCACCCTGGCCAGCCGCAGCAGCACTAGCGGCCAGCCCGCGTAGCCGGGCGCCGTGAAGAAGATCTCGGGCTCGCCGAGCAGGAGGGCCTGTTTCTCGGCCTCGTCCCCGACGAACAGCACCGCGATGTCGGTGCGGATGCGCCGCGGCTTGCCCAGGCTGCGCTCGGGATAGGACCAGACGAACCCTTTGCCGGCGACGCGGAAGTCGAGGCCGTCGCTGTCGATCTCCGTCACGTTCGGCAGGGCGAGCGCCAGGCGGCGCACGTCGTCGGCGTCAGCCATCAACGCCTCGCGCAGATCGCGTCACCCGCATGGGCCCAGGCTAGGCGCCGGCACCGACAGCCGGCCTCGCACCCGGGACGCGCCGCCATGAATGCGCGAGCGAGACGGCAAGCGGCCGCCTGAGCCGCGGTTCCTCGAGCGCGGCGCCGCCAACTGGACGGTGCTCGGGCCGAACTCGGCCGCCACCTCCTCCAGGAGGTCATGCACAACTGGCAAGACGACGAGGTCGGCCCGATGCTCGCCTCTAGGAGCCAGGAGGAAATCCTGGCCGCCATGACACCGAACCTGCAGCGCTCTATCGACGGCGACCTCTCACCCGAGTAACACCCCGCACGCTGCGAGCGCCGTCCTTGAAATCACCTGAAAAGGCAATGTCTGAGACTGTAGATATGATATATGTCGATACTGGGGGTTAGCGACGGGAGATCCGTTATGACATTACGGGCCATTATCATGTCGGCGGCAGCGCTCGGCGTGATCACGACAGGCGCCGTCCCGGCCGCTGGTGCGGCATCAGCCGGAGATTCTGCCGGGGCCGCTAGGACCGCGGGGTGCCTGGGGGTGCAGGTGCTGACCTTCACCAGGTCGCAGGCCGCCGCGGCCCTGCGGTACTGGACCCCCGCCCGGATGAAGGCCGTCAAGGGCTTTGACCAGGCAGCACTGAGCAAGCTGGACCATTTCCGCCGCCAGTCGGCGGGCGCAGGACCGACCTCGGCCGCGCGCTGCGTGAGCGTGGCGGCCCTGAGCCGGGCAGCCCCCGGAACCGCGCCGCGCGCAGCACCGTCGACGACGGCGTCCAGCGGGTACCCGACGATCGGCAAGCTCACCTTCAGCGCCGACGGCGTCCTGAGTCTCAACTGCACCGCGACGGTGATCAACGGAACCGCGGCCAGAAACAACAACGAGCTGATCGTGACCGCGGCGCATTGTATCGAGGGGACGGCCAATGGCGTTCCCTACACCAGTACCCACATAGCTTTCTCGCCGATGTGGCACAGCAACCAGAATCCGTTCGGGACCTGGACGGTAAGAAAGATAATTCTTGACAGCGGCTGGATGAAATGCGTCATCCCGCTGGTAGATTGCAGCACCAACCCGCTGTACGATTACGCGGTTATTGTCCTGAATCCTCGGAAGGGCAAGGGGATCGGAGCCGTGACCGGAAGCGACGGCTGGCATGTTAATCAGCCGAACATCGTCAAGAACGTCGCCATCGCCGGCATCCCCGCAACCAGCTCTGACACCCTGATCAGCGTGGCCAATACCGCCACCGTCACCGAGGCGGGCCACCCGTATCGCAAGGCCACTACCCCAGGACTAACGGACGGCTCAAGTGGCGGCCCGTGGCTCCAGAACTTCAGCACCAGGACTGGCCGCGGCGTCCTGCTCGGGGATACTGGCGGCTACCAGCAGGGCGGCCCCTCGAGCGGCAGCCCGTCCTACGCCGACTACTGGACGAGCAAGTTTTCGGCGCTGGTCAAGGCCGCGGTGAGCTACGAGGGGTGAGGTGGGGGCGAACACCTACGAGCAGGTGACTACCGACCCGGCTAGTTCCCTCCAGGGGCAGGTGACGCCGACGCGGCCGGGCGCCGCCAGCTGGTGCCCGGCGGCCAGCGAGGATCCTCCTCGCCGGCGGCACCGGCCGGCTCGGCACCGTCCTGGCCGCTCGACTGATAGAGCGAGGGCTGCCGTGCGCCCGAGCTCGGGCGTCAGGCCCGCGCCGCGCTCGTCGTGGACAGCACCGACCTCGCGCTGGCGCCCGACGATGCCCGCCGGTCTGCCAGGATGACAGTGCCAGGCTGCTCCCCCGCGGACGCGGACCGGGCGGCCAGTCTCCCCTTCGCGACCATCACGGAGAGCACATGGAGAACACAGACCCGCCTGCGGCCGGGCTCGCCCTAGCCATCCTGGTCGGTGACATCGCCGAAGTGGAACGCCTGCTGGCCGAGCACCCGGGCCTGGCGGCCGAACCCATCCGGGACCGCAAAGGCGGGACCAAGACATCCCTGCACATGGTCACTGACTGGCCCGGTTACTTCCCTGACGGTCCGCGGATCGTCCCGATCCTGATCGCCGCCGGGGCTGATCCCAGCGCGCGCACCGGCGGGTGGCGTCCCGAGACACCGCTGCACTGGGCGGCCAGCAGCGACGACGCCGACGTGGCCGAGGCCCTGATCGACGGGGGAGCTGACATCGAGGCCCCTGGCGGGTCCATCGGGAGCCCGCTCGACAACGCCATCGGCTACGGATGCTGGAACGTAGCGCGCCTGCTAGTCCAGCGCGGCGCTCGCGTTGACCAGCTCTGGCACGCCGCAGCACTGGGCCTGCTGGATCGCGTCGAGGAACTGCTAGGCACCAGCCCCGCGCCCGAGGACATCAATGAGGCGTTCTGGCAAGCCTGCCACGGCGGGCAGCGCCGTGCGGCCGAGCGGCTCCTCGGCGCCGGAGCGGACTTGACCTACCACCCCGGCTATGCCAGCGAGACACCCGTGCAGGTCGCCGCTGCCCCGGACACCCGCCGGTCCAACCTGGTCGAATGGCTCAGCGAGCGCGCTGAAGCCCCGGCAGCTAACTGACGGCCGTCGCCCAGCAGGCCCGGCCAAGTCGACCAAGGCACCCGCCGCGGCCATAAGCGGCAAGCCTTTAGCCCCGGCTGGCTTCTTGCGCCACGCGCTCCAGCTGATGGCGATAGTTCTCCCACCACGCCCGGCCACCTGGTCGCAAGTGATCGTTGTCGGCCCGCAGCCCGACAGCCCCATCGATGAGCTCACGGACCATATCGGCGCGCCCCGCGTGCCGGTTAGTCTCGGCGACCAGGTGCACCAGGATCCGGTGCAGCGTCACCTCGCTCTCATCACTTGGCCACCAGGGCACGTAGCCGGGCGGGTCCAGGCCGAGCGTCAGGATCGTCTCGTCTGAGTGCGCCCAGGCTTGCCGGTACATCCCGACGAGCTGATCGCGCGACTCCTGGGCGGTGGCCCACATGTCCGCGTTGTTCCTGGCGTCTTCCTCAGACCAGGGCCGCGGCCCGCTGGGCGGCCGCCCGAACGCGTCACCGAAGTACCAGAGCTCAACGCCAGCTAGGTGCTTGACCAGCCCGAGCAGGTTGGTGCCGGTCGGCGTCAGCGGGCGGCGGATGTCGTACTCGGAAAGCCCGTCGAGCTTCCACAGCAGTGCTTCGCGGGCGACCTGCAGGCAGCGATGCAGGTCAGCCTTAGGGTCTGCTCCTGTCATGCCCGGGAGTCTGCCACAGCCAGTTCCTGCTGACGGCCCCAGGTACATTGGGGAGTGACAGCAGCAAGAGCGGATTCCTGCACTCGCGGCAGCTCAGCGTGGCGTGGCCATTGGCGCTCGAGACGCCACGTCGTCACGGATCTTGCCCGTGTCGCCGTCACCAACGTCCATGGACAGAACAGCTAGCTGTCGAGGCGAGCTACCAGCCGGGCGGGGGCGACGGCCCGGTAGGCGTCCTGACACAGCTCAGCGATTTCCGCCCAGTCCACCTGTCCGTCCAGTCGGACGCCGATCCAGCCCCGGCTCCCCACATAGGGTGGCCGGAAGAACCGACCGGACTCAGACACGACGAGCTCAGCCTGCGCGCGCGGCGGCCCGGCGCACCACAAATGCGGAAAGTCATCGGCGTGGTGACCCTCCGCCCATAGCGTCACGAACGCGCTCTTACCCCGGACGAACCAGGTCGGCGCGCCATGGCTGAGACGCTCGGAAACCTCAGGGAGCGCCAGGCAGATGGGCCGCACCTGCCCGGCCAGTCCGACTGTCATCAAGCACTCCGTCAGTTTTCGCTGTCTGCCCGCCATGCCGGATCCCGGCCAGTCAGCCCGATGAGCCTGTCGAGCAGCGGCGCGTTGTCTGGCACTTCGACTGGCGGGCCGAACAGCCCCGGGCTTCCATCGGGGTTCTGGGCGACGGCCGACTGCACGAACGTGTATGCCACCTCGAGCAAATCCGCCTCACAGCTGTAGTCCTGGCCAGTGGCCGCGGCGATGTCCCAGCCGTGCACCACGACCTCGTTGGTCGCCACCCTGCCAGCGACCTCTCCGGGCATGTCGAGGCCACCGGCCCGGGTCATGCCGCTCCAGGCTTTCTCGTCAGACCAGGCCGCCGCCAGCTGGGCTAGCCGATCGGGCATGCGCATCCGCCAGTCCGTGGCCAGCCGAGACCCGTCCGCCGACGGCGCCTGGCCGGCAGCGTCCAGGTCCTTCGCAGCCGCTGCGGTGAAAGCCAGGCACAGTCCGCCGACATGATCGAGCAGGTCAGCTACCGTCACTCCGCGGCAGGGAGTCGGCGCACTCAACTGCTCGTCGCGGATGTCAGTGACCACCCGGGCCAGCATCCCAGTGGCAGGCATCAGGTCAGGCACGTCGTTTCTCTCCCGGTTCCGGTACAGATCTCAGATCGAACGTAACTGGTGACACGAGTCCTGGCCGGGCACCGCTCCTGGCCGCGGGCCGCCTTCCTCCGCACGATTATCGCCGTTGACGGGTCCTCTAAAAATTGTATCACTTTGATAGGCGCCTGGAGTGGCCCAGCACCGCAGGTCACCGGCACCGGAAGGTCGCTCAATTAGCGGACACCGATGGCGACCACGAGCACGCCGACCAGGCGGCGGATCAGGACATCAGGAAGACGGGACTCAACAATCAGTCGGCATCGCGCTGAAGCTGCCACGCTTTTTCGAAGGCATCTTCAATAGCACCGGCGTCGCCCCTGGCGAGGTTAGCGACAACCATCATGTGCTTTGTGTACCGGGCCGGGACGCTGAAGGTTCCAGAAGACTGCCGCAGTATCAAGTCGCGGTAATCGACACGGTCCGGATCTCCGCGGCTCGGCAATTGTGCGCAGACGCTCCAGTTCGGGCGTCCCTACTTCGTGCCGACGATGCAGCGGGCCACGCCCGGAATCCTTACCTTGCCGTCTTCTTCGTAGGTGCTGACCTTGGCGATGACGGCTTTCGCGATCCGCTCCCGCGCCGGTTCGTCGACCAGCTGAAGCGCCGCAACTGCGAGCGAGACGTGCTCGCTGATCATCTCCCAATACTGCTCGGGCGATCGCGTCACGAGTTCGACGTCGACGTCCCACTCGGCAATGTCGCGCAGCCCCGTGCCCTCGTACAGGGCACTGACATATCCCGGGGCAGCGCACCGAAACATATTCGGTCCGTCCCGGTCGGGTGGCGCCACCACCGCCTCGGTCGCGATTGCCTGCATGGCGATCGCCGTCCACGGGTTTTCCTCGGGCTTGACCCATACCGACGAGCAGAGACGTCCGCCCGGCTTGAGCACGCGCGCGAACTCGGCCGTCGCCTTGGCCACGTCAGGGAAGAACATGTACCCAAAACGCACGGAGACGCTATCGAATGTGGCGTCGTTGAACGGCAAATCATCGGCGCTGCACACCTTCGTCTCGATATTGGCGATCCCTTGCGCCCTGGCTCGTCGCGCGGCTATGTCTAGCATCTCCGCTACGAGGTCGGTCAGCACGACGCGTCCCTTCGGCGACAGTCTCGCGATGCTCAAACCCGGTTCACCCGTGCCCGCGGCAATGTCGAGATGCTGATGATCTTCAGCGATGTCGAGACGCTCGATAATCGCTGCGCCGACCGGGCCCAGTTGATCCATGATGACCGAGTCCCACTTCTCCCAGCCCGCAGAGAGCCCGGCCCACGTCGCTCGCTGAACGTCTCGGATCTCATCGGCGCTCGTCATCGGCCCTCCCCCTATCGATGCATCCACCGAACAGGAAGGTACTCCTGGCGGGAGCGCATAATGCCCGATCTGGAACACCAACGTGGCTGTGCCGTCGATGGTCAGAGCCACGCATATCGAGTCCTCTTTGCTGCTGGTGTCAAGCGGCTGGGCGGGTTCTCTTCGAAGTACGAACGCTACGGCACAACCGCAACGCCCTCGGACACAATTAGGCGGATATCGGGCTAGCTGTGGTTACGATCAGTCACTGCTGCGGTCCGCCCAGGGGTTGCACACCACGACGCTTGATAGCATAATGTAAGCATGCCAAACGTGCTCGTGCGGGATGTTCCTGAGGATGTGCATACCGCCTTGCAGCGCCGGGCTGAGCAGCGTGGACAGTCGCTGCAGCAGTATCTCGCTGGGGAGCTGCGCCGGCTGGCGGAGCGGCCGAGTGTCGATGAGGTGCTGGATCGCATTGAAAGTCATAGCGGTGGCCGGGTCGGCTTGCAGCAGGCCGCCGATGACCTCGCCGAAGAACGGCAGCGGCATTGATCGTCATCGACGCGTCAGTCCTTGCCAACGTCGTAGGGGATGACGGGGGCGACGGGCTGCGGGCCCGGGCCGAGTTCCGTGGCGCGGGTGACGTGGCAGCCCCCGATTTGGTGGACGTCGAGACCGTCTCGGTGCTGCGCAAGCGGTGGCTTGCGGGCACGGTCCCTGACGAGCGGTTCGCCGCGGCGGTGGGCGATCTCGCGCAGCTCGATTTAGAGCGATATCCCACGCTGAGGTTCATGCGCCGCGCCTTCGAGCTCCGCGCGAATGTCACGGCCTACGACTCCGCCTACGTAGCGCTCGCCGAGGAACTGGGCTGTGACCTGCTGACCGCCGACCAGCGCCTCGCCAGCGCAACAGGCCCTCGATGCCGCATCCGCGTGCTGC
>DATCEO010000131.1:0-15873 GCA_036510065.1 Streptosporangiaceae bacterium | reverse complement strand
GCGCCCGCTCGGTCAGCTCCCGCAGCAGCTGCTCATCAGCCGCCGGCAGCTCGCCTCCATCGTGGGCCTGGCTGGTCGTCACATCTGTCACTGGTGTCTCCCTGTTTGTCAGGAGTTACACCGTTAAAATTACAGTCCCGGTCGAAGTTGTCTATGACGGATGATCGTCGTAGTCACCTAGCAGTATGCGGCTGGGACTACGGCCATGGATATCAGCGACCCAAGTTGCCTGAGGCGTGAGCCGTCGAAGTACGCAGATCCTCAGCTCGTTGACGTACTCCGTCGAGGTAGCTCGGCATGCAATTGCTCGAGGCTGCTGATGTACGGCTGCCCGCCAGCCTGGTGGCCTGGCCGGGACGCGTTGTGCCGCCGGTCTCTGCGCGCTTGATCGGAGCGGGCGCGGATACTCGCAACGATCGTGCCCGTCGGCTTCACTCTACTGTCGGTGTCGGTGTCGCACAGCTAGTCAGGGCATGAGCGAGTTAGGCCGGTGAATGTCGGAGCAGCCCGGTAGCGTGCCTGTCATGACCGCGCAGCCAGACAGCGACCTGGGTTCGTACCAGGTGATCCATCTGGGCGGGGAGGCGGCCGCTATCGTGCCTCTGTCCGACCTGCGGCGGCTCCAGGCCGTGCAGCGTCACGCTCCGGCTGAGCTGCTGGAGGACGCGGAGATCGAGGCAACCCTGGCAGCGCACCGGGAGTGGGCGGAGGCTGGCCGGCCTGGCGCTGTTTCGCACGAAGAGGCGATGGCTGAGCTGCTCGGCGGCCAGTGAAGGTCGAGTGGTCGCCCGCTGCGAGGGCTTCAGCGGGGCGCTACTTAGAAGATCAGGACGGGATGCGCCAGGTCGGTGCTGCGGTGGCTGGCCTGGCCGAGGACCCGTATCTGCCAGGCGCCTTCCATCGGGGTGATTATCACCGTCTCCGGGTAGGTCGGTTCAGGGTGGCGTACGTGATTGAGGGCGACCTGATTACAGTCGAGCGTGTCGACGGAGTCCTCTAGCACGGCAGCCGCTATCCGGGCCCTGACCTGCAGGGATCGGCGTTCTCCTATATTCGAGTGTATTCGAGGCCGAGCAGAACATCGCCGCAGGCCTGGCTGGCGCGGGGGCGCGCGCTGTAGATGAATCCATATCTCGCGACGGCTGCATGATCGCGGCTCGCGTCGGAACGAGCTCGAGACGTGGTCACACCGGCCGTGCAGCGCTGGCCACGGCCTTCCGCTCGCGCAACGCGACCGGGACTGCGGCGAGGATCAGCACGCCGGCAAGGGCGAACGCCGCCGGGTAGCCGGTGCGGACGCAGATCAGGCCGAAGACGGCCGGGCCCGCGCCGTACCCGGCGTCGTAGGCGAGGTTCCACAACGCGCTGGCCTTAGCCTCGGGCAGCTGCTCGATCAGCTGCGCGAACGTAGCGTTCTCGATCACCCTGAATCCGGCGCCGAACAGCACCATGCCTGCGAAGAGCACCACGGGCGAGCCCAGAACCATCATCGAGGCCATGCCGAGCGCCGCCACGGCGAGCGCCGGGATGAGCAGCCGGGCGTGACCGAACCGGTCGCCGTGCTTGCCTGCCTGCCAGCGGCTGAGCGTGGCGGTGATCGCCTGGACGAGCAGGGCGGCCGACGAGAGGTTGCGGGGAATCCCCTTCGCGAGCGGCAGGAACGAGTCGAGCACGCCGGCCGCGATGGTGGCGGCGGCGAAGATCAGCGGCAGCCGCAGCGCGGCGCCCGCCATCCGCCCGGAGCTGCGGGCGCCCGGCCTCCGTCTGGCGCGGGCGGTATGCCGTGCCTCGCGCCCGCCCGGCAGCCAGTGGATCACCGCCAGCGGCAGCAGGCCGGCAGTGGCCGCCATCGCCGCGGCCGCGGCGGCCAGGTGGTGTCCGGCGAGCCAGACCCCGGCCGGCAGCGCGACTACGGCCGGGACGCCGGAGACGACGCCGAGCAGGCCGAGCCCTTCGCCGCGCCGTCCGGGAGGCAGCAGCTTGGCGGTGAGCGCGCCGGTGACCACGCCGGACAAGCCGAAGCCGAGCCCGCGCACCATGCTGACGCTCACCATGACGGCCTGGGGCTCGCGTGCCAGCATGGCCAGGGCCGGCGCGCCGAGCAGCACGGCTCCGGCCGCGAGCACCATCCGGTAGCCGAACCGCCTGATCGCTGCTGCGGCCACGGCCTCGGCAGCCACGGTGCCGAGCAGCAGGGACCCGGTGATCAGCCCGGCACGGGAGCTGCCGGCGCCGGCCGCCGCTGCCAGCATCGGCATCACCGACAGCAGCAGGAAGAAGCTGGTGAGCGAGGTGAACTCGGCCAGGAACGTGACTGCCAGCGGCACGCTGACGAGCCGGGCCGGAACCGCGGTACCAGGCTGCGCCTGCGTCAAGGTGCTCATAGCACGCACGGTAGAACCCAACCGGCATGCTAGTAAGGTCCGATTTCATGGCGATTGAGTGATCCGGTTTGAGCCGGACTGCTGGTTCGGCTCGACCGTTCGGCCAGCCAGCGCTGCGCGCCCAGCTGGAGGCGAGCCTGCGCGAGGCGATCAGGGGCGGCCGACTCCGCGCCGGGGAACGGCTGCCGGTGACCAGCCCGCGGCCGGCCCGGCCATGGTCTTGCCCTCGCCGCCCTCGCCAGGCCGCCAGCTGCCGGAACCGCCGCTGATCGCGGACTTCCAACCCGGCGTACCGGACCTGTCCAGCTTCCCGCGTGCCGACTGGGCCGGGACGTGACGCGAGGCGGACGCCGCCGCGCTTGAATGATGCTGGAGGTGGGTCAGGCATGGCGAATCCGCATTTCGCGAACCTTGGCGATGTCTGGAAGCACCTGTTGCTCACCGAGGTCATCAGCTGGCTGCGGCCCGGGCACTACGTCGAGACTCACGCCGGGTCGGCCATCTACCGGCTCGTCGACGACGTCGAGCGCGGCCTTGGCGCGGAGATATTCCTCAGCGCCTCCTCGGAAATCGAGCCCTTGCGCAGCAGCCCCTACCGGCGGCTCATCCTGGAGTTCGCTCGCGGCGCCGAGCCGTCGTACCCAGGTTCGCCGCTGCTGGCGATGATGCTGCTTGGCCCTGCGTGCCGGTATGTCTTTTGCGACACGGACCCGGCAAGCGTCGCGGACCTGCAGGCCGCGCGGGAACGCCTGGGGCTGCGGGACAAGGTCGGGGTGATCCACGGCGATGGCCTCGCTGAGACAACGGCGCTCCTGCACGCCCATGCCATCGGCGCGGCCAGCCTGGTGCACGTCGACCCGTTTGACTTCCGTGCGGCTGGTCCGGGCGTCGTCAGCGCGCTCGAACTGGTCACGTGCCTGGCTGCTGCCAGTATCCCGACGTTCGCCTGGTACGGGCTGACAGCGCCATCAGCCGCCTGCGAGCTGTTCCGCGAAGTGACCATCGCGGCGCCCGCAGCCCGGGCCTGGTGTGCCGAACTGCGTGTCGGCGGACGGCGAGCGAACGCGGCGGGCATCGGCCCGGGCTGCGGCGTCCTGTTCACAGCAGCGGACCTGGCTCCGGCCGGGTCGATGCGGCGAGCAGCCGACGCCTACGTTCGCGCATTCAACGAGCAGAGCGTCGCAGCCGATGCCGGCGTATACGTCACGGCCAGCGTCGTCACCTCCGCATCCGAGACCGGCTGAGGACGCCGTGCCAGCTGCACCGCGGCCGTATCGGCAGGCTGGCCATGGCCGCGCGCAGCCACTCCGGACGGGAGAACGAGCGTGCCTGCATCAAGTCCGCACGCCGCTACCGCCCCATCGAGATCCGGGCCGGCCCGCACGTCATCACCGCCGCCGGCCCGCTCCCCGACGACCTGCGCCACGCCCTCGACGCGATCAACGGAACCCGCTGACTTGCGCACTAGCGTGGCCGAAGTCAGGTCGTAGCGCAGCACCGCGACGTCAGCGTTGGCGGCCAGCACGGCGCGAATCGCGGCCGGGTTGCCGGCCGGACGCGCCACGACGCGAGTTGGCACAACTCAGACCGCAGGTAGCCGGCCTGAACGCGGAGCTTATACAAGCCTGCACGGGATGACCGGGCTCTTCCACGGAAATGATGTTGACCCTTCTTTAGCCTCCAGCTCCCGATGTCGTGCCATCTGCGGAGGTAATGCGACTCAAGTGCCAGACGATCATCGCGGCGGACGCCATGAAGCGTGGCTACCACATCGTAAATCCGGCCTGCCCTTATCTGGAAAGGCTTCTTGTGGTGCCCGGTCGTGAGGGCGGCATTCACTATGCTCGATGGCGGCGCTTTGAACTGGCGTGCATTTGCTCCAGTGGCCAAGGCAGCAGGCTGACTGCAGGGGACGTCAGTCCCTCGGGGAGACAGTTTCCAGGCCGGCGTCTTTGGCTGCGGTAATGAGGCGGTCGTCGTAGCTGGCGAGTGCGTCGATATCTGGGCCAAGAAGACGCGCCGTAGCGAGGTGGATGGCATCGAGCGAGCGCAGCATGCGACCAGGCTCGTTCATTGCCGCCTCTACGATGTCATCATCAATAGCGACATAAGAGAAGGCGAGCAACAAGTCGCGGGCATCTGGCAGTAGCACCGGCATGGCCCGGGAAACGGCCCGGGTCAGTTCGACGCGGAGCAGCGCTGAACTTACCCACTCAGCATCGGCGTGACTGTCGTAGAACGCGGCGAACGCCTTCGAGTACGTCTCTTCGACTAGAAGCTTGATGACCGCGGAGGTGTCGGCGTAATAAAGGGTCACCAGCGTTCCTCGTCCCTCAGAGAGGCGAGGGAATGAGAGAGCTTGTCGGTGCCGTCGCCGGGCCGCATCCGCGGTCGGTAGCCGGGCCGCTGCGCAAGCCGGGCGCGGCCGGACGCGACCAGGCGAGCCAGGATCGGAGTCGGCGCGCGTTCGCTGACAGGGATGATGCGGGCGATCAGCTGCCCGTACTCGGTGATGTCGACGATCTCGCCGTGTCGTACTCGTTCGAGAACTTCGCTTGTGTGGTGGCGCAAGTCGCGCAGTCCTACAGCGTGACTTTCCGGACTAGCCATGTAGCAAATGTATCACATTTTTGTATCACCCCTCGACTAGGAGCAGTCGAGGGGTGATACAAACTGCGGAGGCCTAGCTGGCAGCCTTATCCCCGTCCGGGGCCGGGTCGCCGGGCGTTGGAGCCGGGTGCATGGCGGCGATTGTCAGGCAGGTCAGCCCGGCCAGGATGGCTACGCCGGCCAGGGCGAGGGCTCCGGCGCGGATTCCCAGGACGGTCAGGGTTACCCGCCCAGCGGAAGTCCGATGGTCTCGACCCAGGAGTCGATGGCAGTGGTCACGCCCATGATCCGACCATGGGCTCGCTCGGGCGCGGCCCGCTGGAGGGTGGTGAGCGTGACCGTGCCGAACACCGAGCCGGTGACGCCCCAGGTGAACGCGCCAACATAGGCGACTGGCACGAGGGTGGTGCCGGCGAACACGCAGGCGGCCAGGCCGTAGCAGGCGCCGCTCGCCCCTAGCACCCGGCGCCCGGGGAGACGGGCCCTGAAGCGGGGGATTACGAGGCTGGCCAGGATAGCCCCGATCCCTGAGGCTGCCTCGAACAGGGCGAACTGCGAGGGCGGCCGGTGCAGCACGTGCTGCGCATACAGCGGCTCCACCACCAGGAACGCCGCCGACGTGAAGGTCACCGCGGCACTCATCGCCACGATGAGCTGCACTCCGCGGTGGCGGGCCACCAGCACGATGCCGTCCAGGAATTCGCGGCGCCACCCTGTCTGCTCCCGGGGAGGAGCTGGCCGGAGGGGGAGCGGCAGGACCACCGCTGCACCGATCAGGTAACTAGCCGCATCCAGGATGAACGCCGCCGGGAACCCGGACAGGGCCAGGGCAACGCTCGCCGCCAGGGGGCCGACGACAGCGCCTGCCGACGATGCGCCCCCCAGCAGCGCGTTGGCTGCCAGCAGATCGTCATCGCCAACGATCCGCGGGGGCAGCGAGTTAGCCGCCGGTCCCGCAACCGAGCGGGCGATGCCGTAGCCGACCGCCGCCATGTCCAGGACGGCCAGTGACCCAGCGGCCGCCATGCCCAGCGCTGCGCCTGCTGCCGCGACGTACCCCGTCACCAGCGCTTGCCTGGGGCCGATCCGGTCGACCCAGACGCCCAGGAGCGGGCTGAGGACAGCGGGCGGCGCGGCCCAGCAGACGATGGTCAGCGAGACAGCGTACGGGCTCGCATTGAACCGGTAGGCCGCAAACCCCCATAGCACGATCGCCGATGCCCAGCCGCCGATCGAGTTGACGGCCTCGCCAGCGACGAGCAGCCCGAAACGGGCATCACGAAAGGACGGGCGAACCGCCTGCGGCGGGCCAGGCACGCCGCGCGGTCGCCGAAAAAACCTATGCAAGACAGACCTCCAGGAGGAACTACGGCTAGGACAGATGCCGCAGCGACCCGGACGGCGCGAGGGCCTCAGGAAAGGAAGATCAGCAGGCTTCGGGTCCGGACGATGCGGCAGGACCGGCCTTAAAGACGGTGACCACGGCATCTCCTCCCGGCAGGCCAGTACTCAGCTGGCAACCAACACGGCGTAGCTCCCGGCCGGACGGCTGGTCCTCGACAGAGGAGTTGTTCAAGCCGCATACGGCGAGGGCATCCAGCATGCCACGAACCAGGAGCTCCGGCGGCGTGAAGCGCTGCGGCTGCTCAAGGACGGCGACACTTGGGGCCTATGGCGGTGAAATGGCCGCCACGGCGCTTGAGGGACCTAGGTTGTCGCAGGCGGGGTCCTGAAGCCGCATCGAGGCCCCGGTGCCTGGGCCATCTTATGGTCGAGGGTTGCGACATTAGATCCCAGGAACTCCGCGAGCGCTACATACCAAGCGTCATAGGACGTGACGTTGTCCCGCAATTCCCACACGCGGGCCGCGAAGGGCGCGTATGGGAAGAGTTCCGCCCGCAGATCGAGCAAGTCGGCGTGAGCCATCGAGGCAACGTCGGGGGCAATCTCGCCTCTCGCGGCGGCCCGGCGAAGGATGCTGGTGACCTCGACCGGCATGAGGTGAGGGGCGCTGAGCGGCCCGGACACCAGCAGCGACTCCGCCCACCTTCCCGTGTCGCCTGCATCGACCAGCGCCGAAACGACTAGTGACGCGTCAATGACAAGGGTCACCGGCGATCCTCATCCAGATGCGACAAGATCTGCCGCGCCGACAGCGAGGAACCCGTCGCTGACTTGCGCGCCCGGATTCTTTCTATCAGCGTCTCGGCGTCCGGCTGGCGGGCAAGCTCGACAAGCCGGGAGCGCAGATACTCCTGCAGAGACCGGCCTGTCGCTGCGGCACGAGCGGCAAGCTCATCCCGGGTCTCATCAGGCACATCCCGGATCGTGATCGATGTAGTCATGCATGCATTATGCTGCTATTAGCAGCATAATGCAATCGCCTGGGGCCGTGCTCCTCTCCAGCCTGAGACCGTGGCCAAGACCAGGGGTGTGGCGCACAATGAAGGCCATGCGCGGCCGATCGGCAGTTGCCGTGCTCGCCGTGTTCCTGGTGGGCACTGTCACGGCCTGCACAGGTGCCGCTGAATCCGCCAGGCCAGCCAAGCGGGCGACCGTGGCCGCACCGGCAGCGCCGCGTGGCCCCCAGGCGCTGGGGGCGCCCGGTTGCCATCCGCTATCACCCGTTACCCGCTGGAGTTCCTTCGTTCCGATGGTGGAAGGCACCGGTCATGGCGCCTCGCTGTGGGGACTGCTGATGTTCCCGCATCCGCTGCCCGCCCGGGTTGGCGATCAGGAGAAGATCGTCTGGCGGATGACCGGCACAGGGTTGCTGACGACCTTGGCGGTGATCGGCCCGGACGGCAGGCATCACCCACTGGCCTGGGGTCCGGCCCAGCACATGAGTGGTAGCACCTGGAGTAAGCCGGGAGACGAGTGGGGCGCGGGCTATGTGTTTACGGCCCCGGGCTGCTGGGATCTGCGCGCCGTCCGTGGTCATGCCACCGCTGACGTGTGGATCCGCGTCATCGCACAATAACCTGGCCGCTGGCCGGCGGCGTGCTGGCCGGCGGCGTGCTAGCCGCCGGCTAGCCGGGCGGCTTGAGCGTGCAGGTAGCGCTGCTGGGGCAGGTTGGTTGTCAGCCGGGCGGCCGCCAGGTAAGCGTCGCGGGCCGCGACGCGGTCGCCGGCCATTTCCAGCAGGTGCCCGCGGACCGCGTGCAGCCGGCGGTCGCCGGCGATGCGCTGGTCGGTCTCTAGCTTCCCCAGCAGCCCGAGCCCAGCACGAGGACCTTGGGCCATGGCTACCGCGACGGCGTGGTTCAGGGTGACGACGGGGTTGTCGGATATCCGCATCAGCAGCTCATACAGCGCCGTGATCTGCGGCCAGTCGGTCGCCTCGGCGGTGGGCGCTTCATCATGGAGCGCGGCGATCGCCGCCTGGAGCTGGTAAGGACCGACCGGCCCGCGGGGCAGCGCGCCGGTGATCAGGCCCACTCCCTCAGTGACCAAGGCGGTGTCCCAGCGGCTCCGGTCCTGCTCGGCCATCGGAATCAGCTCACCATGCGATCCGGTACGTGCCGGACGGCGGGCGTCGGTGAGGAGCATGAGCGCGAGCAGCCCGGCCACCTCGCTATCGCCGGGCAGCAGCCGGTACACCATGCGGGCCAGCCGGATCGCTTCAGCCGACAGCTCCGCGCGCTGCAGCCGCGGTCCCGACGTGCTGGCATAGCCCTCGTTGAAGATCAGATAGAGCACGTGGAGTACCGCGCTGAGCCGTTCAGCCTGCTGCGGGCCGGGAGGCATGGCGAAGGGGACGCCGCTGTCCTTGATGCTCTGCTTGGCCCGGCTGATGCGCCGGGTCATCGTCGACCCCGGCACCAGGAAGGCCCGGGCGATCTCGGCGCTGGCCAGGCCGCCGACCGACCGCAAGGTAAGCGCGATCTGCGAGGCGATCGACAGCGCGGGATGACAGCACATGAACAGCAGGACGAGCGTGTCGTCAGACCCCGCGGCTGGGCTGTCCGCGGCAGGCGCCAGCCAGTGGTCGGGCAGCGTCCACTGGGCAACGCGCTCTTCACGACGTTGCCGGGCCTGCTCGCTGCGCAGCAGATCCGTTAGCCTGCGTGAGGCGACCGTGATCAGCCAGCCGCGTGGATGATCCGGAATGCCATCCTCTGGCCACTGCGCGGAGGCGGCCAGGAGCGCCTCTTGCGTGGCCTCCTCGGCGGTATCGAAGTGCCCGTAGCGCCGTACCAGCGCGCCGAGAACCTGCGGCGCCAGCTGGCGCAGCAGGTCCTCGGCTTCGGGGTCAGGCACGGCAGCGATCAGAGCTCCAGCTCATCCCGGCCTTCGGCGATCGGCCGCACGTCGGCGTAGGCGTGCGCGGCGACATGCGCGGGAGCCGGTACCTTCGACAGCCGGGCAGCGATCTCAGTCGCCCGGTCAAAGCTGTCGCACTCCACGATCCAGTAACCGGCCAGGACCTCCTGGGTCTCGGCATACGGTCCGTCGGTCACGACCGGAGCACCCTCCTGGAGCTGGATTCTCCGGGCATGGACCGGGGCGGTCAGGCCCCGCGTCTCCACCAGCTCCCCGGACTTGGCCAGGTCTTCGTTGAAGGACTCCATGAATGCGCCCATCGCTGCGAAGTCCGCTGCCGACCAGGCTGCACTCCCCGCGGGGTCCTTACCGGCCATGCCGTCGTAGTCCTGCTGCGACCCGTAGGTCAGGATCATGTACTTCATGACCTCTCCTTTCTCCGCGGCCCCGTTACGGTGCCTCTCACCAGAGACGTCGGCGCCACCCGGCCATCCCGGACATCTGCCGGCACCGTAGGCAGGTTATTTTCCTGGCCGCGGGTCGGCTAGCTCGGGACGCTGAGCTGCAGCCGGTAGCAGGTCCAGGCTGCATGGCCGTGCTAGCCGTACCAGGGATCCGGGTGTCCGCCCTATCGATCTTCGGTCGGCGTGCCGCGAGCATCGGCAACGCCGAGGACCTGCTGGCTGCGGTGGACGAGCAGCAGCCGGACGTCACCTAGTGGACGTGCGGATGCCGCCCGGCTACACCGACGAGGGCCTGCGCGCCGCAATCGCCATCCGCCGTGACCACCCCGGGACCGGCGTGCTGGTGTTCTCCCAGCACATCGAGACCCGGTACGCGGCCGATCTGCCCGGCGCGGCGTCCGGCGGCGGTGCCGCAGGCGTCGGGTATCTGCTCAAGGACCGGGTCGCCGATGTCGCTGAGTTCGCCGAGGCGCTGAGCCGGGTGGCGGCTGGCGGCACCGCTCTCGACCCAGAGGTCGTGACGCAACTGCTCGGTGCCAGTCGCCGCACCGACGGGCTCGGCTCCCTCACGGCTAGGGAGCGCGACGTGCTCGGCCTGATGGCCGAAGGCCGGTCCAACAGCGCGATCGCCGGGATTCTCGTGGTCTCCGAGCGGGCCGTCGAGAAGCACGTCGGGAACATCTTCAGCAAGCTAGGCCTGGCGCCGTCGGACGCCGACCACCGCCGGGTACTGGCCGTGCTGCGCTATCTGGAGTCCTGATCCGCCTGGCAGGTGATCTTGGCCCGCACCTAGGATGATGATCTATCTACCGCGTAGTACGCTGAAGTACTAAGCCTGGAGGCGTGGTCATGAGTTACCAGCTCCGCATGCACAGCGAGATCCGGGACTGGCTCGCCTATCTCCGGAGTACCGAGCCCGAGCTGGCCCGTGTCGTCGGCGAGGCGGTGCTGGCCATGCTCGATGCGGGCGAATGCCTCGGGCCGCCGCTGGTGGTCCCGCTGGAATCGGAGCCCTGGCCACCGGCTGATCCCCGGGAAGCCCTGGACGTGTCCTACCAGCGGCAGCTGGACGCCCTGCAGGCCGTCCGCCGCGGTGTCGCTGACGTGGCGACCTCGCGCAAGCGCGTCGAGCTGCAGGTCGGCCAGCTGGAGGAGAGCGCCCCGAAGCTGGCCAGCCAGCGCGAGAGGGCGCTCAGCGACGGGAGCGAGGACCTAGTCAGCGCGACGCGAGCGCGCGAAGCGGCGGTCCGGGAGCAGCTGTCCGAGCTGCGCCGGCAGCATGTCGTCCTGGCCCGCGAGGAGGAGGAGCTGACCGCCGCCAGTCAGCGCCTGCAGGCGAAGGTCGATGAGTTCCGGGTCCGGAAGGAGACGCTCAAGGCCAGATACACGGCCGCCGAGTCGTCCCGGCAGGTCCGTGCGGCATTCGCCGTCCTCGACGAGGCCGACGCCGGTGATCTAGAGATGACAGAGCACGAGGACGCTCCGCCCGGGCCCAGCGCGGCGTTCCCAGACGACGAGCTGCTGCAGGAGATCCGGGATGTCCTGCCGCCCTCCCGGGGCAGCTCCGGGCCGGCGGCCTACGGCGACATCCCCCCGCCGCCGGGCATGATGGAGCTGCGGCCAGGTGCTCCCGGCGACGCGGCAGTCGCCTTGCTGTTCGCAGTCGAGCAGCAGGACACAGCGATCCTGCTGGCATGGCTCAAGGACCCGGGCCTGTCACCTGACCGCCGCGAGGAAGCGGTGCGGACCGCAGCGGCCCGGCTAGCGGGCGCCCAATCCGGCCGCGTGACCCCGGGTTCGCCGGCCACTTTTATCCGTTATGACGCCGAATCGTTTCTTGACGAGTTCTTCCCTGGCCAGGGAACTGAGGTCGAGATCGGGGCGGGCACGCTGGTCGCCCGCCATCGCGCCTACACGCTCGCGGCGGCCCGGCAGCGGATGGGGCTGACCCAGGCGCAGGTGGCTGAGCGGATGAACGTCCGCCAGGAGCGAGTCTCCGCCATTGAGCGCGCCGAGCCGGGTGCCACCGAGGTCCGGACGCTGACCGCCTATGTCCGCGCACTCGGCGGCAGGCTGGAGATCATTGCCGACATCAGCGGCGAGCGCATCACGCTGAGGTAGCTACGGCCTGCTTCGAGGCCGGAGGATAATGCCCACCGAGTTGACGACGTAACGGGGGCCCGTCGCCTGCCTCTTCGCGGTCAGGCTGGCGTTGATTCCCGTGCTGACCGGGAGCACCGGGTGATCACATCCGGAAATGCGATCGCCTTCCGGCATGGCCCCGGCCGGGACGTCAGCGGCGGACAGGCACACCAGGTAGTCGCTGGAGGCGTAGCTCCTGACGCAGCCCGCCTGCGTGGGCATGGTCCACTTCAGGCTCCCGCTGCCGCTCTCGTTCAGGACGAAGCTCAGCTCGGGCCCGCACAGGTGACGGCGCTTGCTGAACGCCCCGGCCACGGCCAGCACCGCGATGCCGCCCTTGGCCTGCCTGACGATCACCTCGGCGGTGTAGCCGTCCGTGTGACCCCGGAGCCGGTACGCGCCCGAACCGTACGCGGACGGCAGTGAGCCGCCCACCATGTCGCCCGCGCCGGTGAGATTGAGGGAAGAACAGCCCGCGATCAGCACGGTGAGAGCGGCCGCTCCCGCTATGGTCAGCACTCGCCTCACGATGCTTACCTCGTCCCCGCCTGCGGCCCAGCGCGACCCATGCGTGGCATGCCCGGCATAGGTGAGATACCCGTCAGCGGCTACCCAAACAACCTGAAAAAGCAAGTGCGTATCGCATCGGGGCCGGCCTCAGTCAGGATTCGCCGCCCGCAGGGGCGCGACCACGCCATCCGCGAGAACCGTGCGCAGCAGGTCGCGGGTGTCCTCGAAGGCGCCGACCGGCGGCGGGCTGGGATAGCGGCGGGCGGCCAGGTCCAGGTAACACCGCTGGTTCAGCTCGACCTGGATCGCGTCGACCTGCTCGTGGCCGGCGAAGCGCCGGACTGTCCAGCCGCCGATGAAGCGATTGTTCAGGCCCACCGTCAAGCCGTGCCCGGTGAAGGCGTCCGACAGCAACCGCACCGCCTCGGGATGCGCCGTGACCCCGTGGCGGTCGCCCAGGATGACGTCGCCCGGCAGGTCCGCGCCGAAGCTGTGCAGGTCGAGCAGCAGCACCCTGGGAAACTGGCGCAGCAGCCGCCGGATAGCGGTGTCCAGCGCCTGGTGGAATGGCGCATGGGCCAGCTGGATCCGGTGGCTGATCTGCTCCGGGCTCAGTGCCCGCCGGTAGAGCGGCTCGCCGCGGGGCATCCGCGGCGAGATGACGCAGGACCAGAAGCCGCCGTCCTGCCCGGTGGCGGGGTCGCGGTTCACGTCGGCCACGAACCTGCTGAACGACGTGGTAATCGTCGTGACGCCCAGGTCAGGCAGGAACGCGTACAACTCCCGGGTCAGCCAGTCCGACCACAGGATCTCCGGGCTTACGGCCAGGTCGGCGGCCAGCTCGGCCGGGAACTCGCGGCCGCCGTGCGGCAGGCAGGCGACGACCGGGGCCGGCGGCCCGGCCGGCTCGAGCACCCACTGCCGCCCGCCGCCCGCCGCCGCGCTGCCCTGTCCCGCCACACGGGCGATCCTAAGCCGCGCAATGGCGGCGCCCCGATGAGCGTGATCGGCTATCGACGCCGTTATCTATGGTTATAGTCGTCTATTACCAGGTCTGATAGGGGGCGCGGCAGCTGATGGCAGCAGCGGCTGACATGACCGGCGCGCAGGCCCTGCTCGCCACCCTGGTGGACGCCGGCGTGGACGTGTGCTTCACGAACCCGGGTACCTCGGAGATGCATTTCGTGCAGGCCCTGGACTCAGTGCCGGCCATGCGGGGGGTGCTGGCCCTGTTCGAGGGCGTCGCGACCGGGGCCGCGGACGGCTACGCGCGTATCGCGGGACGCCCGGCCGCGGTCTTGCTTCACCTGGGGCCGGGGCTGGGAAACGGCCTGGCCAACCTGCATAACGCCCGCCGGGCGCGCAGCCCCGTTGTCTGTATCGTCGGCGCTCACGCGACCGGCCATGTGCGTTATGACGCGCCGCTGCAGTCTGACATCGAGGCGGCCGCCCGGACCGTATCGGGCTGGGTGCACACCGCCGGCACCACGCGCGGCCTCGCGCGCGACGCGGCCCGGGCCATCGAGGCCAGCGGCCGCGATGGCGGCCAGGTCGTCACCCTGGTGGTGCCGGCCGACGTGTCGTGGACCGCCGGCGGCCAGCCCGTCGCCCCGTACCCGCCGGTGCTCAGGCCGCCGGTCGATGCCGGCCCGGTCGAGGCGGTGGCGGCCCTGCTGGGCCGGGGCGAGCCGTCGATCCTGCTGCTGGGCGGTCGCGGGCTGACCGAGCGCGGGCTGCGGGCCGCCCGGCGGATCTCGGCCGCGACGGGTGCCGCGCTGCTGGCCGAGACCTTCCCGGCCCGGATGGAGGGCGGCGCGGGCGTGCCGTCCGTGCCCCGGCTGGCCTACCTGCCCGAGCAGGCTGACGCGCAGCTGGCCGGGCTGCGGCAGCTCGTGCTGGCCGGCGCCCGCTCGCCGGTCACGTTCTTCGCCTACCCCGGCCGGCGCGGCGACCTGGTGCCCGAGGGCGCAGCGGTCACCGAGCTGGCCGCCTGCGAGCAGGACGTCGAGGACGCGCTGGAGCAGCTGGCCGCGACCGTGGCGCCGGGGACTCAGCTCGTCGCGGCCCAGGCGGCTGTCGCGCCTCCCGCGCCGGGCCCGCTGACGGCAGCGAGCCTGGCCACCACGATCGCCGTCTCCCTGCCCGAGCAGGCAATCGTCGTGGACGAGGCCAATACCTCGGGGTTCGGGCTGCCGCCGGCGCTGGCCGGCGCGGCGCGGCACACCCTGCTGACGCTGACCGGAGGTGCCATCGGGCAGGGCCTGCCGGTCGCCACCGGGGCGGCCATCGCCGCTCCGGACCGGCCGGTGGTCGCCATCGAGGCCGACGGCAGCGCCCTCTACACGATTCAGGCGCTCTGGACGCAGGCGCGCGAGCAGCTCGACGTCACCACGGTCCTGATCAACAACGCGGCCTACGCGATCTTGCGGATCGAGCTCGCCCGCACCGGCGCCGGGTCGGCCGGGTCACGCGCGGCGCGGCTCCTGGACCTGTCCGGCCCGACCCCGGACTTCACGCAGATCGCCGCCGGATTCGGGGTGCCCGCGGTCCGCGTCACCACGGCGGCGGACCTCGACCAGGAGCTGCGCCGGGCGTATGCCGAGCCTGGCCCGCACCTGATCGAGGCCATCGTCCCGCCGGTGGCCTAGCGGCGCGGCGCGGCGGAGCCTCACTGGTACGGCAGCGACACTTCGTTACGTAGCGTGCGTGTCGGACCAAAACGAGGTGCGGCCACCGCTCGAGGATCTTGGTTGTGTGGACGCAAGAAGACCGAGCGCTGGCCGCAGGCCATAGCGTAGATCCTTCTCGCTGGTTGGCGGGACTGGATGACCTTCTGGGCTGCGTGGCGCCCAGGATTGCCCGTTGGCCGCCATGATGGACAGGAAGGCGTGGGCCAGGATCGCGAGGGCGGGCCAGCGGTGCCAGGACGTCCAGGTCCGCACCTGGTGCTCGTCCAGGGCGGCGAGCTCCTTGCTGGCGGCGAAGGACTCCTCGATCGTCCCCGAACCAGCGCCCAACGAGACAGCCGGGCTGATCCGGTTTGACCCGCAATGAGATCCGCCGTCTCCTGACCGCAGCCATCGCCCCGGTCCACCTCATCGAACACGTCATCCACTGGTCGACCTGGCGCCGACAACACCAAGCCCGAGCCCGCACCAGCCACCACGCCCGACGAGCCGCTGAGCACGGATGATCACGAAAGGTCGCTGCCGTACAAGGAAACCGAGTCAACCAAGCTTTAACAGTCCCTCGCCTATTCCACCGGTGATCAAGACCGTCATGATTTGTTGTCTTCTGCCAGGTCATCGTTGAGTCGTTGTGTTGCGGCCTGGAGTACCCGAAGGGCTGTTGCCAGCTCCGCGGCGTCCGAGCCGTCGAACGCGATCTCCCGAATGAGAGCGAGCGGATCGGGTAGTTCTTCCCAGAGTTTCATTCCGGCGTCGGTGATCCGAAGCACCCGCTGGCGCTGGTCCTCGGAGTCGGGCATTTGATCTACGAGG
>DATCEO010000130.1:0-3749 GCA_036510065.1 Streptosporangiaceae bacterium | reverse complement strand
GGGCGCTGTCCGGGTGCTGGGCTGTGACCCCTGCCGGGAGCGGGCCCTGGTCCGGCGCCGGATGGGGATCATGCTGCAGGAGGGCGGGTTCCCGCCGGATCTGACCGTGGCGGAGACCGGCCGGATGTGGGCCGGGACACTCAGTGCGCCCCGGCCGGTTGCCGAGGCGCTGGGCCTGGTCAGCCTCGGGCACCGCGGGGGGGTCGCGGTGAGATCCCTTTCCGGCGGTGAGCGGCGCCGCCTCGATCTGGCGATGGCGATCCTGGGCCGCCCGGAGGTCCTGTTCCTGGATGAGCCCACCACCGGGCTGGACCCGGAGAGCCGCCGCCGCACGTGGCTGCTGATCCGCGAGCTGCTGGGCGCGGGTACCACCGTCGTGCTGACAACCCACTACCTGGAAGAGGCTGAGGAACTGGCGGACCGCCTGGCGATCATGCACCAGGGCCGGATCGTGCGCACGGGCACCCCCGCGCAGGTCGCGGCATCGCAGCCGGCCCGCATCTCCTTCGAGCTACCCGAGGACTCCCGCGAGCCAGTTCCGGACATAGCGGGGACGCGGGCCAGCGTCACCGGGCGAACCGTGCTGCTACAGACAGCGGACCTCCAGCCGACGCTGACCGCGCTGCTGGGGTGGGCGAACTCCCGGGACCTCGTGCTGGGCGCCCTGGACGCCCGCCCGGCCTCGCTGGCGGAGGCCTTCCACGCGGTGGCTGCCTCAGCCGGCAGTCCAGCAGACGACGACAACGCAAAGGACGTGGCGGCATGAGCGCCGGGACAGTGACAGTGAGCAGTTCGAGGCAGCCGGCGCACCGGGTCGCGGCCCTGGCCAGGGCGGAGGGGATACTGCTGTGGCGTAATCGCCTCGCGCTGCTGAACGCCGTCATCCTGCCCGCCGCCCTGGTCGGCTCGCTGAAGTCCTTCGGTGGTCTTGGCGCCAGCGGGGCCCATGACTTCGGCGCAATGCTCCTGACGGGGCTGACGGCGTTCGCGCTGCTGATTGCCGTGTACTACAACCTGGTGACGGCGATGGTGGCACGCCGCGAGGAGCTCGTGCTCAAGCGGCTGCGCACGGGCGAGGCCACCGACGGCGAGATCCTCGCGGGGACCGCCGCGCCCGCCATCGCGATCGCCTGGGCGCAGATCGCCGTGGCCGCGGTCGCCGCCGTCGCGGTGCTCGGCCTCAACCCGCCCGCCAACGCCGCGCTCGTACCGGTTGCGCTCATCCTGGGGACTGCGGTGTTCGTGCTGCTGGCCGCGGTCACCGCTGCGGTGACCCGCACCGTGCAGCTGGCGCAGGTCACGACGATGCCGGCACTGTGGCTGCCGCTGGTGTTCAGCGGCCTGCTGTTCCCGCTGGCGATGCTGCCCGGGCCGCTGCGATGGGTCGCGGAGGCGCTGCCGCTGACCCCGGTGGTGGAACTGATGCGGCTCGCCCTGACCGGAACTACTGCCGCCGGCGGTCATCACCTCGGCCTTGCCGCGAGCTTCGGCGCGGCAGCAGCCCCGGTCCTCGTGCTCGCGGCATGGACCATCGCGGGCGCATGGGCTGCGCGACGCTGGTTCCGCTGGGAACCACGGCGCTAAGCAAGCGTGACAGGCTGGAGGGATGACGGTGATGTGGCGTCGGTGGAACGAGCTGAGCGGCCCCGAGCGATACGAGTTCTGGGCCCGGGCCGGCCTGTACGTGCCGTTCGCTGTGGCGCTCTTGTTCGACCTGACCCTAGCCCGGGTGTATCAGGTGCGGGTGCCCGGCCTGGTCGTCTTCCTGCTGCTGTCCGTGGGGCAGGCGGGCGCCTGCGCCGTGCTGCTGCACGCTAGCGTGTCCCGCTACCTGGCGAGGGGACCAGCGCCGAGGCGATGGCTGGTCGCCGCCGCCATCGCGCTGACCGCGGCTGGCGTGCTGGCGGGAGCTGCCGCATTCCCGGCCTTCACCCGGCCCCCGGTGGGCGCGTTCCCGGTGAGCATGCTCGTGGCCATGCTCCTCGGCGGCGCGCTGACGGTGGCGCTCGCGCCGCTGCTGAGGACGCGCGCGCTGCTCGCCGTGGTGCTAGTGGGCGCGGCCGCGGCCAGCGGCATGTCCGCGAGCATCGGCGGCGCCGGCGTCGGCGCCCACGGGCAGGGGCTCGCCGGGTCATTTCTGATCTATGCCTTCCTCATCGGCGCCTTCGCTGTGCTCATCGGCCGCGTCTCGCCGGGGCAGCTGCGGATCATGTGGGAACTTGACCGGTCGCGGACCGCGCACGCCCGCCTGGCGGTCGCCGAGGAGCGGCTGCGCTTCGCCCGCGACCTGCACGACGTGCTCGGCCGGAACCTGTCCCTGATAGCCGTCCAGAGCGAGCTCGCCGCGGAGCTGGCGCGCCGGGGCGACCAGGACGCCGCCGGGCAGATGCTCCAGGTGCGCCAGGTGGCCCATGAGTCGCTGCGGGAAATGCGCGCGGTCGTCAGCGGATACCGCACCGCCGACCTCGGCACCGAGCTGGCCGGCGCGCAGGAGGTCCTGCGGTCTGCGGGGATGAGCTGCCGCGTCATCGGCGACGCGGCGGGCCTTCCTGCTGACGTGCAGGCCGCCCTGGGCTGGGTGGTCCGCGAGGGCACCACCAACATCATCCGCCACAGCGACGCCACCGCCTGCACGATCGAGCTGCACATCCTGGATTCCCCGGGCGCCCCCCGCGCGGTGACGCTCCGCATGGACAACGACCGCGTGCACACGCCGGACACCGGATCTGGCGGCAGCGGGCTGGCCGGGCTCGGCGAGCGGCTGGCCGGCCTGGGCGGCAGCATCACGACCGGGCATCCCCGCAACGGCCACTTCCGGCTGGAGGCCAGCCTGCCCGCCTGCGGCGCCGCCGCGGTGCCGCCTGGCCCGGGCCAGCGCGGCATCGGTGTCACCGCAGAGACGCCCGCGCCGTGATCCGCGTGCTCCTCGCCGACGACGAGAACCTCATCCGCACTGCGGTGGCCTCCCTGCTGGCGATCCAGGAAGACCTGGAGGTCGTGGCCCAGGCCGCGTCCGGCGACGAGGCCCTCGCGATGGCCCGCCAGCACCGCCCGGACGTGGCCGTGCTGGATTTGCAGATGCCCGGCCTGGACGGGATCACCGTCGCCGGGAAGCTGGTCACTGAGCTGCCCGCCTGCGGCAGCGTCATCCTCACCAGCTACGGACGGCCCGGGCATCTCAAAAGGGCCCTCGCCGCCGGCGTCCGCGGGTTCCTGCCCAAGACCGTCCCGGCCCAGGTCCTGGCCGACGTGGTACGCACCGTCCACCGTGGCGGCCGCTACGTCGACCCCGAACTCGCCGCCGACGCCATCAGCGCCGGCGACAGCCCGCTCACCCCCCGCGAAGCCGACGTCCTGGAACTCGCCGCAGGCGGCGCCCCCGTCGATGAAATCGCGAAACGCGCGGCCCTGACCCCCGGCACAGTCCGCAACTACCTCTCCTCAGCAGCCGCCAAGCTCGGCGCCGCCAACCGCCACGAAGCAGTCCAGCTCGCCCGCTCCCGCGGCTGGATCTGACAGCCCACCCGACCGCATCCCCTGCACATACCGGTTTGCTGTCCCTGTTGTGATTGGGGAAGGCCAGGGCCGGAGCGAACAGAGACACGCCCATAGTCCAGCGAGTGCTGGCCCGGCCTATTCCAGCGGTGAAGTTTCGGGATAACGAACCGCTGTGCGCGGGCCGCACCGAGTCAGGACAGGCAGGGCCGAAGTATTCGCGAGGGAACCCTTTACGCACAGGCTGCCGCGCG
>DATCEO010000129.1:0-240313 GCA_036510065.1 Streptosporangiaceae bacterium | reverse complement strand
GACCGCCGGGACACGATGCCACGTTGCCTGCACCTGCTCGGCGTGACGGCCAGCGGCGGCTGCCCAATGACCGGCGCCCAGCGCCACGAGCGGGGCTCCAGCCAGGAACGCCGTGAGCAACCCGGCGATGACGGCGGTCTCAGCCCGGTCCGCGGTCCGCCGGAGCGGGTTGGCGTCCAGCCGGAATCCGCGCACCAGCCAGGTCAGCCGTGTCAGGAGGGGTGCTCCCTGCGTTCTCATCGTTGTCACCCCCGTCTGGCGCCCTGGTCCGTCCGGCGGGGGCAGGGAACTCATCAGGCCTTCTCGTCTGGCGGGGCCACCTCCCGCCGGCCCGGCGGGAGATGGATGTAGATGTCGCTGCCGTCTACCCGGACGGCGAGGGCGGCAGCCCGCCGGGTGGCTGGAGGGAACAGAACCCAGCCGGCCGCCGGCTCGAGGCGGGAGCTCGGCGGCGAGCGGCCAATGGCGCCATCCGCCAGCTCACCCCCGGAGAGAAGGACCGATTCGTGGGTGGACTCGTCCCGGAATGCATAGACCGTGCCGGCGGCGTGGACCAGGCAGACCGGGTACCCGGCAACGTCGACGTGGGCCGGGCGGCCAGATTCGATCTGCGCCAGGCCGCAAGCCCGAACCCAGCCGCCACGCACCGGCCCGCTCATCGGCTGCCCGCCAGCTGATGCACGGCGGCGGGGCGGGCTGCCAGACCAGCGCCCCGCTTTGCGCGCACAGGAAGCTGCGCCCGCTGGCGGTCCCGCGTGGCACCCTGCGGCGCCGCAACGACGCCGGCCTGCTCGTCCCGCACCGGCCGCAACTGCGCGAGCCAGGTAAGCATCCCCGCTCCGGCGCGGCCGCTGCCCCTAGCCCCGTGCTCACATCTGACTGTCATGCGACGGCTCCCTCCGGGCGCGGGCCAGTCGCCGTGGATACCTGACAGCCGCCCCGTTACATCATTTATACTAGAGTTCTCTATAAAAACTAGAAGATGAGGCGAAGATCACGGCCGGGGACCCGTGACCTGTCTGGCCTACGGGCGCGGCGTCCGCGTTTCAGTCGCTTTCACTGGCTGGCTTCGCCCCGAGCGGGACGACGGTCACTCGTGAGGCGGGCCAGGGTCAGCGCGGCCAGCAAAGCGCCCGGGCCACCCAGGGAGATGGCACAGGAAGCGGGATAGCCGGGGAGTCCCCGGGAGCCCGGACCGGAACCCGGGCAGGCCGCCGGGCCTGCGATGATCCCGTTTGGCCTGGTACTGACTACGCGGGCCGCCCTGGTTCCCGAGCCTGGATGCTACCTTCCAGGGGCCTCAGCGGCGGTACGGGGCTTCCGGCCGTTCCCCGCCCGAGATGCGTCACTGCGAACGCCAGGCCTGGCTCACTCGTAGGCTTACAGCCGGGGCGGCAGCCGGTTCCCGGCCAGCTGGACGCCGTCCAGCCACACGAGCAGGACGTGGGCCCGGTCAGGGTCGCGGGTATCGATGATGTCGCCGCGCTCCTCCCGCCGGCGCTGGCACGGCAGCCCCTGGCGCTTGAGCAGGCGCTGGGCCAGGTCAAGGTCCGCCTGCGCGCCGACCCGCCACGCGACCCGGCGGAGGCCTGGCGCGGCGGCGTGGTGGACGGTATGCCCGCCCACCTCAAGCAGGACGAGCGTCCGGGGGGGCATCACCCTGGCCGTGCAACTGTGCGATCCACCCCTCCCCCTGCCCCAGCCGCAATCCGAGCACGCCACGGTAGAAGGCAAGCGACCGGCCGAAGTCCCGCAGCTCACCGCCACCGAACAGATCCCGGTGAGCTGAAGCCCCCCCGCCATGCGACCCCTTCCCCGCCCCCTGGAAGCTCGCGGTCCCTCGCATCGCGGCACCGCCACCATGGCCCTCGCGGGCCGCAGGGCCCAGAGCCACCCGAACCTATTCCGGCGACCATCAGCAGTGCCGGCGGCGGCCTTCACCGGGCCGGCCGCGGCCTGAGGCTGCCAGGGATATGCGCCATGCCAGGATCCCATCTCCACCTGCGTCATCCCGCCAAGGTGTCGTTGACACCCGCGTATTGCCCTGCCATCATCGTTTCTACCAACAACGCCTGTAGCAATCGAGATGCACGGTGCCTGCGACGCTGCTGGCGGCGGTTAGTGCCGTGGCAGCAGGCAGATGCAGCTGGGAGCTGGCCTCCCGCCGAGCGGCGGTCACAAGGATCCGGCAGGGCAGGCACCTGACGTCATGCGCAGCCCGGCACGGATGCTGCCGTTGCTGGCAGGGAACGGTCAGGGATCGGCCAGTGGCAGCAGCCGGAGGTTACCGATGACCACCGCAGGCCAGACGTTTGCGGGTGTCACCGGGCCAGGCCCTGGTGACACGGGCAAAGGCTCGATCCTGGCCAGCTGGCTCTCCTCGACCGACCACAAGATCATCGGTCACCTGTACCTGATCACGTCGTTCGGGTTCTTCCTGATCGGCGGCCTGCTGGCCATGATCATGCGGATCCAGCTGTTCGGGCCGGACAACCATGTCGTCTCTGACCAGCAGTACAACGAGCTGTTCACCATGCACGGCGCGATCATGCTGCTGCTGTTCGCCACCCCGCTGTTCGTCGGGTTCGCGAACGAGATCATGCCACTGCAGATCGGCGCGCCCGACGTGGCGTTCCCCCGGCTCAACCTGCTCAGCTATTACATGTTCCTGTTCGGCGGGCTGATCCTGCTGTTCAGCTTCCTGACCCCCGGCGGGGCCCCGGCGTTCGGCTGGTACGCCTACTCACCGCTGACCAGCGCGGTGTACTCGCCGGGCATCGGCGCCGACATGTGGATCATGGGCCTGGTGCTGTCCGGCCTCGGCACGATCCTGGGCGGCGTCAACTTCGTCACCACGATCGTCTGCATGCGCTGCCCAGGCATGACCATGCTCCGGATGCCGATCTTCACCTGGAACATCCTGGTCACCAGCATCATGGTGCTTATTGCCTTCCCGGTGCTGGCAGCCGCTCTGCTGGTGCTGGAGATCGACCGCAAGCTCGGCGCGCACATCTTCGACGCCTCCAGCGGCGGCGCGATCATGTGGCAGCACCTGTTCTGGTTCTTCGGCCATCCCGAGGTGTACATCGTCGCGATACCGTTCTTCGGCATCGCCACCGAGATCGTGCCCGTGTTCTCCCGCAAGCCGCTGTTCGGGTACAAGGGCATGGTGGCAGCGACGATGGGGATCGCCGGGCTGTCGATGACGGTGTGGGCGCATCACATGTTCACCACCGGCGCGGTGCTGCTGCCGTTCTTCTCGTTCATGACCTTCCTGATCGCGGTGCCGACCGGGGTGAAGTTCTTCAACTGGGTCGGCACGATGTGGCGCGGCCAGCTCGTCTTCGAGCCGGCCATGCTGTTCATCGTCGGCTTCCTGGTCGTGTTCCTGTTCGGCGGCCTGACGGGCATCATCCTGGCCTCGCCGCCGCTGGACTTCGCGGTCAGCGACTCCTACTTCGTGGTCGCGCACTTCCACTACGTGCTGTTCGGCACGGTGGTGTTCTGCATGTTCGGCGGCTTCTACTTCTGGTGGCCCAAGTTCACCGGGAAGATCCTGAACAGCACGCTCGGGAAATGGCACTTCTGGCTGGTGTTCATCGGCTTCAACATGACGTTCCTGGTGCAGCACTGGCTGGGCGTGATGGGCATGCCGCGGCGCATCGCCAACTATCCCTTCCTGCCGCACCTGGCGACCACGCTGAATGACATCTCCTCGATCGGGTCCTTCATCCTGGGCGCGTCCACGCTGGTCTTCATCTACAACATCTACTGGACGCACAAGAACGCGGACCCTGTCACGGCCGACGATCCCTGGGGGTTCGCCAACTCGCTGGAGTGGGCCACCTCCTGCCCGCCGCCGCGGCATAACTTCACCTCTATCCCGCGGATCAGGTCCGAGCGCCCGGCGTTCGACCTCCATTACCCGCACATCGCCTCCGGCCGCAACCGTGAGCTGGAGCGGCAGTCGATCGGAGTCGGCGAGTGAAGGTCGAGGCTTACCTGTTCCTGGGCTGCGCGGCGTTCTTCGGGGCGTCCGACATCGTCTACTGGAGCTTCTCGCACGACCCGACGGGCACGACCGCCCTGGCGCTGGCCGTGTGCCTGGCGTTCCTCACGGGCTTCTACGTGCTGTTCACGGGGCGCAGGCTGCCGCCCAGGCCGGAGGACAACCCCGAGGGCGAGATCTACGAGGGCACCGGCGAGCTGGGCTTCTTCAGCCCGCACAGCTGGTGGCCGCTGTTCGTGGGGCTGTCGGCCGCCCTGGCCACGATCGGAGTCGCCATCGGCTGGTGGCTGTTCCTGATCGGCGCGCTGGCGATCATCCTGTCCATGATCGGCTTTGTCTTCGAGTACTACCGAGGGCTTTACGCCCACTGATCCGTTACTGTTCCTGATCGGCGCGCGGGCACGCGGCCGCTAGGGTTCCCGGCTGGCCGGGCGGCCGGCCAGGATCTGGCTGAGCCGCTGGGCCACCAGGTCCCAGCGCCACTCCCGGTCCACCCACGCCTGGCCCTTCAGTCCCATCGCGGCGGCGGCCGCCGGGTCGGCGAGCACCTGGATGAGCCGGTCGGCTAGCACGTCCTCCCGGCCGCCGGGCACCACGAAGCCGGTCTCGCCGTCCAGGATGGCATCGGGCGCGCCCCCGGAATCGCCGCCGACCACCGGCAGGCCGGTCGCCGACGCCTCCAGGTAGACGATTCCGAGGCCCTCGACGTCGAGGCCACCGCGCCGGGTCCGGCAGGGCATGGCGAACACGTTGCCCGCGTCGTAGTAGGCAGGCAGCTCCTGCCGGGGCACCGGCCCGGCGAACAGCACGGAGTCAGCCAGGCCCAGCCGGCTGGCCAGGCGGCCCAGCTCGGCGCGGTAGGGCCCGTCGCCAACCAGCAGCAGCAGCGGGCCCCCGCCCACCTGCGCCCGCACCCGCGGCCAGGCCCGCAGCAGCGTGTCCTGGCCCTTGCGGGGCACCATCCGGGACACGCACACGGCCACCGGCCGATGGGGGCCGATGCCCAGGCGCTGCCGAATGGCGGCGCCGCCCGCGCCGGGCCGGAAGGCGGCGGTATCGACCCCGGGCGCGAGCCTGACCATGCGCGCCGCCGCCTGCGGGGTCAGCACGCTAGCTAGCCGGACCCGGAAATAGTTGCCCAGGTAGGTAACGACGTCGACGTCCTCGCCGATGCGGCGCAGCAGGGTCCGGGCGACGGGCAGCGCCGCCCAGCCCGCCTCGTGGCCGTGCGTTACCGCCACTAGCCGGGTCGCCCCGGCGCGGCGCAGCGACGGGGCCAGCAGGCCCAGCGGCGCGGCGGCGCCGAACAGCACCGTGTCGCAGCCGTACTCCTTGAGAATCGCCGCCGCGCGCCGGGTCACGGTCGGCACCGGCAGCATGAGCGACGTGGGGTGCCGGACCACGGGAAAGGGCTGCCGCGAGTCGAAGGTGGCCGCCCCGTCCCACGACGGGGCGTAGACGCAGACGGAGCCCTGGGGGAGCCCGACGGCCAGCGCGTGCACGAACGACTGAATCCCGCCGCGTCGCGGCGGGAAGTCGTTGGTGACGATCAGGACCTTGCGCATGGCGCTCCTGTGCCGCGTGCCGTCGGCAGGGCTGAAGCTGCCCTGCTGACGGCACGCGCCGGCGATCTAGCGTGAGACTACCGGCTGGTTACGGGCGGACGGCTCCGACGAGCTCCGAGCGGTACCAGCCGCTGAGCGCGACCTTCTCGACCACCGCGCCGGTATGCGGCGCGTCAACCAGCATCCCGTTGCCCACGTACATGCCCACGTGGCTGTCGCCGGCGAATTCCAGGATGTCACCCGGCTGCAGCTCCGACAGACTGACGGCGGGCAGCCCGGCCTGCTCCTCGCTGGTACGGGGGATGGCCACCCCGGCGCTCGCCCAGGCCATCTCCATCAGCCCGGAGCAGTCGAAGCCGGACCCGCACGGACCCGTGCCGCCATACACGTAGGGGCAGCCGAGCTGCGCGTACACGAAGGCGACAGCCTTCTGCGCCTGGGTCGAGGTGGGGCCGTTGTACTTGGGGGGACTGGTGGGACTGGTGGCGACCGGCGGGCCGCCCGGGCCGGCGACGGCCTGCTGCGCGGGTGTGAGCTGGGCCAGCAGCGTCTTCTGCTGCGCCTGCTCCTTCGTCAGCTTCGCCTGCTTCTTGGCCAGGCCGTCCTTGATCTGGGCGATCCCGGCCTTGGTCCGCTTCGCGGCCTGCTGAGTGGCCGTGAGCTGGCGGGCAGCGACGATGAACTGGCTCATCTTCGCCTTGTTGGTGGCGGACAGTTCCGTCAGGATCGAGGACTGGTTCAGGATCTGCTGCGGATTCCCTGAGGTCAGCAGGGCCACGGACGAGTTGATGTTGCCCTGCTCATAGGCCTGCGCGGCGATCCGGCCGACCTCGGCGCGCATCGAGTTGTACTGCTTGGAGTAACGGGCGGCTTCGCTGTTCACTACGGCCAGCCGCTGCTGCGCCGACTGATACTCCTGCTTGGCCTGGGCGTACTGCTGGTCCAGCTGGTCCAGCTGGGTAGTGAGCTGCGTGAGCCTCTTCTGGACCTGGGGGATGGTGGGCTGCGGGGCGGCCACGGCGATGCCGCCGGTGGCAGCGAGGAGGCCCAGCGCGGCCGCTCCGGCCGTCAGGACCCCGGCGACGGACCTCAGCCTGCGGTCTCCCGGCGTCCTGGCGAGCAGTGCTGCCGTCCTGGCGAGCACGGCTGTCCTGGTGAGCACTGACGTCCTGGCGAGTAGCGGCAGTCGAGATCGCGACGGGCGATCCTCTGGCGGCGTATGCACGTGCGTGACACGCTCCTTCTCCCACTGTCTGCCTACCGGGTCAGCTGACGGGTTCGGGCCGTGGAAGTCGCCCTACGGCCCGGCTAGGTCGGGCCGATTCACCCCTGGCGGGCCGTGCGCAGGCGTACCTGCGGCCCACCGGTGGTTCCCCGGCTCTCCAGGCCACCGGAATGGCTGGCCACGGAGACTCGGCAGTGGCCGACCGCCGCCACCATGCTGGTGGCTGATGAGCGGTACGGCTCGCGCCTGAGACTAGTGAACCTGGCGGGGAGGATTCAACCGGTTCGCGAACTCCCGTGATTCGGGCGTCGTCTAGGTCGGGATAACAATGCCATCACGAAACTCATCACCTCTGGGGCTGGAGTGCGCCGTGTTGCCCGCTGCCGGGCTGCCGCCGGGCTGCCGCCGGCCGGCGGCGCGCCGGGGCGGCACTGTCGGTGCTACCCCCTAGCGTGAAGGCGTGAGCGCAGGACAGAGCCACGCGGCACCGAACCAAGGGGCACCCGGCCCCGGGGCGCTGGCGGACCTGAACGTGGTGGTCGTCGACGTCGAGACGACCGGCTTCCTCCCGGCGGAGGCGACGATCATCGAGATCGGCGCGGTCCGGCTCAGCGGAGCGCGGGTGACGGGGGAGTTCTTCTCGCTGGTCAACCCGGCCGCGCCGATCCCGGCTGCCATCACCGAGCTCACCGGGATCAGCGACGCGATGGTCCGCCGCGCGCCGGCGGCCGCCAGCGCACTGCCCGCGTTCCTGGCCTTCGCCCGCGGCTGCGTCCTGGTCGCGCACAACGCGCCGTTCGACCTCGGCTTCCTGACCAGCGGATGCGAGGCTAGCGGCATCGCCTGGCCGCCCGCCGCGGTCCTGGACACCGCGGTCCTGGCCCGCCTGCTGCTGAGCCCCGATCAGGTACCGGACTGCAAGCTGTCCACCCTGGCCGGGTTCTTCGCCGCCCGCGTCGCGCCCTGCCACCGGGCCCTGCCCGACGCGCAGGCCACGGCGGACGTGCTGCTGGGGCTGCTGGAGGTCGCGGCGGCACGCGGACCTGGCCAGCAGCCGGGCCGGCCGTGGCCCAGTCGCGGGCGGCCCGGCCAGCCAGGGCAGCGGCAGGCCGCCCCGGCCGCCGGGGCCAGCGCTGACGGCCGGGAGGCCAGGCCGGCGCTGTACGCTACTGCCGCGGCCGGGGCGCGCGATCCCGGCAGGCCCAGGAGGCGACCGTGGTCACCGCTATCGTCCTGATCAAGGCGGACGTTGCCCGCATCCCGGAAACGGCCGAGACCATCGCCCAGCTGCCGTCTGTCACCGAGGTGTACTCCGTGACCGGCGAGTTCGACCTCGTGGCGATCGTCCGGGTCCGCAGCCACGAGGAGCTCGGCGACGTGATCCCGGGCACGCTCAACCGGGTCAGCGGCGTCACGCACACCGAGACGCACATCGCGTTCCGCGCCTACTCGCGGCACGACCTGGAGGCCGCCTTCGCGATCGGCTACGGCCAGGACTGAGCACACCCGGGGGCCAGACCGGCGGACGACGGGGACTAGGCAACCGGGCCCAGGCAGGAAGGCGCGGCGCCGCTGGCCCCCTGATAACTGCATGTATCAGCGGGTGGGGTTGGCGGCGGGCAGCGCTCTACTGCCAGACGGTCGCGAGCCAGATCGGCGCCGGCGAGGACGAGTAGGACGGACACCAAGCCCGAGCCCGTCACAGCCACTACCGGCGACAAGCCGCCTGGCTCACATGATCACGGAGGCCGGCTGGAGTATTAGGCGGTGGCCGCTGCGAGCCGCTGGCTGGCCGCGGCCCACCGCTCCAGCAGGTCCGCGGCGGCGCCGGAATCTACCGCCGCCGCGGCCCGCCGGTGAGCGGCGGCCAGCGCTGGCCGGAGATCATCGGGACCGGGCACGCCGGCCTCGGCGGCCAGCGCGGCCGCCGCGTTCAGCAGCACGGCATCGCGGACCGGGCCGGGGCTGGCGCTCAGGAAGGCCCGGGCCACCGTGGCATTGTGAGCGGCGTCACCGCCGGTCAGATCCGCCAGCCTGGCCCGGCCGACGCCCAGCTCGGCCGGGTCGAACGTGGTCTTGCTCACAGTCCCGCCGTGCACGACCCAGACGGTGGACGCAGCGGTCGTCGTCAGCTCGTCCAGCCCGTCCTCGCCGTGAAAGACCAGCGCCGAGCAGCCGCGCCCGGCCAGGACGCCCGCCAGAACCGGTCCGATCCGCGGGTCGGCCACGCCGACGGCCAGCGCCGAGGGCCGGGCCGGGTTGGTCACCGGGCCGAGGCAATTGAACACGGTGGGGACCCCGAGCTCGCGGCGCGGGACGGCCGTGTGCCGGAACGCCGGGTGATACAGCGGAGCGAACAGGAACCCGACACCGACCTCGGCCACGAGCTGCTCGGTCGCGCCGGGCGCCAGGTCGATCACCACGCCGAGGGCCTCCAGCACGTCAGCCGCCCCGCAGGCCGACGAGGCCGCCCGGTTCCCGTGCTTCACGATCCGGGCGCCGGCCGCCGCGGCCACGATGGCCCCCATGGTGGAGATGTTGACCGTGTGGGCGCCGTCCCCGCCGGTCCCGACCAGGTCGACGACCGGGCCGGGAACCGAGATCGGCGAGGCGTGCGCGAGCATGCTGCTGGCCAGCCCGCTGACCTCGCCGACGGTCTCGCCTTTCACCCGCAGCGCCACGCCGAACCCGGCGATCTGAGCGGGCGTCGCGGCGCCGTCCATGATCTCGTTCATCGCCCAGGCGGTCTCCTCGGCGGTGAGCGTCTCGCCCTTGATCAGGGCGCCGATCAGCGCTGGCCAGGTCGTGCGCGCGTCCATGGGTGATCCCTCGGTTGTCGGGCCGGCGCCGGTCAGGCCTGGACGGCCGGGGCATCCCCGGCGCGCCGGCGCATCAGCCCCGCCAGCGCCTGGGCCAGCGCGACCGGGTCGATCGGATGGCTGACCACGGCGTCCGCGCGGGACCAGGTGGCCAGCCAGCCGTCGTCTGCCCGCCCGATGATCAGCAGGACGGGCGGGCAGTTGTAGATCTCGTCCTTGGCCTGGCGGCAGACGCCCATGCCGCCGGCGGGCTGAGCCTCGCCGTCCAGCACCATGACGTCGGCGCCGCCGGCATCGAGGAGCCGGAACAGGGCGGGCTCGGTGGCCACCTCGGTGATCTCTGCCTCGGGCACGTCAGCGGCTGGACGGCGCCCGATCGCCAGCTTGATCCTGGCCCTTACGTCCGCATCATGGCTATACACAACGACCTTCATGGAACTGGATGCTACCGACCCGGGGGGTCGGGCAACGAAGGCCTACGCGGTGTCGTAATAATGGCCCCGTGGCGACAGCAACTACAGAGGTGGCCCCGCGCACCCCCGCGAGCCGTCCGAACCTCGTCAGTGTCGGGACAATCGTGTGGTTGTCCTCAGAGCTCATGTTCTTCGCGGCGCTGTTTGCCATGTATTTCACGATCCGCGCCGTCGACAAGGGCATGGGCCAGGCCTGGCCGAAGGCCCATCTAGACCTGCCTCTGGCCACGGCCAACACCATCGTGCTGCTGCTGTCCAGCGTCACCTGCCAGCTGGGGGTATTCGCGGTCGAGCGCGGCCAGATCCGCCGCAGCGGCCGGATCTGGAACGTGGCGGGCTGGGGGCTGCGCGAGTGGTACGTGCTGTCCTTCCTGATGGGCCTGTACTTTGTGTCCGGCCAGGGATACGAGTACCTGGACCTGATCCGCAAGCAGCACGTGACGATCTCGTCCACTAACTACGGCTCGGTCTTCTTCCTGACCACCGGTTTTCACGGCCTGCACGTGACCGGCGGGCTCATCGCGTTCCTGTTCCTGCTGGGCAGGACGTTCGCCGCCAAGAAGTTCACCCATGAGCAGCAGGTGAGCGCCATCGTCGTGTCCTATTACTGGCACTTCGTTGATGTCGTCTGGATTGGCCTGTTCACCACCATCTACCTGATCCACTGACCCGGACTTGAGGAAAGCTGTGAGCTGGATCACTGCAAGGCGGCGGCACCCGGCGGCGGGTTACGCCATCCTTCTGCTCGGACTGCTCCTGGTGGCCGCGGTCTACGCGTCGGTCGTCGGCGGCGGGACGGCGGCCTCGGCGGCGCCGCCGACGGCGCCCGACCAGACGCAGATCAACTCCGGGCGGACCGTTTTCCTGCAGAGCTGCGCGACCTGTCATGGCTTCGCCGCCCAGGGCCAGACCGGCATAGCGCCCAGCCTGATCGGCGTCGGCGCAGCCGCCGTCGACTTCCAGGTGAGCACCGGCCGCATGCCGCTGCGGCAGAACGAGGCGGAGGCTCCGCGCAAGCCCCCGCAGCTGACGCCCACGCAGACCCGCGCGGTCGCGGCGTACATCGCCTCGCTCGGCGGCGGCCCGGCCATCCCCTCCGCCGCCGAGGTCAACACCTCCGGCGCGAACATCGGGCTGGGGCAGAAGCTGTTTGTCACCAACTGCGCGCAGTGTCACAACTTCGTCGGCGCGGGCGGCGCGCTGACCTACGGCAAGTACGCGCCCCCGCTGACCAAGTCCACGCCGACCCAGATTTACGAGGCGATGCTGACCGGGCCGGAGGCGATGCCGGTCTTCAACGACTCCACCATCACCCCGGACCAGAAGCGCGCCATCGTCGCCTACGTGACCAAGACGCGGGTGCAGACCAATCCGGGCGGATTCAGCCTGGGCCGGATCGGCCCGGTGACCGAGGGTCTGGTGGCCTTCCTCGGCCTGCTGCTGTTCATGGTGCTGGCGGCCCTCTGGATCACTGCGAAGCACGGGAAGACATCTCATGAGTGACACGAGCGCCCACGGGCAGCCGGGTGAGTCCGCGCGTGGCGATGACCTGATGGCCGACCTGGCGGCGGCGGGCGAGCATGAGACGGGCCAGCCGGCCGCGCCGCAGACGCGGCACCGTGTTGTCGGGACTCCGCCGCCCGCGGAGAGCCGGACGATGCTGGCCGACAAGGCTGACGACCGCCCCGCGCCGCGGGAGCTGCCCGCGGACCCGGACGACCCGGTCGCGGCCAAGCGGGCCGAGCGGGTCGTGGCGGCCTGCTTCATCCTGGCCATGCTCGCAGGTCTGGGCTTCATCGCGGCCTACGTCATCTTCCAGGTGCACACGGTCGAGAAGACCTTCTACTCCAACCTCGCGCTCGGGACCACCATGGGGGTGGCGTTCCTGGCCATGGGCGCCGGCGCCACCATCTGGGTGCGCCGCCTCATGCCGAACGTCGAGGTGAGCGAGGAGCGCCATCCCCTGGCCTCCACGCCGGAGGACCGGGCGGCGTTCGCCGAGACGTTCGAGGAAGGCGCCGAGGCCAGCCAGTTCGTCAAGCGCCCGCTGGTTCGCCGGACCCTGATAGCCGCCACGGTGCCGGTCGCCATCGCCCCGATCGTGCTGCTGCGTGACCTGGGCCCGCTGCCGCGCCAGAGTCTGGACCACACGGTCTGGAAGAAGGGCACCCGGGTCGTCGTTTACGGTACCAACCGGCCGCTCACGCCGGCCGACTTCGACACGCCCGGTTCCTCGCTGAGCGTTATCCCGGAGGGCTACGCCGACAACGACACCGCGCTGGCCAAGGCAGCCACCACCCTCATCAAGTTCCGCCCCGGCCAGCTGCAGGCGCCCACGGTGATGAACTGGACGGTGGAGGGTATCGTGGCGTATTCAAAGATATGTACGCACCTTGGCTGCCCGGCTGCCCTGTACGAGCAGACAACTCACCACATTCTCTGCCCATGCCACCAGTCCACCTTCGATGCCACACGCGGCGCGCAAGTGCTGTTCGGGCCGGCCACGCGGCCGCTGCCGCAGTTGCCGCTGACGACTAATGCACAGGGCTTCCTGGTGGCCCAGAGTGACTATCATGAGGCAGTAGGGCCGAGCTTCTGGGAGCGGTCATGAGCACCAACCGAGTGCTGGCAGGTGTCGGAACTGTCCTCGACGACCGGCTGCACGCTGCCCGCGGTGTCCGCGTCTTGCTGCGGAAGGTGTTCCCGGACCACTGGACGTTCCTGCTCGGGGAAATCGCGCTCTACTCGTTCATCATCCTGCTGCTGACCGGAACGTTCCTGACGCTGTTCTTCCAGCCCAGCATGAGCACGGTCATCTATCACGGCTCCTATACCCACCTCGACGGCGTCTCGATGAGCCGGTCCTACGCCTCGACGCTGAACATCAGCTTCGACGTGCGCGGCGGCCTGCTCATGCGGCAGATCCACCACTGGGCGGCCGACCTGTTCATGGCCGCGATCATGGCCCACATGATCCGCATCTTCTTCACCGGCGCCTACCGCAAGCCGCGCGAGGTGAACTGGCTGATCGGGATCACCCTGTTCACCCTGGGCCTGGTCGAGGGCCTGTTCGGTTACTCGCTGCCCGACGACCTGCTGTCGGGTGCTGGCCTGCGGATCCTTGAGGGCGTCTTGCAGTCCATCCCGATTGTCGGGACCTACCTGGCGTTCTTCCTGTTCGGCGGGGCGTTCCCCGGCGACGTCATCATCCCGCGGATGTACATCCTGCACGTCCTGCTCATCCCCGGCGTGATCCTGGCCCTGGTCACCGCGCACCTGTTCATCATGGTCTTCCAGAAGCACACCCAGATGCCGGGCAAGGGACGCACTAACACCAACGTGGTCGGCCAGCCGATGTACCCGTACTTCATGGCCAAGACGGGCGCGTTCTTCTTTTTTACCTTCGGCATCCTGGCGCTGGCCGGGGCCTTCGCGCAGATCAACCCGATCTGGCTGTACGGGCCGTATAACGCGGTGGCCATGTCGGCCGGGTCGCAGCCGGACTTTTACATGGGCATGCTGGAGGGCGCGCTGCGGGTCTTCCCGGCCTGGCAGTGGGTGGTCTTCGGGCATACGTTTGCCTTCAACGTGTTCATCCCGGCGCTGCTGCCGCTCGGCGCGCTGTTCACCGGGGCCGCGTTCTGGCCGTTCATCGAGCAGTGGGTGACCGGCGACAAGCTGGAGCACCACATCAACGACCGGCCGCGCAACGCGCCGACCAGGACCGCGATCGGCATCGCGGTGATCACCTTCTACGGCGTCCTGTGGGCCGAGGGCGCGAACGACGTCCTGGCCGAGCACTTTGATATCTCGCTCTACCTGACCACCGAGATCGCCCGGATCGCGTGGGTGGTGGGGCCGATCATCGCCTACATCATCACCAAGCGGATCTGCCTCGGCCTGCAGCTCAAGGACGTACACCTGCTCGAGCACGGCGTGGAGACCGGCATCATCCGGCAGCTGCCCAACGGCGAGTACATCGAGGAGACCAGGCCGGTCGACGAGGAGGCGCGGGCCGTCCTGGAAGCCAGGCCGCACTACCAGGGCCTGCCGGCGGGCGCCGACGCCGACGGCGAAGGGGTGCCGGCCCCCGGCATGCGGGGCGCGGTCGGCAAGATCCGGGAGCGGCTCTACTCCGTCATCACCGAGAGCGTGCCACTGCCCGTCAACGGGCACGGTAACGGTCACGGAAACGGCCATGCCATCGGGGGCAACGGTCACTCTGCCGAAGGCAACGGTCACTCCGCCGAGGGCAACGGCCACGACGGGCCCGCGCCGGCCGCGGTGCCGTCCGGCAGTTCCGGGGCAGCCCAGATCACCTCCGATAACGAGGATCCCGCCGCGCCGGGTCACTGAAGTAGCGGGGTCACTGAGTCATAGCGTCACGGGCTGGCTGAGGCCCGGCCGGAACCGCCCGGTTCCGACTGGGCCAGTCAGCTGTAGAGGGCGTCGATGTCGGCCGAGAAGTCCTTGGCCACGACCGCGCGCCGGACCTTCAGCGAGGGCGTCAGGTGCCCGCTCTCCTCGGTGAAGTCGGTGTCCAGGACGCGGAACCGGCGGATTGACTCGGCGCGGGACACCGCCTTGTTCGCCGCGTCGACGGCGCCCTGGATCTCGGCGATCAAGTCCGGATCGTCGGCCAGGTCCCCGGCCGTGGCGCTGGCCGGCTTCCCGTGCTGCTGCTTCCAGTAGTCCAGGGCCTCCGGGTCCAGCGTCACCAGGCAGGCGATGTACGCGCGGCCGTCGCCGACCACCATGCACTGGCTGACGAGCGGGTGGGCGCGCAGCCGGTCCTCCAGGACGGCTGGCGCGACGTTCTTGCCGCCGGCCGTCACGATGAGCTCCTTCTTCCGGCCGGTCACCCGCAGGAAGCCCTCGTCGTCCAGCTCGCCGAGATCGCCGGTCAGCAGCCAGCCGTCCGCGTCAAGGACCTCGCCCGTCGCGGCCGGGTTGCGCCAGTAACCGGGGAACACGTTCGGGCCCTTGATCAGGATCTCGCCGTCGTCAGCGATCCGCAGGTGAACCCCGGGCAGCGGCAGTCCCACGGTGCCGATCTTGATCTGGGCTGGCCTGTTCACCGCGGCGGCCGCCGACGTCTCGGTCAGGCCGTAGCCCTCCAGGACGGTCAGGCCGACGCCGCGGAAGAAATGGCCGAGCCGCTCGCCGAGCGGGGCGCCCCCGGAGACCGCGTACTGGACCTTGCCGCCGACGGCGGCCCGGAGCTTGCCGTACACCAGCCGGTCGTACAGGCCGCGGCGCAGCCGCAGGCCGAGTGCGGGGCCGCCGGCCTCGTCACGGGCCCGGCTCCAGGCGATCGCCGTATCCACCGAGGCCGCGAAGATCCGCTGCTTGGCGGTGCTGCCCGACGCCTGCTGCTGGGCGGTGTTGAAGACTTTCTCGAACACCCGCGGGACCGCGAGCAGGAAGGTGGGCTGGAACTCGGGCAGCCCCTGGGCCACGGTCCTGGCATCGGGCCAGTGCCCGAGGATGGCTCCCGACTCCAGGCAGCCGACCTGGATGATCCGCGCGAAGGAATGGGCGAGCGGCAGGAACAGCAGGGTCGAGCCGCCCTCGATCTCGAACACCTCCGGAAGCGCCCCGGCGACCGCGTTGCGGACATCGGCCAGCAGGTTGCGGTGACTCAGCTCGCATCCCTTGGGCCGGCCCGTCGTCCCGGACGTGTAGATGATCGTGGCCAGGTCGTCCGCCGTCCGGGCGCCGCGGCGCTGAGCCAGCTGCTCGTCGGTCACCTGCGACCCGCCAGCCGCCAGCGCCTCCAGCTGCTCGATCGGCCACAGCTGGCTCAGGTCGGCCAGGCGGCCGCGCGCGGCCTCGATGAGTCCGGTGTGCTTGCCGTTTTCAGCGAAGACCGCCCGGGCCCCGGAGTCCCCGAGCATCCACTCGACCTGCTCAGCCGAGGACGTGTCGTAGATGGGGACCGTGACGGCGCCGGCCGTCCAGATCGCGTAGTCGATCAGGGTCCATTCATAACGGGTCGCCGACATCAGCCCGACCCGGTCACCCGGCTCGATTCCGGCGGCGACCAGGCCCTTGGCCAGGCCGGTGACCTCGGCATGAAACGTGGCGGCGGTAACATCGTGCCAGCTGCCGCCGGGGGAGCGCCGGCGCATCACCACCTTGCCCGGCTGGCTCGCGGCCCGCTCGAAGACGACGTCAGCGAGGCCGGCGTCATCGCTGATCTCCGCGAGCGCGGGAGCGCTGTACTCGCGCACGTAACCTCCTGGCCCTGCGGCGTCGACGCCTGATGCTTATGGACCGTACAACGCCGGCCCGGTGCGCGCCCAGGGGGCCCGGGCCCCGCAGGCCGGGCGGATCGGGGCGGTGCACGCGATGCGGTGCACCGCGGGCGGCCCGCGCTTGGGCAGCGCCGCTCGGCTGCCTAAGGTGTGGCCATGCGGGTCAACGTGGTGAGCGACGTGCACGGCCGGATCGATGCGCTGCGCGGGGCGGGCAGCGACGCGCAGGCCCTGCTGTGCCTGGGTGACCTGCTGCTGTTCGTGGACTACGCGGACCCCGGGCAGGGGATCTTTCCCGAGCTGTTCGGAGCCGAGGCGGCGCTGGAGCTGATCAGGCTGCGGACCGCGCAGCGGTTCGACGAGGCACGGGCCATGTCGGCCCGGCTGTGGGCCGGGCTGGGCGGCGATCCTCGTGAGCACATCGACGCCGCGGTCTCCCGGCAGTACGCCGCGCTGTTCGCGGCCATGCCCACGCCGGCCTACCTGACCTACGGCAACGTCGATGTCCCGCGACTGTGGGACGACCACCTGCGGCCAGGCCAGCAGGTACTGGACGGCGAGCGCCTGGAGCTCGGCGGCCGGTCGTTCGGGTTCGTCGGGGGCGGGCTGCGCTCGGTCTACCGGACGCCCAACGAGCTCGACGACGATGTCTTCGCGGCCAAGGTGGAGGCGATCGGCGAGGTAGACGTGCTCTGCGCGCACATCCCGCCCGCGGTGCCCGAACTGCTCTACGACACCGTCGCGCGCCGGATGGAACGGGGCAGCGAGGCGCTGCTGGCCGCGATCCAGCGGACCCAGCCGCGATACGCGCTCTTTGGCCACGTGCACCAGCCGCAGGCCAGCCGCATCCGGATCGGCGTCACCGAATGCGTCAACGTGGGGCATTTCCGTGCGACCGGGCAGCCGTTCGTCCTGGAGTGGTAGCCACTGGCTCTCCCGCCGTAGCCGGAGTCCGCCGCGCTGGAGGTACGCTCCGAGTCATGGCGGACAAGACCAGCTCCAGCATGACCGTGGGAGCGCCCCGGGAGGTCGTGATGAGGGTGATCGCGGATTTTCCGGCCTATCCGCAGTGGGCCACCGGGGTCCGTTCCGCCGAGGTCACCGTGCCCGGCGCCGATGGCCGCGCCCGTCAGGTGCGGTTCGTGCTCGATGCCGGAATCATTAAGGACAGCTACGTGCTCGCTTATCAATGGGACGCCGACGCCGCGGTCCGCTGGGAGCTGGCTCAGACGGGCACGATGATCTCTGAAATGTCGGGCGGATACCAGCTCGCCGATGAGGGCGGAGGGACGAGGGTGACGTACGAGCTTGCCGTGGGCCTGCGCGTGCCGATGCTCGGCATGCTCAGGCGCAGGGCCGAGAAGACCATCATCGATACGGCGCTGACAGGGCTCCGAGCCCGGGTCGATAGCCTGCCGGCGACCGGCAGTGCCGGCACCGGCGTGGCCAGCGGTGGCGGTCATGACTGACGGGGCCGCCAGCCAGCAGCCGCCCGCCGACCGGCGTGGCCGGGGTCATCCCGGCGCCTGGAGCGCCGCTACCGATCCCGTAGGTCAGCCTTCCCGCCCGGCGGACGCGGAGCTGGCCGGCGCGGAGCTAGCTGACCGCGAGGACGCGGCCGGGGAGCCCGCCGGCGGTGCCGTTCCGGCCCCTAGCGCTGTCCCTGGTCCTGGTGCTGTTCCCGGGCGCGGCACCGTTCCGGGGCCGGGTGCCGGGCCTGGCCGTGCGTCCAGCCGTCCCGTGAGCCAGTCCGCCCCGACCCGGCGCCCGGATACCCGTGCCCCGGGTCCCCGTGCTTCGGATGCCCGTGCTTCGGATGCCCGTAGTTCGGTTGCCCGTCGCTCGGATGGCCGGCGTCCGGGCCCGCCCGGCGGTGAGCTGCTGAATGACCTGCAGCGCTGGCTGCTCCGTTCGAGCGCCAAGAGCATGCGCCGGGAGATCGAGGGCCAGGTCCGCCGGACCTTCAGCGGCGGGGCACAGTCAGCGGATGTCTGGGGGACGGCGACGACCGAGCCGTCGCCCGGTGTCGGCGAGTCGCCGGAATGCGCCTGGTGCCCGATATGCCGCGCCGCTCGCCGCATGCGGGAATCCGGTCCGGGGCTGGGCTCGCAGCTCTCCGGTGCCTCGGATGTGGTGGCCACGGCAGTTCAGGACGCGATCGTGGCCGTCGACGCGGTACTGTCACGGCCCCCAGTGACTCCTGGACCGCCGCCGCGAGCGGACAGGTACCCGCGCTCCGCCGGCTCAGCCGGAGACGAGGCGGGAAGGGCACAGGATGAGCCTGGCCATCGGGGTTGACGTTGGCGGTACGAAAGTGGCCGCCGGCGTGGTGGATGACCAGGGCAAGATTGTCGAGAAGCTCAAGCGACCGACTCCGGCGGCCAGCCCCGCGGGCACCGAGCAGGTCATCGTCGAGGCGGTTACCGAGCTGCTGAGCCGTCATGACATCGGCGCGGTGGGCATCGGCGCGGCCGGCTTTGTCGATGAGGCCCGGTCCACGGTGCTTTTCGCGCCCAACCTCGCCTGGCGGGATGAGCCCGTGAAAAAGCGGGTCGAGGAACGGCTCGGCCGCGCCGTCCTGGTCGAGAACGACGCCAACGCGGCCGTCTGGGCCGAGACCAAGTTCGGCGCCGCCCGGGGAAACGATCAGGTGGTGCTCATCGCGGTGGGCACCGGAATCGGGGCCGCCCTGATGCTCGACGGCCGTCTGTACCGTGGCCGGTGGGGATCGGCGGGGGAGCCCGGCCACTACCGGGTCGTGCCGGACGGCAGGCTCTGCGGCTGCGGGAACCGGGGCTGCTGGGAGCAGTACGTGAGCGGCAACGCCCTGGTCGCCGAGGCGCGAGAGTTCGCACGCCGCTCTCCGGGTGCGGCCGTGCGGCTCCTGCAGCTGGCGGGCGGGAGCGCCGAGGGCATCGACGGCCCCGCTGTCACCCAGGCCGCGCTCGAGGGCGATGCTGTGGCGCTGCGCTGCTTCGAGATCATCGGGCACTGGCTGGGCACCGGGCTGGCCGACCTGGCCGCGATCCTCGATCCTGGCTGCTTCGTGATCGGCGGCGGGGTGTCCGAGGCCGGTGACCTGCTCATCAGCCCGGCCCGCAAGGCGTTCGAGAACGGCCTGACCGGCGGCGCCTACCGTCCGTTCGCCGAGATCAAGCCCGCGCAGCTAGGCAGTGACGCCGGGCTGATCGGAGCGGCAGACCTGGCCCGCAGCGGCTGAGCTCAGCCGGGTAGCCAGTGGCCGGGCAGCGATCCGCGGCCGGTCAGACGACGGCGCCGTCGTCGTCATCGTCGCGGGGCCGGTCGCTCATGCGCAGGACCAGCGTGGCGAATCCGGCGACGAACGCCATGATCGCTACCAGGGCGGCCCAGTCGGCGATCTGCCAGCCGGCCAGCGTCGCGAGCAGCAGGTAGCCGGGTCCGCCGAGCAGGGCCACCCAGGCGCCCTTGGCTACCGAGTCTAGCTGCGGCAGCGGAGAGGGCGGTGGCGGCACATACCGGTCGTCGTCGTCATCGTCGTCACCCGGGGGCGCCGGTCGCGGAACGGGCTCCGCACGCCGGATGATGTGCGCCCGGTCCCGGGCGGACCGGCTTCCGGCCTGGCCGGCTCCGGCTGGACCGGTTCCGGCTGGACCGGTTCCGGCGTCGCGCCCGTCGGTCAGCCCGGGCCGGGGGCGGCCGTTACTGCCCCAGTCGTCGTCCAGGATGGTGCTGGCCCAGCCGATGCCATCATCGTCACCGGGGTCGGTGGGGCCCGGATCGATGCCGTCCCGGTCGGCGCCTGCCGGGCCGGCGCCGTCCTGGCTGGCGGGGCCTTGGCCGGTGTCGTCGGGGCTGTCCTGCCCGCCGCGCCTGGGCGGTCCAGGAAGGCCTGAGCCGGGCAGCCGCAGCGGGCCGGGACCGCCCGCGGGTCCGGGAAGGCTGGCGGGTCCGGCGCGGCTGCCGGGGCCGCCCGGGCCGCCGTGCTCCCGGCCCACGGCCGTGTCATGCTCCGGCAGCTGGCGGTCGGCGGAGGGCTCGGCCAGGCTCTCGCGGGCCGGCCAGGGCGCCTGCCGCGTCGTGGTATCCACGGGTAGGTCAAAACGCGCGATCAAGTCACGCCAGGCCGCCTCTTCGCCGCTGACGTCCCCGTCCCCGTCCTCGTTTCCGGCCACTACCTCATTCCCTGCCCGATTCCCGCCCGAGCCGACTGTGCGCCCGGACGAACTCCAGGCTCCCAGTGAAGATGACCTCGGCGTCGTTGTCCAGGGTCGCAACGTGATAGCTATCGGCTAGTTCGCGGACTTCGAGCTGACCGGCCGGCAGCGCCTTGCGGAGCAGCGAGAGGCTGGCCGGGCCGACCACGTGGTCGGTCACGCTGCGGTAGGCCAGCACCGGCTGGGTCAGGTCACCCAGATGCTCGCGGGTGATGCGCCACAGGCCTGGCAGCGTAGCCGCGGCCTTCACCGGGATCCGGCCGTAACCGAGCTCGCTGGCCTGCTCTTTCTTGATGTCGCTGACGATTCCCTTGAGGGAGGGGACCAGGAACTTGAGCGCGGGCGCGAGCATGAACAGCCTGGTATCGGCGGCAACCGAGGGATTGACCAGGACCAGCCCGCTGACAGCGGGGCCGTGCAGCTCGGCCAGCCGCAGGGCCAGGCAGCCGCCCATGGACAGGCCCATGACGAAAACCTCATCGCAGCCGCCGCGCAGTTCCTCGAACGCGCGGTTGACCTCGGCGAACCAGTCCTCCCAGCGGGTCCGCGCCATCTCCTGCCAGGTCGTGCCGTGGCCCGGCAGCCGTGGCAGGGAGACGCTCAGCCCGGCTCCGGCGAGGTACTCGCCCCAGGGGCGCAGGGACTGCGGGCTCCCGGTGAACCCGTGACACAGCAGCACGCCGGTAGCGCCGCCCTCGTGCGTGAAGGCCTCGGCGCCGGGCATGAGCGGCATGTCAGGGATCCTTTCGGGCATGCTGCGGCTTACTCTCTGATCGTGCCACGCCGGGCGCCGATGCGGCGGCTGTTGGCCGGCTGAAAGCGGCCGGCCGGAAGATCGCTGGCCTGCTGGTGACCGGGAAGCTCGGACCGTGTCGTTAACGGCAGATGACGTGCGACCATATGACCGTGTTCTACTGGGTGGTCAAGGCCGTGCTGGGGCCCTTCCTGCGGATCGTCTTCCGGCCGTGGTTCGAGGGGTCACAGAATGTGCCCCGGGAGGGTCCGGCGATCCTGGCCAGCAACCACCTGTCGTTCTCCGACCACTTCTTCGCGCCGCTGCCCATCCCGCGCAAGGTCGTGTTCCTGGCCAAGTCCGAGTACTTTACCGGCCGGGGCCTGAAAGGCCTGATCAGCAAGGCTTTTTTCAGTGGTGTCGGGCAGATACCGGTGGACCGGTCGGGCGGGGAGGCTAGTGAGCGAGCGCTGCGGACCGGGTTGCGCGTGCTCGCCCAGGGCGAGATTCTCGGCATCTACCCGGAGGGCACCCGGACGCCCGATGGGCGGCTGTACCGGGGCAAGACGGGCGTGGCCAGGCTAGCCCTGGAAGCCCGCGCCCCGGTGGTTCCCACCGCAATGATCGGGGGCTTCGAGTTCCAGCCGCCGGGCAAGATCGCCCCCCGGCTCCGGATCCGGCCCGGGGTGCGGTTCGGGAAGCCGCTCGACTTCTCCCGCTACTACGGCATGGAGGAAGACCATATCGTCCTGCGGGCCATGACCGACGAGATCATGTACGAGCTCATGAAGCTGTCCGGCCAGGAGTACGTCGACAAGTACGCGCAGCGTAGCAAGGGCAAGGGACGCCGCCCAGCCCTGCGCAAGGCCGCCCCGGCTCCCGCCCCGGCCGAGGCGGCGGCCCCGGCCCCGACGGCGGCCCCGGCACCCGTCCCGCACTCCCCGGCCCAGCCCGCTGAGCCGCCGCTCCCGCCGCTCCCGCCTGGTCAGCCTGCCGAGTCCGCGGAGCAGCCAGCCCCAGCCATCCCCGTGGCCCCGCGAGCCCCAGCAACCCCAGTCGGTGATCCCCCCAGACCCGAGTAGCGGCAGAGGTCGACTCGCAGGAATGGCACCTGCTGCCGGCCGGCCCGCCACCAAGCATTACCACTCGCCCGGCCAGCGGCTGATCGGCCGCTAGCGCGGCGGCTCACCCGTGTCGGCGCTGGCCGGGCCGGTCAGGGCCCGGATACGCTGCTAGGACGCCGGATCGGTCAACCCCCGATCCGTCGGATCGGGAATCCCCGATAGCGGCCGGACAGAAGGGGCCCGGGGGCCGGAAATACTGGCTGAATTCGCCAGCCCTCGGGACCTGCTACCGTGCCATCGGCGGTCACGATCAGCGCAGCAGCGCCCGTCGTGCCGGTGTCAATCGCGAGGACGCTCATGGCGCTACGGTGACGGGGCGCGCAAACGCTGAGAGGAAGATTCATGCGAGTCGGAGTCCTGACCGGAGGCGGTGACTGCCCCGGCCTGAATGCGGTGATCCGCGCGGTTGTGCGGACCGGCGCGGCGGAGCACGGCTTTGAATTCATCGGGTTCCGCGACGGCTGGCGGGGTCCGCTGGAGGGCGACACGATGGCCCTCGACGTGCAGGCGGTCCGCGGCATCCTGCCGCTCGGCGGGACGATCCTGGGCTCGTCCCGGACCAATCCGCTGGCCGAGTCGGCATCCTCGGGCGGCCAGACCGGCCTGGAGCGGATCAAGGAGAACCTGTCCAGCCTCGGCGTCGACGCGCTCGTGGCCATCGGCGGCGAGGACACCCTCGGCGTGGCCAGCAAGCTGCACGAGGCGGGAGCCCACGTCGTCGGCGTCCCCAAGACCATCGACAACGACCTGGGCGCCACCGATTACACCTTCGGCTTCGACACCGCGGTCAACATCGCGATGGAGGCAATTGACCGGCTGCACACCACGGCGGAGAGCCATCACCGGGCGCTGATCGTCGAGGTCATGGGGCGCAGCGCGGGCTGGATAGCCCTGCACGCCGGCGTGGCCGGCGGCGCGAACGTCATCCTCATCCCCGAGAAGCCGTTCGATATCGAGCAGGTCTGCGCCTACGTGGAGCACCGCTTCCAGACCAGGTACGCCCCGATCGTGGTCGTCTCCGAGGGCGCGCATCCCAAGAGCTCCGACGAGGTCGCCGACGAGAAGGTTGACGCCTTCGGCCACGCCCGGCTCGGCGGAGTAGGCCAGCTGCTGGCCGACGAGATCGAGCGGCGTACCGGCAAGGAAGCGCGCTGCACGGTGCTCGGGCACATCCAGCGCGGTGGCACCCCGACGGCGTTTGACCGGGTGCTGGCGACGCGCTTCGGAGTGCACGCGATCCGGGCCGTGGCCGACGGCGCGTTCGGGACGATGGTGGCCCTGCGCGGCACCAGCATCGCCCGGGTGTCGCTGGCCGAGGCCACGAGCCAGCTCAAGCTGGTTCCGCCCGATCGGTACGCCGAGGCCGAGGTCTTCTTCGGCTGAGTCAGGCCGGTCCTACGTGATGCCCGGCCGGCCTGGCCACAGCAGCGCCGCCAGGTCAGCGATCCAGGACCGGCCGGCCAGCAGCCGATCCGGCAGGCTGTCCTGGCGGGCCCGGGCGGCCTGGATGGCCCGAGCCGCGGCCTGGCGGGCACGGGTGGCCTGGCTAGCACGGGCGGCGGCCAGGGGCTGACCGGCGCTGCCGTGCGACCAGATGGCAGCATCGCCGCCCGTCTGCGTCAGGAAGCCGCCGCTCAGCCAGACCATCTTCGTATGGCGCCCATGGGCGATGTCACTGACGCCGCTGCCCAGCCCTTGCCGCAGGATCGACCAGGTGAGCTTGCCCCGGAACGACAGGTGCCCGATGTAGGCCTCCGTGGCGGCCCCGCTGGCGTCGGCCGTCACCCAGACCCCGCCGGACCCGTCTGGGGCCAGCCGGCCGGTATCGGCGTGCCGCGAGGTCAGCGTCCGGGTCCATCGCCGGCCGTTGAAGTGCGAGAGGACGAGCTGACCCTCGCCGCCGCGCGACGGGAGGTTCCCGACGACCCAGACGTTGTTCCAGGCCAGGGCGAGCACATCGTCCAGGCTGGCGCGGACCAGGGTGCCGTCGGTCGGGACGTATCGCCAGGCCCGCCCGTCGTAGTGCTCGACGAAGCCGCCCTGGGGCGTGGCCGCCACCGCCCAGATGTCCCTGGCCGATATCGCGCTGGCCCGGTAGATCTGCTTCGCGCGGCCCGGCACCCGGGCCCAGGACCGGCCGTCGAAGTGCCAGGTGCCGAGGCCCCGTACCCCGTCCGTGCCGGTGCCGAAGACCCAGACGTCCGACGGGCTGAGAGCGGTCACGCCGCTCAGCACGGCGTGCTGGTGCCACCGCTTGGCCACCGACCACTGCTCGCCATTCCAGTGCAACGCGTAGCCGGCGGCGTAGCTCACCGCCCAGATGTCGTCTGCTGCCGGCGCGCTCGCATCACCGATGAAGCCTGACAGACCCGGCGGCAGCGGCCAGGACTGCCAGCTGCTGCCGTTCCAGTGCACGGCGGCCGGCTCGCTGGCGCCGCCGGGGTTGGTGCCGCCCAGCGCCCACACGTCGGTAGCGCTCGGCGCGACGATGGCCGAGTAGCCGGAGGCATGGTCGGGGGAGCCGTAGTGCCGGGTCACGGTCAGGGACCAGCCGCCACCCGTGCTGGCCGCCTGAGCGGTAACCGCCCAGGCCAGCAGGAGGCCGAACGCGAGTGCCAGCACTGAGACGGCACGGGCGCTGCTGGTGATACGCATGCTGTCGTGGTCTCCGCTCCGCGCCGTGGCCCGATGCCATCGGCGGACGCACAACGTCAGGCTAAGGCTCGCACATAGAGACGGCAAAGAATTACCAAATCGCTGGTCCGGCGATCCGCGGACATCGGCCGTGGCTGGCTATGGGAGGCTGTGCCCGGAGGTATGAGCATGCGCATAGGACTGCAGATCCCCGACTTCACCCACGCGGGCGGCGCCGCCCGCCTCGGGACCGACCTGGCCACGGTCGCCAGGACGGCCGACGACGCGGGTTTCGAGTTCATCGCCCTTATGGACCATTTTTTCCAGATTCCCCAGGTGGGGCCGCCCGAGAGCGACATGCTCGAGGCGTATACCACGCTGGGATACCTGGCCGCCTGCACGTCGCGCGCCAGGCTGCTCACGCTGGTGACCGGGGTGGTCTACCGGCATCCCGGCATCCTGGCCAAGATCGTGACCACCCTGGACGTCCTGTCGGGGGGCCGGGCCTGGCTCGGCGTCGGAGCGGCCTGGAATGAGGAGGAATCGCGCGGGCTCGGCATCCCGTTCCCGCCGGTCGCCGAGCGCTTCGAGCGCCTAGAGGAGACGCTGCAGATCTGCCTGCAGATGTGGCGCGACGACCAGTCCCTCTATCAGGGCCGGCACTACCAGCTCGAGCGGCCGCTGAACCACCCCCTGCCGATCTCGCAGCCGCATCCGCCGATCCTGATCGGCGGGTCGGGAGAGCGCAAGACGCTGCGCTTCGTCGCGCGCTATGCCCAGGCCTGCAACCTGTTCCCCGGCCCGGATCTGACTCACAAGCTGGACGTCCTGCGCGAGCACTGCGAGGCCGAGGGCCGCGACTACGACGAGATCGAGAAGACCTGCTACTTCCTCTACGACGTCGGGAAGAACGGCGAGAACGCCGCGCAGGTCGTGGACCAGCTGGGCGGGCTCGCTGAGATGGGCTTCGACGCGGCCATCGGGGCGGTAGCGAACGTGTGGGACGTGACCCCGCTGGAGGTCATCGGCAGCGAGGTCATCCCCGCGGTGGCGAGCCTCTAGCCGCTGGGACCGGTAGCCTCCGCCGCCGTCCAGCCGGTCCAGGCCGTGACCTCAATGGCGATGACCGGGCCCGGCAGGGGGACCTGGGCGTACTGCGGATACCGCCGTGCGAGCAGGGCGGCGGGAGCTGCCATCAGCGCGGGCTCACCGATGATGGCAGCCGTGCCGTCAGCGCGGACCCACCACAGCTGCGCCCAGTCCTCGTCGTAATGATCGGCCAGGACGGCCACCCGCGGGCTGCGCCGGATGTTGTCCAGCCGGCGCAGCCCCCGGGTCGTCTTGGGCTTGCCGTCCACGGCCGTGTAGATGGTGTCGCCGTCGAGGGCAAAGGTCACCGGCACCACGTGCGGCGTGCCATCAGCCGAGACCGAGGCCAGCCGGGCGATCCTGGCCGCGCCCAGCCGCTGCCGCGCCTGCGCGGCGGTGAGCCTGGCCATCAGCCCTCCGTGGCCGCCTGCCGCCGCCTCAGCCCACCGGTGCCGGGGCCGCGGCCCGGGCCGGGGTCAGCGTCTTGCCGAGCAGCCCCGGCAGCGTGGCCACCGCGGTGGCCAGCTCGCTGATGTCGTCGCCGGTCAGCGCCTGGTCGCCATCGCACATCGCCGTGGCGGGCTGCGGGTGCATGTCGACGATGATCCCGTCGGCGCCCACCGCGATAGCGGCCCGGCTAAGCGGCAGGACGAGGTCCCGTCGGCCGCCTGAATGCGACGGGTCGATGATGACGGGCAGGTGGGACAGGCGCTGGGCCACCGGGACGGCGCTGATGTCCAGGGTGTTGCGGGTCGCGGTCTCGAACGTCCGGATGCCCCGCTCGCAGAGCACGATGTCCAGGTTGCCGCGCTGCGCGATGTACTCCGCGGCCATCAGCCACTCCTCAATGGTCGCGTTCATGCCTCGCTTGAGCAGGACCGGCTTGCTCGCCGACCCGACGGCCTGCAGCAGGGTGAAATTCTGCATGCTCCGGGTGCCGACCTGGAGCATGTCGGCGTAGGAGGAGACGAGGTCGACTGATGCCGGGTCGATGACCTCGGTCACCACCGGCATGCCGGTCTCGGCGCGCACATCGGCCAGGATCTTCAGCCCGGCCACGCCCAGGCCCTGGAAGGCATACGGCGACGTCCTGGGCTTGAACGCGCCGCCGCGCAGCAGCGAGGCGCCGGCCGCCTGGGCCATCCGGGCCGCGGTCAGGGTCTGCTCGGGGGTCTCAACCGTGCAGGGTCCGGCAATGACAGTGAAGTTATCCGGGCCGATCGGCACGCCGCCCACCATGATCACTGAGCGGCTGGGGCGATGTTCCCTGCTGACAAGCTTGTAGGGCACCGAGATCCGCATCACGTCCAGGACCCCCGGGTAGCTGCGCAGGTTCAGCGCCCCGAACTGCTCGAAGTCACCGACGAGGCCGATGATCGTGCGGGATACGCCGCTGCTGACGAAGGCCTCGCCACCAGCTGTGCGCACCAGGTCGACGATCGCGTCCACCTCACTCTGGGTGGCCTCCGGGGCCATCACCACCACCATGCCGGTCTCCTCCTAGTCTCCAGAATGACAAAAGCCCCGAGCCGACGAGGCCCGGGGCTACATACGTCGCTTGCGTCAGCGCAGAGTCTGGCGGGCGACCGTCCCAGGGCCGGGAAAGTAGCCAAACCAGAACCAGTACTCGCGCTGCACGAGCCGTAGCCTAGCGCATCGCGGCGGGAGGTCCAGTCGCGGGTGGGCCCGGCTCAGCGTTCAAACACGAGGTGGCAAGATAGCTGAACCTGCCGGAGCAGCCGGGGAGGGAGCGGGAGTTAGCGCCGAGTTCATGAGCAGTTAGCCTGGGGCAGCGTCAGGATGGCACGGCTGAGATTTCGGGAAGGGGCAGGTCAGCCGGACATGAGGCAGCCGGATACCGGTGCGCGTGAGACCGGCAGCGGACAGCCAGGCGCTAACGCGACCCGTCACGCCGGCGCGGCTAGCACGGGCGACCAATGCGACCAGCGGTCAGCAAACCAGGCCTGCGAGCTGCCGCCCGGCCAGTACATCCCGCGCAAGCTCCCGGTCCTGCATTACGGCCCGGTCCCTAAGTTCGATCCCCGGAGCTGGAGCCTGCGCGTCTGCGGGGCCACAGAGTCCGGGACCGAGCAGATCTGGTCCTGGGACGAGGTCTGCGCCCTGCCGCACTGCGAGGTGGTGGCCGACCTGCACTGCGTCACCAGGTTCACCGTGCCGGGGAATGCCTGGGGCGGCGTGTGCGCCGCCGAGGTGCTCCGGGCGGTGCCGCCCGGCGACTCGGTCACCCACGTGATGATCTGGGCCGACTACGGCTACAGCGCTAACGTGCGGATCGCCGACTTCGCGGCGGACACCACCCTGCTGGCGACCCACCTGAACGGCGCCCCGCTGACGCCCGAGCACGGCTATCCGCTGCGCCTGGTGGTGCCCTCGCTGTACGCGTGGAAGAGCGTCAAGTGGGTGCGCGTCATCGAGTACCTGACCAGGGATCGCCGGGGATTCTGGGAGGAGCGGGGTTACCACAACACCGCCGATCCCTGGCACGAGCAGCGCTACTCCTACCAGGAAGACGAAGGCGACGCGGCACCATCGTGAGCCGCTGCGCGTGAGCCGCCGCGCGCGGGTGCCGGCGGGAAGCCAGCAGCTAGAAGAACGAGAACCCGACGTTGATGGTGATCGTCGAGCCGGGCGGCGCCTGACCCGTCGGGCTGTAGTTGAAGACCCGGTTGCCGGGCCCGACCTTGTTGACGTTGACCTGGAATCCGGCTTGCTGCAGGACCTGCTGGGCCTGGTCGCTGCTCATGCCCCGGACATTCGGCACGTTCGTCTGCGGCGGGCCGGCCGAGAAGTAGACGGTCACGACCTCACCGGGCTGGATCGGGGTGCCCGCGGCGGGCGACTGCTGGGTGACGGTGTTCGCCGGCTGGCTGCTCTTGGGGTCCTGAACCGGATTGATCTGGTAGCCGCCGGACTGCGCGGCCTGCTGCGCCGCCGATAGCTGGCCGTTGACGAAGTTGGGCAGCGGCGCCCCCGCGCTCACGGTGATGCCGACCGGCTTGTTCTTCGGCCAGGGCGTGTTGGCCACCGGGTTGGTACTGATCACGACGCCAGCGCTGATCGTCGTGGACGGCGTTTCCTGCGGCGCGGCGACCTGCAGCCCGGCCTGCCGGAGCTCCTGCTGGGCCTGCTGGAGCGGCTGGCCGGTCACCGCTGGCATCTTGACCGTGACGGGTCCGAGCGACAGCCTGAGCGTGATGGTGGCGCCGGTGGTGGCCCTGGCGCCGGCCCTCGGGCTGGTGCGCACGATGTGGCCCGTAGCCACGTTGCTGTGCAGGCCCGGGCCGTCGTGCACCTTGAAGCCCAGGCCGGTCAGCTCGGTCCGGGCCAGGCTCGCCGACCACCCGCTGACCTGCGGCACGTTGGTGTACTGCCCGGAGGTGAGCCACCAGCCCAGCAGCACCGCGACGAGGACCACCGCGAGGGCGCCGAGCACGTAGAGGAGCCGCCGGCTGAACAGCAGCCGCTGCAGCGGCGGCTCGTGGTCCGGCTGCCGGTCGTACGCGCGGCGGCCGCGCCGGTCGTCACCGGGGTCGCCGAAGCCGGGCAGGATGCTCCCCGCGGACACGACCAGCGTGTGGTTAGGCGGCCGGTAGCTGCCGTCGTCCGGGTCGCGGCGCGCCGGCAGGAGGCTGCCACTCCCCGTGCCGTTACTACCGCTGGTCAGCGAGTGGCGAGGGAAGCCGTTCCGTCCGGCGACTGCGGCGCCCATCGCCTCGGTCGCGTCCGTGCCCCCGAGCCCCGGGCCCGCGCCTCCCAGCCCCGCCTCGCGGAACCTGACCGCGGGCCTGAGGTCGGTATCGGCCAGGTCCTCGGTGACCGGCGGGGAGCCCGCCAGCGCGCCGGGACCGGCGTCCGCGGCTGGCGGGCCGTCGGGGGCCGCGTGCTGGCCGCGTCGCGCGGCCGACAGCGGCGTGCCGTGCCGGACCTCGGTGACCGCGTGCAGGAACTGCCCGGCGTCCGCGGGCCGCAGGTCCGGGTCCCGGCTCGTGGCCAGCGCGACGAGGGCGTCGAGGGCGGGCGGCAGCCCCGGCACCACGCTCGACGGCGGCGGCACCACGTCGTTCACGTGCTTGTAGGCGACCGTGAGCGGGGACTCGCCGGTGTGCGGCTGGGCGCCGGTGAGCATCTCGAACAGCATCACCCCGGCCGCGTACACGTCGGTGCGGGCATCGGAGGTACTGGCCGACACCTGCTCCGGCGCCAGGTAGGCGGCCGTGCCGATGATCATGCCCGTCTTGGTGTGGGCGGCCGCGGCGGCCGCCCTGGCCAGCCCGAAGTCCGCGACCTTTACCGCGCCGTCGGTGCCCAGCAGCACGTTCTCGGGCTTGACGTCGCGGTGGATGATGCCGGCCCGGTGCGCCACCGCCAGGCCCGCCAGGACGCCCTCGGTGACGTCCAGCGACTCTCGGACGCTCAGTGAGCCGCGCGCGTTCAGCACCTCGCGCAGCGTGGGGCCGGCCACGTATTCCATGGCGATGTAGTGCAGGTCACCGACGGAGCCCTGGTCGTAGACGGCCACGACATGCGGGCCGGACAGCTGCGCGACGGCGCGCGCCTCGGTCATGAAGCGCCGGACGAACTCGCGGTCGCTGGCCAGTTCCTGATGCGCGATCTTGAGCGCGACGGCGCGGTCGAGCCGGGTGTCCCGGCCGAGGTACACCGTGGCCATCCCGCCGTGGGCAAGCCGGGACTCCACCTGGTAGCGGCCGTCCAGCAGCTGCCCGGTTACCGGCGACAGGGTGGTGTCCATCGGGAGCAGTGTAAGGCGGGCAACGGTGCTCTCGCCCCTGTAACAGCGCTCCGCAGCCACATCATCGCGCAACGCAACTAGTCGGACTCCTCCGGCCGAGCCGGGACGCGCCAGGACGGGCCGGGGCAGGCCCGCTCATTCGGCGGGCGGCTCATTCGGCGGGCGGCGACGAAGCGCGGGCGTGCCGGCGCCGGGGCACCCGGCCGGCCCGGAACGCCAGCCGCCCCGCCCGGACTGCGGACCGCATCGCCGCGGCCATCAGCTCAGCGTCCCGGGCCCGGGTTACCGACGTCGCCAGCAGCACCGCGTCGCAGCCCAGCTCCATCGCGATCGCCGCGTCGCTGGCCGTGCCGATGCCGGCGTCCAGGATGACCGGCACCCCGGCCGCCTCGACGATCAGCTCGATGTTGTGCTCGTTCCTGATCCCGAGGCCCGAGCCGATCGGCGAGCCCAGCGGCATGACCGCCGCGCAGCCGGCCTGCTCGAGCCGCCGGGCCAGCACCGGGTCATCGGAGCTGTAAGGCAGCACGGTGAAGCCCTCGGCCACCAGCTGCTCGGCGGCGGCCAGCAGCTCCACGCCGTCTGGCAGCAGCGTCCGCTCGTCGGCGATGACCTCCAGCTTCACCCAGCTCGTGCCCAGGGCCTCCCGGGCTAGGCGAGCCACCCGTACCGCCTCGGCCGCGGTGAAGCAGCCAGCGGTGTTGGGCAGCACCCGGATCCCGCGCGCGGTCAGCACGTCCAGGACGGAGCCGGACGTGGCCGGGTTGACCCGGCGCATCGCGACGGTGGTCAGCTCGGTGCCGGAGGCAGCCAGCGCACGGTCGAGCACGTCCAGGCTGGGCGCCCCGCCAGTTCCCATGATCAGCCGCGAGCTGAAGCTCTCCCCGGCCAGCACGAACGGATCGTCCACCGTCAGCCTCCCTGCACAGCGGTCAGCACCTCGACCTGGTCGCCCTCGGCCAGCCGCGTCGACTCCCAGGCCGCGCGGCGCACCACGTCGCCGTTGCGGGCCGCCGCCACTCCGGTGGCCGCCGAGGTGACCAGCGAGACGGCCGCAGCCAGCGAGGCCTGCTCGGCCACCTGGTGCCGTTCCCCGTTGACAACTATCTCCACGATGCCGCCCTCATCTCCTGGCCCCCGGGCAGGACGGCCCGGAACCGCTGCGCGGTGAAGGGCAGCGCCAGCGCGGGCAGGCGTTCTGACTCTAGGTACCCGGTCACCAGGTCGGCGGTCACGGGGGCCAGCAGGACCCCGCCCCGGAAGTGGCCGGTGGCCCAGACCAGGCCGGCCAGCGCGCCGGGCCCGATCACTGGTGCGTTGTCCGGCGTTCCCGGCCGCAGCCCGGCCACCGCCTCGGCCAGCTCGAGCTCGGTGATGCCAGGCACGAGCAGCCGGGCGTCGCGCAGCAGCTCCCAGACCCCGCCGGCGGTGACGGTGGTGTCGGGCCCCATCTCCTCCTGGGTGGCACCGACCACCAGCTCCCCGTCCTGCCGGGGCACCAGGTAAACCGCGGAGCCCCGGACCAGCCCCCGCACGGTGCGGCTCAGCAGGGCGGCCGGCAGCCCGGCGGCGCGCATGGCCGCGGTCGGCCGCAGCCGCAGGATCTGACCCTTCACCGGCCGCACCGGCAGGACGGCCGCTGCCGGGAGCCCGGCGATGGCGACGGACTCCCAGCCCGCCGCGAGCACCACGCGGGGCGCGAGCACGGCGCTGCCGTCGGCCAGCCGGGCGCCGGTCACCCGGTCGGCCGGGTCGCCGGCGGTGCCGATCTCGGCGGCCCGCTGGTGCCGGAAGCACACACCGGCCTGCCGGGCGGCCGCCAGCAGGGCCCGGGCCAGCAGGCGAGGGTCAACGGACCCGTCGCCGTCGGCCAGCAGCCCGCCGCGCACGGACGGGTCCAGCATCGGCTCGGCGGCCCGGCACTCCCGCCCCGTCAGCCGCCGGGCCGCCCGGCCGAAGGACTCCTGCAGCCGGTGCTGCTCCGTCAGCACGGCCAGGTCGTCGCTGTCGTAGGCGACCTGCAGGGTCCCGGTCGGGCGGAATCCGGTCGGCAGGCCGGTCAGCTCGGTGAGCTCGGCCGCGAAGGCGGGGTAACGGTCCAGTGACTCGCTGCCGAGCGCGAACAACTCGCGCTCGGCGTAGGCCGCCTCGGCTACCGGGGTGAGCATGCCGGCGGCCGCGTGGGTGGCGCCCCCGGCCGGGGCGGGATCGGCGAGGGTCACCCGCAGGCCGCGCTGCGCGGCGCGCCAGGCGATGGCCAGGCCGATGACGCCTCCCCCGATGACCAGCACGTCGGCGGCCGGGTCGGCCTCCGCGTGGCGTGGCGGGGCGGCCTGGGCTGAGGGGCCTGGCTGGCCGGGCTGGCCGTCCATGAGGCGCTCCCTTCGCCGGCATGACCCGGATCAGGTTCCTGCGGTCGGCGGCTGCTAGCCGCCCTCTCAGCCCGGTCAGCACCGGACTCCCGCGCGATGACCTTCAGCCTAGCCCGTGGCCGGCCAGCCCGGCCCCGGCCAGCCCGGCCCCGGCCAGGCGCTGGCGGGCCGCGTTCGGCGATGATGACGCGCCTGGGTCAGGATGGGGGCCGCGCCGGGACCCGTGCAGCAGCCCGGGCAGGAAGGAACCCGAGGATGACCAGTCCTGGGCAGGTCGTGGTGGTGGGCGGCGGGCTGGCCGGCCTGCGCACGGTCGAGGAACTGCGCGGCCGGGGCTACGGCGGCCAGGTAACGCTCGTCGGCGCCGAGCCGAGGCTGCCCTATGACCGCCCGCCGCTGTCCAAGAAACTGATGACCGGTGCGCTGGACGACACCACGCTGCGCCACGACCTGGACCCGCTGCACGCTGAGGTGCGCCTGGGCGAGCGGGCGGTCTCGCTGGACGACGGTGTCCTGACCACTGATCGCGGCGAGCATCCCTTCGACGCACTGGTGCTGGCGACAGGGGCCACGCCGGTAACGCTGCCCGGCGACGGCCGCCAGCACGTCCTGCGCACCATCGAGGATGCCCTGGAGCTGCGTGAGCTGCTGCGGCCCGGCGTCACCCTGGCCATCGTCGGCGCGGGCTGGATCGGGGCCGAGCTGGCGACCGCCGCCGTCCAGCTGGGTGGCCGGGTGACGGTCCTGGAAGCCGCCCAGACGCCGCTGGCGGCCGCCGTAGGCCCCGAGGTGGGCAGGCTCACGGCGCAGTGGTATGCGGCGGCCGGCGTCGACCTGCGGCTGGGCCAGGGCGTGGAGTCCGTGCGGCCGGGCGGGCTCGCCCTGGCCGGCGGCGGCTGGCTCGCTGCCGACGTCATCGTCACCGCCGTGGGCGTCCGGCCGACGGTCTCCTGGCTGGCCGACTCGGGTGTTGCTCTGGATAACGGGGTCGCCGTCGACGCCCAGCTGCGGACCTCGGCAGCGGGGGTGTTCGCCGTCGGCGACTGCGCGGCCTTCGAGTCGCTGCGCTACGGCCGCAGGCTCCGGTTCGAGCACTGGGACGTGGCGCTGCATGCCCCCGAGGTGGTAGCGGCCAACATCCTCGGCGGCAGCCAGGCCTACGACCCGGTCCCCTACTTCTGGTCGGAGCAGTTCGGCCGGATGGTCCAGTACGTCGGCCACCTCGGTGCGGGCGGCCGTGGGGCCGGCGGTCAGGGGACGGGCGGCGACGGGTATGGCGAGCGGCTTGTGTGGCGCGGCGACCCTAGCGGCGAGCGCTGGGCGGCGGCCTGGCTCGCGGGGGAGCGCCTGGTTGCCCTGCTGACCGTCGGGCTGCCGCGTGACCTGCTGCAGGGCCGCCGCCTGATTAGCGCGGGACTGCCAGTGGACCCCGGCCGCCTGGCCGATCCGCGGATCCCGCTCCGAGACTCCGTCCTCACCTAGACGGCCGCCCCGCCCCGTCAGGCTCCGCCGACCTGGCTGCGTCGATCGTGGATGTCCCGTTGATAACACCAGGGCGTTACCTCTGGGACATCCAGGATCTGGCCAGGGGCCGGCGGGCGACCCGGCGGATTGCGGGTGGCTAGTTCTGCGGGCCGGGCGCTAGCCTGGCTCTGCCCGGCCCGCGATGAACCGCCGCCAGCGCGGTGGCAGAGCTCGGCATTGCTGAGGTTTTACCGTTGGCTGACGTGGAAAGTCTGGAGACGTGGCACAGATCGACCCCCCGACCGACACCATCGTCGGTGACTGGCTGACCATTTCCGACGTCGGCGAACAGCTCGGCCTGCCGGCCAGCCGCGTCAAGCAACTCCTGCGGGAACGCAAGCTCCTGGCTGTCCAGCGTCCCGACGGCACGTTCTGCGTCCCGGCCGCGTTCATTGATCACGATCAGGTGGTCCGGGGCCTGCCCGGAACCCTGAACCTGCTCTTCGATTGCGGATTCGCCGAGGACGAGGCGCTGCGCTGGCTGTTCACCGAGGACGATTCGCTCCCCGGCACGCCCATCCAGGCGATCGCGGAGAACCGCGGCACCGAGGTCAACCGGCGGGCGCAAGCCCTCGCGTTCTGACCGCCCGGTGCCCGACGACCTGCGGTCAAGGCTGGCGCAGGCGCGCCTGTACCTGTGCACGGACGCCCGGCAGCGGCAGGGTGACCTGGCGGCCTTCCTGTCGGCCGTGCTGAGCGCAGGCGTGGACATCGTGCAGCTGCGGCAGAAGGGCCTGGAGGCCGGCGAGGAGCTTCGCCTGCTGGAGGTGTTCCGCCGGGCCTGCGACGCGCACGGCGCGCTGCTGGCCGTCAACGACCGCGCCGACGTGGCCTACGCGGTCGGCGCGGACGTGCTCCACCTGGGCCAGGATGACCTTCCGGTCGCGGTGGCCAGGCAGATTCTCGGCGTGGCCCCGGTGATCGGGCTGTCGACCCATGCTGAGGCCGAGGCCGACGCCGCCAGCGGGGAGCCCGCAGCCGACTACTTCTGCGCCGGGCCGGTCTGGCCGACCCCCACCAAGCCGGGCCGGCGGGCCCCTGGCCTGAGCCTGCTGCGGTACGCCGCCGGCCTGGGCACTTCGCGGCCGTGGTTCGCAATTGGCGGCATCAGCGAGTCCAACCTGGGTGAGGTGCTGGGCGCCGGCGCCCGGCGGGCCGTGGTGGTACGGGCCATTACCGAGGCGCCGGAGCCCGGCGCGGCGGCCGCGCGGCTGGCGTCACGGCTCCGCAGTGCGGCCTCCGCTAGCTAGGCTAGGTGGATGCGGCCACCGGAGACAGAGCTATCGCCCGTGATCAAGGACCTGCTGGCCGCCGGCGGCCGGTCGTTCTCCTTCGAGTTCATGCCGCCGAAGACGGAGGCGGAGGAACGACGGCTGTGGATGTCCATCCGCCAGCTTGAGCCGCTGCAGCCGACCTTCGTCTCGGTCACCTACGGCGCCGGCGGCTCGACCCGGGACCGCACAGTCCGGGTCACCGGCCGCATCGCCGAGGAGACGACGCTCACCCCGGTCGGCCACCTGACGGCGGTCAACCACTCCGTGGCCGAGCTCCGGCATGTCATCGGCTCCTATGCCGCGGTTGGCGTGCGCAATGTGCTCGCGCTGCGCGGCGACCCGCCCGGTGATCCGGGAGGGGAGTGGCACCAGCACCCCGACGGACTGGGTTACGCCCAGGAACTGGTGCGCCTGCTGAAGCTGTCCGGCGACTTCTGCGTCGGCGTGGCCGCGTTTCCCGAGGGCCACGCCCGTTCGGCCAGCCTCGAGGCGGACGTCGCGCACTTCGTCCGCAAGTGCGAGGCTGGCGCGGATTTCGCCGTCACGCAGATGTTCTTCTACGTCGACGACTATCTGCGGCTGCGCGACATGGTCGCGGCGCGCGGCTGCGATGTGCCGATCATCGCGGGAATCATGCCCATCATCAGCGTGGCGATGATCGAGCGCGCCCTGGTGCTATCTGGCGCGCGGTTCCCCCCTGACCTGGCGGCCAACCTGCGCGAGCATGCCGAGGACAAGCCGGCCGTGCGGCAGATCGGCGTGGAGTACGCGGCGCGGATGTGTGAGCGACTGCTGGCCGAGGGCGTGCCGGGACTGCACTTCTACACGCTGAACGGATCCCGCGCCACCAGGGAGATCTACGAGCTACTCGGCCTCGGGCCGGCCCGGTCCGCGCCGGCCAGTGGCAGGACCGCGCCCATGACGGCGTAGGGCGGGCCGCCGCCCGGAAAGGTAAACCGCGTGAGCAGGTCGCCGAACCCGAGGCTGCGGTACAGGTGGCGGGCAGGCGAGTCAGCGTCCTGAGTCGACAGCACGGCTGTCCGCTCAACGCGCCCGGCCGCCAGCATGAGCACCACCCTGCGGCCGATGCCCTGGTGCTGGTACTCGGGCCGGACGTGCACCTCCGCGACTTCCAGAGGATCCGACAGCCATCGCTCGGCGACCTGCGCGCCTGAGGCGGCGGTGATGCCTGCCCTGACGACGTCGTGCCACCACTGGCCCGGAGCACCGCGGAACCCGTAACTGAACCCGACGATCTGGGTTCCCGCCCGGACCGCGATGGCCCGGAAGCCCGGATAGCCGGCATGTCGCTCCATGATCGACAGCCGGCCAGGCAGGTACGCCGGCTCGGGCTGCATCGCAGCGGTATAGACCGCGAGCAGCGTGTCCAGCTCGGCGAGGAAGTCTGTCTGGCTGATCTCGCCAATCAGCGCTCGGCCCGGCACGCCGGCCAGCGTAGTGGGTGGCCGGGGAAGCGGCCCTCCGAACCTGGCAGCGGGCCGGCCTGGCCGGCCCCCGAGTCCCGAGTCAGCTGAGCGGGGCCGCCAGGCACGTGGCCAGGTACGTGGCCAGGTACGTGGCCAGGCACGCCGGTGCCCGCGCGGCGCCGCGGTTGCGGGGCAATTGTCAGTCCCTCCTTGTAACTTCGAACGCACATCCAAATAGATGGACAGCTGAACGAATTCATGTTCGAATAAGTGTGCGGAGCCCCGCAGCTCACCCCCCTTGAGCTGCGGGGCACCGATCGGGCCGGCGCGGGAGCGCCGGGCCTGGCCGGGTCCGCCACGAAGAGGAGGACACAGATGAGCGCGATCGCCCAGGTCCGGCCGGATCGGCCGAGGTGCCGAGTCGCGCCCTCCGCACTGGCGCTGATGGCGTCAGCGCGGCAGGGGCTAGCGGCGGCCGAGGATGAGGACTCGGCCGCAGCCAGGTACGTTGCTGCGCATCTCGCTGCCCTGCGCGCCGCAGCGGCGGTTGTGGCCGCGCGATCGGAGCCGGGTGGCTCGGGGCGGCGCAAGCGGCCGCAGAGCGTGTGGGAGCTGCTGCCGAGGGTCGAGCCCGCGCTGTGCGAGTGGGCGGCGTTCTTCGCGGCTGGCGCGGGGAAGCGCGCCGCCGCCGAGGCCGGCCTGCTCCGGGCGGTATCGGGGCACGAGGCCGACGACCTGCTCCGGGACGCGGGGACCTTCGTCGGGCTGGCCGAGAGCGCTCTCGGAATACCTGCTCAGGAGGTCCTGCCGCTGCGCCCGGCCGGATAGCCGAGGACAGCGGCCGGCGGTCAGAACGAGTCGATAGCTCCCCGCGCGTCTGCGTCGAGAATGCCCCAGTTGATGAGTTCCTCGGTCAGGTCGGCGGGGGACCGGTCGTAGATCACGGCGAGCGAGCGCAGATCCTCCTGGCGGATCGACAGCACGCGTCCGTTGTAATCGCCGCGCTGGCTCTGGATCGTCGCCACGTAGCGGGCAAGCGGCCCGGCCTTCTCCTTGGGCAGCTGGGCCATCCGCTCAAGGTCGATGACCAGCTTCGGGGAGGGTGCGAGCAGGGTTGGCAGCACGTCGCCGGGAAGCAGCTCGGAGACCGGTACTCCGTAAAACTCGGCCAGCTCGGCAAGTTTCTGGACGGTCACGGACCGGTCACCGCGCTCGTACGAGCCGACGACAACCGCCTTCCACCGGCCGCGTGACTTCTCTTCCACACCATGCAGCGAGAGGCCCTGCTGGGTGCGAATGGCGCGCAGCCTCGCGCCGAGAGTCTTGGCGTAATCAGATGGCATGGTGCTTGGCCCCCTGGCCTGGTGTTTGCTGATGGTGATGGTTACGCACAGTGACGGTAAGCCGCTCAGGGCACAAGGTCAAGCCGAACGCCAAAAAGCGGATGAACTTACGCGCGTTGGCGCATCCTAACTCGGCCCGTTCCAGTATCCGCGAAGGCGGCGATAAGCCTGACGCCACCGGGGCTGATGGCCTCGGGCGGGCGGAATTTCCGGCCGTCGCACAATGCTTATTTCGTCACAAAACGGTAACAGGTGTGACGGAGATCACTTCTAGTTACGCGTTGTGCACTGCGGCAGAGAACCGCTGATAGTGCCAAGCCCGCCGGCCCCCGCCGGCCCAGGCGCTCCGGGGCTGCTGTCCGGGAAACGCCGGGAAAGGTGACGACGATCACGTCTGTGTCGGCTGGGGCGGATAGCCAGTTCTGACTGGTACGGTGAGTGCGGCCAGACGTCCTTTAAGGCCCGTCCAGTGAGGCGGGAAAGGGGGTCCTTAGTTATGCATGCACATGGTCCTGCCGGCGGCGACGCCGGTCCCGGCCCGCAGGCAGCCGTCGGCACGCAGGAAAGCCCGGGCGTTCAGCCGGGTGCCAGTGCGCTGCCGCAAGGCGCCAAGACCGTCCTCGGGGCGGCCGAGATCCGCCGGGCGCTGACCCGGATCGCGCACGAGATCCTGGAGCGCACCGACGGCGCGGCCGATGTCGTGCTCCTGGGCATCCCGACCGGAGGCGTGCCGCTCGCCTACCGGCTGGCCGACCGGCTCTCCCAGGCCGAGCACGGCCTGGTCCCGGCCGGCTCCCTGGACGTCACCATGTACCGCGACGACCTCCGGCTCCGCCCGGCCCGGACCCTCGGCCACACCGACGTCCCGCCCGAGGGGATCGACGGCCGCGTCGTCGTGCTGGTGGACGACGTCCTGTACTCGGGCCGGACCGTGCGGGCCGCCCTCGACGCCCTGGTCGACCTGGGCCGGCCGCGCGCCGTCCAGCTGGCGGTCCTCGTCGACCGGGGGCACCGGGAACTGCCGATCCGGGCCGACTACGTGGGCAAGAACCTGCCGACCTCGCAGCGCGAGCTGGTCCGGGTCCTGCTGGAGGAAACCGACGGGCAGGACGCCGTCCTGCTCAGCGAGAACGGCAGCGGGGCATGAACCGTCATCTCATTTCCGCGGCGGATCTCAGCCGGGACGACGCCCTGCTCATCCTCGACACGGCCGAGGAACTGGCCCAGATGGCCGACCGGCCCATCCGGAAGCTGCCGACACTGCGCGGCCGGACCGTCGTCAACCTGTTCTACGAGGACTCGACGCGGACCAGGATCTCGTTCGAGGCGGCCGCCAAGCGGCTGTCCGCCGACGTCATCAACTTCTCCGCCAAGGGATCCAGCGTCGCCAAGGGCGAGAGCCTCAAGGACACCGCGCTGACCCTGGAGGCCATGGGCGCCGACGCGGTCGTCATCCGGCACAGCGCCTCCGGCGCGCCGCACCGGCTGGCGGGCTGGGTCCGGGGCAGCGTGGTGAACGCCGGCGACGGCGCGCACGAGCACCCGACGCAGGCACTGCTGGACGCGTTCACCATGCGGCGCAGGCTGGGGCGGCTCGAGGGCCTGCGGGTGGCCATCGTCGGCGACGTGCTGCACAGCCGGGTGGCCCGGTCGAACGTCCGGCTCCTGCGCACCCTCGGCGCCGAGGTCATGCTGGTCGCGCCGCCGACCCTGCTGCCGGTCGCGGTAGGCGGCTGGCCGTGCGAGGTCAGCTACGACCTGGATGCGGCGCTGCCCAAGGCCGACGTGGTCATGATGCTGCGGGTCCAGCAGGAGCGGATGAACGCCGCTTACTTCCCGACCGTCCGCGAGTACAGCCGCAGGTACGGGCTGGACTCGCGCCGGATGGCCCTGCTGCCCGAGCACGCCATCATCATGCATCCCGGCCCGATGAACCGGGGCGTGGAGATCGCGGCGGACGTCGCCGACTCCGTGCGCTCCACGATCGTCGAGCAGGTGAGCAACGGCGTCAGCGTGCGCATGGCGGTCTTGTACCTGCTGCTCGGCGGATCGGAGGCACAGCGATGACGGACTGGTCCGGCCCGTGGCCGGCCGAACAGGACCAGCCGCCCTGGCTGATCCGGGGGGCCCGGCTGCTCGGCGGCGCGGCCGCCGACCTGCTACTGGCCGGCGGCCTGATCGCGGAGGCCGGCCCGGCGGCCGCCGGCAGCCTGCCGGCCGGAGCGCAAGTCCTGGACGCCACCGGCCTGATCGCGCTGCCCGGCCTGGTCGACCTGCATACTCACCTGCGCGAGCCCGGCCGGGAGGATGCCGAGACAGTCGAGACCGGTACCGCCGCGGCGGCGCTGGGCGGCTTCACGGCCGTTCACGCGATGGCGAACACTGACCCGGTCGCCGACACCGCAGGCGTCGTCGAGCAGATCTGGCGGCTCGGCCGCCGGGCGGGCCGCTGCGACGTGCGGCCCGTGGGCGCGGTCACGACCGGCCTGGCCGGCAGCAGGCTGGCCGAGCTCGGGGCGATGGCCGACTCGGCCGCGCGGGTCCGGGTCTTCTCCGACGACGGCCGGTGCGTGTCCGACGCCGTCCTGATGCGCCGGGCCCTGGAGTACGTGAAGGCCTTTGACGGGGTGATCGCGCAGCACGCGCAGGAGCCGCGGCTGACCGACGGAGCCCAGGTCAACGAGGGCGAGATGTCAGGCCGGCTAGGCCTGGCCGGCTGGCCGGCGGTGGCCGAGGAAGCGATCATCGCCCGGGACTGCCTGCTGGCGGCGCACGTCGGGTCGGCCCTGCATGTCTGCCACGTCTCGACGGCGGGCTCGGTGGAGATCATCCGCTGGGCCAAGTCCAAGGGCTGGCGGGTCACCGCCGAGGTGACTCCGCACCACCTGCTGCTCACCGACGACCTCGTGGCCGACTACGACCCGGTCTACAAGGTCAACCCGCCGCTGCGGACGGCCGCCGACGTAGCGGCGCTGCGGGCGGGGCTGGCCGACGGGACTATCGACTGCGTCGCCACCGACCACGCGCCGCACCCGGTGGAGGCCAAGGAGACCGAGTGGCAGGTAGCCGCGTTCGGGATGACCGGGCTGGAGACCGCGCTGCGGGCAGTCCAGGAGGCCATGGTGGAGACCGGCCTGCTCGACTGGGCCGGAGTGGCCGACCGGATGTCGGTCCGGCCGGCCGTCATCGGCCGGCTGGACGGAGTCGGAGCCGAGCTGCACGGCTGCCCGCTGGTGACCGGGTCCCCGGCCAACCTGGTGCTCTATGACCCCGCGGCCCGCGACGTCGTCGACCCGGCCGCGCACGCCTCGCGCAGCCGCAACTCCCCGTTCGCCGGGATGACGCTGCCCGGCCGGGTGGTCGCCACATTCCTGAGGGGCACCCCCACGGTGCTGGACGGGAAGCTGGCCCGGTGACCCACCTCGGCAGTGACGACAACCAGCGGGAACGGCCGGCGATCCTCGTCCTGGAGGACGGCGTCACCTTCCGCGGCCAGGCGTTCGGCGCCGACGGCGAGAGCTTCGGCGAGATGGTCTTCAATACCGGCATGACCGGGTACCAGGAGACGCTGACTGACCCGTCGTACTGCGGCCAGATCGTGGCCATGACCGCACCGCACATCGGCAATACCGGCATCAACGACGAGGACAACGAGTCGCGGCGCATCTGGGTGCGCGGCTACGTCGTGCGCGAACCGGCCCGGCTGACCTCCAGCTGGCGGGCCCGGCGCAGCCTGCACGACGAGCTGCTGGCCTCCGGCGTCATCGGGATCGCGATGACCGGCACCAGGGCGCTGACCCGGCACCTGCGCGACCGCGGTGCCATGCGGGCCGGCCTGAGCACGACCGAGGCCGATCCCGCCGCGCTGCTGGACCGGGTGCTGGCCAGCCCTCCGATGGCGGGTGCCGACCTGGTCCGCGAGGTCAGCACGGCCGAGCGCTATGTGGTCCGGCCACCCGGCGGCACCCCGGCCCGGTACCGGGTGGCCGCGGTCGACCTCGGCATCAAGTCCTCCACCCCCCGCTACATGGCCGCCCTCGGCTGCGAGGTCCACGTCCTGCCCGGCAGCGCGTCGGCCGGCGAGATCGCGGCGCTGGACCCGGACGGCGTCTTCTTCGCCAACGGCCCCGGTGACCCGGCGGCACTGGGCTACGCCGTCGAGGCCATGCGCGGCGTCCTGCGCGCGGGCCTGCCGGTCTTCGGCATCTGCCTGGGCAGCCAGATCCTGGGCCGCGCGCTCGGCCTGGAGACCTACAAGCTGCGGTTCGGCCACCGGGGGGTCAACCAGCCGGTGCAGGACCTGCGCACCGGCCGGGTCGAGATCACCAGCCACAACCACGGCTTCGCGCTGGCCCCGCCGCAGGCGGGTCAAGGCGCGCCGCCCGGCGGCGGCCGGTTCGAGACCGAGTTCGGCCCTGCGGAGGTCACGCACATCAACCTCAACGACGGCGTCGTGGAGGGCCTGCGCCTGCTGGACGCGCCGGCCTTCGCCGTGCAGTACCACCCGGAGGCGGCTCCCGGCCCGCACGACGCCACCGGCCTGTTCGCGCAGTTCTGCGACCTCATGGAGGCGGGGCGGCATGCCGAAGCGCGCTGACCTGAAATCGGTCCTGGTCATCGGCTCCGGGCCCATCATCATCGGCCAGGCCTGCGAGTTCGACTACTCCGGGACCCAGGCCTGCCGGGTGCTGCGCCAGGAGGGCATTCGGGTCAGCCTGGTGAACTCCAACCCCGCGACGATCATGACCGACCCCGAGTTCGCCGACGCCACCTACGTCGAGCCGATCACGCTCGACGTGCTCGAGAAGGTGATCGCCAAGGAGCGGCCGGACGCGATCCTGCCGACCCTGGGCGGCCAGACCGCACTGAACGCGGCCGTCGCGCTGCACGAGGCCGGCATACTGGACCGTTATCACGTGGAACTCATCGGCGCGGGCATCGACGCGATCCAGGCCGGTGAGGACCGGAGCCGGTTCAAGGAGATCGTGACCGGCGTCGGCGCGCAGGTGCCCGACAGCCGGATCTGCCACTCGCTGGCCGAATGCGAGCGGGCCGCGGCGGAGCTCGGCTTCCCCGCAGTGATCCGGCCTTCCTTCACCCTCGGCGGCACCGGCTCGGGCATCGCCCGGGACGAGGCGGACCTGCAGCGCATCGCCGGAGCCGGGCTCGATGCCAGCCCGGTGACCGAGGTCCTGCTGGAGGAGTCGGTGCTCGGCTGGAAGGAGTTCGAGCTTGAGCTGATGCGGGACCGCAAGGACAACGTGGTCATCGTCTGCTCGATCGAGAACATCGACCCGATGGGCGTGCATACCGGGGACTCGGTGACGGTCGCGCCGGCCATGACGCTGACCGACCGGGAGTACCAGCACATGCGCGACGTGGGGATCGCCACCGCCCGCGCGGTCGGGGTCGACACCGGCGGCTGCAACATCCAGTTCGCCGTGCACCCGCAGACCGGCCGGATGGTCGTCATCGAGATGAACCCCCGGGTGTCGCGGTCCAGCGCCCTGGCCTCCAAGGCGACCGGGTTCCCCATCGCCAAGATCGCCGCCCGGCTGGCCATCGGCTACACCCTGGACGAGATCCGCAACGACATCACCGGCGAGACCCCGGCCAGCTTCGAGCCGGCGCTGGACTACGTCGTTGTCAAGGTGCCCAGGTTCGCGTTCGAGAAGTTTCCCGGCGCCGACCCGGCGCTGACCACGCACATGAAGTCGGTCGGCGAGGCGATGGCCATCGGCCGCAGCTTCCCCGAGGCCCTGCAGAAGGCGCTGCGCTCGCTGGAGAGCCCCGGCGCGCCGTTCAGCTGGCGGCAGCCGCCGGGCGACAAGGCCGAGCTGCTGGCCCGCTGCGCGGTCCCGCATGACGGCCGGCTGGCCACCGTGCACCAGGCCATCCGGGCGGGCGCCAGCGTGGCCGAGGTCGCCGGGGCATCGAGCATCGACCCGTGGTTCATCGACCAGATCACCGGCATTGAAAACCTAGCGATAACGCTCGCTTCCCGCCCGTCACCGGGTGCCCGGCTGATCGCCGCCGCGAAGTCCGCCGGCTTCTCCGACGACCAGCTCGGCCAGCTGACCGGCACGGATGAGGCGGCCGTCCGGCGGCTCCGGCGGGAGCTGGGCATCGTGCCCGTCTATCACACGGTCGATACCTGCGCCGCGGAGTTCGCGGCGCGCACGCCGTACCTGTACTCGACCTATGACCAGGAGTCCGAGGTGCCGCCGGGGGACCGGCCCAAGGTGATCATCCTGGGCAGCGGGCCGAACCGGATCGGCCAGGGGATCGAGTTCGACTACGCCTGCGTGCATGCCTCGTTCGCGCTGTCGGCGGCCGGATACGAGACCGTGATGGTCAACTGCAATCCGGAGACCGTCTCGACCGACTACGACACCTCCGACCGGCTGTACTTCGAGCCGCTGACGCTGGAGGACGTCCTGGAGGTCGTGGCGGCCGAGCAGGCGGCCGGCCCGGTGGCCGGAGTCATCGTGCAGCTCGGCGGGCAGACGCCGCTGCACCTGGCCCGCGGGCTGGCGGCCGCGGGCGTCCCGGTGGTCGGCACCTCGCCGGAGGCCATTCACCTGGCCGAGGACCGGGGCGAGTTCGGCCGCGTGCTGGCCGAGGCGGGCCTGCTCGCGCCCCGGTCCGGGATGGCCACCTCGGCGGCGGAGGCCACCGCGGTGGCCGGCGAGATCGGCTACCCGGTGCTGGTCCGGCCCTCCTACGTGCTGGGCGGCCGCGGCATGGAGATCGTCTACGACGACGCCACGCTGGCCGCCTACGTGCGCCGCGCCACCGAGGCCGGCCCGGAGCATCCGGTGCTCATCGACAGGTTCCTGGACGACGCCATCGAGATCGACGTGGATGCCCTGTACGACGGCACCGAGCTCTACCTCGGCGGCGTGATGGAGCACATCGAGGAGGCCGGGATCCACTCCGGCGACTCGGCCTGCGCCCTGCCGCCGATCACGCTCGGCAGTGAGTACATCGGCCTGATCCGGGACTCGACCCGGGCCATCGCCAGGGGCGTCGGCGTGCGCGGCCTGCTGAACGTGCAGTACGCGCTGGCGGCCGGGGTGCTGTACGTCCTGGAGGCCAATCCGCGGGCCTCGCGCACCGTCCCGTTCGTCTCCAAGGCCACCGCCGTGCCGCTGGCCAAGGCCGCGGCGCGGATCATGCTCGGGGCTACGGTGGCCGGCCTGCGGGCCGAGGGCATGCTGCCGGCCAGCGGGGACGGCGGCACCCTGCCCCTGGACGCGCCGATCGCGGTCAAGGAGGCGGTGCTGCCCTTCAGCCGGTTCGCGGACGAGGCCGGCCAGGGCGTGGACACCGTGCTCGGCCCGGAGATGCGCTCCACCGGCGAGGTCATGGGCATCGACGAGGTGTTCGGCACCGCCTACGCCAAGTCCCAGGCGGCCGCGTACGGCTCGCTGCCGGTCAAGGGCCGGGCGTTCGTCTCGGTGGCCAGCAAGGACAAGCGCTCGATGATCTTCCCGGTCAAGCGCCTGGCTGACCTGGGCTTCGAGATCCTGGCCACCCGGGGCACCGGGGAGGTGCTGCGGCGTAACGGGGTCCGTGCCACGATCGTCCGGAAGCATAGCGATGGGACCGGTCCGGGCGGGGAGCCGACGATCGTCGAGAAGATCCTGGCCGGCCAGGTCGACCTGATCGTGAACACGCCGTTCGGCAGCCCCGGTCAGTCCGGCCCGCGGCTGGACGGCTACGAGATCCGCACCGCGGCGGTCCGGCGGGGCATCCCGTGCGTGACCACCGTGCAGGGACTCGCCGCCGCCGTGCAGGGCATCGAGGCGATTACCCGCGATGAGGTGGGCGTGCGATCTCTCCAGGAGCACGCGGCGCGGCTGCGCGGTGCGCGGGAGAAAGAAGCGAGGGAGAAGGAACTGAGGGTGGACGGCACGTGAGTCACAGCGAGACCGAGGTGCAGGCCGGCCCCGTGCAGGTGCGCGGGACGGTGCTGACCGTGCGCCGGGTGGACGCCTACTACGCCATGACCGTGGTGGCGCCGGCGGTAGCGGCGCGCTTCCGGCCCGGCCAGTTCGTCGCCCTGGCGGTCGGCGGCGACGAGACGTCCATGCTGCTGCGCCGCGCCTTCTCCATCCACGATGTCCGCCCCGACCACGGCGGCACGGTGGAGTTCGTCTTCGCCGTGCACGGCCCCGGCACCAGGTGGCTGGCCGAGCGCCGGGGCCGGGACGTGCTCGACGTGACCGGCCCGCTCGGCCGCCCCTTCCCGGTACCCCGCGATCCGGCAAGCTGCCTGCTGGTCGGCGGCGGCTACGGCAGTGCACCGCTGTTCGCGCTGGCCAGCCGCCTGCGTGAGCGGCGCTGCACGGTCGACTTCCTCATCGGCGCCGCCAGCGGGGACCGGGTGTTCGGCGCGCTGACCGCCCGGCGCACCGGGCGGACGGCCACCATCACCACCGAGGACGGATCGCTCGGCGTCCGGGGCCTGGTCACCGACATGCTCGGCCAGGTGATCCACGAGGCGCGGACCGACGTCATCTACGCCTGCGGCCCCATGCCGATGCTGCGCCAGGTCACGGCGCTGGCCGGGCGGTATGACATCCCGGTGCAGGCCTGCGTGGAGGAGTCGATGGCCTGCGGCATCGGGGTGTGCATGACCTGCGTGCTGCCGGTGACCGGCAGCGACGGGATCACCCGGATGGTGCGGTCCTGCGTGGACGGACCGGTGTTCCGGGGCGACCAGGTGCGCTGGGACGATGTGGGCACGATCCCGTTCGACGCGTTCGGCGCGCCGGGCTGGGAGCCGCGGTCCAGGCGCGCGGCCGCCGCCAGCGAGGTCCTGGCGGGCGGCGCCGCGGCTGACGGCCGCCCGCCTCGCGCTGAGGCGGGCCGCGGGCCGGGGCCGGGCGCGGGCAGGCGGCCGCGCCATGACTGACCTGCGGACCAGGCTGGGTCACGTCGAGCTGCCCAACCCCATCCTGACCGCCTCGGGCTGCGCGGGCGCCGGCCGGGAGCTCGCGCAGTTCATCGATGTCTCCAAGATCGGCGCCATCGTCACCAAGTCGGTGATGGCCAGCCCGCGGGCCGGGCGGCCGACGCCGCGGATGGCGGAGACGCCGAGCGGGATGCTCAACTCGATCGGCCTGCAGGGGCCCGGCATCGACTCGTTCCTCCAGCGTGACCTGCCCTGGCTGCTGTCGCGCGGTGCCCGCGCCGTGGTCTCGATCGCCGGGGGGACGGTAGCCGAGTTCGGCGACCTGGCGGCGCGCCTGTCCGACGCGGCCGGCGTCACCGCCATCGAGGTCAACATCTCCTGCCCGAACGTCGAGCACCGCGGCCAGGTCTTCGCCTGTGATCCCGGAGCCGCGGCGGCGGTCATCGAGGCGGTCCGCGGCCGGGCGCGTTATGACATCCCGGTTTTCGCCAAGCTCTCGCCGGATGTCACCGATATCGTCGCGATCGCGAAGGCCTGCGTGTCGGCCGGCGCCGACGGCCTCTCGCTCATCAACACGCTGCTCGGGATGGTCATCGACACCCACACCATGCGGCCGGCGCTGGCCGGGGTGACCGGCGGCCTGTCCGGCCCCGCCATCCGCCCGGTCGCCGTACGCTGCATCTGGCAGGTCCGCGAGGCCCTGCCCGACGTCCCGATCATCGGCATGGGCGGGGTCAGGACCGGGCAGGACGCGCTAGAGCTCATCCTGGCCGGGGCGTCGATGGTGAGCGTCGGGACCGCCATCTTCCACGACCCGTCAGCCTGCGCCCGGATCCTGCGCGAGCTGGACGAGGAACTCGGGCGCCGCGGCATCGAGCGGCTCTCTGACGTGATCGGGATCGCTCATGAGCCGCGCGCGGCGCCCCGCCGCCGGCTCACCGGGCTCCGGGAGTAGGCCGCGCGGCCAAGCGGGTACCGGGTAGCTGCCGCAGCCGGCGCTTGGCGGGGCAGCACGCCTGAGTGGGCAAAGACGCCCAGTGAGGAGAACATCGTGACGGAACTGGCACCAATTGCGGTGGCGCTGGACGCGCCCGACCTGAATACCGCGGCCCGCTGGGCGAGCCTGGTAACCCCGCATGTCAGCACAGTGAAGATCGGGCTGGAACTGTATTTGCGTTATGGGCCGGAAGCGGTCGCCTCGATTCGCGGGGCTAGTGCCGTCGATGTTTTCCTGGACCTGAAACTGCACGATATCCCCGCCACCGTGGCGGGCGCGGCCAGTGCCGTCGCCCGGCTGCGCCCGACCCTGCTGACCGTGCACGCGGCCGCCGGGCCGGCCGCGATCCGGGCCGCCGCGGCGGCGGCTCCGAACACCAAGATCGTCGCCGTGACGGTGCTGACGTCGCTGAGCGACGCCGACCTCGAGCGGATCGGGCTGGCCGGCCCGGCCAGCGACGCGGTCCGGCGGCTGGCCGTGCTCGCGGTGGCGGCCGGAGCCCGCGGCCTCGTGTGCTCGCCGCAGGAGGTTGCTGCCGTCCGTAGCGAGGTCGGCACGGACATCATGCTCATCACCCCGGGGGTGCGGCTGTCGGGCGCTGAGACGCACGATCAGGCCCGCGTAGCCACCCCTGAGGCGGCGCTGCGGGCCGGTGCCGACCTCCTGGTGATTGGCCGCCCGATCACCGGAGCGGCCGATCCCGGCGCCGCGGCGGCGGCGATCGCGGCCTCCCTGCGCCGGGCCGAGGTCGCAGGACGCTGACCCGTCGTGGCGTGCCGTCCTGTACTTTCGGGCGCCAGATCGACTACGCTAAGTCTTTGACCGATTGCGTCACGTAATAATGGGCAATTTGTGACGACACAAACGGGGGTTCGCGTTGCCGAGCCGAGCCGAAGTCGCTAGTTTCCCCTCGCGGAGCGAGTTTTTCGATACGAAACCCGAGGTGACCTCAGCGTGGCTCTTCCTCCACTCACCCCCGAGCAGCGGGCGGCGGCCCTTGAGAAGGCGGCCAAGGCACGTAAAGATCGTGCGGAGGTTAAGAACCGACTCAAGCACGGTTCGATGACCTTGCCCCAGGTTCTAAAAGAGGGTCAGACCGACGACGTTGTCGGCAAAATGAAGGTGTCGGCTCTCCTTGAGTCCATGCCCGGCGTCGGCAAGGTCCGTGCGAAGCAGATCATGGAGCGGCTGGGCATCGCCGAGTCGCGGCGCGTCCGTGGTCTGGGAGCAAACCAGCGCACCGCGCTGGAGAACGAGTTCAAGGACATCTGACCACGACGTCAGACATCAGGGACGGGGGCAGGGGACGCGTGTCCATGTCTGGCCCGGTCGCAGCGTGCGGCCCGGCTTGGCCGTCCCCGTCTCCTGTTCGTCTGATCGCGCTGTCCGGGCCCTCGGGCGTCGGCAAGAGCACCGTTGTCGCGAGACTGCGGCAGCAGCAGCCGCAGATTTGGCAATCTGTGTCGGTCACTACTCGGCCACCTCGGCCGGGCGAGATCGATGGCCGGGAGTATTTCTTTGTCAGCGAGCGTGATTTCGACGCAATGGTGGCTGACGGAAGGCTTCTCGAATGGGCGCAGTTTGCGGGTAATAAGTACGGCACCCCGCGAATGCCCGTCGAGGAGAAGCTCCAGGCCGGAATCGCCACGTTGCTGGAGATCGACGTCGAGGGTGCCCGGCAGGTCCGGGAGGCGTTGCCAGGGACCTTGCTGGTGTTCCTGGCACCGCCGTCCTGGGATGAGCTCGTGCGGCGGCTGACCAGCCGGGAGACCGAGCCGCCTGAGGTCATCAGCAGGCGGCTGGCAGCCGCCCGTGCCGAGCTGGCGGCGGGCAGTGAGTTCGACATCACCCTTGTCAACACGTCGGTCGATGATGTATGCAGCCAGCTGGTAGCCTTGGTGACGGCGCAGCTGGTCGACTGACCGCCCGCCGCGGCCGTGCCTGGCCCGGCTGGCCTGTCGCGGTCAGCTCGCTTACCTCAGACCCGGAAGGCACATGGTGGCAGCGACTCCCTCCACAGAAGGCATCATCAACCCGCCGATCGACGACCTGCTGCAGGTGGTCGACAGCAAGTACGGCCTGGTGATCATGGCGTCCAAGCGCGCCCGGCAGATCAACGCGTACTACGCCCAGCTCGGCGAGGGCATGCTGGAGTTCGTGGGCCCGCTGGTCGAGACCCGCGTCCAGGAGAAGCCGCTGTCCATCGCGCTGCGCGAGATCAGCGAGCGCCTGCTCACCGCAGAGCTCCCGCCTGCCGAGTCCTGACCGGCACTCCTAGCTAAGCCCGGAGCCAGCCGATGCGCATCGTCCTGGGCGTCGGCGCCGGAATCGCCGCCTACAAGGCCTGCGAGCTGCTCCGGCTCTTTACCGAAGCCGGTCATAGCGTCCGCGTCGCTCCGACCCCGGACGCACTGAACTTCGTCGGCGCCGCCACCTGGGCGGCGCTGTCGGGTCAGCCGGTCACCGCCACGGCCTGGGACGACGTGCATGAGGTTCCGCACGTGCGGATCGGGCAGCAGGCCGACCTGGTCATGGTGGCCCCGGCCACCGCCGACCTGATGGCCCGGGCCGCCGCCGGGATGTCCGGAGACCTGCTGACCGCGGTCCTGCTCACCGCGCGCTGCCCCGTGGTCTTCGCCCCGGCCATGCACACCGAGATGTGGGAGCACCCGGCGACCCGGGCCAACGTCGCGACCCTGCGCGGCCGCGGCGCCATCGTCCTGGACCCCGCCTCCGGCCGGCTGACCGGCGCCGACACCGGGCCGGGGCGGCTGCCCGAGCCCGCCAGCCTGTTCGCCGCCGCGCTGCGCGCGGCGGCCCGCGGCTCGGCCGGCCTCACGCCCGACCTGGCCGGCCGCCAGGTGCTCATCTCCGCCGGCGGGACCCGGGAGGACATTGACCCGGTCCGGTACCTGGGCAACCGGTCCTCCGGGCGGCAGGGCTACGCGCTGGCCAGCACGGCCGCGAGCCGCGGCGCCCGGGTCACGCTGGTGGCCGCCAATACCGAGCTCCCGGACCCGGCCGGCGTCCTGGTCATCCGGGTCGGCTCCGCCCGGGAGCTGCGCGAGCAGGTGCTCGCCGAGGCGAAGGCGGCGGACTGCGTCGTTATGGCCGCCGCGGTCGCCGATTTCCGGCCGGCCAGCCGGAGCGAGGCCAAGATCAAGAAGACCGGCGCCCCGCCGGCGCCCATCGCCCTGGTGGAGAACCCGGATGTGCTCCGGGAACTGGCCGACACCCGGCCCCGGCCAGGCCAGGTGATCGTCGGCTTCGGTGCCGAGACCGGTGACCTGCTGGCCAACGGGCGGGCCAAGCTGGCGGCCAAGGGCTGCGACCTGCTGGTCGTGAACCAGGTCGGGCCGGGACTCGCCTTCGGGACCAGTGACAACGAGGCAGTCGTGCTGAGCCCCGACGGCCCGGAGGTCAAGGTCCCGCGCGGGCCCAAGGAGGCCCTCGCCGACGTGGTCTGGGACCTGGTCGCCGCGCGCCTGGATCCGGGCTGACCAGCCCGCAACGACCGGCCCTCGCGGCGGATCCGAGATACCAGCGTCACGATTTGGCCCGCGAGCGCCCGAACCGCCGATAAACTTCAGCGACAATTCAGCGCGAGAGAAATGGGTGCTACAGGTGGCTCGTCGCCTCTTCACGTCCGAGTCGGTCACCGAGGGCCATCCGGACAAGATGGCCGATCAGATCAGTGACGCGATCCTCGACGGCATGCTCAAGGGTGACCCGCACAGCCGGGTAGCCGTCGAGACAATGATCACAACCGGCCAGGTTCACGTGGCCGGCGAGGTGACTACCGATACCTACGTCGACATTCCGGGGATCATCCGGGAGAAAATCCTGGAGATCGGCTACGACTCCTCGGCCAAGGGCTTTGACGGCGCCTCGTGCGGGGTCCAGGTGTCCATCGGCTCGCAGTCACCCGACATCGCGCTGGGCGTGCACGAGGCCTTCGAGCACCGCGAGGGCGAGGGCGCCGACGAGCTGGACCGGCAGGGCGCCGGGGACCAGGGCCTGATGTTCGGCTATGCCTGCCGGGACACGCCCGAGCTCATGCCCCTGCCGATCATGCTGGCGCACCGCCTGGCCCGGCGCCTGTCGGAGGCCCGCCGCAGCGGCGCCGTGCCGTACATCCGGCCCGACGGCAAGACCCAGGTCACCATCGAGTACGCCGGCGACGAGGCAGTGCGGCTCGACACCGTCGTCGTCTCCACCCAGCACGCCCCCGGCATCGACCTGCGCGAGCTGCTGACCCCCGACATCCGCGAGCACGTCGTGGAGCCCGTGGTGAGCGGGCTGGACATCGACACTGAGGGCTTCCGGCTGCTGGTCAACCCGACGGGCCGGTTCGAGATCGGCGGCCCGATGGGCGATGCGGGCCTGACCGGCCGCAAGATCATCATTGACACCTATGGCGGCATGGCCCGGCACGGCGGCGGCGCCTTCTCCGGCAAGGACCCGTCCAAGGTCGACCGGAGCGCCGCGTACGCGATGCGCTGGGTGGCCAAGAACGTGGTCGCGGCCGGCCTGGCCGATCGCTGTGAGGCGCAGGTCGCCTACGCGATCGGCAAGGCCAAGCCGGTCGGCCTGTTCGTCGAGTGCTTCGGCACCGAGCAGGTCCCCGTCGAGCGCATCCAGGACGCGATCCTCGCGGTCTTCGACCTGCGCCCGGCGGCCATCATCCGCGACCTCGACCTGCTGCGGCCGATCTACTCTCAGACGGCCGCCTACGGTCACTTCGGCCGGGAGGAGCCCGACTTCTCCTGGGAGCGCACCGATCGCGCGGAAGCCCTCCGCTCGGCCGCCGGAGCCTAAGCCCGCCATCCCGCCCGCCCAAACCGCCGCGCGCCTAAGCCCGCGCTCCCGCTCGCCCAGCACGTCCCGCGGCGCGGGGATTTCTCAGAGCGCGGGGATTTCTCAGTCGGGTCGACTGAAAAATCCCCGCGCTCTTTTGTGAGCGCTGGTAGCGGCCAGCCCAGGAAGGGCTTCAGCCCGGCTCCGGGCTTAATGGGATGCTGCTGGCCTGGGGCGGGCTCTGGCCGGGCGCGGGTGTCGGCGGCGTCTGGTAGGACAGGACCGTGGCAGGGGTGGCAGGGTCGGTACGCCAGGCGCGCCAGCGGACGGCTCGCGGCGGCCCGGCTGTGCGGCAGCCTGCCGCCACCCTTCCGGTCGCCCAGGTCGCCGTGGATGTATCGCTGCCGCACCTGGACCGGCTCTTCGAGTACCTCGTCCCGGAAGCACTGGCTGCGGCGGCGGTCCCCGGCTGCCGAGTCAGGGTCCGGTTCGCCGGCCGGCTGACCGGTGGCTTCCTGCTTCAGCGGACCGCTGAGAGTGAGCATCAGGGCCGGCTCGGCTACCTGGAGCGCGTCGTCTCGCCGGAGCCGGTGCTGACGCCGGAGATAGCCGGCCTGGCTCGCGCGGTAGCCGACCGCTACGGCGGGACCCTCGCCGACGTCCTCCGGCTGGCCATCCCGCCCCGGCACGGCCGCGCCGAGGCCGCCGTCCCAGCTCCGCCGCCTGCCGCAGTGCCGCAGACCGGCGGGCCGGAGACTCCGGCCGCTGAGCCAGCGGCCACCCCGCTGACGGCGACTCCGGCACCGCCCGCTCCGGCACCGGTCACCCCGCCTCCGACCCTGCCGCCAACCGCCACGTCGCCGATCACTCCGCTGGCGTCCACTCCGCCGCCAGCCGCTCCGTCGGCGGTCACCTCAGCGCCGGGGCCGTGGAGCCGGTATCCGGCCGGGCCGTCGTTTCTCGCGGCGCTGGCGGCTGGCCGGTCGCCTCGGGCGGTGTGGTCAGCGCTGCCGGGTGCCTGCTGGCCGACTGAGATTGCCCTGGCCGTGGCCGCGACGGCTAGTTCAGGCCGGGGCGCGGTGGTCGTGGTCCCGGACGCGCGTGACCTGGACCGGGTCGACCAGGCGCTGACGGCTGCCCTCGGGCCCGCGACTCACGCGATCCTGTCCGCCAGCCTGGGGCCGGCGGAGCGCTACCGCCGGTGGCTGGCGGCGGCCCGCGGCCAGGTCGCCGTGGTCGCGGGCACGCGCTCATCGATGTTCGCGCCCGTGCGTGACCTCGGCCTGGTCGTCTTGTGGGACGAGGGCGACGACCTGCTCGCCGAGCCCCGCTCGCCCTACCCGCACGCCCGGGAGGTCCTGGCCCTGCGCGCCCACCGGGCCGGCGCGGGCGCGCTGATCGGCGGTCACGCCCGGACCGCCGAGGCCGCCCAGCTCGTGCTGGCGGGCTGGGCACGATCGCTGGCGGCCGAGCGTCCGACGGTGCGCCGCTGGGCTCCGGCCATCACCGCGGCCGGTGACGACAGCGAGCTGGCCCGCGACGAGGCCGCGCGGTCCGCCCGGCTGCCCAGCCTCGCGCTGCGGACCGCCCGCGAGGGCCTCAGCCGGGGGCCGGTGCTGTTCCAGGTGCCGCGGCGCGGGTACCTGGCGGCGCTCGCCTGTGAACGGTGCCACGCGCCGAGCCGCTGCGCCTGCGGCGGCCCGGTCCAGCTCGCCGGGGCCCGGGCCGTGCCCCGCTGCGCCTGGTGTGGTTCTGCGGTCAGCAAGGCCTGCCCGCACTGCGGGCACAGCGGGCTGCGGGCCCTGGTGACCGGCGCGGGCCGGACGGCGGAGGAGCTCGGCCGCGCCTTCCCGGTGGTCCCCGTGCACCACTCGGGCGGCAGCCGGGTCATCACTGAGGTACCGGGCTCGCCGGCGGTGGTGGTGGCCACGCCGGGCGCCGAGCCCATCGCTGACGGCGGGTACGCGGCCGCGGTGCTACTCGACGGCTGGGCCCTGCTTGGCCGGCCCAGCCTGCGGGCGGCCGAGGAGACGCTGCGCCGCTGGATGAACGCGGCCGCGCTGGTCCGGCCGGGACCTGACGGCGGGGCTGTGGTGGTGGTAGCCGAGGCCAGCCTGCCGCCCGTGCAGGCACTGATCCGCTGGGACCCGGTGACCTTCGCCGACCGCGAACTGGCCGAGCGGCGCACGCTGCGGTTCCCGCCGGCGGCCCGGATGGCGTCGCTGTCGGGACCACACGGCGCCGTCCGGTCCCTGCTGGACGCCGTCGACCTGCCCGCTGGCGCCGAGGTGCTCGGACCAGTGCCGGTAGCGGGCACCGACCAGGGCGCCGCGGGCGGGCAGCCGGGGGACCAGCCCGATCGAGGCGACGATCCCGTCCGGTTCCTGATACGGGCGCCCAGGTCAGGCGGCCTTGCGCTGGCCGCGGCCCTGCGGGCCGGCCAGGCGGGCCGCACCGCGAGGAAGGAGCCGGGAGTGGTCCGGCTGGAGCTTGACCCGGCCGAGCTGATCTGACTACGGCGCCCGGAGGCCTTAGGGTGCTTGCGTGGCGACCTCACGACGGCATGCGAGCCCTGACCGGGCCGCCGCGCGCCCGCCCGGTCACGTGGCATCGCCCGATGGTGATCCTTCCGCCCCCGGCGCGCCCGGCGACACCTCCCGCGGCCCGCGCGGGGACACGGCGCCCGGCGCGCGCAGTAACACGGCGCCCGGCGCGCGAGGCAACACGGCGCCCGGCGCGCGCGGCAGCAAGGCCGCGCCGGGAAACGCCGGCGCTGGCCGCGGCGAGCGGCCGCGCATGCCGCCGGTCCGGCTGGCTCCGCGCGATGAGCTGGCTGCGGCCGCCCGGGTCGCGCCCTTGCTGCGAGCGGCCGCCGACCTGAGTGCCTGGGTCACCGGGCGGCCCGGCCGGGCCGCTGGTGATGACGTGCTGACACCGGCCGACGCCCAGGCGGCCGCTGCCGCCCTGGATCTCACGCCGAACGAAGTCGATGCCGCCTGGCGGGTCGTCGTGGCGACCGGCCTGCTGAGGGCGGGCGGGAGCGACAGCGCGAGCCGCTGGGATTCCACTGAGGTGCTCGGCGCCTGGGATAGCGCCCTGGCGGCCATCCTGGACGCCGAGGACCTGGACGGCCTGGCCACGGCCCTGTACACGGTCGGCGCACCGGTACGGATCGACGCGCTGTTCGAGGCCTATACCGCCGCGGCCGGCACCCCGCGGCAGGATCAGGGCGAGCCCGTCAAGCCCGGCCGGACGCATCAGCCCGATGAGGCGGCGGCCCTGTCGCGTGCCCTGGAGACGCTGGCCGACCTCGGCGTCGTGGAGCTCGGGACGGAGGAGACCGCCGGCGGCCTGACCGTCGCGCTGTCTCCGCTGGGCATCTGGGGCGTGCACCGCCGCCTGCGCGGGCAGGGCTGGCATGTTCCGGTCCTGGGCAGTGCCGGACGCGATGGCGCGGTCGGGCTGCTCATGACGCTGGCCAGCTGTGATGCCGAGGATGGTGAGGCCGAGATCGGCGCGTGGCTGGCTGGCCGCACGGCCAGCCAGGCGGCGACGGAGCTGATCCGGGCGGCGGCCGGCGGGTCGCCGGGACTGCGCGGTGCCGCCTTCGCCGTCCTGGACCGGATCGGCGGGGCGGCGGTCGGCCATATCCGGGCGGCACTCGCCGATCCGCTGCTGCACGCCCACGCCGCGGTGTGGCTGCACGAGCATGGTGAGGAAGCCGAGCTCCGGCGCGAGGACCGGACCTGGCTGCTGGTCGATCTCGGCGCCGGCCTGCTCGAGGAGGCCGATCCGCGGGACGTGGTCGCGGAGCTGCTGCCCGAGGTCCCGGCGCAGGCCCAGGCGGACATCGTGGCCGGGTTGTGGCAGGTCGACCACCCGGGCGTCGTGGACCTGCTCACCGCGCTCAGTGAGCACCATACCGACCCCGGTGTCGCGCGGGCCGCGCGCAAGGCCGCCTTCAAGGCGCGCTCGGCGGGCGCCAGCGCCAGCCAGGGTTCGTAGACTTAGGCCCGTCGCGACAGCGTGTGGGCCCCGGGCCAGGAGGAACTGGTGAGTATCAAGCCGATTCGTCTGTTCGGTGATCCGGTACTGCGGACCCCCGCCGAGCCAGTCACCGTGTTCGACGCCGAGCTGCGCAGGCTGGTCAAGGACCTCAGCGACACGATGCTCGAGGCGCCGGGCCTGGGCCTGGCCGCCCCGCAGATCGGCGTGGGGCTCCGCGTCTTCACCTACAACATCGACGATGTGCTCGGCCACCTGATCAACCCCACGCTCCGGCTGTCGGCGGAAGAGGAGATCGACGACGAGGGCTGCCTGTCCTTCCCCGGGCTGCAGTACCCGACCGCGCGCTCCTACGGGGTGGTGGCCACCGGCTTCGACATGTACGGGGAGCCCGTCGCGATCGAGGGCACGGGACAGCTGGCCCGGTGCGTGCAGCACGAGACCGATCATCTGGACGGCGTCCTGTTCATCGACCGGCTCGACCCGGCGCAGCGCAAGCTCGCGATGAAGGAGATCCGGGCGGCCGAGTGGTGGGGCGAGCCGGTACCCGTCGTGCGAGCGTCGCCGCACCCGACCCACGGCAAGGTCAGCTAGCCCATGCGGCTGGTCTTCGCCGGGACCCCCGAGGCCGCTGTGCCGACGCTGGATGCCCTGCTGGATTCCCGGCACGAGGTCGCGGCGGTCGTCACCAGGCCGGACGCTCCGGCGGGTCGCGGGCTCCGGCTCGGCCCGAGCCCGGTGGCGCGGCGGGCCGCGGAAGCGGGCGTCGAGGTGCTCAGGCCGGCCAGGCCACGCGATCCGGAGTTCGTCGCCCGGCTGCGCGAGATCGCCCCGGACTGCTGCCCGGTCACCGCCTACGGCGCGCTGATCCCGGATCATGTGCTGGAGATCCCGGCGCAGGGCTGGGTGAACCTGCATTTCTCGCTCCTGCCGGCCTGGCGCGGCGCCGCTCCCGTGCAGCACGCCATCCTGCACGGCGATGAGGTGACCGGAGCCACCACCTTCCGGCTGGTGCGCGAGCTTGACGCCGGGCCTACCTTCGGCGTGCTCACCGAGCCCGTCCTGCCCTACGACACCGCTGGCTCGCTGCTGGAACGCCTCAGCGTCACGGGCGCGGGGCTGCTGGTCACCACCCTGGACATGATCGAGACCGGCGAGCTCGAGGCCCGGTCGCAGCCGGCCGACGGAGTCAGCTTCGCGCCCAAGCTCACTACCGCGGACGCCGAGGTGGACTGGAAGCTGCCAGCCGGGGCCGTGGACCGGCTCGTCCGCGCCTGCACGCCGGCGCCGGGGGCGTGGACGGGGCTCGACGGGACGAGGATCAAGCTGGGCCCGGTGGTGTCGGCTGACGCCTCGCCGGAGCCGGTACCCGGCCCCGGCGAGCTGCGGGTGCTCCGGGACCGGGTGCTCGTGGGAACCGGAACGCAGCCGGTCCAGCTGGGCGAGGTTCAGGCCGACGGCAAGCGGCGGATGCCGGCCACCGACTGGGCCCGTGGCCTGCGGCTGCAGGACCGCCAGGCGGTGCTGGGCTAGGTGGCCGGTCCAGCGCCCCCGCGGGGCCAGGGCGCGCAGGGTCAGGGCGCGCAGGGTCAGGGCGGGCAGGGTCAGGGCGGGCAGGGCCACGCCGCGCGAGGCAGGGACGGACGGGGCCAGGGCCGCCCCCAGGCCCCGCCGCCGCGGCAGCCCGGCGGCGGTCGGCCCCGGCGCCGTGGCCGGGCCGACCCGGTCCGCCGGGCCGCCTGCGACGTGCTGTGCGCCGTGGCCGAGCGGGATGCCTACTCGAACCTGCTCCTGCCGGCCACGCTCGCCCAGCGCGGGCTCACCGGCCGCGACGCCGCGCTGGCCACCGAGCTGAGCTACGGCACGCTGCGCGGCCTCGGCACCTACGACGCCGTGCTCGCCGTCTGCAGCGATCGCAGCCTGGCCACGCTCGAGCCCGCGGTGCGGGAGATCCTGCGGCTGGGCACTCATCAGCTGCTGGCCACCCGGGTCGCCCCGCACGCCGCCGTGGCCACCTCGGTTGACCTGGTCCGGGAGGTGGTCGGACCGCGCCCGGCCGGGTTCGTCAACGCCGTCCTGCGCCGCGTCGCGACCCGTGACCTCGAGGCCTGGCTGGATATCGCCGCGCCGACCCGCGCGGACGACCTCGCCGGTCACCTGGCGATCCGTTATAGCCACCCGGCGTGGATCGTCACTGCGCTACGGGAAGCGCTGGGCGAGGACCCGGACGGCGACCTGGCCGAGACCGAGGCCGCGCTCGCCGCCGATGGCGAGCGCCCGCGGGTAACCCTGTGCGCCGTCCCCGGCCTGACCGGGCCCGGCGAGCTCACCGCGGCCGGCGCCCCCCGGGCCCGCTGGTCGGAGTTCGGCGCGTATCTCGGCGAGGGGGACCCGGCCCGGATTCCGGCCGTCGCCCAGCATCGCGCGGGCGTGCAGGATGAGGCCAGCCAGCTCGCCGCCATCGCACTGGCCCGGGTAGACGTGCCCGCTCGCGCCGGGGATGACTTCGGCGCTCGCGACGGCGAATGGTGGCTGGACCTGTGCGCGGGCCCGGGCGGCAAGGCCCGGCTGCTGGCCGGGCTGGCCGCTCGCTCAGGGGCCCGGCTCGTGGCGGCCGAGCTGCGGCCGCACCGGGCCCGGCTCGTGCAGTCCGCCGTCGGCGCCGTGCTGGTCCCGGACACAGCGCTGGCCCCGGATCCTGGGCTGGCCCCGGGTGTGGCGCAGGCCGTCGGCGCCACCCGGGCGGCCGGCGTCGTCGTGGCCGACGGGACGCGGCCAGCCTGGCGGCCCGGGACCTTTGACCGGGTCATCGCGGACGTCCCGTGCTCGGGCCTGGGCGCGCTGCGCCGCCGGCCCGAGGCGCGCTGGCGGCGCTCGCCCGACAGCATCAGCGGCCTGGCGGGCTTGCAGCGGCGGTTGCTGACCACGGCGCTGGACTCGGTCCGGCCCGGCGGCGTCGTGGCTTACGTCACCTGCTCGCCGCACCTGGCCGAGACCAGGGATGTCCTGGCCGATGTGCTGCCGACCCGGCGGGATATCGAGGTACTCGACGCCCCCGGGGTCCTGGCGGAGGTGCCCGGCCTGGCCTGCCCGGATCCCCACGGCCGCTACGCCCAGTTCTGGCCGCACCGGCACGGCACCGACGCGATCTTCCTCGCTCTGCTCCGGCGCGCAGCCGGCGGCTGAGCAGGTGCGCTCCCGACCTGGCGCCCATGACCTGCACGGGCGCCCATGACCTGCACAGGGCGCTCCTGACCTGCACAGGGCGCCACTGAGCCGCGCAGGCCCCTGAGCTGGCCAGCCCGTCCCTGCGCCGCTGCCGAGGGCTAGCTGCCGGCGCCGGTGAGCGCGCGGCCGCCTGGCCGGGCGACCCGGCGGTTGCCGATGTCGGCGCGCTGGCCCTGCTCATAGCCCGCGCCGTACCCCGATCCGCTGTAGGTCAGCCGCGCGGTCCGGGTGACCGGGTACTCCTGCTCGACCTGGCGGCGGATGACCAGCGACCGGTCGGCCAGCACCAGCGCCGCCCGCGACGGCTCGCCCGGCGGGCCGGCCTGGTCGGCGCGGGCCCGGGCGGCCTGCTCGGCCAGCCGGACCCGGGAGATCACCGCCGCGGCGAACCCCAGCAGCCAGGACCGCCGCCACGACCGCGGGCTGGCCCGGTCCGGGACCCGCGCCCCGGCCAGGCCGTGCCACATCTGGATCAGCACCGAGGTGTACAGCAGGTCGGTGCGCTCGATGTCGGACTCGTAGCCGAACACGTGGATCCGCAGCCCGCCCCGCGTGGTGATCATGATGCACTGGCAGCGCAAAGCCGACCCCAGCCCGCACAGCAGGTGCGCCTTGACCCGGCCCCACGGATTGTCGATCTCCACGAACCGGCTGCCCGGCGCGTCGGTCTCCGGCCGGACCGCGGCCAGCAAAGCCCGGTCGATGCCGTACTTCGCCATCAGCTCCGCGGCCTTGGCCGTCAGCGCCTGCGCCTCCGGCGGCGTGCAGCTCTCGTCCTCTGCCTTGGCCAGCAGCTTGCGCACCCGGTCCAGCAGCTTATCCGGCGCCTCGGTGGTCAAGTGGGGCCTCCTCGCCAGTCGAAGATTCGAATACTTAATCGAACGGTAGCGGCGGGCAGTGACATTCTGGCCGCCGTAGCCGCGGGGCGGCCGTGGTCCCGGCGGCGCGATACCGCGGTGCGTGGTCGCGGCGCTGCGTCACGGGTGAGGCTACCGCCGCGGCTCGCGCGCCGCTGTCCGCTGCGCGAACCCGCCCGCAGTCCCCAGTCCCCGGCCTGACCGGGGCGGTGCGGGCGCCGACCTCGCCGGCGTCCTACACTCGGCTCTGATGGCGGCAACCACATGACGGTCCAGATTGCGCCCAGCCTGCTGGCGTCGGATTTTGCCCGGCTCGCCGACGAGGCGGAGACGGTCTCGGCTGTAGCCGACTGGCTGCACGTCGACGTGATGGACGGCCACTTCGTGCCGAACCTGACCATTGGCCTGCCCGTGGTGGAGGCGCTGCTCCGGCACGCGCGACTCCCGATTGACTGTCACCTCATGATCGAGGATCCCGATCGGTGGGCACCGTCCTACGCCGAGGCCGGCGCGCGCAACGTCACCATCCACGCCGAGGCGGCCAGCGCGCCGGTCCGGACCCTGCGGGCCATCAGGGCCGCGGGCGCACGGGCCGGGCTGGCCATCAACCCCGCCACTGCGGTCGAGCCCTACGCTGACCTGCTCCCCGAGATGGACATGCTGCTGGTGATGACCATCGACCCCGGGTTCGGCGGCCAGCCTTTCCTCGATATCGTCCTGCCCAAGATCCGCCGGGCGCGCGATCTGCTGCGCGCGAGCGGCGGGTCGATCTGGCTGCAGGTCGACGGCGGCGTGACCGAGGAGACGATCGGCCGCTGCGCCGAGGCCGGCGCCGACATGTTCGTCGCGGGCTCGGCCGTGTTCGGCTCGGACGACCCGGCCAGCCGGGTGAAGGCGCTGCGCGCCGCCGCCGGCCAGCCAGCCGCCGGATCGGCCTAGCTGCCAGGCCGGCCGGGCCAGCCACGGCGGCCAGGATGCCGACATTCATGAGGTAACGGCTCCTCGCGGCCAGTGCGCCCGCACCGGTCGCGGCACCTTGCGGGCCTGCCGCGTGGCCGGGCCTGGTCGCTGCCTGATCACCAGCTTTCTTGCTCACATAGCTCACCAAAACGGTGGTGATCGGGACTGGCCAGGAGATGGCGGCGGCCCGGTGAGTGGTGAGAACCGGAATGTTGCGAGACGCTGTCGATTCGCGGGATCTCGCTCGTCGGGATAACAGCTGGTCCCGCTACCCGGGAACCTGGGGCGCAGAGGCGACGTGCTCGCCGGGACCAGTACCAGACCAGGAACGCCAGGCTCAAGGAGGCTCTGATGGCGAAGTACCTAGTGCTGATCTACGAGAACGAGAGCTCGTACGTCGACGCCACGCCGCAGGTATGGCAGCAGGCGATGGAGGCCCACGGCAGGTTCGCCAAGCAGGTGGAGGAGCTGGGCGGCGAGATCGTCGGCGGCGACGCGCTGCAGCCGACGGCCACCGCCACCTCGATTCGCGGCGACGTCGTGACGGACGGGCCGTTCGCCGAGACCAAGGAGGCGCTCGGCGGCTACTACGTGATCGAGGCCCGGGACCTCGACCACGCACTCGACATCGGCAAGCTGTGCCCGGCGCCGTACGGCGGCGTCGAGGTGCGCCCGGTGATGGACACCTCCGGCGGCTAAGCAGGGCTGGTGACCGAGCAGGTAGGCCCGGTAGCGGGGGCGGGGGCCGGCGATTCGTCGGCCCCCGCGGGCCGCCCTGGCCCGGCCGGGGTCAGCCCGGACGCGGCCAGCTCAGAGGCGGTCACCGCGGACGCGGGGGCGGCCGTAGCCGAGGCGCACCGGCGCGAGTGGGCGTTCGTGCTCGCGGCGACGGCCCGCGTGGTGCGCGATCTCGATGTGGCCGAGGAATGCGTTCAGGACGCCTACGTGTCGGCGCTGGACGCGTGGTCGCGGCGGGGCGTGCCGGACAACCCGGCCGCCTGGCTGACCACGGCGGCCCGCCGCAAGGCGCTCGACGCGCTGCGCCGGGACAAGACGCTGCGCGCCAAGCTGCCGCTGCTGGTCGAGCCAGAGCCGGAGCCCGGGCCGCAGCCGCCAGCCGCCGGGCAGGACGACGTGATCGACGACGACCGGCTCCGGCTCGTCTTTACCTGCTGCCACCCGGCGCTGGCCCGGGAGGCCCAGGTCGCGCTCACCCTCCGGCTGGTGTGCGGCCTGACCACCGCCGAGATCGCCAGCGCGTTCCTGGTGTCGGAGGCGACCATGGCCGCACGGGTCACCCGGGCCAAGAAGAAGATCGCGGCCGCGCGGATCGCCTACCGGGTGCCGGCCGCGCCGGAGCTTCCGGACCGGCTCGACGCGGTGCTGACGGTGATCCACCTGCTGTATACGACCGGGCACACGGCGCCGGCGGGTGCCGAGCTGGCCCGCGACGACCTGGCCGAGCGCGCGATCGGTCTGGCCCGGATGGTCGGCGAGCTGATGCCGGACGAGCGGGAGATCCGCGGGCTGCTCGCGCTGCTGCTGCTGACCCACGCCCGGCGGGCGGCCCGGCTAGACCCTGACGGCCGGCTGCTGCTCCTGGCGGAGCAGGACCGGACGCGCTGGGATCAGGCGGCCATTGCCGAGGGCACCGGGCTGGTGCTCGGCGCGCTGCGCGGCGGCCGGCCCGGCCGGTTCGCGCTGCAGGCGGCCATCGCCGCGGTGCACGCCGAGGCGCCCAGCTACGAGGCGACCGACTGGCGGCAGCTGCTGGGGCTCTACGACGAGCTGCTGAAGGCGTGGCCCTCGCCGGTGGTGGCGCTGAACCGGGCCGTGGTGCTAGCGATGGTGGCCGGCCCGGCCGCCGCGCTGGCCCAGATCGACGAGCTCGAGGCGCACGACAAGCGGCTGGCGGGTTACCGGTACCTGCCCGCGGCCAAGGCCGACCTGCTGCGCCGCGAGGGCCGCGATCAGGAGGCGGCCCGGGCCTACCAGGCCGCCCTGGCCCTGGCCGAGAACGACGCCGAGCGGGCCTTCCTGGCCGGGCGGCTGGCCGCCCTCGGCGGCCCTGCCGACCCCTGACCTGCCTCCCTCAAGTGGTGGACGCGGCGGCTAGCGGCCACAATGGGGGACATGTCCGCCGCCTCGCTGCCTGATGTGCCGAGCGCGAGGCCGCTGCTGTCGGTAGCGGACCTCGCGGTGAGCTACGGCCCGGTTCGCGCGCTCGACGGTGTCAGCCTCACCGTCCATCCGGGTGAGATCGTCGCCCTGGCGGGGGAGAACGGCGCGGGCAAGACCACGCTCGTGCGCTGCATCGGCGGCGACATCGAGGCATCCGCCGGGGTTGTCCGGATGGAGGGCAAGGTCATGCCCGCCGATCCGGCGGCACTCGGCCGGCACGGTGTCGGCGTGGTCTGGCAGGACCTGGCCCTGTGCGACAACCTCGACATCGCGGCCAACCTCATGCTCGGCCGCGAGCGCCGCTGGCACCTCCGTTCTGACGTGCGCATGCACACCGAGGCCCGGGAGCTGCTGGCGCGGCTGGGCGTGCCGTTGCGGGACACCACCCGCAGCGTGCGGTCCCTGTCGGGCGGTCAGCGCCAGCTGGTGGCCGTGGCCAGGGCGATCTCCCGGGCGCCCCGGGTCCTGCTGCTGGACGAGCCCACCGCCGCCCTGGGCGTGCGGGTGTCCAAGCAGGTCGAGAAGATGATCACCGCCCTCCGCGACCAGGGCACCGGGATCTTGCTGGCCTGCCACGACATCGATCAGATGTTCCGGATGGCCGACCGCATCGTGGTGCTCCGGCACGGCCGGGTGGTCGCGGAGGTCCGGCCCGGCGAGGTGCACCCCGACGACGTGGTGGCGCTGCTGTCCGGCCAGGCGGTCGACTCGTCGGCCCGCCGCCAGCTCACCCGCCTGCACGGGCTGGCCGACCGGCTGGTCTCCGCCGACCCTTCGTCGAGCCTGTCGCTGATCTTGTCGGCGCTGGGCGCCGCGCTCGGCAGCGAGCGGCTGTGCATCCACCTGGTAGAGGGTGACTCGCTGGTGTGCAACGCCTCCCTGGGGCTGCCGGCGACGCTGCAATCGGCCTGGTCCCGGCTGCCGACCGGAGCCGCCGGCGGGCCGGTGGGGCTGGCCGCGGCGAGCCAGGCGCCGGTCATCGAGGAAAGCGCGCGGGCCGGCCTGAGCTGGGCGACGTTCGGCGACCTGGCCCGGACGGCCAAGGTGGCGGCCTCCTGGTCGGTGCCGGTGCTCGGGCCGGGCGGCCTGGTCGGGGTCATTACCGTCTTGCGCGGGATCGCCGGGCGGCCGCAGCGCGATGACCTGGAACTAGTCACGCTCTACGCGGGCTACGCGGCCGGGGCGATCGAGCGGGACCGGCTGCTGGAGGAGGTCACCACCCGCAACCGGGTGCTGGAGACCATCCGGGAGATGCTGGAGACCCTGGCCGGGCCGCTGCCCGTAACCGAGGGTCTCAGCGTGGCCCTGCAGTCGCTGCGGCACGGCCTGCAGGCCGCCGAGGTGGCTCTGGTGACCAGGGCGCCGGGCGAGCTGTCCCGCTGCCGCGGGTTGGCCAGGCGCGCGGAAGGCCGGCCTGCCGGGAGCCCGGCGCCGCAGAGCGCCTCGCCCGGGCTGCTCGATGCCGCCGCGAGCGTGCTCGGCGTGCTGCGCCGCGACGATGTCGCCGTGCACCGGGGCAATGGTGACTGCGGGCGGCTGCTGACCGTGACGTTCGCTGCCCCGGGCGGCGGCGCCGCGCTGGTGGCCAGCTGGCCGCACGGCTTGCCCCCCGCCGACGCCAAGGCGCTGCTGGAGGACGCGGCGCACTCGCTGCAGCTGGCCCTGGAGCGCGAGGAAGCGTGGGTGGCGCACCAGGAGGCAGTGGCGCTGCGGCGCTCTCAGGAACTGCAGCGCGGGTTCCTGTCCCGGCTCAGCCATGAGCTGCGCACCCCGCTGACCGCTATCCGCGGCTATGCCTCCAGCCTGCTGCAGACCGACGTGACCTGGGACGGGGAGTCGCAGCAGCGGTTCCTGGCCCGCATCGCGGCCGAGTCGGCGCGGCTGGGCCGGCTGGTGGACGACTTGCTGGACTTTTCCGCGATCGAGTCGGGGATCATGCGGCTGCAGCGAGACTGGTGCGATATCTCGCTGGTGGTGGACGCGGCCGTGGCCTGCCTGCCCCCGGCTGCCGCGCCGCTGGTGGCGGTGGCCTGTGATCCCGGCCTGCCCGTGGTCTGGGCCGACCACGACCGGCTCGAGCAGGTCTTCGTCAACCTGCTGAGCAACGCGTTCGGGCACAACCCGCCGGGCACCACGGTGACGATCACCGCGCGGACCGGCGGGCCCGCTGACGTCCTGGTCAGCGTGGCCGACGACGGCACCGGGCTGCCAGCGGACCTGCTGGCCGGGCCGTTCGAGCCGGCCCGCCGCCGCCGTACCCTGACCTCCGGCGCCGGCCTGGGCCTGTCGATCGCCCGCGGCATCGTGGTCGCGCACGGCGGCGAGATCGCCCTGGCGCCAGCCGAGCGCGGGACCTGCTTCAGCATCCGGCTGCCCGTGGAGGCGCCCGCTGTCAAGGCGCCCGCGGTTAAGGCGTCCCGGCCCGCGGTCAAGGCGCCCGCGCCCGCCGTCACGGCGCCCGAGCCTGCCGCCAGGGCGCCCGCGGTCAAGGCCACCCAGGCAGGGACACGGCCCGCGGGCCAGCAGCAGATCGGAGTCGCCCCCAGTGCATGACGAGGCGATCAGGACACGTGCGCTCGTGGTCGAGGATGATCCGAACATCGTGGACCTGATCAGGTCGAACCTGGCCGTCCGCGGCTTCGACACCGTTGTCTCCGCCGACGGCCTGCGCGCCCTGCGGCTGCTGGAGACCGAGGCCCCGGACATCGTGCTGCTGGATCTCATGCTGCCGGAAATCGACGGGTTTGACCTGTGCCGCCAGATCCGCGAACGGTCCGCGGTGGCCATCATCGTGGTCTCCGCCCGCGGCGGCGAGCGGGACAAGGTCACCGCGCTGAACGTGGGCGCCGATGACTACATGACCAAGCCGTTCAGCATCGAGGAACTGCTGGCGCGGATCACCGCGACGCTGCGCCGGACCAGGCCCGCAGTGGCGCCGGAGAGCACGCCGACGGTCATCATCATCGGTGACCTCAGGATGGACCTCGCCGCGCAGCAGGTGACCCGGGGCGGCCAGGCCGTCCACCTGACGCCGACCGAGTTCGCGCTGCTGCGCGAGCTCGCCGTCAACCGGGGGAAGCTGCTGACGCACGCCCACCTGCTGCGCCGGGTGTGGGGCCACGGGTACGAGACCGAGACCGAGTACGTCCGGGTCTACGTCCGACGGCTCCGGGCGAAGCTGGAGACCGATGGGGGAGTGCCAATTATCTTGACTCAGCCACGGGCAGGTTACAGAATCGCGGCAGATTTACCCGATTGGGTGCCAGCAGCGCCGGATTATCCGATGCTGAGTCCCTGACCTGCAGTTCTGTCGTTTACAAAATTTTCACGCGGTTACCGGGATGTTAACGGAGACGTTCACCCAATGCGCCCTAAGGTTTGCTCAAGAGGTTCCTGTCTCAGCGGCGACCGGTCATGCGGGCTCGACAGCGGCCGCGGATCCGAATCGTTCCGCCCATCAACGAGGTGGTTTTCTTGCATTCAGTTACGAAATCAGCCGCTGCAGCGGCCATAGCGGCCAGCGCGGCGCTGGTCATCGCGGGCTGCAGCAGCAGCTCCTCCTCCAGCAGCGCGGCCGGCGGCTCCAGCTCGAGTGCCGCCGCCGTGCCGTCGATCTCGGTGACCTCGCTCAACAACAGCTTCACGGCCATGTCGGCGCTGCAGCCCCTGGTCGCCGCCGGCAAGGGCAACATCGCCGTGATCCTGCCGGACACCGTCTCCTCGACGCGGTACACCGAGTTTGACGCCCCGTACCTGAAGGAGGCCTTCCAGAAGGCCGGGCTCTCGACGTCGCAGTACACCGTCCAGAACGCCCTGGGCAGCGACTCGACCCAGTTCAGCGACGCCCAGACGGCCATCACCAAGGGCGCGACGGTCCTGGTCGTGGACCCGCTCGACTCGGGCGTCGGCGCCCACATCGAGTCCTACGCCAAGTCCCACGGCGTGGCCGTGATCGACTACGACCGGCTGACCCTCGGCGGCACCCGCAAGTACTACGTCAGCTTCAACAACGTCCTGGTCGGCACCAAGATGGGCGCTGGCCTGGTCGCCTGCGTCGCTGCGTGGCATCTCAAGAGCCCGCAGGTCATCGTGATGAAGGGCGCCCCGACCGACAACAACGCGACGCTCTTCGCGCAGGGCTACGACGCGGTGCTGGCCCCGCACTTCAGCTCGGGCTGGAAGAACGTCAGCAACCCCGCGGGGACCTGGGACCCGCCGACCGCGCTGAGTGAGTTCCAGCAGCAGCTCACCGCGCACCCGAACATCAACGCCGCGCTGATCCCGAACGACGAGAACGGCGCGCCGATCATCCACTACCTGCAGGGCAAGGGCATCAAGGCCAAGACCTTCCCGACCACCGGCCAGGATGCCACCCTGACCGGGCTGCAGAACATCCTCCTCGGCTACCAGTGCGGCACCGTTTACAAGCCGATCTACCTGGAGGCCCAGGCCGCCGCGGCGCTGGCCATGTACGCGCGGGCCGGCAAGACCCCGCCCGCGGCCTTCGTCAACGGCACCACGCAGGACTCCACCAGCAAGACCGCGGTCTCCTCGGTGCTGCTGACCCCGACGTGGGTCACCCCGACCAACATGAACGCGACGGTGATCGCGGACAAGTTCGTCCCGGCCTCTCAGCTGTGCACGGGCAAGTACGCCGCGCCGTGCAAGGCCGCGGGAATCTCGGGCTGACGAATGGAGTGGCATGACTATCCGGGACACCAGCAGTGACCGGTAGCCCCGGAGACGGAGCCCGGCCCGCGCACGCGGGCCGGGCTCCGTCCGGCGCCGGCCAGGAAGCAGCAACCATCGATCAGCCCCTGCTGCAGTTGCGCGACATCGGCAAGAGCTTCGGCCCCGTGCAGGCGCTGAGCGGGGTTGACCTCGACATTCCGGCGGGGCAGGTTACTGCCCTGGTCGGAGACAACGGGGCGGGCAAGTCCACCCTCATCAAGACGATCGCCGGGATCTGGGAGCCCACCGGGGGGCAGGTGGTCTGGCGGGGCCGGCCGGTCCACTTCCGCAGCCCGCGGGACGCCACCGCGGCCGGGATCGCGACCGTCTACCAGGACCTGGCGCTCTGCGACAACCTGGATATCGTGCAGAACATGCTGCTGGGGCACGAGGTCCGGCGGCATCTGCTGCTGGACGAAGTGACCATGGAGCAGACGGCCAAGCAGACGCTGAAGGACCTGCGGGTCGTCACGGTACGGAACATCCGCCAGCCGGTCGGCTCGCTGTCCGGCGGTCAGCGGCAGTCCGTGGCGGTGGCCAAGGCCGTGATGCTGGAGGCGCAGCTCGTCATCATGGACGAGCCGACGGCGGCCCTGGGGGTCTCGCAGACCGAGCTGGTGCTCGATCTTATCAAGCGGCTGTCCGAGCGCGGCATCGCCGTGCTCGTGGTCTCGCACAACCTGACCGACGTGTTCCAGGTCGCCGACCGCCTCGCGGTCCTGTACCTCGGCCAGCTTGTCTCGGTCGGTCCGATTTCCGACTATGACACTGCCTCGGCAGTGGACCTGATGACGTCGGGCGTCTCCCACCGGACGCGCGGCGAAAACGGCCCTGCCCGCACCCTCGACAGCGGCCCGGAGGGCTGACCTTTGGCATCCAAGAATCCCGAGGCCGACAAGGGCGCGGTCGGCACTGACTTCCCGCCGGGCTCGGCTAAAGCTGAAGAGGCCGCGGTCGTGGCCGGGGCACCCGCTGACCTGGTCGCCAACTCGGTGGCCGACTACGGAAAGATCTGGCTCAAGCGGATCCGCAGCGGGGAAAGCGGCGCCCTGCCGGTCATCATCGGCCTGATCGTCATCGTGCTGATCTTCCAGGTCAAGAGCTCGCTGTTCCTGTCGGCGGGCAACCTGGTCAACCTGATGACCCAGGCCGCCTTCATCATCACCCTGGGCATGGCCGAGGTATTCGTCCTGCTGCTCGGGGAGATCGACCTGGCGGCCGGCTTCACGGCGGCCTGCGGCGCGGTCATCGCCCTGTACATGGTGGCCAAGGGCTACCCGTGGTGGGCCGCCGTTCTCGTGACGCTGGCCGCGACCGGAGCCTACGGGGCGCTGCAGGGCTTCATCATCACCCGGCTCCGGCTGCCCTCCTTCGTGGTCACGCTGGCCGGCAGCCTCGGCCTGTCAGGCGTGCTGCTCTTCCTGATCAGCGCCACCGGCAGCATCGGCAACGGCGGTGTCATCAGGCTGAACAGCACGGTCCTCAACGACATCGAGGGCGGCGCCCTCAGCGCCACCGCCAGCTGGATCGTGATGATCGTGCTGGTCGCCCTGGCCGGACTGATGATGTACCTGCGCGATTACCGGCGGCGCGCCGCCGGCCTGGTCGCTCCGCCGCTGTCCATCACCCTGCTGAAGATCGCCGTTGTCGCGATCGCCGGCGTCGTGGTGGTGCTAGTGGGGAACACCAACCGCGGCACGCTCCTGCTCGCGGTGCGCGGGCTGCCGTGGGTGGTCCTGGTCGTGCTGGCGATCCTGGTCCTCTACAGCACGCTGCTCAGCCGCACCAGGTTCGGTCGCTACATCTATGCGATCGGCGGCAACGCGGAGGCAGCCCGGCGGGCCGGTGTCAACACCAACCGGATCCGCGTGGCGGCGTTCGCCCTGTGCGGTCTCACCGCGGGGATCACCGGGATCATCCTCTCCTCCTACCTGGGCTCGATCTCCAGCGGCGTCAACGGCGGCCAGAACGTGCTCAACGCCGTGGCCGCCGCGGTCATCGGCGGGACGAGCCTGTTCGGCGGCCGGGGCAAGATGATGGATGCCCTGCTCGGCGGCCTGGTTGTGGGCGTGATCGCCAACGGCCTCCAGCTGCTCGGCCTGTCCCCGTCCGCCCAGCTCATGTGGACGGCCCTGGTCCTGCTCGCGGCCGTCACGGTCGACGCCCTCACCCGGCGGGGCCGGAGCACGGTCTAGCTGGTCATCCCGCCCTCCGCGTTATCCGGGAGGCGGACTGCGCAAAGGGAGCGGCGCCCGCTGAGGGCGCCGCTCCCTGCGCATGCGCCGGGCGGCCGAAAGCGCGGAATACCGGGCATGGCACACTGGTTAGCGAGTTAAGCGTGCTCCGGGGTCGGTGAAACTCCGAGCCGGCGGTGACAGTCCGCGACCTGGCCGAGGCCATCGGCTAGCTGATCCGGTGAAATTCCGGGACCGACGGTGAAAGTCCGGATGGGAGGCAGCACGCGCGCAGCAGGGCCGCCCGGGTGATCCGGGTCCGGCAGTGCGTGCCGCGCTGCGCTCTCGCGCATCCCCGGAGCCTGAGGACAGTGAGGCTCCGGAGGAGGACAGGTTGTTCACCGGGATCGTGGAAGAGCTGGGCCAGGTCGTCGCCATCGAGCGGGGCACCGACAGCGCCCGGCTGACGGTGCGCGGGCCGGAAGTGACCGCCGACGCCAGGCGCGGGGATTCCATCGCTATTAACGGCGTCTGCCTGACGGTGACGCTCACCGGCGACGGGCAGTTCACGGCGGATGTGATGGGGGAGACCCTGAATCGCTCCAGCCTGGGCGTCCTGGCGCCGGGGGCCCCGGTCAACCTGGAGCGGCCGATGCGGCCCGACGGCCGGCTGGGCGGTCACATCGTGCAGGGCCACGTGGACGGGACCGGTGTCATCGCGGCGCGCCGGCCGGCTGACGGCTGGGAGGTCGTGCGGATCTCGGTGCCCGGCCAGCTGTCCCGTTATCTCATTGAAAAGGGCTCGGTGGCCGTCGACGGCGTGAGCCTCACGGTATCGGCGCTGAGCCCGGCCCAGGACGAGGACGCGCCGTCAGGCGACCCGTGGTCAGGTGAACCGTGGATCGAGGTCAGCCTGATCCCGGAGACCCTGGCGCGGACCACGCTCGGCAGCAGGCAGCCCGGCGAGGTGGTCAACCTGGAAGTCGACATGATCGCCAAGTACGTGGAGCGACTGCTCGCCGGGAGGCAGCTGTGACCAGTTCTGAGCTTGCCCCGCAGGTGCCGGCCCCGGCGGCGGTCGCCGCGGGCCTGGACGAGGTCGAGCGGGCCGTGCAGGACATCCGGGCCGGCCGGGCGGTCATCGTGGTGGACGACGCCAGCCGGGAGAACGAGGGTGACATCATCTTCGCGGCCAGCAAGGCGACGCCCGAGCTGCTCGCCTTCACCATCCGCTACGCGCGCGGGCTGATCTGCGTGCCGATGCTGGGCAAGGACCTGGACCGGCTGCAGGTGCCACCGATGACCTCCGACAACCAGGAGCACATGGGCACCGCCTTCACGATCAGCGTCGACGCCCGGCACGGCATCACCACGGGGATCTCCGCCGCCGACCGGGCCAGGACCATCCGGACCCTGGCCGACTCGGCGACCAAGTCTCACGAGATCGTCCGGCCGGGCCACATCTTCCCGCTGCGCTACACCGAGGGCGGAGTGCTGCGCCGGCCCGGGCACACCGAGGCCGCCGTCGATCTCGCCCGGCTGGCCGGCCTGACGCCGGCCGGCGTGGTGGCGGAGATCGTCAATGACGACGGCACCATGGCCCGGCTGCCCCAGCTGCGGGCCTTCGCCGACGAGCACGGCCTGGCGCTGATCACCATCGCGCAGCTCATCGAGCACCGCAGGCGGGTCGAGCGGATGGTCAGCCGGGTGGCGGAGACCCGGATTCCCAATGAGCACGGGCAGTGGCGCGGCCTGGGCTACCTCAACTCGGTAGACGGGATCGAGCACCTGGCCCTGGTGCTCGGCGACCTGACCACGCCGGGCGAGGACGTACTGGTCCGGATGCACTCCGAGTGCCTGACCGGAGACGTCTTCGGCTCACGCCGCTGCGATTGCGGCGAGCAGCTGGAGGCCTCGATGGCCGCCATCGCCGCGGAGGGCCGCGGCATCGTGCTCTACCTGCGCGGCCACGAGGGCCGGGGCATCGGCCTGCTCAGCAAGCTGCGCGCCTACCAGCTCCAGGACGCCGGGGCTGACACGGTGGACGCCAACACCGATCTCGGCTTGCCGGTGGATGCGCGCGAGTACTCGACAGGAGCGCAGATGCTGGCCGACCTGGGGGTGGAGTCGCTCCGGCTGCTCACCAACAACCCGGCCAAAATCGCCGGGCTGTCCGGCTTCGGCATCAAGGTGACCGGCCGGGTGGCGCTGCCCGTGGTGCCGACGGAGGACAACCTGCGGTACCTGATGGCCAAGCGCGACCGGCTCGGTCACCAGCTGGAGCTGCCGGAGGGCGCCGGGCACCCGGCCGGCGTCCAGTGAGCGGCGCCGGCCGGCCCGCAGGCCCGGTGGTGGACGCGGCCGGGGTCAGCCTGGCCATCGTGGCCACCCGCTGGCACGCCGAGGTGACCGATATCCTGGTGGAACGGGCGCTGGCGGCGGCGCGCGCCTGCGCCGTGCCAGACCCGCTCGTGGTGCGGGTGCCCGGCGCGGTCGAGCTGCCGGTGGTGGCGGCCGAGCTGGCCCGCCGGCACGACGCGGTCGCCTGCCTCGGCGCCGTTATCCGAGGTGGGACCCCGCACTTCGAGTACGTCTGCGACGCGGTGACCTACGGCCTGGCCAGGGTGGCGCTCGATACCGCTACGCCTGTCGGCAATGGCGTTCTGACCTGCGACGACATCAAGCAGGCCGTGGACCGCAGCGGAGCCGAGGGCAGCTCGGAAGACAAGGGCTGGGAGGCCGTGCTGGCCGCCCTGGAAACGGCCCTCGTCCTCCGCGCCGTCCGCCAGCAACCCGCCTGACGCGATCGTGGATGTCCCTTTGGTAACACCCGCTGGTTACCGATCGGACATCCACGATGGCTAGCTGCGGGGCCAGGCCAGGCCAGGACGGGGCCCTTGGCCCGGAGCAGGACACGGGCGCCTGGCGCGAGCTGCGGGCCGCCAGCCGTCCGGACGATGATCTCCGGTACGCCGGCGCTATCCGCGGGCTGCACGCGGAGCACCGCGTCGTGGCCGTAATAGTGGCAGGCGAGCACCCGGCCCCGCACGCAGCCCCGCTCGGTGCCGTCGCCGTTGGCGGCGTGATCCTGCTCCGCCTCCAGCTGCTCCGGGCGGACCAGCACGGTAACCGGCCCGGCCGCCAGCCCGGGGCGGCCGGCGGCTGCGAGGGACAGCTCGCCGAAGATGGTCCGGACGGTCTGGTCGCCGTTCGCCGTGCCGCCGGTCACCACCTGCCCCTCCAGCAGGTTGGCGTCGCCGATGAAGCCGGCCAGCTGCGGGTCGGCCGGGCGGATGTAGAGATCCTGCGGCGCCGCGCACTGCGCGATCTGGCCGTCCCGCAGCACCGCTACCCGGTCGGCCATGGACAGGGCCTCGTCCTGGTCGTGGGTGACCAGCACGGCGGTGGTGCCCGCGGCCCGGAAGATCTCCTGCACGTCGGCCCGGACGCTGGCCCGCATGTGCGCGTCGAGCGCCGCGAACGGCTCGTCCAGCAAGACGACGGTCGGCTGGATGGCCAGCGCCCTGGCCAGGGCCACTCGCTGCTGCTGGCCGCCGGACAGCTGGTGCGGGTAGCGCTTGCCCAGGCCAGCCAGGCCGACGGAGTCCAGGAGCGCGTCGATGCGCGGCCCGTGCCGCTCGCGCGCCCGCAAGCCGAAGCCGACGTTGGCCGCCACCGTCAGGTGCGGGAACAGGCTGCCTTCCTGGGGCACGTAGCCGATTCGCCGCCGCTCGGGCGGCACGTGCACGCCCGGGCCGTCGACGGTGGTGCCGCCGATCGTCACGGACCCGGCATCGGCCTGGTCGAACCCGGCCAGGATCCGCAGCAGCGTCGTCTTGCCGCTGCCCGAGGGGCCCAGAATGGCGGTCAGCGAGCCCGGCGGGATGGTCAGGTCCAGCCCGGTCAGGACGGGGTGGCTGCCAAATGCCTTGGTCAGCCCGGTTACGGTCAGCTCGGTCACGTGGCTATCCTCGCTCGCTAGCCGAACGGTCAAAGAAGCGGCCGAGCACATAGCTCGGCACGGCCGCGACAGCGATCATGACCAGGGCGAACGGGGCCGCCTGAGCGTAGGAGTTGTCCCGTTCGTACTGCCAGAACTGGGTGGCCAGGGTCTGCACGCCCGTGGGGACCAGGAGCAGCGTGGCGGTGAGCTCGGTCACCACGGACAGGAAGACCAGGCAGAACGCCGCGGCCAGGCCCGGGCCGGCCAGCCGCAGCGTGACCCGGCGCAAGGTGGCGAGCCGGGACAGGCCCAGCGAGCGCGACACCTCGTCGAGGCTGGCCGGCGCCCGCGCGACCGCGGCTTTCACCCCGACCAGGGCCAGCGGGAAGAACATGATGGCATAGCAGATCACCAGCAGCGGCGCGGTCTGGTAACCGTGCCCGGCCGCGTAATGCTCGGTGAAGTAGGCCAGCGCGAAGCCGATGACGACACCGGGCATGGCCAGCACCAGGTAGGTGCTGCGCTCCAGGAAGTGCCGGACGCGGCCAGTGTGCCGGATGGCCAGCAGCGCGACCGGGAGGGCCGCCAGGGTGTCAATCAGGCCGGCGGCGGCGCCGTAGGCAGCCGTGTGCGCGATGGCGTCCAGCATGGACACGCTGCCGCCGGTGACCGACGGGATGCCACCCTGGAAGATCCAGTAGATGCTGGCGTAGATCGGCACGCCGAGGGCCAGGACGACCAGGGCGAAGACGCCGGCCACGGCCGGCCAGGCCGCCCGGCCCAGCGGCAGCGGCGGGCTGACTCGCTGGGTGCCCCCGCCCGTCCTGACCACCCGGCCGCGGCCGCGGGCCAGGCCCTCGCCACCGAGCACCAGGAGGCTGAGCCCGACCAGGACCAGGGAGAGCGCGCACGCCGCGGGGACGCTGAAGGACAGGTTGAACTCGGTGAAGATCTCGGTCGTGAACGTCTGGTAGCCCAGCAGCTCGAACGCCCCGTACTCGGCCAGCAGGACCAGCGCCACCAGCAGGCAGCCGCCCAGGATCGCGCCGCGGGCCTGGGCCAGGGTGATCCGGAAGAAGGTGGCCACCCGGCCCGTGCCCAGGCTCCGGGCCACTTCCTCCTGTCCCGGGTCGGCGGACCGGAGGCTGGCGGCGACCGGCAGGTAGACCAGCGGGTAGACGGCCAGGGTCATGACCAGGACAGCGCCGCGGAAGCCGTGCACCCAGCTCCACAGCGACACCCAGCCGAAGCTGACCACGAAGTCAGGGATGGCCAGCGGGATGACCAGCAGGACGGCCCAGATCCGGCGGCCGGGCAGGTTCGTCCGCTCCACCAGCCACGCGGCCCCCGTGCCGATGATGGCGCACAGCGCCGTCACGGCCAGGGTGAGCTGGACGGTATTCCACAGCAGCTCGCCGGTCAGCGGCCGGGCGATCAGGCCGGCCACCTTGTGCACCCCGGCGCCGCTGGTCTCGATGAGCAGGAAGACCAGCGGCAGGGCCAGCAGTGCCGCGATGAGCAGGCTCACCGCGGTCAGGGCGGCCGGCCGGCGGGCTCGGCGCGGCCGGGCCGTGACCGGCCGCACGAGGGTGCTGGTCACAGCAGGCCGGCCTGGCGCATCAGGGCGATGGCCGTCGTGCCGGTGCCCAGCTCACCGATGGTGATCGGGTAGGGCTGGAGCCGGCTCAGCGGCGTCTCCGGGGCCAGGGTGGTGACTCCGGAGGCCAGCGGGTACTCGAAGCTGAGCGACTCGCCGGGACCGGTGCCGGGATGGGCGATGATCTCCTGTCCCTTCGGGCTGACCAGGAAGGCCAGGAAGCGCTGCGCCTCGGCCTGGTGCTTGCTCGACTTGAGCACGGCCGCTCCGGAGACATCGATGACGTAGCCAGGATCATGCGCGGCGAGATGGGTGATCTGCGCGTGCGTGCGGCCGGCTCCGATTTCTGCGCGCATCCGGTACCAGTAGTACTGATTCACGAGGCCGAATGCAATGGCTCCCTGGTTGACCTCGGACAGGACCGTCTCGTTGCTGGAGTAGATGTTCCCGGCGGCGTTCGACTTGATCGCGCCGAGCCAGCTGAGCGTGGCGGCCCTGCCGTAGGCGCGGTCATAGGCGGTGACAACAGACTGGAAGTCGGTCTCCTGCGGCGCGATCGCGAGCTTGCCCTTGTACCGCGGGTCCGCGAACTGGCTGATCCTGGTCGGCAGCTGGCCGGCCGCGATCAGGCGCGGGTTGTACACGATCACGCTGGTGCGCGCCGAGATCCCCACCCACTGGCCGGTCGGCGAGTTGTACTGCCTGGGGATGTGGCTCAGGGTGGCCGGGCTGACCTTCGCGAGCAGGCCCCTGCCAGCCAGGTTCTGCAGCGGCGGGCTGTTCTCGGTGTAGAACAGGTCCGCGGGCGAGTTCGCGCCCTCGGTAGCGATCTGGTTGGACAGCGTGTCCTCGTCCGCGCTGCGGATCGCCACCTTGATCCCGGTCTGCTGCTCGAACGCCGCGACCAGGCTCTGCGTCGTCTGCACGTGCTGCCCGCTGTAGAGGGTCAGCGTCCCGGACGCGGACGAGCCGCTGGCACTGCCGCAGCCCGCCAGGGCCGCGCAGGCCAGCAGCACGGCGGCCAGCAGCCCCGCCCCCTGCCGGGCGATCTCGTGCCTGCTCACGGCGTGCCGCATAGCCGTTCGCTTCATGATGCCGCCCCCGGGCAGATCGCATGGATTCTCCTGGTGGCCGTGGCGGCGGCCCTGGTAGCCGCGCTGCTGCGCCCGCTGCTGGCGAACAGCTGCCGGTAGGCGGTGTCGAGCTGGCCGATCGCGGTCCGGAGACGACGGTCGGGCGCGTGGATCTGGCGCAGCGGCAGGATCTGCGCCTCCGCGTGGCCGGCCGGATTGGCAACAGGGTCCGGGCCGTCCGCCAGCACGGCGCTGACCTGCTGGCAGGTCTTCCTGACGGCCGCCGCCGAGTCGGCCGGCGACCCGCCGCAGGCGGACAGGGCCAGGACCAGGGCGGCCGCCGGGGCCAGTGCCGCCACGGCCGGGGCCGGGGTCCGGGCGCCCGTCCGGTGCCGCACCAGGAGCTGGCCGGGTCGAGTGATCATCCGTCCCTTCCTCATCCGTTACTTCTCATCCGGCAGTCCGCTGGGAAGCTTAGGCTTACCTAACCTCGCGTGGCTTAGGTTAACCTAACCACCTGGGCGCCGGCCACCGGGCCCGATTCCGGCGGCCTGGAGCGCCGCAGCCGGGCCGGGCGAGTGGCGCGGCGGGCACATGCGGTTTGCGGCCCGGCCACGTACGCTGGCTGCACAGACCCTGTCAAACGCGGCGCCACCTGCGCCGGGCCCGGCCCGCGCGGGTCTCGCCTAACCTTGAGGTGATCGGCTAGTGCGCGACATTCTGGACATGATCTCCAAGTGGTGGGACGCCGACGAGCCCTTCGGGCTGGCGACCGTGGTGCGCACGTTCAGCAGCGCGCCGCGCGAGCCGGGCGCGGCCATGGCGGTCTCGTCGGCGGGCGAGGTGGTGGGCAGCGTGTCGGGCGGCTGCGTCGAGGGCGCCGTCTATGAGCTGGCGACCGAGGTCGCGGCCAGCGGGCAGCCCGTGCTGCAGCGCTACGGAATCAGCGACGATACCGCCTTCTCGGTGGGGCTGACCTGCGGTGGGATCATCGACATCTTCGTCGAGCCGGTCAGCCGGGCGTCGTTCCCCGACCTTGGGGAGATCGCCGCGGCCGTGAGCTCGGGCACGCCGGCGGCGGTCGCGACCGTAATCGCCGGCCCGGGCCAGGTGGGTGCCCGGCGGCTGATCTGGGGCGACGGCGAGCGCTCCTCCGCCGGGTCGCTGGGCTCGGGGGGCCGGCTTGACCAGGCGGTCGATGACGACGCCCGCGGGATGCTCGCGCAGGGGCTCACCGGCGTGCGCCAGTATGGGGCCGCCGGCGAGCGGCGGCGCGACGAGCTGTCGGTATTCGTCCAGTCCTTCACGCCGCCGCCGCAGATGCTGGTGTTCGGCGCGATCGATTTCGCCGCCGCGGTAGCCCGGGCCGGGAAGTTCCTCGGCTACCGCGTGACCGTCTGCGACGCCCGGCCGGTCTTCGCGACCGCGTCCCGGTTCCCGGACGCCGACGAGGTCGTGACCGACTGGCCGCACCGGTACCTGGCCGGTATCAGCACCGATCCCCGGACGGTCATCTGCGTCCTGACCCACGATCCCAAGTTTGACGTGCCGCTGCTGGAGGTGGCGCTGCGCCGCCCGGCCGCCTACATCGGGGCGATGGGCAGCCGGCGGACGCACGAGGACCGGCTGGCCAGGCTGCGCGAGGCCGGCATGACCTCCGGCGAGCTGGCCCGGCTCCGCTCGCCCATCGGCCTGGACCTCGGCGCCCGCACGCCGGAGGAGACCGCCGTGGCGATCGCGGCCGAGCTGATCCAGCTGCGCTGGGGCGGCTCCGGCCAGCCGCTGACGGCGACGTCCGGCCGGATCCACCACGAGCGGCTCACCGACGGGCTCGCCCGCTGAGCCGGCGGCCGCTTTCGTAGGCTGGGCCAATGGCAGCCCCCGTCGCCGGGATCCTGCTGGCCGCCGGGGCGGGCAGCCGGCTCGGCCAGCCCAAGGCCACCGTTGACGTGGGCGGCCGGCCGCTAGCTGACCGCGGCGCGGCCCTGCTGCGCGCGGGGGGCACCCGGCCGGTCATCGTGGTGACCGGTGCCACGGCGGTTGACCTGGCTGGCGTGATCACCGTGCATAACCCGCGCTGGCGCACGGGCATGGGCTCGTCGCTGGCCGTGGGCCTGGAGACGGTGCCCGAGCAGTGCTCCGCGGCGGTCGTCGCGCTGGTGGACCAGCCGCTGGTCGGCTCGCAGTCGGTCCGCCGGCTGATCGCCGCGCATCGGGCCGGGGCCAGCGTGGCGGTCGCCGCCTACGCCGGGCGGCCGCGCAACCCGGTTCTCCTCGGCCGGGAGCACTGGGCCGAGGTGATCGCGCTGGCGGCCGGCGACGCCGGCGCCCGGCAGTTCCTGCGGGCCCATCCCGAGCTCGTCACGCTGGTCGAATGCGGCGACACCGGCAGGCCGGACGACATCGATACCCGCGCCGACCTGGACCGGATCGCCGGCCTGCTGGCGCCGGACGAGCCCCGCGGACCTGCGGCGCCGGTCCCGGCTCAGGACTGACGGGCTACGATTCCCCAGCTGCGGGTCACGCTCTCACCTGGCGCCAGCGTCAGCAGGTCCGTGCCGGTCACGAAGGCGTTGGGCGGGCACGTCATCGGCTCGATGGCCAGCGCCCGGCGGCGGCGCCCGGCCTCCAGCGCGTCGCCGGTGAATACCTGCAGCCAGTGATAGCCCTCCCCGGCCCAGAAGGCGACCTCGCCGCCGGGCCCGCTCAGCGTGGCCCAGGCTCGCCCCGCCGGATCCCGGCTCAGCCCGGTCAGAGCGTGGTCGAGGCGGGTGTCGCCGATTACCTTCGCCGTGCGGAAGTCGAACGGCGTCCCGCTGACGTCCTGCGGGTCCCCGACGGGGATGCCGCGGTCGTCGGACGCGAGCCAGCGCGAGGCCGGCAGCCGCAGCTCGCAGCCGTCGATCAGCGGCGTGCCCGCGGTCAGGTACGGATGGGAGCCCGTGCCGTAGGGCGCGGTCCGTGAGCCGCCGTTGCGCGCCGTGACCGACACGGTCAGGCCGTCATCGGCCGACAGCCGGTAGCTAGCCGACAGGTCCAGGCAGAACGGGTAGCCGGGATGCGCGTGCAGCACCAGCCGCAGCTCCACGCGGCTGGCTTCCTGGCTGCCCGGCAGCCAGTTGGCCCACCGCGTCACGCCGTGGATGGCGTTGCCGGCCGCCGGCTCGCTGAGGTCCAGCTGATAGGTAGCGCCCGCAAAGGAGTAACGCCCCCGATCGATGCGGTTGGGCCACGGAATGAGCAGCTCACCCGACCCGGCGGGGGGCGGCTCGTCGGCCGCGTACTCGCCGATGAGCGGCTGTCCCCGGAAGCTCAGCCGCCGCAGGCCCGCGCCCAGCTCGGTGACCGTAGCGCGGTACTCCCCGGCGGCGATGTCGTGCTGCGTGCCCGTCAGCGGCTCCGCGGTCAGCTCGGTCATGGTGCCCTTTTCCTGCGAGCGTGGCAGCCGCCGCGCGGCTGCTAGGGCGGCCGGAGAAGGAGTGTGCCGACGGGGCTGCTTGGGGAGCGGGGGACCTTCAGCCCCGCCGGCAATTGCACCATAGCTGCCCCGCAATCTCGCTGGTGCGAACTTCGGCAACACCGCAAGGGTTCGGTAAGGGCCGCCCAGGGAGCCGGTCGGGACCGGCCGCCTGGCTCTCGGCCGCCCCGCTCCGGAGGTGGCCGGGGAACTTTGAGCGTCAAGGATGCTGCCTATCGCGCGGGCTGAATAGTGATTCCATGGAGAGTGCCGATGACACGTTTAGGAATCCGCGTGCCGAGTAGGACCCGGCCCGTCACCCATGCGGCCCGATGATCACAGAAACGCCGCGCATCGGGGTCCCTGCCCCGTCCTGGCCGGGCTCGCCGCCGCGCCGCCGGAAGGGCCGCAGCCGGGCTGACCTCAGGGAGCGGCGCGCTGGCCAACGTAACTGGCGAATACGACGGTGTTGCCCAGGTAATGGCCGGTTCGCGGATCGAAGCTGCCGCCGCAGGTGACCAGGCGCAGCGTCGGCCAGCTCGTGTAGCCGTACACCCTGGCGGTGGGGAACCTGGTCTTGCGGTACAACGCGATCGAGTAGGCCTCGAATATCGCCGTGCGGCCGCTGTGCAGCCGGACGTAGATCCGGTCTCCCGGCCGCAGGTTGCCCAGGTAGTAGAAGACCGCGGGACCGACGCCGGCCGCATCGACGTGGCCGAGGATGACCGATGCGCCCGGTGCGCCCGGAGTCGGGCCGTGGTCGTACCAGCTCGTCACGAAGGGCGTCCTGAGCGGCGGCACGCTGATGCTCCCGTTCCGGTCCAGGCCGCGCGCGATGACCTGCGCGCGGACTCTGATCGCGGGAATCTGGATGCTGACCGGCACCGAAGGGGACAGCCGCTCCGCCGCCGCGTGACGCCCCGCGGCCAGGTGCCGCGGCGGATCAGCCGGCCGGCCCCCGGCCCAGGCGGGCGGGACGGGCGGCGGCGCCCAGCGCAGCGTGTCGTGACCGGCGAAGGCGATGATCACTCCCGCGCCGATCAGCACGACAGCTGTCAGGTTGAGCCAGGACAGGCCACCCAGGCGGCGGCCACCCAGCGGGCGACCCCCCAGACGGCGGTTAGCCATGTCGCCATGGCCATCCCCGGGCGCGGACGGGAGCCCGGCGCCGGACACTGCGCATCGTCTGCCCCCGCCCCCAGCGACCCGTCGCGGGAATCCTTCCCGGCGGGCGGCCGGGTTAAGCCGCGCAGGAGCCAGGCATGGGGGAGCGTGCCCGCCGCGGAGGTGCTTACCTCCGCAGGAGGCCGTCCGCGACCGATGCGGCGACCGGGACCCGGCCGGCTCCGGGGACCAGGCCGCCGGTGCGCACCGCGTCCGCCGCCAGGACGCCGAACAGGTAGAAGCAGGCCGACTCCTCGTCGGAGAAGACGCGCACCTCATGCCGGGCCCCGCCGGCGCAGCTGAAGACCTCGAAGCCGTCTGCCGTCTCCAGCAGGCACATGGCCCCGTCGACCTCCTCGCCCACGGAGTAGGAGGCGGCCGGGATGGCCGCCAGGCTGGCGAGCTCGCCGAAAATCCGCTCGGTGGCCATCCGCCGTTCCCCGGAGCGGCGCCGCCGGGGCGCCGGGCTGCCGGAAAGCGGGGGCGCCGCCGGGGCGCCGGCCGCGGCCGGCGTGCCGACGGCCGGACCCGGTGCGTAGGTCTCGGCGGGCGCGTAGCTCCCGGCCGTGGGGGCGGGGGAGTAGCCCGTCGCGGAGTACAGCCCGTCAGCGGAGTAGCCCCCGGCGGGGGGTACTGGCCCCGGCCGCGGCGCGGGTACGGGCGGGGAACCGGGCATCACGGCGGAAACCGGAGCGGCGTACAGCCCGGAATCGCGCGCAGGCCCGGCCGGCCCCGGGGCGGTCAGCTGGTCGCGGCGCGAGGCGGCCGACGCGGCCCGCATCGCCTGCGCCTCCAGCGGCAGCGGCGGCTCGGACCCCCCGGTCGGCATGGTTACCCCGCCGTTCGGGGGCGGCATCCGGGGCGGCTCGGGCGGGGCCGGGTAACCGGACGACGGCTGCCCGGCTGGCCGGGCGTACCCCGGAGCGGCCAGGGGCGGCAGCGGCGGGTAGCTGGCCTGCGGGCTCATCCCCGGCTGATAGTCGGTCCGCTCCTCGACGATGTCGGTGACCTCGTCCCGGCCGGCGACGAGCTCGAAGACGCCGCGGTCCACCTGCCAGTAGCCGAGCTGCTCGGCTCGGTAGGCGTCGTGTCCCAGGTACCCGATGTGCAGCCGGTCGCCCAGGTCATCCAGGACGATGCAGCTGTCCCCGCGGAACATCCCGACGGGCCTGGACTGCCACACCGCCTGCACGTCCTGAATCTGCAGCTCCTTGCGCCAGTGGCCGGTGGCCGGCTCGAAGCCCAGTTCCTCCGGTGGCGGGCACGCGGCGAACAGCACCACGGCGCCGTCAGCTGGCCCGATGCCAGCCTCGTAGGGCGCCCCTCGGTAGGTCGCCATGAGCCGGTAGCGCATCGGTCAGATTCCCCCTGACGGACGAAGCCAGACTTGGCCGTCGTACCGGGCGATGAAATCGGCCCGTCCGGCACAGATTCTCACAATTTCCGCCCCCACCGGCACCGGAATGGGGTCAGTGAAGAATTCAGGTAGCGGATGCGCCGGGCCAGCCGTGTAGCCGGTGCCAGTGAACGGCGGCTTCATGGCCCAGTCGCCCCCCAGCGCGACGGAGTAAGGGACCTGGTAGGACTCGCTTCCCACGGCCCGCCACCGCAGCAGGTAAAGCTCCTCCATGTCCGGCGTGAACTCCGAGCCCTCGTAACCCAGGCTCATCGCGTGGTAGTAGTCGGCGGGGTGAGCGAAGGAGCTGTCCGCGACCCGGTGCACGAACCCGGCGATGACGGACCGCCGACCAGTCAGGTATGGCTCCACCATGCGGGGCGGGATCGGCTTGTGCAGCAGCGTTCCCGGCTCGACGGCGATGGGAGTCCGATTGACCTGGCGCACCCTGTCCCCTGTGGTCAGACTGTCCTGCAGTGTCATGAGACTCTCATATCCCGAAATACGTCCTCAACTGCTTCGGTGCTTCCGCTGACCAGGTCGTAACGGGCGCAAGGGTACCTTCCGGAACTCCGCTGTGCGGGCTGTCCAGCTCAGGAGGCCCGGTTGCCGCCGCTACAGTGGGGCCGTGTTCCAGGGCAGTGCGCGGCAGCGCTTCCGCGACGACGACGGCGCCGCCGATGCCCGGGCGGCGGCTGCGCTCCAGGCGTTCGCGGCCGCCGAGGGAAGCGAGCACGCCGCGCTGACTGCGCTGGCCGGCATCCGCCTCCTCGTGCCGGTTGTTGCGGCGCTGGCGCCGGAGAGCCCCGAGCCTGGCGGACAGCGTCCCGCGCATCCCTTCCCTCCAGCCGGCGCCGGGCCAGCGGCCGCCGGAGCGGCCGGCGGCGAGAAGGCCAGCGAGATGGCCCTGCCCACCCTGATCGGTCGGGACGGCCGCCGCGCGATCCCGGCGTTCACCTGCCTGGAAGCGCTGGCCCGGTGGCGGCCCTCCGCCCGCCCGATTCCCGCCGACGCGGCTGCGGTCTGGCGGGCCGCCGTCGAGGACTCCTGCGCCGTCGTGATCGACGTGGCCGGGCCAGTGCCCTTGGCGGTCGAGGGAGCCCGGCTGGCCGCTCTGGCCGACGGCACGCCGGTGCCGCTGCCGCATGAGGATCCCGACGTACGGGACGTCGTGGCCGCGGTGCTCACCGAGTCGGCCGGCCCCGACGGGCTCAGCCTGGAGGGTGTCGGCTTCGCGATCCGGCCCGGCGTTCAGGGCGGTGACCTGCTGATCGAGCTGGCGGCGCCCGCCGGGCTGAGGCACGCCGCCGCCGAAGACTGGGCCGCCGGGATCGGTTCAGCGGTCCTGGACCGGCTCGGCCCGCGGCTGCGCCGGGGCATTGCCATCGCCCTGGCCCCGTAGCCCCCGGGCCGCCACTACGAGTGTCATGGCCGCGCATCCGCTGCTGCTCTAACAGCAGTGTTCGCACGTTCACGACGCGATGAACCACGGCAGCGCCGCTGGCACGCCGCTGGCACGCCAGCAGGCCGCCTGGCCACCGGGGCCGCCCGGCCATGTCGCCGGGATCAGCCGCGCTGGCGCCCTTTGCGCCGGCGGAGCGCGTAGCCGCCGGCGATCGCGCCACCGCCGACCAGGACCATACCCGCGGCCGGGAGCGTGTTGCTGGAGGTGGTCGAGGTGGTCCCGTCGCCGGTGGCGGCGCCGCCCCCGCTCGGGAACGCCGTGACGATCAGCGTGACCGTCGTGGAACTGCCTCCCGAGCAGTCGATGCTCGGGTGGTAGGTGCCGGCCTGGATACTGACGGGCAGGTCCACCGAGATGCTGAAGTTGCCGCTGGCGTCCTGGCTCATCGGGATCTGCTGGGGCAGCCCGAGCGTCGTGCCGAACAGCGTCGCCCCGGCGGACATCTGTCGCCCGCAGTTCACCGCGAACGTCACCCGTGCCCCCGGCGTGGCCTGCGACGGCGTCACCCAGGCATGAATGGTGCCGATGGAGTCCGCGGCATAAGCCGCGGGTGCGGCGGCCACCAGCACCGGAACGGTGAGCAGGGCCGCCAGGATGGCATACCTGAACAGGCGCATGGACGTTTTCCTCCCCGAGAAGCACGCAGCCGTCGCCCCGGTGCGCCCCCCGGGGCACCTGGTCCAGCGCTGTCCAGCTGGCCTGCGGCGACGGCTCCCGCCGTGCGCCGGGGTGATACCCGATGGCCTGCCGGGCAAACGCCAGCCCTCGCGGCGTGGGAAGATCGGAGGCATGCTGCGCTGGCTGACCGCTGGGGAATCGCACGGCCGCGCCCTCCTGGCGATCTGCGAGGGGATGCCGGCCGGGGTGCAGGTGGCCACGGAAGACATCGTCGCTGCCCTGGCCCGCCGGCGCGCGGGGTACGGCCGCGGCGCGCGGATGAAGTTCGAGCAGGACGAGGTGGAGCTCACCGGCGGCGTCCGGCACGGCCGCACCCTGGGCGCCCCCGTGGCCATCCGGATCGCCAACACAGAGTGGCCCAAGTGGGAGACCGTGATGTCCCCGGACGCGGTCGACGAGGATGTACTGGCCGCCCAGGCCAGGAACGCCCCGCTGACCCGGCCCCGGCCCGGCCACGCCGACCTCGCCGGGATGCAGAAGTACGGCTACGACGACGCCCGCGCCGTGCTGGAGCGCGCTAGCGCCCGGGAGACGGCCGCCAGGGTCGCGGTCGGCGAGATCGCGCGCCGGTTCCTGCGCCAGGCGCTCGGCGCCGAGGTGGTCAGCCACGTGGCGGCGATCGGCTCGGTGCGCGCCCCCGACGGGCTGGTGCCGCTGCCGGAGGACGCGGGGGGGGTGGACGCCGATCCGGTCCGCTGCCTGGATCCGGCGGCGAGCGCGGCGATGCAGGCCGAGATCGACGCGGCGCGCAAGGACGGCGACACCCTCGGCGGCGTCGTCGAGGTGGTCGTCTACGGGCTGCCCCCCGGCCTGGGCTCCTACGTGCACTGGGACCGTCGGCTCGACGGGCGGCTGGCCGGCGCGCTGATGAGCATCCAGGCGATCAAGGGCGTGGAGGTCGGCGACGGCCTGGCGACGGCCGCCCGGCGCGGCTCGCAAGCCCACGACGAGATTGAGGGCACCGACGACGGCATCCGGCGGCTGACCAACCGGGCCGGCGGCATCGAGGGCGGGATGAGCACGGGCGAGCCGGTCCGGGTCCGCGCGGCGATGAAGCCGATCTCCACCGTGCCGCGCGCCCTGGCCACGGTCGACGTGCGGACCGGCGAGCCCGCCCGGGCGATTAACCAGCGCAGTGACGTGACGGCGGTGCCGGCGGCCGGCGTCGTCGCCGAGGCCATGGTCGCCCTGGTGCTGGCCGACGCCGCGCTGGAGAAGTTCGGCGGCGACTCGGTCGAGGAGACCGCCCGGAACTGCGAGAACTACCTGAAGGCGCTGACGATCCGGTGACCCCCGACCAGGCAGATAACGCCACCCCCCGGCCAGTCGCGCACGACGCCGGCTCCAGCTCCGCGGACTCCGGCTACCGCCCGGCTGCGGGGCTGGCCCCGGCGGCGATCCTCATCGGGCCGCCGGGGGCGGGCAAGACCACGGTCGGCGCGCTGCTGGCCGGCTTGCTGGGCGTCGGCTTGCTGGACACCGACGCCAGCGTGGAGGCGGTCGCGGGCAAGCCGGTGAGCGACATTTTCGTCGAGGACGGCGAGCCGGCCTTCCGCAAGCTCGAGCGCGAGGCGGTGGCGGCGGCCCTCGCCGGGCGGGACAGCCCGGCGGCCGGCCCAGGCCGCGGTTACGTGCTCGGCCTGGGCGGCGGCGCGGTGCTAGACGATGGCACCCGGGCCCTGCTTGCCGGCCACCGCGTGGTGTACCTGCAGACCGGCTTCACCGAGCTGGCCAAGCGCGTGGGACTGGACAAGCCGCGCCCGCTGCTGATCGGCATCAACCCGCGTGCGCAGCTCAGGGCCCTGCTCGAGCAGCGGCAGCCGGTCTACGCCGGGCTGGCCCGGATCACCGTGACTACCGACGGCCGCGAGCCGGCGGAGATCGCCGCCGAGGTCGCCGCGCTCCTGGAAGACCCGGGCCCTCCAGACACCACGGGGCCTGCCGGTGATGGCACGCTGCGGCAGCCCGGACAGTGACCGCCACCAGGATCCAGGTCGGCGGTGACCATCCCTACGAGGTGGTCGTGGGCACCGGGGTGCTCAGCGAGCTGCCGTCGCTGGTCGGACCGGAGGCCCGCGCGGTGGCCGTTATCCACGCCCGTGGCCAGGACGCCCTGGCCGGCGCCTCGGTGCGGGTGCTCTCGCAGGCAGGTTACGCCGTGCACGCCGAGGCCGTGCCCGACGGCGAGGCGGCCAAGGAGATCAGCGTGGCCGCAGGCCTGTGGTCCCGGCTGGCGGCCCGGGAGATCGGCCGCCGCGACGCGATCGTGGGGGTGGGCGGGGGAGCGGTCACCGACCTGGCGGGCTTCACCGCCGCCACCTGGCTGCGCGGCGTCCGCGTCGTGCTGGTCCCCACCACCCTGCTGGGCATGGCCGACGCGGCCATCGGCGGCAAGACGGCGATCAACATCCCCGAGGGCAAGAACCTGGTCGGGGCCTTCCATCCGGCGGCCGGGGTGCTGGCCGACCTCGCGGCGCTGACGACGCTGCCGCCGGCCGAGTACGTCAGTGGCCTGGCCGAGGTGATCAAGGTCGGATTCATCGCCGATCCCGTCATCCTGGACCTGATCGAGGCCGACCCGGCCGGCGCCGGCCGGCCGGGCGGGCCGCACGAGCGAGAACTCGTCGAGCGCGCCATCGCCGTGAAGGCCGGCGTGGTCTCGGCCGACCTGCGCGAGGCCGACCAGCGGGAGATGCTCAATTACGGGCACACGCTCGGGCATGCCATCGAGCGGGCCGAGCGGTACACGATGCGGCACGGCGAGGCAGTGGCGATCGGCATGACCTACGCGGCGGCGCTCGGCCGGCTCGCGGGCCGGCTCGACTCGCCGACCGCGCGGCGGCACCGTGAGGTGCTGGCCGCCGTCGGGCTGCCGACACGGTACCGGGGCGCCGCGTGGCCGGATCTGCGCGCGACGATGACGCTGGACAAGAAGGCCCGCGCAGCGCGGCTGCGGCTGGTGGTGCTCGACGGGCTGGCCAAGCCGTCCATCCTGGCCGATCCGCCCGAGGAACTGCTGGAGCAGGCGTACACGGAGGTGAGCTGACCGATGTCGCTGCCAGCCCGGGGGGACGGCCCCCCGGAGCCCCCCGTGCCGACGGTGCTCGTGCTGAACGGGCCCAACCTCTCGCGGCTCGGCAGCCGTGAGCCCGACATCTACGGCACCGCGACGCTCGCCGACGTCGCCGCGGCATGCGCGGGGACCGGCGGCCAGCTCGGCCTCGCGGTGGACGTCCGGCAGACCGATGACGAGGCGGAACTGATCGGCTGGGTGCACGAGGCCGCCGACCGGCGGCTGCCGATCGTGCTGAACCCGGCCGCCTTCACGCATTATTCCTACGCGCTGCGGGATGCCCTGGCGATGCGCACCGCGCCCCTGGTGGAGGTGCACCTGTCCAACCCGGCGGCGCGCGAGTCGTTCCGGCATAACTCGGTCGTGGCCGGGGTGGCCGACGGCACCGTGGCCGGCTTCGGGCTGGTCTCCTACGAGCTGGCCCTGCGCGCCGTCGCGGTCCTGGCCGCCCGGGACCCCGGCGCCACCACCTAGGAAGCCGGCCCGGCCTGCGGTTACCATGCCCGGACATACATAACGGACCGCTCAGGGCCAGTCGCCTGTCTCCAGTCAGGCAAGCCGGGCGTGAAAGGCTGGGCAGCATGCGCATCGGGATGGCACTGAACTACTCCGGCGGCTTCGCGGAGACCGCCGCCGAGCTGGCCGACTACGAGAAGGCCGGGCTCGACATCGTCTTCGTTCCCGAGGCCTACAGCTTCGACGCCGTCAGCCAGCTTGGTTACCTCGCGGCGAAGACCGAGCGGCTACAGCTGGCGTCGGGGATCCTGCAGATCTACTCGCGGACGCCGACGCTGACCGCCATGACCGCGGCAGGCCTCGACTACGTGTCCGGCGGCCGGTTCGTCCTGGGCATCGGCGCTTCCGGCCCGCAGGTCATCGAGGGCTGGCACGGGGTGCCCTACGACGCGCCGATCGGCCGGACCCGCGAGGTGATCGAGATCTGCCGCGCGGTATGGCGGCGCGAGCGGGTGGAGTACGCGGGGCGGTATTACACCATCCCGCTGCCGCCGGACCAGGGCACCGGGCTGGGCAAGCCGCTCAAGCTGATCAATCACCCGGTTCGGGACCGGATCCCGATCGTGGTCGCGGCTCTCGGGCCGAAGAACGTGGCCATGGCGGCTGAGCTTGCCGAGGCCTGGGAGCCGATCTTCTACTTCCCGGAGAAGGCCGCCCGGGTGTGGGCCGAGCCGCTCGCCGCGGGGCTGGCCAGGCGCGACCCGTCGCTGCCGGAGCTGGACGTCATCGCGCAGGCCGGGCTGGCCATCGGCGATGACACCGCAGGCCTGCTGGATCTCGGCCGCTCGGCGCTGGCCCTGTACATCGGCGGGATGGGAGCGCGCGGCCGCAACTTCTATAACGACCTGGCGGTCCGCTATGGCTACGAGCAGGAGGCCGCTGCCATCCAGGACGCCTACCTGGCCGGCCGCAAGCAGGAGGCCGAGGCCATGGTGCCGGTCTCGCTGCTGGAGGGAACCTCGCTCATCGGGCCGCGGTCCCTGGTGGCCGAGCGCGTGGCCGCCATGCGTGAGTCGGGCGTGACCACGCTGAACGTCGCGCCGCTGGCCGCCACGCATGCTGAGCGGGTCGCGCTGATCGAGCAGATCCGCGACCTGGCCGCCTGACCCGCGGGATGATCACGACCGTTTTCTCGCGCTATAAGCGGGAAAACGGTCGCCATCACGCCAGCAGGGGGCACGCCCGGGGGCGATCAGCGCCCCCTGCTGGCGCTTGTCCTAGCTAGCGCGCTCGTAGGCGGCGACGGTCTCCTGGCCGACGCGCTCCCAGGAGTAGCGGCTCCTGGCGCGATCCGCGGCGGCGATGCCGAAGCCTTCCAGGAGCATCGGGCTGGACAGCAGCTGGCGGATGCGCCGGGCCAGCGCGCTGGGGTTGCCCGGCCGGACCAGCACGCCGGTGGCGCCGTCGACCACCGCGTCCTGGTCAGCGCCCTCGGCTGAGGCCACGACCGGCGTGCCGCAGGCCATGGCCTCGACCGGCAGGATGCCGGTCGGCTCGTCGCTGGCGACGTGCACGAACAGGTCGGCCGAGCGCAGCAGCGCGGGCACCCGGACCGGGGTCATCTTGCCGGTGAACATGACGCGATCGCTGACGCCCGCCCGCTCCGCGAGCCGGGCCAGTCCCTGCAGCACCGGGTCATCGAAGATCTCCGCGCGCGGCGGTCCGCCGGCGATGAGCAGCTCGGTGCCCGGCAGGGCGGCCATGGCCCGGATGACGGTGTCCAGGCCATGCTCCTCCGAGGAGGGAGCGGCGGCGACCAGGCGCGGGCGCTTGCTGCGGCGGGCGGTCGGGCCGCCCGGCTCGAACCGCTTGGTATCGACACCGAACGGCACGACCGTGATCGAGGCGCGGGGGACGCCCAGGCCGGCTAGCTCGCTCAGCTCGGCCGAGTTGCCCGCCAGGACCGACCGGACAGTGCGGGCCACGAGCCGCTCCATGCGGGCCCGCACCACGCTGTCCGGTGCCGACACCGACGTCGGCGCCGGCACCGTGGCCTGGCGCGGCGTGCCCAGCGTGTGGAAGGTCTGCACCACCGGGACCCGGGTGCCCCTGGTAGCAGCCAGCGCGGCCAGGCCGCTGGTCCAGAAGTGGGCGTGCACCACGTCAGGCGGGTTCTGCTGCCACCGCTGCGCGAGGGCGTCGCTGAACGCGCCCAGCTGGGGCAGGAGCTTGTCCTCCGGCAGGGCTGCCGCCGGGCCGGCCGGCACGTACTCGAAGCGGACGCCGGCCGCGTCCTCGGACCGGGGCCGGGCCGGGGAGTCTTTACGGGCATAGACGGTCACCTGGTGACCAAGGTCGGCCAGGGTGCCTGCGAGTGCGGCCACCCTGAGGGCCTGGCCGCGCGGATCTGCGGAGATGCCTCGCCGCGCTGCGGGGTCGGGGCTGGCATGGCCGGTGACGAGGGCGATCCTCATGACACTTCCTCCTTCGGGATCGCCACGACGATCACGGGGGAGGCAGCGGAGGAGCAGCGAGGAAAAAGCGGGAAAGGTGTCCGCGCTCTGGGATCCGGTAAGCCCCTGGGTAGCTGCTGAACAACTACCGCGCCTATCTGGCTGAGGCTCGCTCAGCGAGAAGCGCTGTGGGGGTTCGGGCAAGCATCCACCGCCACCAACGCCGTGACGGCGTGGGAGAGGGGTGTGCCTGCGTCGTAGACACCGTTAGCGAGGACTATAACCGACGAGGGCTCCGAAGTCGATGCGGGCCGTGGGTCCCGGGGCGGGCGGGAGGGGAGCGAGGGGGACGCCCGCCCGCCCCGGAAGTTAGGTGCGTCGGCTGCCGCCTCAGCCACCACGGGCTGAGCCACCACGCGGCTGAGCCACCACGGGCGCGCGGCCAGCCGGATCATGGCCAGCCCTGGTCGTCGGAGCGGAAGCGCTGCGAGCCGCGTGATCCGGCGCCCGCCGCCGTCCCGGCCCGGCCGGCCCTGACTCCGTTCAGCACCTCGGCGGCCAGGACGGCCGGATCCTGCAGCAGGTAAGCCGGGTAGCCGACGTCATCAGCCTCGCCCGTGGCCGGAGCACCCAGGTCAGGGCCGGCCGCCGCGCCGCGCGACAGCACCCGGCGACGCACCCAGGCGGCAGCCCCGGAGGGCGCGATCAGCCCGATGAGGCCGGTCACGATGAGGATCAGGCCGGCCAGCCACAGGCTGATCCCTGGTACCCGCGCGCTCACCGCGAAGACCAGGATGGCTCCCGCCGCGAGCATGATCAGGCCTGCGATCCTCATGATCCTCCGACCATCTCTGCCTGATCGGCGCCGAGCATCCGGTCGCGCAGATACGTCAGCGACTGGGTGATCAGGCGCGAGACGTGCATCTGCGACAGGCCCAGCTGCTGCCCGATCTCGGCCTGCGTCATGTTGCCGTAGAAGCGCAGCAGCAGGATCTGCTGCTGGCGTTTCGGCAGCTCGCTCCAGTGCGCCTCTAGCGCCGCCATGTCCACCGTGTGCTCCATCTGCGGATCCTCGGCGCCCAGCAGCTCGGCCAGGCTGGCCGCCTCGGGTTCCTCCGACAGCGGGGCGTCCAGCGACCAGGCCGAGAAGCTCAGGTCGGCGCGACGTGCGGCCCGCACCTCCGCGGGGGTCACCCGCAGGTAATTAGCCAGCTCCTCGTCGGTCGGGGTGCGCTGGAACTGCTGGGCCAGCTCCGCGGTGGCCTGGCGCATCTCGAGCACCAGCTCCTGCGCGGACCTCTTCACCCGCACCTGCCAGCGCCGGTCCCGGAAATGCCGCTTGATCTCGCCGCTAACGCACGCCAGCGCGTAGGGTGCCAGGCTCGTCCCGACCTCCGGGTCGAACCGGTTGATCGCCTTCATCAGCCCCACGTAGCCGACCTGCATCAGCTCGTCAGCCGACTCGGGGCTGCCCTGGTACCTGCGGGCGCACGAGCGCACGAGCGACTGGTAACGGACCACGAGGACCTCGCAAGCCTCGGCCCGGACCGCGCTCCCGCGTGGCTGAGCATGGATCAGCCTGAGCAAGTCCTGGTCGTCACGCGTTACCAGGTCCGTCTCCGTACCGGCCATCAGGTCCGTCGCCGAACCGGCGATATCAGGCAGTGACATTGTCGTCACGGTGATGCCTCCAGGTGACCCGTTGATTGGACAGAGTCGGGGATGCCCGCCTGACGGGAATTAAACATGCATTCCGCCGGCCCCGGCCGTGCGGCTGTCCCAGCCGGACCGCAAGAGCCGCCCGGACCGGTGTCAGCCGGCCTCCGGGGGGTACGCGAAACTGAAGGCTGGAAAGCGATGCAGGATCGGAGACAGCATGAGGCGAGCGCAGCGCCATCCCCGCGCCCGGTCACCGGCCGGCCCGAGCGTCGTCGTCATCGGCGGCGGCTTCGCCGGGCTGTCGGCCCTCGGCGCGCTCAAGGGCAGCGGAGCAGCGGTGACCCTGGTGGACCGCAACGTCTACAGCACCTTCCAGCCGCTGCTTTATGAGGTGGCGACCGCGGGCCTGACGGCCGCCGACGTGGCCTACCCGCTCTGGTCGGTGACCAGGAAGACGGGTGCGCGCTTTCACAAGGGCCTGCTGGTGGCGGCCGACTTCGCCCGCCGGATCGTCCGGCTCGACGACGGGGCCGAGCTCCACTACGACTACCTGATCCTGGCTACCGGCGTCAGCGCGAACTTCTTCGGGATCCCCGGGGCCGACAAGTACAGCCTGAGCCTCTACACCCGGCGGGACGCTGTCGCGCTCCGGGAGAGGCTGATGACGGAGCTGGAGAGCAGAAGCTGGGAAGGTAACGCCTCCGGGCTGAACATCACGATCGCCGGTGGCGGCGCGACCGGCGTCGAGCTGGCCGGCACCCTTGCCGAACTACGGAATGTCGCCCTGCCCGCCGCGTTCCCGGAGATTGACCCGGCCACCGTGCGGGTGACGCTGATCGAGCAGGCCCCGGCCCTGCTGGCCGCGTTCCAGCCTAAGGAGCAGGAGTACGCCCGGCAGCAGCTGCTGCACCGGGATGTCGACGTGCGGCTGGGCACGGCCATCAAGGAACTGCAGCCAGACTGTGTGCTGCTGGCCGACGGCACCACGGTGCCCAGCACCGTGACGGTGTGGGCCGCCGGGGTCGCCGCGCCGGACTCGATCGGGCGGCTGAGCCTGCCCCATGGTCGCGCGGGCCGCCTCCAGGTCGGCCAGGACCTGCGGATTGAGGGCCAGGACCGGGTCTTCGCCGCGGGCGATATCTCCGTCAACACTGACGACCCGGTCGCTCAGCTGGCCCAGCCGGCTATTCAGGAGGGGCGGCATGCCGCCCGGCAGATTCAGCGGCTGATGGCCGGCCAGGGTACCGAGCCGTTCAGTTACCACGACAAGGGCATTATGGCGACTATCGGCAGCCGGTCGGCCGTCGTCGAGCTGCCGGTGGGCCTGCGCCTGCGCGGCACCCTGGCCTGGCTGGCCTGGCTGGCCCTGCATCTGTGGACGCTGCTCGGCGGCCGCAACCGCATCGTGGCCTTCGTCAACCTCTCGTGGCGTTATCTCACCTGGAGCCGGGGCGGCGGCATCATCGTCGGGGACGATCCGCCTGAGGCCAGCTGACCCAGGCAGCTGACCGGCAGGCAGCGGAGAAGTCGTCAGCCGGCCCGCAGGCGGCGGAGAAGTCGCCGGGCGCTTACCGGTGCGCCACGGCGAGCGCCGCGAGCGCGCGGCCGAAGTCCTCGCGGTCATCCCCGAGGACAGCGAAGTAGCCCTGATCGGTGGCCTCCACGTCAGCCAGCGCGCCGGCCATCAGCGCGGCGCCCGCCGGGGTGAGCCGCAGCCTGCGGGCGCGGCTGTCGCTGGCGTCGGGGGCGCGGGTGAGCAGGCCCCGCTGCTCTAGCTTGCGCACGACCTGGCTGGTCATCATCAGGTCCGTGCCGGCCTGATTCGCTAGCTGGGCCTGGGTCGGCGAGTCGCCGTGCTCCTGCAGCCACCACAGCGAGGCGAGCAGCACGAACTGCACGTGGGTGAGGTCATGCGGGGCCAGGGCCGCGCGCATCCGCCGCTGCCAGGACAAGGTGACGCGCCAGAGCAGGAACCCGGGGCTCTGCTCTGGCGCGGCGTACTGGGAGGCCGTCACGCGGACCCGGCGGCTAGCGCCACCAGGGAGGCCATCGTCTCGGGAAAGTCCGCCGTGATCAGGGGACCGATCTCCTGGGCCGGACCGGCTGGCCCGAAGATCTGCGCGGCGTGCGTGATCCGCAGCCGCTGGCCGCCGGCTGGCTCCAGGAGGTGCGAGACGCGGATCACCAGGCCGCCAGCCGGAGTCTCGTCGACGAACTCGCGCTCCGGGTCGACTTTCACCAGCCTGTAGGGCAGCGGGTCCTGGCCGGAGAACTTCATCGTCCCGGCCGATCCGGCAGCGAACGGGCCGTCACGCGTGATGGCCTCAGCCTGCCGGTCCCATCGGGGCCAGGTGCTGAAGTCCTCGTAGAGCGCCCAGATCCGGGCGGCCGGGACGTCTGTCTCGATGGTGTGCGCGTACGTGAATGCTGGCTGTGAATTAGTCATGCGTGCATATTATAATCGCACTTAGTAAATGTCAACGGCGGAGCCCCGTACAGTCGTCGGTATGCCGGAGATGCACGCCCCCCGCCGGGCTCGCGCCCAGCATAAAATCGCCACCCTGGGCGTTGATGCCGCGCTGATCACCAGTTCGCCCAATGTGCGTTACCTCACCGGTCTGGTGAGTTCCAACGCGGCGGTGCTGCTGCCGGCCAGCGGCCCCGGCGTCCTGGCCACCGATTCTCGCTACGCCGAGGCGGCGAGCCGTGATTGCGGCGACATCGAGCTCGTGACCGAGCGCGGGACCGAGCTCGCGCTGGCCGAGCTGGCCGCTCGGCGCGGCGCGCGGACGCTGGCGTTCGAGGCCCAGGAGATGACCGTCGAGCGCTATGAGGACCTGCGCGAGCTCGCCGGCGGCCCCCGGCTGCTGTCCCTGGGCCGGGTGATCGAGGAGCTGCGGAAGGTCAAGGACGAGACCGAGATCGCCCTGCTCAGCCAGGCCTGTGCGATCACCGACGCCGCCTTCGCCGACGTGCTCCCGCTCGTCGCGGCCGGCCGCAGTGAGCGGGAGATTGCCATCGCGCTGGAACGGGCGATGACCGATCGCGGGGCGGACGGGACCGCTTTCGACTCCATCGTCGCCAGCGGGCCCAACGGCGCGATCCCGCATCACGCGCCGGGCGAGCGCCGGCTAGAGCCGGGTGACCTGGTCACGATCGACTGCGGAGCGCGATTCGGCGGTTATCACGCGGACATGACCCGGACCGTGGCGCTCGGCGAGCCCGCGGACTGGCAGCGCGAGATCTACGAGCTGGTCGCGGCCGCGCAGCTGGCCGGAATCGCGGCCGCCGTCCCCGGGGCGGACGTCGGCGACGTCGACGCGTCGGCCAGGGACCTCATCGAGGCGGCCGGTTACGGCGGGTGCTTCCAGCACGGCCTGGGCCACGGCGTCGGCCTGGAGGTACACGAAGCACCGATCATCGGGTATGGCCGGACAGGTACACTCATGGACCGGGTGCCCGTCACCGTCGAGCCAGGGATTTACCTGCCCGGCAAGGGCGGCGTCAGGATTGAGGACACCCTGGTGGTCCGCGCGGGCGCCGGGGCGGCGGGCTCAGCCGAGATTCTTACCGCGACCACCAAGGAACTGCTCGTCCTCTAACCCGAGGCGCGGCGGTCCCGGATGCATTGCAGGAGACCTGAAGACGTGGCCACCACGAACGACCTCAAGAACGGCATGACCCTGAGCATCGACAACCAGCTCTGGAATGTCGTGGACTTCCAGCACGTCAAGCCCGGCAAGGGCGGCGCCTTCGTCCGCACCAAGCTGAAGAACGTGATGTCCGGCAAGGTCGTCGACCGGACCTTCAATGCCGGGGTCAAGGTCGAGGTCGCCAACGTCGACAAGCGGGAGATGCAGTACCTCTACCGCGAGGGCGAGGACTTCGTCTTCATGGACACCCAGGACTACGACCAGCCGCACATCCCCGCGGCCACGGTCGGCAGCGTGGCTGACTACCTGCTGGAAGAGCAGATGGCCACGATCGCCTTCAACGACGGCGTGCCGCTGTACGTGGAGCTCCCGGCGGCGGTGGAGCTGACCGTCAGCCAGACCGACCCCGGCCTGCAGGGCGACCGGTCCACGGGTGGCACCAAGCCAGCCACCCTGGAGACTGGCGCGCAGATCCAGGTGCCGCTGTTCATCACGACCGGCGAGAAGATCAGGGTGGACACCCGGACCGGCGATTACCTCGGCCGAGCGTGAGCCGCCCGGCCCGCGACGACTCGCCCCGCAGCGGCGTGACCTGCGACGACGTGCCCGGTGACCGCCGGGCTGCCGGCGACCGGGCTGCCGGCCACCGGGCCAGGCGCGACCGGGCCAGACGTGACGGGACCAGGCGCGACCGGAGCAGTCGTGGCAGCGCGCAGTAAGGCCCGCAAGCGAGCCCTCGACGTCCTGTTCGAGGCCGAGATCCGGTCAGTTCCCGTGCTCGAGCTGCTCGACGAGCGGACGGCGGCGGCCAGTCCGCCGGTTTCTCCTTACGCCGCTGATCTGGTCCGGGGCGTTCAGGCGCACCGCGACCAGATCGACGAGCTTCTCTCCGCCCATGCGCAGGGCTGGACGCTGGACCGCATGCCGGCTGTGGACCGCAACATCTTGCGGATCGGCACCTTCGAGCTGCTCTGGGAGGATGACGTCCCGGATGCCGTGGTGATCAGCGAGGCCGTCCAGCTGGCGCGCGATCTGTCGACCGACGGATCGCCGTCGTTCGTCAACGGCCTGCTGGCCCGCCTGCTGGAACTCAAGCCCGGCCTGGCCCTCTAGCGCCGCCGCCCCGTGCCCTGCCGCACGGCCCTCGCGGCTGCTTTCCGCGGCGGGCTTGGCTGCGCAGTGCCCGCTGCTGCGGCGGCCTCCGCTTGGCACGGCCATGCGTCAGCACGGGCGTCCGGGAAGCCGAAGCCGGAGGGTGGCCGGCGGGCGGCGTTAGTGCCGGGCTCTGCTGGCGCGCGCGGTGGCGGCGCGGCGATGTCCTTCCTGGGTCCAGTGGGCAATCTGGGTCGTATCGGCCCCTGCGTCAATGCACAACTGGGCGGCGCGAAGGTGGTGAGCCTCGTCGGGATCGCCGTGATGGAAGCCGGCCGTGGTCCCGGCGCAGTAGGCGAGAAGGTCGGCACGGCCCTGGGCGATGTCAGTGAGCTCGGTGATGGCGGCGTGGTGCTGGGACTCGGTGAGGCGGGCGTGACGGGCGTGGCGACTGGCGGTTCCCTTGATACGGGAGATGATGATGTCGTCTGTGGGACTGATGGGTGTCATGGGGTTATCGTAGAATGTGTGTTCGAATAATGCGAGGACTGACGGGCTGAAGAGCTGAGTCGGCGCAAATGCCGTCCGGTGCCGGTCAGGCCCCCTGGTCAGGCCCCCTGGTCAGGCCCCCGGTCAGGCGCCTCGGTCAGGCGCCCCGGGGGCGTGCTGCGGCGACAGAGCTGATTGTCAGACCCTCGCGCTACAGTCGGGCCGATGACCTAGGCGATCGGCTGGCAGCAGATCGCGCAAGCAGGACCGCGGCTCCCAGGAGCCGCGCGGAGTACTTGGATGCTGGTGACACATGCGTGGCTCGGGCCTACCTCCTGCTGGCCAGGGCGCCGCAGCGGGTGACCAGACCGGCTTGGGCGGCAGGGCCCGTGACCAGGACGACACTGGCTGCAACATCCTGCACGTCGACATGGACGCGTTCTATGCCAGCGTGGAACTCAGGGACCGGCCCGAGCTGGCCGGCCGCCCGGTTATCGTCGGGCACGCCTCGGGCCGGAGCGTGGTGCTGTCGGCCACCTACGAAGCCCGCGCGTTCGGCGTGCGCTCGGCCATGCCGGTCGGGCGGGCCCGTGGCCTGTGCCCGCAGGCGGTCATCATCCCGCCCCGCCATGGCCTCTACGGCTCGGTGTCCCGGGAGGTCATGAGCATCTTCCGGGCGATAACCCCCGAAGTCGAGCCCCTCTCCCTCGACGAGGCATTCCTTGACGTATCGGGCGCGCTGCGCCGGCTCGGCCGGCCGGCCGCCATCGGGGCGCTGATCAGGCGGCAGGTGGCGGAGCAGCAGGGCATCAGCTGCTCGGTCGGCATTGCCGTCAACAAGTTCGTGGCCAAGCTCGCGTCCGTGCACTGCAAGCCCGACGGCCTCCTGGTCATCCCCGCCGACGGCGTGCTCGACTTCCTGCACCCCCTGCCGGTCTCGGCGTTGTGGGGCGTGGGGCAGCAGACCGCCAAGACGCTGGCCAGGCTCGGGCTGCGGACCGTGGGCGATATCGCCAGCACGCCGCTCGGCGTGCTCGAAGCCGATCTCGGCCGGGCGGCGGCGGCTCATCTGTCGGCCCTGGCGGCCGGGCGCGACGACCGCAGCGTCGAGACGACGGTGCAGGAGAAGAGCATCGGCGCCGAGGAGACCTTCGCCGAGGACATCGAGGACCCGGAGGTCATCCGCCGTGAGCTGCTGCGGCTGTCGGGCCGGACGGCGCACAGCCTGCGTGCCTCCGGATATGCCGCCAGGACGGTGGTCGTGAAGCTGAGGCTCGCCGACTTCACCACGATCACGCGGTCCCGCACGCTGGCGGAGCCGACCGACGTCACGAACCGGATCTACGCGACGGCCTGCCTGCTGCACGAGGGATCGGGGCTGAGTCCCCGGGCGCGGCTGCGGCTTGTCGGGGTGCGGGTCACCGGGCTGGTCCCCGCTACGGCCGCCGCGACCCAGCTGATCCTGGGGGAGCGGCCGGAGTCCTGGCGAGCGGCCGAGCGTGCCCTGGACCAGATCGCCAGCCGGTTCGGGACCGAGGCGGTCCGCCCGGCGGCGCTGGTAGACGGGCATCAGGCGCCGCGTGAGGACCATGACCCGCCGCCGAGCCGGCCGGGCGGCTGACCTGACCCGGCCGGCCGGCCGGCATCACCCGGCTAGCCAGGGCAATCGGATCTCTGCCTGTTACCCAGGGGGCCTGTGTGACGTGGAACGGCCTGGCGCCGACGACTGTCCAGCCCGAGGCGCCGTGTACCCTTCCCCATGACGCACCAGCGCTCGTATTCTGGGCGTAAGGCCCTGTGACGATGGTCATCGAGCCGGTCCCTGCGTGAGTCCATGGGAGGCAGCGTGCCGCTCTCTGAGCACGAGCAGCGCCAGCTTGAGCAAATCGAGCAGGCGCTCTATGCCGAGCACCCGCGGTTTGCCCGCGCAGTGCGTGCCACCGATCCTCGGGTTCATTACCGCCGAAGAGTCATCCAGGCGGCATTTGGCTTCCTCGTTGGCGTCGGCCTGCTGGTAGCCGGCGTGGCCACCAAGGATCCGTGGATCGGAGTGGCCGGCTTTGTCGTCATGCTTGCCTGCAGCATGTGGGCAGTGACGAGTTACCGCCACATGGCGGGCATTACGGCCGGGCGCGGGCTGGCCAAGGAGCGGCGGCCAGGCAAGGCAGCCAGTCCGGGCATGATGGAGCGGATCGAGGAGCGCTGGCGCCGTCGCCAGGAGCGCGGCGGCCGCTAAGAGCGGGTCCAGCGCCGGAGTAGTTCGAGCGGCGGAGTAGTTCCAGCAGCAGAACGGCAGAGCGCCCGGCAGCGGCGCGCCTGAGGGTCAGCGCCCTCACAGCAAGACCCGCACCTGCCACACCTGGCGGCCCGACTCCGAATCGGTCCTGGCGCCTCGCCCCGGAATCACTCCCGGTGGCCCGAGCCCGAATCAGGCCACCCGCGCTCCCCGCCCTTGAGATCAGTCCGCCCGGCGCGCCCGGACCGCCCCGCCCACCGCGCGGCGGATCCGCAGGCCCGCCAGGTCCAGCCAGCCGAATACGTCCGGAGCCTGCCGCGCTGCCGCGATCACCGGGGCGAGGGCCGAGGCGGGCAGCAGCCGAGCCCGCCAGCGCTCGGCCAGGCTCGCGTTCCTGGCCAGCGCCCGCCGGACCAGCTGCCCGTCAGACTTCAGCGAGTCGGCCGGGCCCGGCGTCCGGGCATAGCGGGCCCGTTCCTCGGCGGCCGCGATCCGGCCTGCCGCCTGCTCCGCGGCGCCGCCCAGCGTGCCGGTGCCGGCCAGACGCGCGGCCAGGGCCCGGGGTGACTCGCTGGCCGCGCCGCCCAGCCCGTGGTCCACCAGGTCACTGGTGAGCTCCCGCCAGGCGGCGTGCGCCCGGGCGGCGGCATCGGCGGCGGTCAGCCAGCGCCTGCGCCGGGTCACCACCCTGGCCAGGCCGGGCGCGACGAGCAGCGCGGCCAGGATCGCGAGCAGCAGCAGGCCGACGGGAAAACCGCCCGTCCTGGCCGCACCGTGCCCGGCGGCGGGCGTCCCGGCGCCGGCCTCCGGCTTGCGGTTCTTCGGGGCCAAGGCATTCTGGCCGCCGGCCACTGGCGGCAGCACGGTCGGGAGGCCGGGCGGGCTCTGCTGCGGCGTAGTGCTGCCGGGCGTCGCCGTGGAGTAGACGGGCCTGGTCGCCGTGCCCTGGGCGGCCGGGCCGCCCGGGGTCGGCTCGAACCGGATCCAGCCGGTGCCGGCGAAGTACAGCTCGGGCCAGGCGTGCGCGTCCGCCGTGGTGACCTTCCACAGGCCGTGGCCTGCCCGGGTGCCGGCCGTGTACCCGACCGCGACGCGGGACGGGATGCCGGTCAGCCGGGCCAGCACGGCCATCGCGAACGCAAACTGCTGGCAGTAGCCGATCCTGTCGGTGGTCAGGAACTGCACCAGCGACGTCGGCAGGTTGCCGCGCAGGGCATAGGTGAACAGGCCAGACTCAGTGAAGTAATCCTCCAGAGCCAGGGCCTGGGCGTACCGGCCGCGCGCCCGCCTGGTGATCTGCCGCGCTATTCCTGCCAGCGTGGCCCGGTCGGGGCTGGTGTAGCTGAGGTAGCCGCCGTGCTTGATGTCGGCCGGGATCGGGGCGGGCGACGAGAGCTGCGCCGGCGTCGGAACGGCCGTCTTGCTGGTCACCGAGTAGCTGAGGCCTGTATCCGGATGGTAGCCGTACACCATGAGCGTCGACTTGGTCTCCTGCCAGCCGTTGCTCGGCAGCGTGACGTACTGCGGCGCGTACGGGAGCGGCAGGTAGCTCATGCCGCCGCTGTAGCCGCCGGCCTTATCGATGGTGATCTTCGTCGTGTCGGTGGTAGTGGCGATGGCCGTCGACTGCCCTGGCGCTGCGCGCAGGGGCTGCACGCCGACCGCGGTGCTCGGGCTGTGGTCCGTCAGTGTCCACTTGCCGCTGGCGTCGTCGTAGTTGAGCACGTACACCTGGAGGTACTGCTGCGGCGGATCGGCGGCGTTGGTGTGGTAGCTGAGGGCAGGCTCGGCCGTGTGGGCGAGCAGCTGGTGGCTCATCTGGACCAGCGGCGCGGGCGGCGACACCAGCGTGGTCCCCTGGCCGCCCCCGCCGCCGCCGAACAGCCCGTGCCGCTGAAGGCCCGGTAGCGCCAGCGGGACCACCACGGCGACCGCGACCGCCGCCAGGCCGATCCGCCGTCCCGAGGCCGCCAGGGCCCGGGTGTCCGGGCCGTGGCCATGCTCATCGTCCGGGGCGTCCTGCCAGACGGTCACCAGGCGCCCCCAGAGCCGCAGTCGTTCCCGGCCGTCGGCGGCAAGCAGGGCGAGGTATCCGGTGATGCCCAGGCAGAACGAGATCGTCAGGCCCACCCCGCTGTGCCTGGCGGCGGTCGCGACCGGGACGGCGAACAGCACCAGCAGCGGCAGGCCGGCCACGGCCGGGCTGCGCAGCCGCACCGCGAGCACGTCGGTGAGGATCGCGACCGCCCCGATGCCGGCCGCCGCGATCAGCTCCAGGCCGCGGCTGCCGGGAACCGGCGGGGCATAGTTGTGCTCGTAGTAACCGGCCGAGGCCAGCCGGGCCAGGTGCCGCAGCGACGCGGCGGTCGGGATGACTCCGGCCAGCGACTGGGCACTGGCAAAGAGCAGGTTGAGGTAGATGAGCAGGGCGGCGAGGTAGGTCCCGATATCGGCCAGCGCCGGCAGGATCCGCCGGGTGACAGCGCTGGCGGCCACGAGGGCGACCAGCGCCACCCCGGCGATCCGGGCCGGCCAGGACGGCCACGCCAGCAGCGGGATCTCGGCGATGAGCACCAGCGCCGTGGCCACCGCGGCGGCCGGGATGGTCGGCAGCCTGGTCGCCACGCCCGCCGCCACCACCACGATGACCGCCCCGGCTCCCGCGAACAGCCAGCCGCCCCCCTGGATGACCGTTATCAGCGAAAACGACGCCAGAATGACGGCCACAGCCGCGGTCATCGTCAGCCGGTAGTTCATCGTGCCGCTCCAGGGGCGAATCCGGTTCCGTAGCTGGGCGACGGCTGGTCGGCGAAGCGCGGCAGCCGGTGCCAGGCGGCGGCCAGCGGCGTCGTCGCGTCGATGGAGATCACCCGCCAGCCGGCGCCGCGGAGCACCGCCGCCGCGACCGCCGTTTCTTCATGAGTAACGGAAACTTCGCCGTCGGTGCCGCCCCGGCCGCCGGTCCCGTTCCCGGCCGGGCTTCGCCCCGCGGCGGCCTGGTCGGCCCAGGTCGAGACGGCCAGCAGCAGCGCGATCGCCTGGCACTGGTCGCGCCGGCAGGCCGCCAGCTGCCGGGCCGCGGCGGCCGACAGGCTCCCGGTGATGGCGATGATCAGGCCGCCGTCGCCGGTCCGGAGCGAGGACGCGCCCCCGGTGAGATCGCGGTTGGCCGACGGCCGGATCACCGCGAGCGAGTCCAGCAGGACGTCCTCGAAGATGCCGCCGCTGTCGAACGGCCCGGCATCGGTGATGAGCTGCCCGTCCAGTCCCTCTCGGGCCAGGTGGACCCCCACCGAGGCGGCCGCGCTGACCGCGAACTCGAACGAGGACGCCATCCCCGTGCCGACATGGCTCGACCGGCGGGTATCCAGGAACACCAGCGCCCGGTTCCGCCAGCGCTGCTCCTCCCGGCGCACCATGAGCTCGCCATAGCGCGCCGTCGACCGCCAGTGCACCCGGCGCAGCTCATCGCCCTCCCGGTAGGAGCGCGGGATGACGTCGTCCTCCCCGGCCGCGGCCGTCGTGCGGGTCCTGCCGTCGCCGTCTCCCGCCCAGCTGCTGCTCGCCGTGGCCCGCGGCAGCGGCACCACCCGCGGCGTGACGACGAACGTAGTCCGCGAGGAGAACGACCGGCCTAGCTCCACCACGCCGAACGCATCCGCGATGCGGATCTCCAGCGGCCCGATCTCGAACTTTCCCCGCAGGTCCGAGCGCAGCGGATAGCTCAGCTCCCGGGACCCGCCGCGCTCGATGCCGTCCAGCACGTAACGCGGCCGGGTGCCGAGCGCGTACGGGACGCTGTCCTCGGCGAGCATGAGCCCGGTGGGCAGCCGGGAGGCGTTCTCCAGCCGCAGGGTCACGGTCGCGGAGTGGCCAGCCGGCACCCGGGCCGGGCTGATGGAGCGGGTGCAGCTCAGCCGGTACCGGGCCCGGCCGGCGGCGATCCTGGCCAGCAGCGGAAGCGCGATCAGCGCCAGTCCGACGCTCAGCAGGGCGCGGGTGCCCAGGAGCAGCCCGGCCAGAATGGTGGCAGCCCCGGCGGTCAGGAATGACGTGCCTCGGGTAGTCAACCCGGCCAGCAGTGACGACCGCATCGCAGAGGCCTTTCGTTCCGGCTGCCGTATCCCAATCTATGCCGGGCTGTCGCCCAGGTCAGCTGGCCAGCTGGCCAGCGGCGGCTAGCGGCCGGGGAGCGGCAGGCGCTCCACGATCTTGGCCAGGACCTGCTCGGGCAGCTGCCGGCCCACCAGCGCCTCGGAGGTAGGCAGCAGCCGGTGCGCCAGCACCGGGACGGCCAGGGCCTGGACGTCGTCGGGAATGACGAAGTCGCGGCCGTCCAGCGCGGCCCAGGCCTTGCCCGCCCGGAACAGGTGCAGCGCGGCTCGCGGGGAGGCCCCCAGCCGTAGTTCCGGCGAGTGCCGGGTGGCGTTGACCAGGTCGATCACGTACTGCCGGATCTGGGGCGCGACGTGGATTCCGTGCACTGCGGCCACCAGGGCCCGGATATCGCTGGCCTGCGCGGCGGGCTTGAGGTCATCCAGCGGCGATGCTGTTCCGTGCGAGTCGAGCATTGCCAGCTCGGCGCCGGGGTCGGGATAGCCGATCGCGATCCGCGCGGTAAAGCGGTCCCGCTGAGCCTCGGGCAGCGGATAGGTGCCCTCCATCTCGATCGGGTTCTGCGTCGCGATCACCATGAACGGCAGCTGCAGCGGGTAGGTCTCCCCGTCGACGGTGACCTGCCGCTCCTCCATGCACTCCAGCATGGCCGACTGGGTTTTCGGCGAGGCCCGGTTGATCTCGTCGCCCAGCACCACGTTGGCGAAGATCGGCCCCGGCTTGAACTCGAACTCCCGGATCTCCTGGTTGTACGCGCTCACCCCGGTGATGTCACTGGGGAGCAGGTCCGGGGTGAACTGGACGCGGCGAACCGAGCAGTCGATGGACCGCGCGAGCGCCTTGGCCAGCAGCGTCTTGCCGACGCCGGGCACGTCCTCGATGAGCACGTGCCCTTCGGCCAGCAGGACCGTCAGGGCCAGCCGGACGGCCGCCGGCTTGCCGGAGAGGACAGTTTCCACAGACGTTGCGACGCGACGGGCGATTTCCCCTAGCTCGTCGAGGCTGGGCTCGGCCGGACGCCCAGTATCCACCACCACATGTCCTCCCGCGTCAGGTCTGCGGCGCGGTTGTCCAGCTGCCCGCGCCCGGATCCCGTGGCCCCGCTGACATACCCGTGCGATCAGACAGTACGTCGTGGGTGGCTCCTAAGCGATCCCGCATGGGGTCCCGCCGAGATTACGGCCGGGCCAAACCGGCCTGCTCCACTTCGCTCCACCCTTCTGACCTCGTGCGTCATCCCGTAAATGGCCACCTTGACCGGCCGGAAGTCGTTGACGGTGGAGGAGAGTGGAGTACAGTGGTGGACCGTGGGGCCAGGGAGCGCCACGGGGTACCGCCGGTGGGGGACTGGGGAGGTGATGGCCAGTGTTTCTCGGCACTCACTCGCCTCGTCTCGACGAGAAGGGCCGCCTGTTCCTGCCCGCCAAGTACCGGGACGAGCTCGCGCCGGGGCTGGTTATCACCAAGGGACAGGAGCGCTGCCTCTACGTGTTTCCCCAGCCGGAGTTCGACCGCATCACCGAGGCGCTGCGCACCGCGCCGGTGACGGCCAAGGCCGTCCGGGACTACAGCCGAGTGTTCTTCGCCAGCGCTTCCGACGAGATGCCCGATAAGCAGGGCCGGGTCACCATTCCCGCCGCCCTCCGCGAGTACGCCGGCCTGCAGCGGGACTGCGTGGTCATCGGCGCCAACACCCGGCTGGAGATCTGGGACGCCAGCTCCTGGACCAGCTACCTCGATCAGCAGGAGGACGCATTCTCCGACGCATCGGAGGAGGTGCTGCCAGGAGTCCTGTAGGGGGCGCGACACGCGCCCAAGATGCCCGGCGAGGTCTCCACCCGCGACGGGACGGCCAGCCCGGCTGACGCCACTTCCCCGGCGCCAGGCGGCAGGCCGGCCGTCAGGTCATGGCGCGGATGGGGGCCTGGCCGGGCATCGCGCCGGAGGCGCGATCTAGTACCCGAAGTCGCAGTACCTGAAGTCGCAGTACCTGAGGCACGGTTCCGGCAGCGCAGTACCGGCAGCTGGAGCCGCGGCGGCAGCCGGAGCGGAGAAAGGGGGCTCGATGGGCGCGACAGGCGCGGCGGCCGCCGGGCACCTGCCGGTCATGAAGGACCGGGTGCTCGCGCTGCTGCGGCCCGCCCTCGAGCCCGATGGCGCCGTCCTGGTGGACGCGACCCTCGGCCGGGCCGGTCACGCCGGCGCCCTGCTGGCCGAGCACCCTGCCCTGAGCTTCGTCGGAATCGACGCCGACGCCACGGCCATCTCCGAGTCCCGCCGCCTGCTTGCGGCCTTCGCGGACCGGATCACCCTGGTCCAGGCGCGCTACGACGAGCTGCCCGCCATCCTCGACCGGCTGGGCCTGCCCAGCGTTCAGGGCATCCTGTTCGACCTCGGCGTCTCGTCCCCGCAGCTGGACGACCGCGAGCGTGGCTTCGCCTATTCCTACGACGCGCCGCTGGACATGCGCATGGACACCGGCGGCGGATTCACCGCGGCCGACGTCGTCAACACTTACCCGGCCGACCAGCTGGCCCGCGTGCTGCGCGCCTACGGCGAGGAGCGCTTCGCGCGCAGGATCGCCGACGCCCTGGTGCGCGAGCGCAGCCAGGCTCCCCTGACGTCCACGCTCCGGCTGGCGGAGATCGTCCGCGACTCCATCCCGGCGGCGGCCCGGCGGACCGGGGGCAATCCGGCCAAGCGCACCTTCCAGGCGCTGCGCATCGAGGTGAACGGGGAGCTGGACGCTCTGCACGAGGCGCTGCCAGCCGCGCTGGACGCGATGGCTGTGGGCGGCCGGATCGCGGTGCTGGCCTACCACTCCCTGGAGGACCGCGCGGTCAAGCGGGCGCTGGCCGAGCGCACGACCGACACCACGCCGCCGGGGCTGCCCGTATCGCTGCCGGGTAGCCGTCCGCAGTTCCGGCTGCTGACCAGGGGCGCCGAGCGGCCGGACGAGCAGGAGCTGGCCGCCAACCCGAGGGCCGCCTCGGCCCGGCTGCGGGCCGCCGAGCGAGTCAGGGCTGCGGCATGAGCGCCTGGGCGTCGCAGCGGCAGGCCGGGCCGGCCCAAGCCCGGGCGCCGGCCACGCGGGCGCAGCCGGCGGAGGCGCCGGCCAAGCGGGCGCGGGTGCAGGTGGCCGCGCGACAGGGGACAGCGGGCTGGACGGCCGCGCGACAGGGGAGAACGGACGTCATCGGATGAGAACTGAGCTGAGCACACGCGAGCAGGCCCGGCAGGCCAGCCAGGCGGCCGGAGGCCGCGGGCCGCGGGCAAGCCAGCGCACCGCGCCGCGCGCCGAGGGCGGCCGGGCGACTGCGCCGGGCCGTGACGCTGCGCCGGGCCGTGACGCTGCGCCGGGCCGGACGACGACGAGGACCGCTCCGCGCACCCGGTCGAAGCTGCGGACGAGATCCCGGCCGACCCCGGCACCGCCTCCGGCTGGACCGCCGCGGACCAGGGCGCCGCGGCCCGCGGTCCGGCAGACCACGGGGCCTCAGACCACGGCGCCTCAGACCACGGGGCCTCAGACCACGGGGCCGCGGACCGGCGGCTACCTCGACGGCGCAGGCGCCGCCGGAGCCGACGCCAGCGTCGCCGGCCGGCCGCCGGCCGGCCGACGGGCCGGAGTACCCCGCACGCCGTTCGTGCTGCTCGTCCTGGGCCTGCTCGGCGGCGGGCTGACCTGCCTGCTGGTCATCAACACGACGCTGGCGACCGCGTCTTACCAGATCAACAACCTGCAGCAAACCAACACCACGCTGTCCCAGCAGGAGCAGGCGCTGGAGCAGCAGATCGCGAACGAGCGGGCGCCGGGGACGATCGCTCGCCGCGCCTATCAGCTCGGCATGCGCACGGAGGAGCACCTGAACTTCCTGAACGCCCGGACCGGCCGCATCTACCGGCAGCCGGCCACCCTGCCCGGGGTGATGCTCGTTCCGGGGTTCACGCCGTGAGTCGTGACGGGGGCTGGGGCGGTCGCGGGGGAGCGGGCGGGGGCGGCGGGGGAGAAATGGACCGGGGCGAGGGAACGGACGGCGAGAGCTGGGCCAGCCGGCGGGCGGGGCGCCGACCGGCCGGCCCGGGCGGGAGCAGGGGACCGGACCGGCTGCGCGGCCAGGGCCTGAACAGGCAAGCCGGCGCGGACGCCCGCGGCCCTGGCCGCGGCGGAGCCGGGCGAGGCAGCATCGCCAGGATCGGCACCGGACACCGGCCGGCCGGTGCCGGTCCCCGGAGCCGCCCCGGTCGCGGCGCCGCGGGCCCGGACGGGACCGGGGCGGCCAGAGACGGTACCGGCGCGGCGGCCTCAGGCGGGCATGGCTCGGCTCCCAACGGCGCGGCCTGGAAAGGCCCCGGCCGGACCGGCGCGGGCCAGAACGATCCCGCCAGGAGCGGTGCGTCCCGGAAGGGGACGGCCGGCCGGCCGGCCGCCGGCGGCTCCAGGCCACGGAGCACGCCCCGGCAGCGGACCGATGCGGCCCTCCGGGCGCCGCGCCGGGCCCGGGCCCGGATGATCCTGCGCCGCCGCAACCCCCGGCACCGGCTGAACGCCACCATGCTGGTCATCGCGGTCATCTTGTCGCTGTTCGCGGGACGCCTGGTGCAGATGCAGGGCCTGGACTGGGCCAAGTACCGGACGCTGGCCCAGCAGCAGCGAACCCTGCGGATATCCGTGCCCACGGTCCGGGGCTCGATCACCACCAGCGACGGCACGGTGCTGGCCATGACGGTGCAGACCGCCCAGGTCTCGGCCGATCCCGCGCTGATCTCCGCGGCCGACCGGCCGAAGGTCGCCGCCGACCTGGCCGGCCCGCTCGCCATGCCGGCGGCCACCATCCTCGGCCTGCTCAATCATCCGCCCGGACCGCAGTACGTCCTGCTGAAGCAGGCCGTCAGCCAGACGACTGCCCAGGGCATCGCCGCGCTGCGGCTGCCCGGCAGCAGCGGCCCCGGCCTGCCCGGCATCAACCTGCTGGCCAGCTACGCGCGCTCCTACCCCAACGGTGACCTGGCGGCGAGCCTGACCGGCTTCACCAATCGCGTGGGCAGCGCCGGCGACCTGGTCGGTGAGGCCGGCCTGGAGGAGCAGTACAACTCGCTGCTCGCCGGGCGGGACGGCAGTGAGACCGTGGAGACGGGCACCAACCTCGTGCCGATCCCGCTGACCCAGGCCGACGTGAAGGCGCCCGTCCCGTCCCGGAGCCTGCGGCTGACGATCCAGTCGAGCATTCAGTACGAGGCCGAGCAGCAGTGCAAGCTGCGCGTGCAGCAGACCAAGGCGCGCAACTGCTCCATCGTGGTCATGCAGCCGTCCACCGGCAAGGTCCTGGCCATCGCCCAGTACCCCACCTACGATCCGGCCCATCCGGCGAGCATCGCGGCGACCAGCGACATCGCCGCGGCCAACGTCTTCGCTCCCGGCAGCACGCTCAAGCCGATCACGGTGGCGGCCGGGCTGGAAAAGGGCGGCCAGACGCCCATGACCACCTACACCGTGCCCGCGCAGATCAATCTGCACGGCTTCCTCTTCCATGACGCCGAGCCGCACCCGACCATCAAGTTCACGGTCGCCGGCATCCTGGCCAACTCGCTGAACGACGGCATGGTCCAGATCGTCCAGCACGTCACGCCGATGCAGCAGTACGACTACCTGCGCGCCTTCGGCCTCGGCTCGGTCACCGGCCTGGGCCTGCCGGGCGAGAGCCAGGGCCTGCTGCCCCGGCCGGGAGGACCGACCTACTGGGGGGACTCGCCTTACGAGTACTCCTTCGGCCAGGGCCTGGGCGTGACCGCGGTACAGATGGCCAGCATCTACGCGACCATCGCTAACGGCGGGGTGCGCGTCCAGCCGTCGCTGGTGGCGGGAACGACCACCAGTAACGGGAAGTACGTGGCCGCCGCGTCGCCGAAGCAGCGCCGGGTGATCAGCGCCAGGACCGCCAGCGAGCTGATGACGATCCTGCAGCAGGTGCCGAAGGTCGACGCGAACCAGGGCGAGCCGTGGGGCCTGGTCGCCGGGTACCCGGTGGCGGCGAAAACCGGCACGGCCCAGGTCTCCGACCCCACCCACAGCAGATGCATCCTGTGCCAGTACGGGTCGAGCTACATCGGCATCGCGCCTGCGCAGAGCCCGCAGCTCGTGGTCGCGGTCAACGTCCAGGACCCGCGGGCCCATGGCTACTACGGTGACCAGATCGCCGGCCCGGTCTTCTACCACGTGATGAAGTTCGCGCTGCAGACCCTCAAGATCCCGCCGACGGGTGCCCAGGCTCCCCCCATCAGGCTCACGATGCCGTGAACGGAGGTACCCTCTGCCAGTGCCAGCGGCTCTCCGTCCCGAACGTGTCCCTGCGCGCCCGTTCGCGGGGCTTGCGGTGCTTCTCGGCCTGAAGACCTCAGGCCAGGATGCCCTGGACGCATTTACCGGCCAGAACGGTCCTTCCGGGGTGACTGGCATCACCCACGACTCCCGCCTGGTGCGGCCCGGTGATCTTTATGCCGCGCTGCCGGGCAGCCGCTTCCACGGCGCGCGGTTCTGCGCCGAGGCGGCTGCGGCGGGCGCCGCGGCCGTCCTCACCGATCCGGCAGGCCGGGACGAGGCGGTGCGGGCCGGGCTGCCGGCTTTCGTGGTGGCCGACCCCCGCGCGCGGCTGGGTGAGGTGGCGGCCTGGATCTACGGTTACCCCGCCGAGCGGCTGCTGCTCATCGGGGTCACGGGCACCAGCGGTAAGACCACCACGACCTACCTGCTGGAGTCGGGGCTGCGCGCGGCCGGCTACGCGACGGGCCTGATCGGCGGCGTGCAGACCCGGATCGGCGACGAGGTCCTGGCCAGCCAGCTCACGACGCCGGAGGCGACCGATCTCCAGGCGCTGCTGGCCGTCATGGCGCAGCGGCGGGTGATGGCGGCGGCGATGGAGGTCTCCAGCCACGCGCTGGCGCTCGGCCGCGTCGCGGGCACGCGTTATGACGTCGCGGTGTTCACTAACCTGTCCCAGGACCACCTGGACTTTCACGCCAGCCTCGACGACTACTTCGCGGCCAAGGCTCAGCTGTTCACCCCGCGGTACGCCGCAGCGGGCGTGGTCAACATCGACGACCCGCGTGGCGTCCGGCTGGCCCGGCAGGCCGAGGTCCCGATCACGACCTTCTCCGCCAGCGGGCGATCAGAGGCGGACTGGCGCGCGGCGGACGTGCGGACCGGAGCGGACGGCAGCACGTTCCGGGTCATCGGGCCGGGCGGGGTGGAGGCCGACGCCGCCGCGGTGCTGCCCGGCCAGTACAACGTCGCTAACGCCCTGGGCGCGATCGTCGCGCTCGTCGAGGCGGGGATCGGCCTGGGCAGTGCCGTCGCGGGCGTCGCGGCATGCCCGGGGGTGCCGGGCCGCCTGGAGCGCGTGGACGCGGGCCAGGACTTCACCGTCCTGGTCGACTACGCCCATAAGCCGGGCGCCGTGGAGGCGGCCCTGGCGTCCCTGCGCCAGATCACCCTGGGCAGCCTGACGATCGTGCTCGGCTGCGGGGGAGACCGGGACGCCGCCAAGCGCCCGCTGATGGGCGCGGCGGCTGCCAGGCTCGCCGACACCGCGATCTTCACCAGCGACAACCCGCGATCGGAGGATCCGCTCGCGATCCTGGCCCAGATGCTGGCCGGCGCGGTGGAGGTGCCTCCGGCCCAGCGCGGGGACGTGACCGTCCAGCCCGACCGCGCCGCCGCCATCGAGACCGCTATCTCCGGTGCCGGGAAGGGCGACGTAGTGCTGATCGCCGGCAAGGGCCACGAGACCGGCCAGTACGTGGGCGGGGCGGTCATCGCGTTCGACGATCGCGAGGTCGCGGCGCAGGCCCTGGCGCGACGCCGCCGGGCCGAGGATGCGACGATGTCCGGCGTCCCCGCTGGCCCCCGGTCGCCCTACGGGGACGCGGTCCCCGACGTCACCGCAGCTCAACCGGAGGACGAGTGATCCCGCTGTCCATCGCGCAGCTCGTCGAGATCACCGGTGGCGCGCTCGATGAGGTGCCCGACGCCCGGGCCGTGGTGGCCGGGCCGGTGGTCATCGACTCGCGGGAAGCTCAGCCCGGCAGCCTGTTCGCAGCGCTGCCGGGAACGCGATCCGACGGCCACGATTTCGCTCGCGCCGCGTTCGCCGCCGGCGCCGCCCTAGTCCTGGCCCAGCGGCCCGTCGGCGTGCCCGCGCTCATCGTCGGCGACGTGCAGGCCGCCCTGGGCACCCTGGCCGCGGCGGTCGTGGCCCGCCTGCCGGGCCTGACGATCACCGGCATCACCGGGTCGGCCGGGAAGACCACCACCAAGGACCTGACCGCCCAGCTGGTCGAGTCGCTCGGTCCCACCGTGGCCAACCGGGGGAGTTATAACAACGAGATCGGCCACCCGCTCACCGTCCTGCGGGTCACCGAGCAGACGCGGTACCTGATATCGGAGCTCTCGGCGCGCGGGCCGGGCCATATCGCGGCCCTGTGCGCGATCGCCCCGCCGCGCCTGGGCGCGGTGCTGTGCGTGGGGCACGCGCACGCCGGCGAGTTCGGCGGCATCGAGCAGGTGGCGCGGGCCAAGTCCGAGCTGCCGGCCGCGCTGCCGGCTGACGGGGTGGCGGTGCTCAACGCCGATGACCCGCGGGTGCTGGCCATGGCCAGGGACACCAGGGCCCGCGTCGTGACCTTCGGCCAGTCGGCGCAGGCCGACGTGCGGGCGGACGCTATCACCACCGATGACCAGAGCCGGGCCGCCTTCACGCTGGTGACCGCGGGCGGGACAGCGCCGGTGCGGCTGCGGCTGCACGGCCGGCATCACGTGACGAACGCCCTGGCCGCCGCGGCGCTGGCCGGCCAGCTGGGCCTGGGGACGGACGCCATCGCGGCCGGCCTGTCCGAGGCGGTGGCCCGGAGCCGGTGGCGGATGGAGGTCACCCAGCGGCCAGACGGGGTCACGATCATCAACGACGCCTACAACGCCAACCCAGAGTCGCTGCGGGCGGCGCTCACGGCGCTGGCCGACATGACCGGCCGCGGTGACGCTGGCCGCCGCGGGTTCGCGGTCCTGGGCGAGATGACCGAGCTGGGCGAGCTGGCCGGGATATTTCATGAGGAAGCCGGCCTGCTGGCCGCGCGAGCCGGGGTGGCCGGGCTCATCGGGGTCGGTGCCGCCGCGGCGCCGATCCTGGCCGGGGCCAAGGCCGTGCCGTCGTGGCAGGGTGAGCTGCTGCAGGTCCCCGACGCGGCCGCGGCGGTGGCCGCGCTAGGCCAGCGGCTGCGCGGCGGTGATGTGGTGCTGGTGAAGGCATCGCACTCGGTCGGGCTGCAGTCGGTCGCGCTCGCGCTCACGGGCGAGCGGCCCCTGCCCGGCCAGCAGGCCGCGGGCGGGCCGGAGCCAGCTCAGGTGCCGGGGTCCGCCCTGTGAAGACCATCCTGGTGGCGGCGGGCGTGTCCATGGTGCTGGCGCTGTTCGGCACGCCGCTGGCGATCCGGGTGCTGCGCAGGCGCGGCTACGGCCAGCTCATCCGGGAGGAAGGGCCGGCCGCCCACCTGACCAAGCGGGGCACGCCGACGATGGGCGGCACCGTGATCGTCATCGCCACCCTGATCGGCTACCTGGTCGGACACGAGGTCACCAACGACCCCGTTTCCGCCTCGGGGGTGGAGGTGCTGGGCCTGATGGCCGGCCTGGGCCTGGTGGGCTTCATCGACGACTTCATCAAGATCTACAAGCAGACGAGCCTCGGCCTGCGCAGCGGCGCCAAGCTGGCCGGCCAGGCGGTCGTCGGCGCGCTGTTCGCGCTGGAGGTGCTGCGCCACCCGGACGGCTACGACCTGACCCCGGCGGACGCGCACCTGTCGTTCCTGCGCGATGTCGGGCCGGCCATCGGCGTGCTGCCGTTCGTGCTCTGGATCGTCCTGCTGATCGCCGGGACGTCCAATGCGGTGAACCTGACCGACGGGCTCGACGGCCTGGCCACCGGGGCGACCTGCCTGGTACTGGTGGCCTATGTGCTGATCGGCATCTGGCAGGAGCGCAACGACTGCACGACGTTCCTGGCCCCGCAGTGTTACCCGGTCCGAGATCCGCTGGACATGGCGGTGGTGGCGGCCGCGGTGCTCGGCGCGTGCTTCGGATTCCTGTGGTGGAACGCGCCGCCGGCCAGGATCTTCATGGGCGACACCGGCTCGCTGGCCCTGGGCGGGGTGCTGGCCGGGCTGGCCGTCTGCACCAAGACCCAGCTGCTGCTGGTGATCCTCGGCGGCCTGTTCGTCGTCATCACGGTGTCGGTGATCATCCAGGTCGGATTCTTCAAGATGACCAGACGCCGGGTCTTCCGGATGGCCCCGCTGCAGCACCATTTCGAGCTGATCGGCTGGGCCGAGACCACGATCGTGATCAGGTTCTGGATGATAGCTGGCCTGTGCATCGCGCTCGGGCTCGGCATCTTCTACATCGAATGGCTGCCTGGCTAGGCATTCAGGCCGACGCCGGGCGCGACACGCGGGCCGATGTCCCGGCCGTGGCGGCAGCGGCCACCGACACTGGATACATGAACCTGGCAGTGGGGGATAAGACCGGCCGGCCCCCCGGCGACGATACGGCGGCCCAGCCGGCCGCGGCGCCGTCGGCGTCGCCTGCCGCCGGGCTGCGCGAGTCGGCGGCCCGGCTGCTGGGGCTGCTGGACCGGCCGCTCACGTCGTACTACCTGATCATCGGCTGCACCCTGCTGCTGCTGGCGCTCGGGCTGGCCATGGTGCTGTCCACCTCGTCGGCCCTGGCCCTGGACCACAATCAGGCCCCCTACGCCGGGTTCCAGAAGCAGCTGCTGGGGGCGGTGTTCGGCCTGGGGGTGATGTGGCTGGCGGCCCGGGCGTCGCCGCGCCTGTACCGGGCATCCGCCTATCCGATGATGGGGCTGGCGGTGCTCGGCCTCATCCTGGTCCTGGCCGTCGGCCACGCGGTCCAGGGCGCCACCCGCGAGATCACCGTCGCGGGCTTCGCGCTGCAGCCGTCGGAGTTCGCCAAGCTGGCGTTCGTGCTCTGGGGAGCCGACCTGCTGGCCCGCAAGGAGAAGCTCGGCCAGCTCACCGACTGGCGGCAGCTGCTGATCCCGCTGATGCCGGGCACGGCGATCCTGGCCCTGCTGGTCCTGCTGGGCAACGACCTGGGCACGACGGTCATCCTGCTGGTGATCTTCCTGGCCCTGCTGTGGGTGATGGGCAGCCCGGGCCGCCTGTTCATCGGCATGCTGGGCCTGATGGCGTTCGTCGTGGTGGTCCTGATCATCGTGGAGCCCTACCGGCTGCAGCGGTTCCTGGGCTTCCTGAACCCGGGGGCGCAGCCGCTCGGCGCCGGCATGCAGGAGCTGAACGGCCAGTACGCCCTGGGCTCCGGCGGCCCGCTCGGGGTGGGCCTGGGGGCCAGCCGGTCGCAGTGGGGCTGGGTGCCGGAAAGCTCCACCGACTTCATCTTCGCCATTCTCGGCGAGGAGCTGGGCCTGGTCGGCACCCTGTCGGTGATCTTCCTCTACACCGGCATCGCCTACGCGGGCATCCGGATCGCGCGCCGGATGCAGGACACCTTCATGCGCATGGCGGCCGCCGCCGTGACGGTGTGGATCGTCGCCCAGGCGCTGGTCAATATGGGTGCAGTGCTCGGCCTGCTGCCGATTACCGGCATCCCGCTGCCGCTGGTCTCCGCGGGCCTGTCGTCGCTGCTGGTGACGATCACCGCGCTGGGCATGCTGATGTGCTTCGCGCGGCACGAGCCCGGCGCCCGGCAGGCACTTGCGCAGGCCGGTCCCGGCGTGCCCCGCCGCATCCTAAGCTGGCTGGGCCTAGGTCCGCGGCGCCGCTGATCGCGGCCGCCGCCGGCCAGCCCGGCCGAAGGGAAGTGATGGACCGATGGCGATGAGCGTAGTCATCGCGGGCGGCGGCACCGGCGGTCACATCGAGCCGGCCCTCGCCCTGGCCGACGCGCTCCGGCGGGCGGAGCCGGGCATGAGCATTACCTGCCTGGGCACCGAGCGCGGCCTGGAAACCAGGCTGGTCCCGGCTCGCGGCTACGACCTGGCGCTGATCCCGCCGGTGCCGCTGCCCCGCTCGCTGACGCCGCAGCTGCTGTCGGTCCCTGGCCGGATGATCGGGGCGGTGCGCGCGGCCGCCGAGGTGCTCGACGAGGTCCGCGCCGACGTCCTGGTCGGCTTTGGCGGGTACGTGGCCACGCCGGGCTACCTGGCCGCGTGGCGGCGCGGGGTGCCCATCGTGGTGCACGAGGCCAATTCCCGGGCCGGCCTGGCCAACCGGATCGGCGCGCGCCTGACGCGGCGGGTCTTCACCGGCCAGCCGGACGTCAGGCTGGCCCACGGCCGGTACATCGGCATCCCGATCCGCCGGCAGATCGCCGCCCTGGACCGGCTGGCGCTCGGCGATCAGGCCCGCGCGCATTTCGGTCTGCGGCCCGACCTGCCCGTGCTGCTGGTCACCGGCGGCTCGCAGGGCGCCCGGTCGATCAACCGGGCGATCCTCGGCGCGGCGGGCGTGCTGTCCGCGGCAGGCGTCCAGGTCCTGCACATCATCGGACCTCGCTCGGCGGACGTGCAGGTCCCCGACGGCGACATTCCCTACGTGGTGCTGCCGTACCTGGACCGGATGGATCTGGGCTACGCCGCCGCCGATTTCGCGCTCTGCCGCGCCGGCGCGATGACCTGCGCGGAGCTCACCGCAGTCGGCTTGCCGGCGGCCTACGTGCCGTTGCCGCACGGCAACGGCGAGCAGCGGCTGAACGCCATGCCGATCGAGAACGCCGGCGGTGGCCTCATCGTGGCCGACGCCGACCTGACGCCGGAGTGGATCGCCGCCGCGCTCCTGCCGGTCCTGCTGGACGCCGAGCTGGTGGCGGCGATGTCTAAGGCCGCGGCGGCGACCGGCAACCGGGACGCTGATCAGCTACTGGCTGGCGAGGTTCTCGACCTGGGGAGCCGGGGGCGGTCACGCCGCCGGCGCCGTTAGGAATCAGTGCGGGCCGGCCGGCGCGGCGGTGCCGCCGGCGGTCAGGAAGGAGCGGGCATGGGGCTGGTCACACCGGTGGAGCCGGTGCCGGTAAGCGAGCTGGGCACCGTGCATTTCGTCGGCATCGGCGGGGCGGGCATGTCGGGCATCGCCCGGATCATGCTGGCCGACGGGATCCCCGTCTCCGGCAGCGACTCGGCATCCTCGCCGCAGCTCAGTGAGCTGGCCGCCCTCGGCGCCCAGGTCACGGTCGGCCATTCTCCCGAGAGCCTGGGCGAGGCCGACACGCTCGTGGTGTCCAGCGCGATCCGGCCGGACAACCCCGAGCTGGTCGAGGCCCGGCGGCGCGGGCTGCGCGTCCTGCACCGCGCGGCGGCACTGGCCTCGGTGATGCTGGGACGGCAGGGCATCGCCGTTGCCGGGACCCACGGCAAGACCACGACCACCTCCATGATCACTACCGTCCTCCGGCACTGCGGCGCCGATCCCTCCTACGTCATCGGCGGCATCCTGGCCGGGACCGGCCTGGGCGCCGATCACGGCGCCGGGGCGGCCTTCGTCGTGGAGGCCGACGAGAGCGACGGCTCCTTCCTCATGCTGTCCCCGGACGCTGCGGTCGTGACCTGCGTGGAGGCCGATCACCTCGATAACTACGCCGACCTGGCGCAGATCGAGGCCGTGTTCCTCGCCTTCACACGCAAGATCGCCGACGGCGGGCTGCTGGTGGCCTGCGCCGACGACGGGGGCGCCCGGGAGCTGGCCCGGCGCGCGGCCGCGGATCGCGGCCGGGGACTGCGGGTGATGACCTACGGCACGGCGGCGGACGCGGACTACCAGCTCAGCGACGTGGCGCCGCGCGGCATGTCGACCGGGCTGACCGTCACCGCCGGGCCGGGCGCCCAGGCGCGCGACGCGGGGCCGGTGGCGGTCGAGATCGCGGTCCCCGGCCAGCACAACGCGCTCAACGCCGCCGCGGCCTACACGCTCGCGGCCGAGCTCGGTTTCGCGCCCGGCCAGGTCGCCGCCGGCCTGGCCGCCTACGGTGGCGCGCGGCGCCGCATGGAGCTCAAGGGCGAGGCCGACGGCGTGCGGGTGGTGGACAGCTACGCGCATCACCCGACCGAGCTGGCCGCCGACCTGGCCGCCGCGCGGGATGTCGTCGCGGGCGGCCAGGTGATCGCCCTGTTCCAGCCGCACCTGTTCAGCCGCACCCGGATCTTCGCCGCCGAGTTCGGCGCGGCGCTCGGACAGGCCGACGAGGTCCTGGTCCTCGACATCTACGCAGCCCGCGAGGATCCGGAGCCCGGCGTCACCGGCCGCCTGGTCGCCGAGGCCGTGCCCGGCGGCCGGGCCCAGTTCCTGCCCGACGGCGCCAGCGCGCCGGCGATCGTGGCCAGCCTGGCCAAGCCCGGCGACCTCGTGCTGACCATGGGGGCCGGCGATGTCACCGTGCTCGGCCCGCTCATCGTGGCCGAGCTGCGCCTGCGCGCTGGTGAGCAGGCATGACACGTCGCGGGAACGCAGCCGGGGGCCGCGATATCACCGTGGCCGGCCCGGCCGCGGCGCAGTCGGCGCCGGGGGATGCGGGCACTGACCAGTCAGGTAACGGCCAGCCTGATGGCGGCCAGCCGGGCGGCGGGCGGCGGGGCCGCCGGGCGGGAGATCGCTGGCGAGCCGCGTTCCTGGTCGCCCTGGCGCTCGCCATCGTGGCCGGCGCGGCCTGGGCGCTGCTGGGCTCCAGCCTGCTGGTGGTCCGCCACGTGCAGGTGGCGGGCAGCGGTAGCCTGCCGGCCGCGGAGGTGCGCGCGGCCGCCGGCATCCCGCTGGGAACCCCGCTGGCCCGGCTGAACGCGGCCGCGGCCACCCAGCGAGTCGAGCAGATCGCCTGGGTGCTGTCCGCCCGGGTGACCCGGTCCTGGCCGGACACCGTGGTCATCTCGGTCCGTCGGCGGACGCCGGCCCTGGCGGTCGCCAGCGGGGGAGTGTTCGACCTGGTGGACGTCAACGGCGTGGTAATGGCCACGGTCACCCGCCGCCCGGCCGCCCTGCCGCTGCTCCAGTCAGCCCTGGCGCCGGCCCAGCTACGCGGCAGCGCGGCCGTCCGGGCCGCCGGGCTCGTGCTGGGCGATCTGCCCGGCTCGATCCGGAACCGGGTGACATCAGTGACCGCGGCGGACGCCGGGTCCGTGACGCTGCACCTGCGGGGCCGGATCACGGTGCTCTGGGGCGGTCCCGCCAACTCGGCCGCCAAGGCCAGGGAACTGCGGGCGCTGATGCGGACCGGCGCCCGCTCCTACGACCTCAGCTCGCCGGGAGTGGCGGTGACCGGTGGCTGACGAGCGGATGTGCCGGCCCGCAGGGGCAACTCGGCGACACGCCGGCCGCTTGGCCGCCAGTTAGTTGACCGCAGGTAGCGCGCAACCCTACTGTCCCTATCAGTCAGCAGCTTGACATAACTCTAAATCTCAAGTTGAGGGTGAGAGTTTGACTTGCTGGAATCCGCTGAATCTGCCCGGCCGACGGCAGGACCATAGCTGGTACTGCCGCAGCTGGTACGACTGTAGAGGGCACGGTTGTCCATGGCGCCGGGGGCACGGGCGGGCGAGCTTCGCAGCAGGAGCTAACCGAGCGCGGCAGGGAAACTGGCCGTAGCCGCGGGCTTGCGGCTACTCGGCACAGCGAACGAGCGGAAAGGGTTCCTCCTCGTGGCAGCACCGCAGAACTACTTGGCGGTCATCAAGGTCGTCGGTATCGGCGGGGGCGGCGTCAACGCCGTGAACCGGATGATCGAAGAGGGACTCAGGGGCGTTGAGTTCATCGCGATCAACACAGATGCCCAGGCACTCCTGATGAGCGATGCCGACGTCAAGCTGGACGTCGGCCGGGAACTCACCCGCGGGCTGGGCGCCGGGGCGAATCCCGACATCGGCGCCAAGGCAGCCGAGGACCACCGCGAGGAGATCGAGGAGGTCCTCAAGGGGGCCGACATGGTCTTCGTCACGGCCGGCGAGGGCGGCGGCACGGGCACCGGCGGGGCCCCGGTGGTGGCCAGCATCGCCCGGTCGCTGGGCGCGCTGACCATCGGCGTCGTGACCAGGCCGTTCGGGTTCGAGGGCCAGCGCCGGGCCGGGCAGGCCGACAGCGGGATCGAGCGGCTGCGCAGCGAGGTGGACACGCTCATCGTGATCCCCAACGACCGGCTGCTCTCCATTTCCGACCGGCACGTCAGCGTCCTCGACGCGTTCAAGGCAGCCGATCAGGTGCTGCTGTCCGGTGTCCAGGGCATCACCGACCTGATCACCACGCCCGGCCTGATCAACCTCGACTTCGCCGACGTCAAGTCGGTCATGTCGGGCGCCGGCTCGGCGCTCATGGGCATCGGCTCGGCGCGCGGCGATGACCGGGCAGTCGCGGCGGCCGAGATGGCGATCTCCAGTCCGCTCCTGGAGGCCAGCATCGACGGCGCGCACGGCGTGCTGCTCTCGATCCAGGGTGGCTCAGACCTCGGCCTGTTCGAGATCAACGAGGCCGCCCAGCTCGTCTCCAACTCCGCGGCGCCGGACGCCAACATCATCTTCGGCGCGGTCATCGATGATGCGCTCGGCGACGAGGTGCGGGTCACGGTGATCGCGGCGGGCTTCGATGAGCCGCAGGACACCAGGCCCCGGGCGGGCCGCTCGGTGCTCGGCGGGTCCGGGGGATCCTCGGATAGCTCCGCGGCCCTGCCGAGCTGGCGCGCCGGCAGCCCGCCCGAGCGGCGGGAGCCCGCTTCCGCGCCGCCGTCGGCCGCGGTCCCGTCCATGTCGGCGGCACCGGTCGCGGCGGATCCCGGGTCCGATTCCGCCGGATCCGGGTCAGCGGGGTCCGGGTCAGCGTGGTCTATCCCCGCAGGGTCCGGGTCGAGTGCGGCTGCCTCGGCCGGATCCGGGACGGCCGGGTCCGGGCACGGGCCGTCGGCGGAGGGCTCCGCGGCGCGCCAGCCCGAGAACGGCCGCCAGTCCGGCCTCGGCCCGGAGGGCGGCGGCCGGTCACCCGCGAGCCAGGACACAGCACCGGCTGACGTCGTCCCCCCGCCGCGCCCGGCCAGCCAGGGCCGCGAGTCCGCGGCGGACAGGCCGGCCTCTGGTGCGCCCCGTCCGGCGGACGCGGCCGCGCCGCGGCTGGCCGACCCGGCCGGCACCCGGCGCAGGTCCGTGGTCTTCGAGGAAGACGACGAGCTCGACGTGCCTGACTTCTTGAAGTGATCCGCGCCGAGCTAACGTCTGCTGGTGACTGATCCGCCTGATGACGCCGGCGGCGGCGTCGAGGACCGCAGGGCCGAGCTGCGCGAGAACCTGGCCGCACTCCGGGAGCGGATCGCTGCCGCCTGCGCGGCGGCCGGCCGTCCCGAGGATGAGGTTTGTCTCGTCGCGGTCACCAAGACCTTCCCCGCGTCGGACATCCGCCTGCTGAGCGAGCTCGGGATCACCGACGTAGGCGAGAACAAGGACCAGGAAGCGGCGCCCAAGGCGGCGCAGTGCGCCGCGTGGGGACTCCGGCTGACCTGGCACTTCGTCGGCCAGCTACAGGTCAACAAGGTCGCCAGCGTGGTCTCCTACGCGCATGTGATCCACTCCGTCGACCGGCCTCGCCTGGTCGGCGCGCTCGGCCGGCGTGCCGTCGCCGCCGGGCGGGAGCTGCGCTGCCTGATCCAGGTCAGCCTGGACGGCGTAGCCGGCCGCGGCGGCGCGCAGCCGGCCGACGTCCCCGGCCTGGCCGACGCGATCGCTGCCGAGCCGGGACTGTCGCTGGGCGGCGTGATGGCCGTGGCACCGCTGGGGTCGCCGCCCGGACCCGCGTTCAGGAGGCTGCGGGAGATCGCTGACGTGGTGCGCTCCGCGCACCCGGAGGCGACGGCGATTTCAGCCGGGATGAGCAGTGACCTGGAGGAGGCCATCGCCAGCGGCGCGACACTCGTGCGGATCGGTACGGCGTTGCTCGGCGGCCGGCGAGCCTTCGTCAGGTAATGTCCGACGAAGCGTGGCACGCCGCGGTGTGGGCGGGGCTGCTTGGCGGCATGACGGAGGAAGAAGATGGCCAGCGCGATGCGCAAGATGGCGGTCTATCTCGGCCTGGTAGAGGACGAGCACGGTTACGACGACCACTACCCGGACGAATACGGCTCCGACGACGAGTACGACGAGTACGGCGCCGACCTGGTAGCCCAGGAGGAGCGGCACGACGGGTACTCCGGGTTCTCGGAGAGCACCCGCACGCCCGGCGAGCGGCACGTTGCCGGCCCGATCCAGACGACCGATTTGGCCCGGATCACGACCTTGCATCCGCGCACGTACAATGAGGCTCGTACGATCGGAGAGCACTTCCGTGAGGGCACTCCGGTGATCATGAACCTGACTGAGATGGTCGATAGCGACGCAAAGCGCCTGGTCGACTTCTCGGCGGGACTGATCTTCGGACTGCGTGGGAGCATCGAGCGCGTGACCAACAAGGTGTTCCTGCTGTCCCCGGCGAACGTAGAGGTAGCAGCCGAGGACAAGGCCCGGATCGCGGAGCGCGGCTTCTTCAACCAGAGCTAGCGGCCATCAGGCAGACGAGGTGCTGCGGTTGTCGGTAATCAGCCGGGCCAGCGCGGCGAGCAGGGCAGGAACGTGAACATAGTCAAGCAGGTGCTGTTCTATGTACTCTCGGTTTACCTGCTGCTGCTCATCGGCAGGCTGATCCTCAGCTGGGTACAGGCGTACGCGCGTGACTGGCACCCCCGGGGGGTTGTCCTGGTCATCGCCGAGGCGGTCTACTCAGCCACCGATCCGCCACTGAGATTGCTAAGGCGCTACATTCCCACCCTCCGGCTCGGTACTGTGGCTCTTGACCTCAGCTTCATGCTGCTGTTCCTGGTGGTGCTGGTGCTCTGGCAGGTAGTGCAGCGATAGAAGTGATGTAGCGTCCATAGGGGACCACGCTCCAAGGAGACGAGATGCCACTGACGCCCGCGGATGTGCGGAACAAGCAGTTCAGCACGACCAGGCTCAGGCCCGGCTATGACGAAGAGGAAGTCGATGCCTTCCTCGACGAGGTTGAGGCGGAACTCGACCGGCTGATCCAGGACAACGAAGAGCTCCGGGCCAAGCTAGCCGAGGTCCTGCGCGGCGGGAAGGCCCCGGCACCGGCGGCCCTCAACGCCCCTCATATCGAGCCTGTGCCTGAGCTGATGACTGCGGAACCGCCGCGGCATGAGCCTGAGCGCCGTCCCGAGCCGGTGATGATGAAGCCGGTCGAGGACAACATGGATACGGCGGCTCGTGTCCTGGCTCTCGCGCAGCAGACCGCCGACCAGGCGATCGCTGACGCCAGGCGGGAGGCCGACGAGACGCTCGGCCGCGCCCGCCGCGAGGCTGACGACATCCTGACCAAGGCCCGTCGCCAGGCCGAGCAGGTCACCAGCGACGCCCGGGCCCGCGCCGAGAGCCTGGAGCGTGACGCTCAGGAGCGTCACCGTCAGGCCATGGGCTCGCTCGTGCAGTCCCGCGAGGAGCTTGAGCGCCGGGTCGACGACCTGCGCGCGTTCGAGCGCGAGTACCGGAGCCGGCTCAAGGCTTACCTGGAGGGCCAGCTGCGCGACCTGGAGGCTGGTGCCGCGGATAGCGGCGTCTTCCCGGCTATCTCGTCCGGCCCGCAGCCAGGCGTGCCTGCCGGGGTGGGCCGGATGGATGTCCGCAATGGCGGCCAGCCGTCCGTGGCCGGATCCTACGCTGGCGTCCCCGAGCCGGTGGCTCACAACGGTTCTGGCTTCCACCCGTCCGACACGGGCCAGCACGACCGTCGCTAGCTCCGCGGGTAGTTTGCGGGCGTCACTAGCCAGTGGAGCCTGTCGGTGAACCTGTTCAGAGTCGTCCTATCGGTCGTCGTCGTGGCGGCCGGGCTACTGGTAGCGGGCGTAGTGTCGGGCAGCCTGTTCCTGGTGGACCTGGCCATCGGCGTAGCGGCGCTGGCGCTGGTGATGCTGGTCATCGGCGTGGTGATCTGGCGCGAGGAGATCCTGGGGAGACCGTCGGCGCAGGCTCAGGCTGAGCCTGCGGCCGAGGGTCAGACCCAGACCGCGGCGCCGTCGTCTGAGCGTGAGCTGCCCGTCGGCATCATCGCCGGCGGGCAGTTCGGTGCCCGGCAGGCTGACTCGCCGGGAGCAGAGGTCAGGCAGCCAGAGGTCCGGCAAGCAGAGTTCCGGCAGGATGTTCGGCCGGGCGACGCCGGGTCGGCTCGCGGGACAGGCCCGACGTCAGTGGCCCCGATGTCAGTGGCCCCGATGTCAGTGGCTCAGCCCGAGAATGCGGATGAGCCCGGAACGCTCAGGCCGGCGCCCGAGCCCGAGCCCGAGCCCGGGCCGCGAGACGGCGAGCCGCGCCAGCCCGAGATCCCGGCTCGGCCAGGACCGGGCTCCGCGGGCACCGCGCCCGAGGCCGAGCCGTCTATCGCCAGGTCGCAGCCAGCCCTCCGCCCCGAGGCCCCTGCCGCCGGTGCCCCCCCTGCCGCCATCCCTGCCGCCACGGCGTCCGCCGCCGGGGCGGTCAAGGCGAGCAGGCCAGCGCCAGAGGTTCCGGCTGAGGCCGGTCCGTCGTCGGCCCCCCGGACGGACGGCCCGCCCAGCGTCGATGAGCTCCTGCGCCGCACCGGGCGAACGTCCGCCCCGGCTAGCGTGACCGGCACCGTCGGCAAGCGGGATACAGCTCCCCAGGACCGGGACCCGGCTCCTCGGGATCCAGCCCCTCGGAGCCCAGCCGGCCCGGACCCGGACCTTCGGGACGCAGGCGTCTCGTCAGCGGGTTCTGCGCCATCTCTGCCGGAAGCCGCGCCACCCCTGCCGGAGCCAGTTCCGCCCCTGCCGGAGCCGGTACCACCCCGCCCGGCAGCGGCGCCTGTTCAGGCGAAGCAGGCCTCGGCGGAGGCCCTCCCGACCTCGGCCGGGGAAGCCGAGCCAGGCCAGGTGCCCGCCGCGAATGTCACCCCGGCTCAGCCGGCTCAGGCTCAGCCGGCTCAGGCTCAGCCGAATGCCGCCAGCGGGAGCCCGAGCGGAGCCGCTGAAGGCAGCTCTGCCCCGGTCACCTCGTCCCCGGTCAGCTCTGCCCCGGCCGGTTCCCCCGGCGCGGTCGGCTCGTCCCCGGTCAGCTCTGCCTCGCCTGGGTCTGCCGCCCCGGCTGGCGCTAGCCCGGCTCAGTTCGCTCCCCCGGCCGGCTCCGCGCCGCCCAGTTCTGCCGCGCCGGGTTCTGGCTCCCCGGCCGGCTCCGCGCCGCCCAGTGCTGCTGCCCCGGCTGGCGTTACCCCGCCTAGTCCCGCGCCGTCCGCCGCGGTTCCCGCTGGCGACAGCCCGTCGGCTGAGCCGGCGGCGGGTGACCTGGAAGCGCCAGTCACAGTGGTCCCGGGGATTGGCCGGTACCACCTGCCCGGCTGCATCCTCATCCGGTTCCTCGGCTCTGATGACCTGCAGGTCATGACGAGGCAGGAGGCTGAGGCGGCGGGCTGCGTGCCGTGCAAGGCATGTCGCCCGGAGAAGTAGCCGGGGCGGCCGAGGGCCAGCCGCGCCCGCGTGTTAGTCGCCCGCGGCTGCGGCCCGCCGGATCCAGAACATCAGCCCGAGATCCGCGTCGGTATGCTGCTGGCCGTCCCCGGCCGCGTTCTCCGCCGGGCCGTAGTCAGTGGCCAGCACCTCGGCACTGATCATCGGGCCATACTCGGTGAGGGCCGCCGCCAGCTCGGGATCGGCAGTCATCCAGCGCAGCCCGATCCGGTCGGTCATCTCCAGGCCGTCAGACTTCCGGGCACCCTGGATCAGCCGGACCACCTCACGGGCGTAACCCTCCCGGCGGAGCTCAGCAGTGATAGTGACCTCCAGCGCAACGGTCTCGCCGGCCTCCGTGGCCACGGCCCATCCGGCGAGCGGCGCCTGGGTGACAATGACCTCATCCGGCGTCAGGCTGACGGGGGCCCCGTTGACCTCGACCACCGCGGCTCCGTCGGTGCGCAGCCGCGTGGCGAGTTGCGCCGGGTCGGCGGCCTCGATGGCCTGCGCGACGGCCGGTGTGCTAGGTCCGAATCGTCTGCCGAGGGCGCGGAAGCTGGGCTTGACCGCGTGGCTGACCAGCTCGCCGCCGACGGCATCCAGCGGCTCCAGCACGCGCACGTTGAGCTCATCGCAGACCAGGGCGCGCAGGTCGGCGGGCAGGCTGGCGAAGCCGGCCGCCCCGACCAGCGCGCGGGCCAGCGGCTGCCGTACGCGCAGCACGGCCCCGGCCCGCGCCGACCTGCCCAGCTCGACCAGCCGCCGGACCAGGGCCATCTGGTCGGCGAGGTCGCCGTGGATGAGGCTCGCATCCGCCGACGGCCACGACGCCAGGTGCACCGAGTCCGGCGGCTCCCCGGCCCGCAGGACACCCCAGAGATAGTCGGTGACGAACGGCGTGATGGGCGCCATCAGCCTGGTCAGCGTCTCCAGGCAGGTGTAGAGGGTCGCGAAGGCCGCGGCGCCCTCGGGGGTCGACGGGCCGGCCCAGAATCGCCGCCGGGACCGGCGCACGTACCAGTTGGACAGATCGTCAATGAAGGCGGCCAGCCTGTGCCCGGCGGTCGCCGAATCGAACGCCTCCAGCGCGGCCGTGGTGTCCCGGACCAGCGTGTGCAGCTCGCCGAGCAGCCAGCGGTCCAGCACCGGCCGGCCCGCCGGGGGCGGCGCCTCCGCCACCCGGCTGGGGGACCAGGCCCGGTCCGTCGCGGCGGCCGCGTTGGCGTAGCGGATCAGGAATGACGTGGTGTTCCAGTAGGTCAGCAGCACCTTGCGCACGATCTCCTCGAGCGCGCCGTAGCCGATCTTCCTGGTGGCCCAGGGCGACCCGGCAGCGGCGAAGAACCAGCGGACCGCGTCGGCACCATGGGCCTCCATCAGCGGCAGCGGCTCGAGGACGTTGCCCAGGTGCTTGCTCATCTTCCGGCCGCGATCGTCGGCGATCAGGCCGAGGCAGACCGCGTTCTCGTAGGCGGACCGGCCGAATACGAGGGTGCCGACGACCATGAGGGAGTAGAACCAGCCTCGCGTCTGGTCGATGGCCTCGCAGACGAACTGCGCCGGGTAGGACCGAGCGAATTCTTCCTCGTCCCGCCACGGGGCGCCGAACTGCGCGAACGGCATCGAGCCGGAGTCGTACCAGACATCGATGACCTCGGGGACCCGCCGGGCCGGCGCGCCGCACTGCGGGCAGCCGATCACGACCTCGTCGACGTAGGGCCGGTGCGGGTCGAGCCCGGTCAGGTCGCGGCCGGCCAGCCTCGAAAGCTCGGCCAGGGAGCCCACGCAGGTGGCATGATCCGCCCCGCAGGTCCACACCGGCAGCGGGGTGCCCCAGTACCGGGTGCGCGACAGCGCCCAGTCGACGTTGTTGCGGAGCCACTCGCCGTACCGGCCGTCCCTGATCGTCGGCGGCTGCCAGCGGGTCTGCGCGTTCTGCGCCAGCAGCTTGTCCTTGACCGCCGTGGTGCGGATGAACCAGGACGGAACCGCGTAGTAGAGCAGGGCAGTCCCGCAGCGCCAGCAGTGCGGGTAGCTGTGCTCGTGCGGCTGCGAGCCCGCGAGCAGGCCCCGGTCAGCCAGGTCACTGATCAGCCGGGCGTTGGCGGCGGTGAAGAACTGCCCGCCCACCAGGGGGATGTGCTCCTCGAACCGGCCGTCGGGCCGGATCGGGTTCACCAGGGGCAGGTCGAACTCCCTGCTGGTGGCCATGTCGTCAGCGCCGAACGCCGGCGCGATATGCACCAGCCCCGTGCCCTCCTGGGTAGTAACGAACGATGCCGTGACCACCCGGTGCGCACGGGGAATCTCGATCAGCGCGAACGGAGGGTCGTACGTGGCCCCGGCCAGCTCGGAGCCCCGCAGCCGCGCGACGACATGCCACCCCTGGCCCAGGATCCGGGCCGACAGGGCGTCCGCCACCACGACGCGGTCCCCGTGGCCGGATCTGCGGGCCACCGCGTAGGTCTTGTCCGGATTGACCGCGACCGCCACGTTCGATACCAGTGTCCACGGCGTGGTCGTCCAGACCAGCAGGTCGGCGCCGTTCAGTTCCGGACTCGCGCCCGGCGGCAGCGTGCGCAGCGGGAACCTGACCGTGACCGACGGATCGGTGACCGTCTGGTACACGTCCGGCTGTCCCATCTCATGGTCGGAGAGTGGCGTCCCGCAGCGCGGGCAGTAGGGGCTGATCCGGTGATCCCGGACCAGCAGGCCCTGGTCGAAGATCTGCTGCAGCGACCACCACACCGACTCGATGTAGGCCGGGTCCATCGTCCAGTACGCGGCGGATAGGTCAGTCCAGTAACCCATCCGTTCGGTCATCTCGGTAAAAGCATCCACATGCCGGACAACTGACTCGCGACAGCGCGCGTTGAACTCGGCAATGCCGTAGGCCTCGATGTCCTGCTTGGCGGTCAGCCCCAGCTCCCGCTCCACGGCCACCTCGACCGGGAGGCCATGACAGTCCCAGCCGGCCCGGCGCGGCACATGGTAGCCCTGCATGGTCTTGAAGCGCGGGAACGCGTCCTTGAACACCCGGGCCTCGATGTGGTGCACGCCGGGCATCCCGTTCGCGGTCGGCGGCCCCTCGTAGAAGGTCCAGCGCGGGCCGCCCGCCGTCTGGTCGAGTGACCGCTGGAAGACGCTGGCGTCCCGCCAGCGGCGAGCGACCTCGTGCTCGATCGCGGGCAGGTCCACGTTGCCCGGCAGCTCGGCAAAGGCCGGGCCAGGATGACGGCTGCCAGCGTCGTGAACTGCGGTGTCATGGGGCGCGGTGTCATGGGGCGCGGCGTCGGGACGCGCGGTGTCGTGGCGCGGGTCTGGGCGCGGCATGAGCTACGGCCTCCAGCGGGTCGCCGCGCTCGCGGAAACCCAGGTCCGTCCAAGGTGAGCTGGTGATCTAGGTGAGCTGAGCGATCCCCATCAGCGCCGTGCAGGCGTTCAGGATAGCCGATGAGCACTGACAGTGAGCGGTAGATCACGGCGGTCCGGCTACCGTGACCGGCCATTGTCGGGAGGCCGGGACCGGCCGCTGCCGGCGCTCACTTTGTTTTGGCCGCCGCCTGCGGCAGGTATGTTTGCGGACGGCTACGGTCAGCACTTATCCTCCGGTGACTGCCCAGCTTTCAAGATCAACGCCTAGAGCAGGAAGGGAGGCCGAGAATGACTGCTGCTGCCGCAGCTTCAGGAGCTGCCGCCCTTCCGGTCCGCAAAGGCGAGCGACGCTGGACAGCTGCCGAGCTGGACAAGGTGGCCGGCCAGCTGGCCGCCGAGGCGGCCGAGCTCCGTTCCGACATCGAGCGGGCCGAGTCCGACATTGCCAGCAGGCTGACCGACTCCACCGGCGACGCTGGTGACGACCAGGCCGACGCCGGCGCCAAGACGTTCGAGCGCGAGCATGAGCTGGCGCTCGCCCATACCGCCCGCGAGCTGCTGGCCCAGACCGAGCACGCGCTCGCGCGGATCGAGGCGGGTAGCTACGGCACCTGTGAGTCCTGCGGCGAGCCGATCGGAAAGGCGCGGCTGCAGGCCTTTCCCCGGGCAGTTCTGTGCGTGGCATGCAAGCAGCGCGAGGAACGCCGCTGACCGGGCCGCGGGCACCCGGAGGCGGCGGGCAGCCCGATCGGCCGGCGGACTCGGGTAGCTCCGGAAGAGCGGGGACGGGGCGCCGGGTCGGCGTCCTGGTCGGTACGGCCCTGACCGTCCTCGCGCTCGACATCATTTCCAAGGTCGCGGTCGTGGCGAACTTGTCGGACCGGTCGCCAGTGCGGCTGCTCGGCGGTTTCCTGACCCTGCTCGTGTCGCGTAACCCCGGCGCCGCCTTCAGCATCGGAACGTCGATGACGGTGGTGTTCTCCGTGATCGCCGTCAGCGTGATCGTCGTGATCCTGCGGACCTCGCGGCGCATTCGCAGCATCCCCTGGGCGATCACCCTGGGCCTGCTGCTCGGCGGCGCGACCGGGAACCTGATCGACCGCATCCTCCGGTACCCGGGGCTGTTCCGTGGCTACGTCGTGGACTGGATCGAGATCCCGCACTGGCCGGTGTTCAACCTGGCCGACTCGGCGATTGTCTGCGGTGGCGTGCTCGCCGTCCTGCTGTCCGCGCGAGGTGTCCGGCTGGACGGGCTGCGGCTCCCGCCGGCCGCGGGCCGCCCCGCGGGCAGTGACGCCGCGGGCAGCGAGGCCGCGGGCAGCGAGGCCGCGGGCAGCGAGGCCGCCGGCGACAGTCGCCCGGGCGGCCGTCCTGCCGATGATCGCCCCGGCAGCGCCCGTCCGGGGCTGGCTGCCTCAGACGAGGGCGTTAGTACCGAGGGTGGACTCGAGCGGGAGGGCCGCGGCGCGGACTCGAGGCAGTCGCCCGGCAGCCCGCCTCCCGGCCAGTCGCCCGCCTGCCCTGCCGCCGGACAGCCTGCCGCCGGACAGCCTGCCGGACAGGCTGCTGCCCGGCAGCCCGGCGAGCCGCTCGGCGGCGGCGGATGACCGGACCCGACCAGCGTCGGGTGCCCGTGCCCGACGGGCTCGACGGTGAGCGTCTCGATGCCGCCCTGGCCCGGATGTTCGGACTGTCCCGGGCGAGGGCGGCCGAACTGATCGGGGCCGGTGACGTCCTGGTGGGCGGGCGGCCAGGGATCAAGTCCGACCGGGTGCCGGCCGGCGAGTGGCTTGACGTGACGCTGCCGCCGCCGCCAGAGCCGCTGCAGGCCCGGCCGATGGCCGTGCCCGGCATGACCATTGTGTACGAGGACGACGACATTATCGTGGTGGACAAGCCCGCCGGCGTCGCGGCTCACCCCACGCCCGGCTGGACCGGCCCGACCGTCCTGCAGGGCCTGCTGGCCGCCGGGCACACGATCGCGACCGGCGGTGCCGCCGAGCGCCAGGGCATCGTGCACCGGCTGGACGCCAACACCACCGGCCTCATGGTGGTGGCCAAGAGCGAGCGCGCCTACAGCAGCCTCAAGCAGGCGTTCCGTGACCGCGAGGTGGACAAGCGCTATCACGCGCTGGTCCAGGGCCATCCAGATCCGCTGCGCGGCACGGTCGACGCGCCCATCGCGCGGCACCCGGCCGGGGATGGCCGGTTCGCGGTGGTGTCCGACGGGCGGCCGTCGGTCACGCACTACGACACCCTGGAGGCGTTCCGGGCCGCGAGCCTGATCGAGGTGATCCTGGAGACCGGCCGGACGCATCAGATCCGGGTGCACATGTCGGCGATCAGGCACCCGTGCGTCGGGGACCGCCTCTATGGCGCCGACCCGGTGCTGGCGGCTCATCTCGGCCTGACCCGCCAGTGGTTGCACGCGGTGCGGCTCGGCTTCGCTCACCCGGCCGACGGGCGCCGGGTGGAGTTCACCAGCAACTACTCCGACGACCTGGCCCAGTCGCTTGACATCCTGGCCGCCGAATCCTGAGACCGCCCGCCCCTCCTGTCCCACCGACCCCGGGCGGCACCCACCGGCGGGGAACGGCCGCCTTACCCATCGTCGTCGCTGGCCCGTTACTGCTGCTCGGACAGCAGGAGATGCCCAGCCACGTCGTCCCGCGGCCCCGAAGGCCAGGGCTAAACGACGTGGACGTGCGGTTACTGACCCTGTTTCCGCAGCAGATCCACGTCCATGACGTTCGGCACCTGCTACCAGCGTCGGCGGAACCGCAGGGGCCGAGGAAACTGCCAGCGCCAGCGGAACCGCGGCGCCAGCGGAATCGGGGGCCGGCGGCCCCGCGGCGCCGGCGGAACCGCCGCGGCAGGGGGCTAGAGCAGGTTGAGGCCGCCGTCGAGGAGGATCACCTCGCCCGTGAGGTAGCTGCTGGTGATCAGCGCGGCCACCAGGCCGGCGACATCGGCGGGCGTGGCCGGGCGGCGCATGGGAGAGCGCTCGCGCCATAGCTCGCGGGCGGCCGCCCAGTCCGCGGTCAGCGGGGTGTCGACCAGGCCGGGCGCCACTGCGTTGACGCGGACCTCCGGACCCAGCGCGACGGCCAGCAGCCGGGTGGTGTGGTTGAGCGCCGCCTTGCTGGCCGCGTACGGGATCGAGGCCCCCTTGGGGCGGACCCCCGCGTGGCTGGTGATGTTGACGACGCTGCCGCCGCCCGGCTGACCCGACCGCCGCAGCGCGGGCAGCGCCGCGGTCGTCAGGACCCAGGGCGCGATGAGATTGACTTCCAGCAGCCGCCGCCAGTCGGCGGCCGAGGCCGCTTCCAGGTCGGCGTGCGGGATGGGCCAGCTGATCCCCGCGTTGTTGACCAGAGCGTCTAGCCGGCCGTGCACCTCGACGGCGCGGGCGACCAGCTCGCGAGCCTGCTGCTCGTCGGCCAGATCGGCCTGCAGGTAGGTTCCGCGCAGCTTGGCGGCAAGCGCCTGCCCGGCGTCCCGGCTGACCCGCGAGTGCAGCAGGACCTGCATGCCGTCGTCGGCCAGCCGCTGCGCTATGCCCGCGCCGATTCCGGACGTGCTGCCGGTCACCAGGACCACGCGCGCCTGCGATGCCATACCTCATCCTGACAGCAGCGGACTGGGTCCGGGATAACCCGTGTAGTTCTCCGCCAGGGACGTCGCGGCCGCCTGGGACCCGGTGACGTAGCGAAGCTGGGACAGCTGCAGCCGGGCCTCCATGGCGTCGGCACCTGGCGTGGCGTGCAGCATCGTCGTCATCCACCAGGAGAAGTGCGTGCACCGCCAGACTCGCCCCAGGCAGTCAGCGGAGTAGGAGTCAGCCAGCTCAGCGCGTCCGCGCAGCAGCAGCGCGCCGAGGGCATCGGCGAGCACTGCCACGTCCGCCAGGGCCAGGTTCAGGCCCTTGGCCCCGGTCGGGGGCACGATGTGCGCGGAGTCCCCGGCCAGGAACAGCCGCCCGTAGCGCATGGGCTCGCTGACGTAGCTGCGCATCGGCGTGACGCTCTTCTCCAGCACCGGGCCCTCCTTGAGGTCCCAGCCCGGCAGCCCGAGCCGCTGCTGCAGCTCGGCCCAGATCTTGTCATCTGGCCAGTCCGCGACGTCAGTCCCCGGCGGCACCTGCAGGTACAGGCGGCTGACCTGCGGGTTGCGCAGGCTGTGCAGGGCGAACCCGCGCGGGTGGTGGGCGTAGATCAGCTCGTCCGTAGACGGCGGGACCCTGGCCAGGATGCCGAGCCAGGCATAGGGGTACTCGCGCTCGACGGCGGTCTGCAGCGCCGCCGGGATGGCCGGCCGGCAGATGCCGTGAAACCCGTCGCAGCCGGCGATCGCGTCACAGGTCACCTCGTGCCGGACGCCGTCGGCGCTGGTGAAGCGGAGCACCGGCCGGCCGGTCTCCAGGTCGGCGACCTCGGTGTCGGTGACCTCGAACTCGAGGGCGGCCCCGGCCGCCAGGCGGGCCGCGATGAGGTCCTTGACCACCTCGGTCTGGGCGTAGACCGTGACCGTCCGGCCGCCGGTCAGGTCGCGGAAGTCGATGTGCTGGCGCTCGCCGCCGAACTGCAGGCAGATGCCGCCGTGCACCAGTCCCTCTCGGTCCAGCCGGGCCGCCAGCCCCGCCGCGCGCAGCAGGTCCACGCTGCCCTGCTCGAGCACCCCGGCCCGCTGCCGCGCCTCGCAGTAGGCACGGCTGCGCAGTTCCACCAGCACCGAGTCGATGCCGCGCAGCGCCAGCAGGTGGGCGAGCAGCAGCCCCGCCGGCCCCGCGCCGACGATGCCGACCTGCGTCCGGGAGGGCCGCCGGCCGCTCATGCCGCCTCCCCTAGAACGGGTACGGAGTGATGTCGCCGCGCATGGTCACCCACCGCATGTCGGTGAAGGCGTCCAGGTTGGCCGTGCCGCCGAACCGGGCCCCGGTGCCCGAGGCCAGCAGCCCGCCGAACGGGGCGCTGGGCTCGTCGTCCACCGTCTGGTCGTTGATGTGCACGATACCCGTGGGGATCTTCCGGGCCAGGTCCAGGCCGCGCATGACGTCGGTGGTGAGGATGCCCAGCGACAGGCCGTACTCGCTGTCGGCGGCGAGCTTGGCCGCGTCGTCCGCGGTCGCGAACCGCAGCACCGGTGCCACCGGGCCGAACACCTCATCGGCGTAGGCGGGCATCGCGGGTGCTACGTCGGCCAGCACCGTCGGCTGGTAGAAAAGTCCTTCATAACGCCCGCCCGCAGCCAGCCGCGCCCCCGCGTCGACGCTTCCGGTGACCATCGCATGGATCTTGTCGCGCTGTTGCTCATCGATGACCGGTCCGAGCGCCACCTGGCCGGTCGGGTCGCCCACCGGCAGGTGCTCGGCCTTCTCCGCCAGGCGGCTCACGTACTCGTCGTAGATGGCCTCGTGGACCAGGTGACGGCCGGTGGTCATGCAGATCTGGCCCTGATGCAGGAACGATCCCCACGCGCCCGCCGAGACGGCCCGGTCCAGGTCCACGTCATCCAGGACGATCAGCGCGGAGTTGCCGCCCAGCTCCAGGTGCGCGCGCTTGAGGTGGCGGGCCGCCAGCTCGCCGACCCGGCGACCCGCCGCCGTCGAGCCGGTGAACGAGATGACCCGGACCGCGGGCTCGGTGATCAGCGCCTCACCCGCGTCGACGCCGCCCGGCAGCACATGCAGCAGGCCCTCGGGCAGGCCCGCCTCCTCGAACACCCGCGCCAGCACGACGCCGCCGCACACCGCGGTCCGCGGATCGGGCTTGAGCACCACGGCGTTGCCCAGGGCCAGGGCGGGAGCGACCGAGCGGATGGCCAGGATCTGCGGGAAGTTGAACGGCGAGATCACGCCAACCACGCCGGCCGGAATGCGCTCCACGAAGCTGAGCCGCTGCTGCTCGCTGGGGATGACCTCGCCGGTGGGCCGGTTGGGCAGCGTCGCGGCCTCGAAGATCTCCTCCGTGGCCACGTGCGTCTCGAACTGCGCGGCCGGCCCGATCTTGCCGCCCTCGCGGATGCTCCAGCTCTCGATCTCCGGCGCATTGGCTAGCCAGATCTCCGCGGCCTTGCGCAGGATGGCGGCCCGCTGGGTGTACGGGACGACAGCCCAGGCTGGCTGGGCCGCGGCGGCCTGCTGCGCGGCCCGGCTGATGTCGGCGGGCCCGGCGATGCCGGTTCGGCCGAGCTGGGCGCCCGTGGCCGGCTCGGTGACCGCGGCGTGCGCGTCGACGGCGATCCAGCCGCCCGAGTAGACCTTCCCCTGCCAGGTCGCCTCATCGAGAAATGCCACGAGTGCTCCTTCGTTGGTAGCCTCGCGCCGGCCAGGTCCGGCCCCGCGCCCATTCAGTCAGCGCTGAGTCCCGCGCTGTACGCACTTCGAACATTAGTTCTTTCAACGAACGTAGTGAAATCTAGTGAACCCCCATGCCAGTGTCAACGCTGCCAGCGCTCAGTGACCCAGTCCAGTGACCCAGCCCAGTGGCCCGGTCCAGCGGCCGGTCTGGGACGGCCCGGACTGTCGGTCCCGCCGAATAATCTTGGTGGCAACATGACTACACCACCGGCGGCCGGGGCCCGGCGGGATGGCCGGCCCCGTGCTGGCTGGCGGCGGGGGGCCGGCGGATCGTTCGCGCACCTGCACGTCCATACCGAGTACTCCATGCTGGACGGCGCGGCGCGGCTGGGCGACCTGATGACGGAGTGCGATCGCGCCGGGATGCCCGCGATCGCGATGACCGACCACGGCAACGTGCACGGCGCCTACGATTTCGACCTGCAGGCGCGGGCGGCCGGGATCAAGCCGATCATCGGCATCGAGGCCTACGTCGCGCCCGGCCACCGCGCGGACCGGCAGCCGGTCCGGTGGGGAGCGCCGGCCCAGAAGGATGAAGACGTCGGCGGGGCGGGCGCCTACACCCACCTGACGCTGCTGGCCGAGACGACGCAGGGCCTGCATAACGTCTTCCGGCTGTCCTCGCTGGGCTGGATGGAGGGCCACTTCCGCAAGCCCCGGGTGGACGCCGAGCTGCTGGCCAGGCACGCGAGCGGCATCATCGCCACCACCGGCTGCCCGGGCGGCGAAGTGCAGACCCGGCTGCGCCTGGGCCAGTACCAGCAGGCGCTGGCGGCCGCGGCCCGGTTGCGGGACATCTTCGGCCCCGGCAACCTGTTCGTCGAGATCATGCGGCACGACCTGGAGATCGAGCAGCGGGCCGCCGACGGCCTCCGGCGGATCGCCCGTGACCTGTCGCTGCCCTTCGTGGCCAGCAACGACGCGCACTACACCCGGCGCGCCGACGCTGGCCCGCACGAGGCCCTGCTGTGCGTGCAGACCGCCACCACCCTGGCCGACCCGGCCCGCTTCCGGTTCGAGGGCAGCGGCTACTACCTCAAGAGCCCGCGCGAGATGCGCGGGCTCGGCGCGGACGATGACTGGCAGGCGGCCTGTGACGCCACGCTGCTCATCGCCGAGCGCGCGGCCGCCCGCTTCGACCGGCGCAGCCTGATGCCGGGATTCCCGCTGCCCGCGGGCGAGACGCACGAGGGCCTCCTCCGCCAGGAGGTCTGGCAGGGCATGGACCGGCTCTTCCCCGACGGTTACGACGAGGAGCGGCGGCAGCGGGCGGAGTACGAGCTCAAGATCATCGAGATGAAGGAGTTCAGCTCCTACTTCCTGGTCGTGGCCGACCTCATCGGCTGGGCCAAGGCCAGCGGAATCCGGGTGGGGCCTGGCCGCGGCTCGGCCGCCGGCTCGCTGGTGGCCTACGCACTGGGCATCACCGGGCTGGACCCGGTGGCCCACGGCCTGGTCTTCGAGCGGTTCCTCAACCCCGAGCGCACGTCCATGCCCGACATTGACATCGACTTCGACGAGCGCGGCCGTCCCGACGTCCTCCGGTACGTCAGCGCAAAGTACGGTGACGATCGCGTCGCCCAGATCGCCACCTTCGCCACGATCAAGGCCAAGGCCGCGGTCAAGGACTCGGCCCGGGTCCTGGGCCTGCCCTACGCGGCCGGGGACCGGATCACCAAGGCGTTCCCGCCACCGGTGCTGGGCCGGGACATGCCGCTGGCGGGCGTCTTCGACCCCCGGCATCCGCGTTATGGCGAGGCGGCCCAGGTCCGGGCCCTGTACGAGGCCGACGCGCAGGTCCGGCAGGTCATCGACACCGCGCGCGGGCTGGAGGGCCTGATCCGGCAGGCGGGCATGCACGCCGCGGGCGTGATCATGAGCAGCGAGCCGCTGCTGGACACCCTGCCGGTCTGGCAGCGCGAGGCCGACGGGGCGGTGATCACCCAGTTCGACTACGCGGCCTGCGAAGGCCTCGGCCTGCTGAAGATGGACCTGCTCGGGCTGCGCAACCTGACCGTCCTGAGCGACGCGGTCGCGGGGATCGCGGCCAACCGGGGGCAGCAGCTGACCCTGGAGACCCTGCCGCTGACCGACCGTCCCACCTACGAGCTGCTGGCCCGCGGGGACACACTCGGCGTGTTCCAGATGGACGGCAGCCCGGTGCGCGCCCTGCTGCGGGCGATGCGGCCCGACCGGTTCGAGGACATCCTGGCCGTGCTGGCCCTGTACCGGCCCGGGCCGATGGGCGCCAATGCGCACCACGAGTACGCCGACCGCAAGGCGGGCCGGAAGCCCGCGGCGCCCATCCATCCCGAGCTGGCCGCGCCGCTGGCCGGCATCCTGGGCGAGACCTACGGGCTGATCGTCTACCAGGAGCAGGTCATCGCGATCGCCCAGCAGCTCGCCGGGTACTCGGCCGGCCGGGCCGACCTGCTCCGCCGGGCGATGGGCAAGAAGAAGAAGGAGATCCTGGACGCCGAGTACGAGCCGTTCGCCGCCGGGATGGCAGCCGGCGGCTACTCGGCCGGCGCCACCCGGGCACTCTGGGAGACCCTGGTGCCGTTCTCCGACTACGCGTTCACCAAGGCCCATGCCGCCGCCTACGGCCTGGTGACCTACTGGACGGCCTACCTCAAGGCCAACTACCCGGGCGAGTACATGGCCGGGCTGCTCACCTCGGTCAGCGGCGACCCCGACCGCTCGGCCCTGTACCTGAGCGAGTGCCGCCGGATGGGGATCAAGGTGCTGCCGCCGGATGTCAATGCCTCCGCGGCGGTCTTCACTCCGGTCGGCACCGATATCAGGTTCGGGCTGGCCGCCGTGCGCAATGTGGGCGCGACCGCGGTGGCCGCCATCACCGCGGCCCGCGAGTCGGCGGGCGCGTTCACCAGCTTCGCTAATTTCCTGAGCAAGGTGCCGGCCGGCGTCTGCAACAAGCGGGTGATCGAGTCGCTGATCAAGGCCGGCGCCTTCGACTCGCTCGGCCAGCCGCGCCGGGGCCTCATGCTGATCTGCGAGCGAGCCATCGACTCGGTCATGGGCGTCAAGCGCAACGAGGCGCTCGGCCAGGACTCGCTGTTCGGGTCCGGCCCGCAGAGCGCGGCCACTTTCGAGGTGCCCGTCCCCGCCGGGGAGTGGGCGAAGGCCACGCTGCTGGCCTTCGAGCGGGAGATGCTCGGCCTGTATGTCTCCGACCATCCGCTGCTGGGCCGGGAGGCCGCGCTGGAGCAGCTCACCGAGTGCTCGGTGGGGCAGCTGCTCGCCTCGGCGGACGGCCGGATCGCCACCGTAGCCGGGATCCTGTCGGGCGTGCGGCGCCGGGTCACCCGGCAGGGGGCTGCCTGGGCCTCGGCCACCCTGGAGGACCTGGGCGGCGCCGTCGAGGTGCTGATCTTCCCGGCCACCTACCAGCGCTGCGCGACGCTGCTGGCCGACGACGCGCTCGTGCTCGTGCGCGGGCGGCTGGACCGGACCGAGGAGGCCCCTCAGCTGATCGCGATGGAAGTGGCGGCGGCGGAGATCGGCTGACGCCGCCCGTCCGGAGCCGCCGCGCCTGACCACGGGGCGGCTGACCACGGGGCGGGCGCAGGAATGTCGTGAGGAATCGCGGCGAGAGCGCCCGGATGCTGTTAGCGCGGCCCGGGCCGGGACCGGGAGTGGACTGAGCCAGCACCCTGGGCGGCGGCATGCTGCTGTCGGCGATGACGCTCGGCGAGGTCAGCCCGGGCGGCGTCCTGGTGCTCGTCTTCCTCACTTCCTGCCGGTGTATCCCCCGGGCCCGATCGGCGAGACTGCGCTGAGCCCATCGAGCGTGAGCGATCGTGGCCGCGGTTCATCCGGGGGCGGGGGCGGCACTGGCGGGCCGCGCGACCGCGCGGTCCGCCGCGGCCTGCACCTCCTCGTACCGGCGCCGGACGTCGGCCCGGTCGGCTGCTTCCGGCACCGAGCGCTCACTGGCCCGCTGGATCATGTCGGCCTGCTCCAGCAGCACCCGTCGCTGCGCCGGGCCGGACGTCTCGGCCATGATCTTGGTGAGCGTGTCGAGCTGGCGGATCATCACGGCGGGCATGCCCACGCTGGCCTGGCGGATCTTCTCGAACGCGCGCTGGACGAGGCGCTCATGGCTCGGTTCCGCGGTGATGACCCGGATGAAGCCGTCGCTATCGCGCTGCACCCGCTCCGGATGCCACCGGGCAGTGATCTTGCACAGGCTGTCGCCCAGCCAGTCGATACACGTCAGTGCGGTGAAGGTGTCATTGACGGCGGCCGACAGCGCCCGGATGGCGATCTCCACGAGCTGGTCGATGCCAAACGAGATGTCCTGCGTCAGCGTCCGGTAGGGCCCCGTGACATGGGCGCGCCCGAGCGCGTCGTTCACCTGCGGCGCCGCCTCGGGCGGCCAGACCACCGCGAAGGGGTGGCCCTGGACCAGGAAATGGCCGGGCCGGTAGTCCAGGGCAATGACCGCGTTCGCCTCGGTGGCGAACGTCACGAGGATCTCGTGCCGGATGACCTGGAGGTAGCCGCTCTCCGGGGCGCGGACCACGCCTCCGGCCGCCGCCATCTGGGCCATCAGCTCCGCTGCGCCGGGTCCGCGCTCCTCGGGCGGCTCCCGGCCGGGCGCCGCGCCGGATACGGCGTCCGGCCCGCCCTGGACCCTGATCGCCTCCGTCAGGTCGCCGGCGATGCTCGCGATCACCTGCGGCAGCTGAATGGAGGTCGCGGTGTGGTGGATGAAATAGATCAGCACGCCCATGTCCGCGACCATCAGGCCCAGCGTGACGGTGACGCCGATGTGCGGCACGAAGGCCCCGTGCGGTCCCGGGCCGATCGAGACCAGCACCAGCACGGCGTACACGAAGGTCGCCACGAAGGTCCCGAGCGTCAGCTGCGTGCCGCGGTCTCGGATGAAGTTGCGCAGCATGCGCGGCCCGAACTGGGTAGACGCGAGGGTGAGGGTCACCAGGATGATCGAGAAGACCACGCCCACCACGGTGATCACGGCAGCGGCGATCGCGGTCAGGATCTGGCGGGCGGCGTCGGCGGTCCCGCTGATCACCCACGAGGGCAGGCCGAAGGCGCCGCGGTAGGCGGCCCGGTCCAGTGCCAGCGTGATGAGGAACAGCGCGAGGGCGCCCAGGACCTCAATGCCCGGGACCAGCCACAGGTTGGTGCGCAGCACGTCCGCGCGCCAGTGCGTAGCCAGCGCCGACGAGTGACGAACTTGCATGATGAGCCCTTGCGCTAGAACGCTGCCGACCGGGCTTCCCGGCTCACCTGACGCCCAACCTACGGGCGCCCAGCCGGAAGGCGCGGCCGACGCTAGCTGACCAGGCACGACAATAGCGGGATCAGGCCCGGGAACAGCCAGGGCCGACGCGGCCGGGCCGGGCCGATTCGCCGCTCCGTCCGGCCGAGCCGGACATCTCCGGCTTAAGCGTCGCGCCGCTTGAGCAGGTAGATGCCGGCGGCGAGCAGCAGCGCCGTCCAGAGGCACAGCACCCCGAAGCCCTGCCAGGGCGACAGCAGGTCGGCCGGCTGCTGGCGCGCGTGCGAGATCAGCGACCCGGCCTGCTGCGGCAGGTAGGCGTTGATGTGCGCGCCCCAGCTGCGGGGCAGCAGGCCGCTCAGGATCGGCAGCACCAGCACCACGCCGATGACCGTGGCGATGGCGCCGGCGGTATGCCGGATCAGCGTCCCCACCGCCAGCGCGAGCAGGCCGAGGACCGTCAGGTACAGACCGGTTCCGAAGACCGCCCTGGCCACGCCGGGATCACCCAGCGAGACCGGCACCCGGCTGTGCAGGATCGCCGAGCCGGCGAAGAACGAGCCGAAGCAGACGATCTCGGCCAGGACCAGGATCAGCCCGGCGAACACGATGGCCTTGGCGACCAGCATGGGGGTGCGCCGGGGGACGGCGAGCAGGGACGCCCGGATGACGCCGGTGGAGTACTCCGTCGTGATCAGCAGCGCGCCCAGCACGCAGATGGTCAGCTGGCCCAGGCCGACCCCCGCGCCCATGAGGAAGGCCGCGGGATCGGCGATGATCCGCTCGTGGCCGCCCTGGCCGCCGCCGCCGCTGTTCCAGTTCGATGTGATCAGCGCCGTGACCAGCACCGTGAAGCCGATGGTGACCACCACGAAGAGGATCAGCGCCCAGACCGTCGACCGGACTGAGCGGATCTTGGTCCACTCCGACAGCAGCAGGTGCCCGAAGCCCGCGGGCTTCCCGGCCGGGGCGCCGGCCAGCCCGCCGGGCGGGCTGACCGGGCTGGCGGGGCTGACGGGCTGCGCGGCGGTCACCGGTGGCCCTGGTCGGCAGCAGCCGCGGCGGCATCGGCGGCGGGCGCGGGCGCGGAGTGCTCACCGAACTCCAGGCTGCCCGAGGTCAGTTCCATGAACGCTTCCTCCAGCGATGCGAGCTGCGGGCTGAGCTCATGCAGCACGACCGACGCGGACGCCGCCAGCTCGCCGATCCGCGGGGCCGGCATGCCGGTGACAGTCAGGGTCCGCGGACCGCCGGTGATCTCGCTGGCCAGGAACCCGCTGGCCGGCAGTCCGCTGGCCGCGGCCCCGGAGCCGGTCTCGGCCATGGGGCTCTCGGCCACGAGGCTGACCTTGCCGCCCTCGGCCTCGATCAGGCCCGTCAGCCGCGGCGCGTCCGGGGTCCGGACCCGCACCGACTGCTCGGAGCTGCGCGCGATCACGTCCTGGGTCGCCGAGTCGGCGATGAGCTTCCCCCGGCCGATCACGATCAGGTGGTCGGCCGTCACGGCCATCTCGTTCATCAGGTGGCTGGACACCAGGACCGTGCGGCCCTGCCCGGCCAGGTACTTGAGCAGGTTCCGGATCCACAGCACGCCCTCGGGATCGAGGCCGTTGACCGGCTCGTCCAGGAGCAGCACCTGCGGATCGCCCAGCATGGCGGCCGCGATGCCCAGCCGCTGGCTCATGCCCAGGGAGAACGTCCCGGCCCGCTTGTCGGCCACCTCGCGCAGCCCGACCAGGTCCAGGACCTCGTTCACCCGGCTGCTGGGCAGGCCCTGGGACTGGGCCAGGAAGAGCAGGTGGTTAGCCGCGCTGCGGCCGCCGTGCACGGACTTGGCCTCCAGCAGCGCGCCCACCGTCCGCAGCGGGTTGGCCAGCTCCTCGTAGCGCTGGCCGTTGATGGTGGCGACACCGGTGTTCGGCCAGTCCAGGCCGAGGATCAGGCGCATCGTGGTGGACTTGCCCGCTCCGTTCGGCCCGAGGAATCCGGTCACCCGGCCCGGCCGCACCGTGAAGGACAGATGGTCCACGGCAGCCTTGCCGGAGTAAAGCTTCGTCAGATCGCGAGCCTCGATCATCTATCTCTCCAGGCGGACATATCGGCCCGGTGGCCAGATCCAACCTAGCAAGGTCGCGGGCTGCCGGTGAGCCCTCCACGCCGGACAGGCCGCAAGCGGGGCTTCCGCGGGCTGGTTCCGGCGCGCCGTTGCTGACCGCCGGCCATCGCCAGCCGTCCGCGGTCACGTACGCTGCTGCGGAGAATGGCCGAATCCAGTCAGCATCCGCCGCCGCCCGGCGGTCCGGGCGGCGGCGCACGCCCCGGAGATGCCCCGGGCCAGCTCCGGGCGCTATCGGCGGCCCTGGCCATCGCGGCGGGCAGCGCCCTCCTGGGGATAGCCGGCGGCCTCATCTGGGCAGCGATCGCCCCGCAGGCTCAGTTCGTCGTGGCCAGCCGGGGCGCGGCCTACGTGGTCAATCCGGAGACCAGCGCGTTCATCGCCGCGGACGGCTGGTACGGCGCCATCGCCGTCGCCGGCGGGGTGATCATCGGCCTGGCTGCGTACCTGCTGGGCGTCCGGCGCTTTGGCCCGCTGCCGGCCGCCGGCGCCCTGGTCGGGGCGACGGCCGCGGCCTTCCTGGCCTGGTGGGCCGGGCGCAACGTCGGCCTGGCCGCGTTCCGGCACCGGCTGGAGATCAGCAAGCCCGGCGCCCTGATCCGCCAGCCGGCCGACCTGGGCGCGCACGGTGCGCTGGCGTTCTGGCCCCTGGCCGCCGGGGTCGTCATCGGCGGGATCGAGCTGGTGCTGGCGCTGCGCGAGCGGCGGCGGCACCCGCCCGCGCCGCCGGCCAGCTCCGGGCGCCATCGCGGCCCCGGCCACTTCCGCGGCCGGGACGAGCAGTACCGCGGCCTAGGCGAAGAGCACCCCGGCCTGGGCAACGGGCAGGCTGAGCAGCGGCAGGCGGGCCAGAACTCCGATCAGCTCGAGGGGTAGCGGCTGGCGGCCGCGAGCGCGGCTAGTGTGCTCCCACCGCCATGGCGGCTCCGACGATCCCGGCATCGTTCAGCATGCCGGCCGGCACCACGCGGGCCTGCAGGTGCGTGAGCAGGGGCAGGAACTTGTCCGATTTCTTGCTGATGCCGCCGCCGATGATGATGAGGTCGGGGGACAGCAGCGCTTCCATGTGCTCCAGGTACTCATCGACCCGCCCCGCCCACTGGCCCCAGCTGAGGTCGTGTTCCTCGCGGGCGTGCTCGGAGGCGCGCTTTTCCGCGTCCTTGCCCCGGATCTCGATGTGCCCGAACTCAGTATTGGGCACCAGGCGTCCGCCGATAAAAAGCGCGCTGCCGATCCCGGTGCCCAGGGTCAGCATCAGCACGGTGCCGGCCTGGCCCACCCCCGCGCCGAACCGCATCTCGGCGATCCCGGCCGCGTCGGCATCGTTGACGACGGTGACCGGCTGCCCCGTGGCCTGGCCGAATAGCTGTCGCGCGTCCTGGCCGATCCAGTCCGGGTCGAGATTGGCCGCCGTCCGGATGTGCCCGTCGGTCACCACGCCCGGAAAGGTGATGCCGACCGGGCCCGTCCAGTCGAAGGCCTTGACCAGTTCCTGCACCACCTCGGCTACGGCGTCCGGCTTGGCTGGCTGCGGGGTGGCGAGCTTGCGCCGCTCAGCGGCCAGCGTGCCGTCTGCCAGGTTCACCGGCGCGGCCTTGATGCCCGTGCCGCCGATGTCGATGCCGAGTACCTGCGCCATCTGGCCTCCAGCTGTGCCCGTCCGGGGAGCGCTTCGGGAGAACTAGCTGCCCCGAGCGTAAGCCCGTTAACCCGGCCTGCGCGCGCCGGGCCCTGGCCGACTGGATTCGCGGCCTGCTGTCGGCATGAACGGCTCGCGCGCGGGCACCTCCGGCCACATTCGGTGCGTTATGAAAGGAAAGGACCGGACATGCTCGGTTTCGTAGCTGCCATTCTCTTCGTTATCGCTTTCATCATCAACGCGGCGTCCGTCGCGACCGTGAATATCCTCTCGCCCATGAGCCTGCTGCTCGCGGGACTGGCCTGTCTCGCGCTGCACCTGGTCGGAGTGGGCACGAAATGGTCCGTGCGCCGCTGAGGCGGCGCGCCGGAGCAGTGCTAGGTCCCCCGCCCGCAGGGCCCGGGGACCTAGCCTGCTCGCCTGCCATCGCCGAGGAGACCCGTGCCTGACAAGCGCCGGCCGGCCCGCGGGACCGGCCGATGAGCGTTATCACCATCGCCTGCCTGGACATGGCGGGCACGACTGTCGCCGACGACGGCAGCGTGCTGGCCGCGTTCACGGCCGCGCTGGCTGCCCAGGGCCTCACCCCGGGTGTCCCTGGCTACGACAACGCGATGACCATGGTGGACGCGACCATGGGCCAGTCCAAGATCGAGGTATTCCGCCAGATCCTGGGCAGCGCGCAGGCGGCGCAGCAGGCCAACGGCGTGTTCGAGGCCAGTTACGCCGATGCCCTGCGGGCCGGCCTGGTGGCGCCGCTGCCCGGGGCGGCCGAGACGATCACCGCGCTGCGCGCGGCCGGGATCAGGGTCTGCCTGGCCACCGGCTTTGCCCCGCCGACGCGAGAGGCCCTGCTCGATGCGCTCGGCTGGCGGCCGCTCATCGACCTGGCGTTGTCACCCGCCGACGCCGGTCGCGGCCGGCCCTGGCCAGACCTGCCGCTGACGGCGCTGCTGCGGCTGGGCGGCGGGGCCGTCAGCGAGCTGGCCGTCGTCGGCGACACCGCCAGCGACATCGAGTCGGGCCGGCGCGCCGGCGCGGGCCTGGTGGCCGGCGTGCTGACCGGCTCAGCCGGCCGGCCAGAGCTGGAGCAGGCCGGCGCACCGCACATCCTCGACGCGATCACCGGCCTGCTGCCGCTGCTCGGGATCGGCGCTCCCAGCCAGGACTGACGCCCCAGCCGGCCGGCGAGGCAGTCAGTCCGGGAGGCAGTCAGTCCGGGAGGCAGCCTTGCCGCGGCGCGCCGACTCATGCAAGGTGTGTGATCGGCGGTCCATCGCGCTTTTGCGGTGCACTCAGGCCCCGAGCCCGACTTCCGTCCGGACTCGACTCTGCCTGCAGGAGAGGTCATGCCGAGTCATACCCCCGGATCGGGACGGCCCGTCGGGATCCGCGACGTGGCCACGCTGGCCAAGGTGTCGGTCGCCACGGCCAGCCTGGCCCTCAACGGCCAGCCCGGCGTGGCGGCGGTCACCCGCGACCGTATCGTCGCCGCCGCGGCGCAGCTCGGATATCACGCGAACCCGCAGGCTCAGGCGCTGCGGACGGGGCGCAGCACGACCTACGGCTTAGTGTTCCGCAACTTCGCGAACCCGTTCTTCGTGGAGGTGCTGAGCGGTGCGCAGGAGATCGCGGCGCAGTCCGGGGCCACCCTGCTGGTCCTGGACTCGGGATACTCGCCGGAGCGCGAGCGCGACCACGTCCGGGACATGGCCGCGCAGCGGCTCGCCGGGCTGGCCATCTCCCCGGTGGGGGCAGGCGAGTCGATCCTGCTCTGGCAGGAAGCCCGGCCCGGGGCGCCGGTGGTCGCGCTGAACGCGTCCGTGGACGGCATCAGCGGCGTCTCGCGAGTGTCCCCGGATAACGCCAGGGCGGTCGAGCTGCCCATGCGCTGCCTGGCGGAGCTCGGCCACACCCACGTCGCATTCCTGGCCGCCCCGCTGGGCCTGATGGCGGACCCGGACCGGCTGCACCACTTCCGGCGTCTCGCGCGCGTTCTTGACCTGCGGCCGCACGTGCTGCACACGCCGCTGACCATTGCTGACGTGCAGCAGGCCAGCCGGGAGGTGCTGGCCGCGCCGGACGCCCCGACCGCGATCATCACGAACTCCGACTACACCGCGCACGCCGTCTACAAGGCCGCCCGCGAGCTCGGCCTGCCCATCGGACCGGGGGTGTCGGTTATTGGCCACGATGACCTGCCTACCTCCGAGCTCCTCGAGCCGCCGCTCGCAACCGTGCGCATGGACCAGCGGGCGATGGGCCGCGCGCTGATGCTGCGACTGCTGCGGCAGGTACCGCCCGGTGACTACGTCGCGCCGGTCGAACTGGTCCAGCGGGCGTCCCTCACGGCGCCGGGAATGCGGGCTCGCCGGGACGCTCAGCGGCCAAGGTGAACGGGCGGGTAGCCATGGGCGTCAACTCGGTAACGTCCCTTGACACCCCAGCGACGGGTGCGTCAGCATACCGATGCTAAACGTTTTAGGCATTTGCCCAGAATGCTAACCCCATGGGGGGGTTCACGGGCCGCTAGGCAGTGCTGCACGGCGGCATTTCGGCAAATTCCGGCTGAGGCATTTGGCATGGGGAAGCTAATAGGAGGCATTCGCGTGAGATCGCCACATCGGTTTGCGCTCGTCGGGCTGACCGCCCTAGCGCTTCTGGGGGCCGGGTGCTCCTCGGGCTCGTCAGGCTCTTCGGGTTCCAGCAGTGCCAAGTGGAATACCGCTACCTCGGCCTCCGCCGGCGGTGGCATGAAGGCGCTGGTGGCCGCGGCCAAGGCCGAGGGCACGCTCAACGTCATCGCTCTGCCGCCGACCTGGGCGAACTACGGCAACATCATTAAGAAATTCACCAAGACCTACGGCATCAATGTCGTATCCGCCAATCCCAACGGCAGCAGCCAGGACGAGGTGAATGCCGTCAAGTCGGAGAACGGGACCTCCAAGGCGCCCGACGTGCTGGACGTGGGCATGGCCGTGGCCCTGGTGAGCACCAGCCTGTTCGCGCCGTACCAGGTCAGCCAGTGGAGTTCCATCCCGGCCGCCCAGAAGGATGCGAAGGGCCTGTGGACGCAGGACTACGGCGGCTATATGTCGGTCGGCTACAACTCGGCTAAATTCGGGACGATTACCTCGATCAGCCAGCTGCTCGGCCCCAAGTTCAAGAACGCGGTGGCCCTGAACGGCAACCCGACCGCGGCCAATGCGGCACTGAACGGCGTGATGATGGTCAACCTGGCCCAGGGCGGGACGGCCGACAGCATCGCCAAGGGCGTGGCCTTCTTCCACCAGCTCAAGCAGAAGGGGAACTTCTCCCCGGTGCAGGCGAGCCCTGCCACGATCAAGGCGGGCACCACCCCGGTCGTGATCAACTGGGACTACCTCAACACCGCCAGCGTCGTCGGCCAGGGCGCGAACTGGAAGGTGTTCGTGCCGTCCAACGCCATCCTGGGCGGCTACTACGCGCAGGCCGTCAACAAGACCGCTCCGCACCCGGCGGCGGCCCGGCTGTGGGAGGAGTTCCTGTTCTCCCAGGCCGCCGCCGGCGGCCAGAACCTGTGGCTGCAGGGCGGTGCCCGGCCGGTCGAGATGACGGCGATGACCAGCAACGCCAGCATTGACAAGGCCGCCGCCGCCGCGCTGCCCCCGGTCGCCGGCACGCCGGTGTTCCTGACCCCCACCCAGGCTACCGACGCGGCCACCTACCTGGCCGCGAACTGGGCCCAGGCAGTGAAGTAGCCCAGACGTTGGCTGTCGCTGCTGCCACGACGACCTCAGGCGCCCGGCCCAGCCGGGCCGGGCGCCTGCGGCCCCCGGCCTGGATCGGCACCGTCCCGTTCCTCGGCTACGTCGGGGTCTTCCTGCTGCTGCCCACCGGGATCGTCGTCTGGAACGCCATCCGGAACCCGGCGGGCCACCTCGACCTGGCCAGCCTGAAGCTGATCTTCAATCCGAATGTCCGTTCCTTCTTCACCGGGTCCATCGAGCTGAGCGCGGTGAGCTCGGTGGTCGGCGCCGTTCTCGGCGCGTTCCTGGCCTACGCCGTGGCCTCGGGCAACCCCGACGGCGTGGTGCGCAGGCTGTACATCGCCGGCTCGGGGGTGCTCACCCAGGCCGGCGGCGTCACCCTGGCGTTTGCCTTCAACGCCGCCATCGGGCCGAGCACCGGATTCCTCATGCACGCCGGCTGGTACTACAACTTCCCGGCCGGCATCGCCCTCATCTACATCTACTTCCAGATCCCGCTGATGGTCCTGGTCTTCCTGCCCGCGATCGACGGGCTGAAGGTCCAGTGGCGGGAGGCGACCGAGAGCCTCGGCGGCTCGACCTTCCAGTACTGGCGCCATGTCGGCATACCCCTGCTGTTCCCGGCGTTCATCGGCGCCACCCTGCTGCTGTTCGCCAACGCACTCTCGGCGTACGCGACCATCCAGGCCTGGGAGAACCAGATCGCCTACACCGTCCCGCAGCAGATCTACGTCGCCATCAGCAGCGAGGTCGGCCTGGCCTCCAACGAGGGTGACGTGCTCGCGGTGGGCATGGTGGTGCTCGTGGCCATCCTCATGGTGGCCTACGCAATGCTGCAGCGAAGGGCGGCCCGATGGCTGCGATAGGTTCCCTGGGGGACTCCCTCTCGGTCGTGCAGCCTGCCGGGCAGCCCGCCGGGCAGCAGGGCATGCAGGGCGGCCGCCGCCGGCGCCTGAACCTGTTCCGCTACGCGATGTTCACCATCTTCGGGCTGTTCTTCCTCCTGCCGCTGGTGGCGATGGTCCGGTTCTCCCTGGAGGGCACCAAGCCGGGCAGCTTCTCGACGTCGGCCTGGACGCAGATCGGGTCCACCCCCGGCCTGCTCAGCGCCATCGAGATCACCCTGGAGCTGGTGGTCCTCACCTGCGTCGTCGTACTGGTGCTGCTGGTCCCGACCATGATCTGGATCCGGCTGCGGGTGCAGTGGATCGCCCGGATCTTCGAGTTCCTGTGCGTGCTGCCGCTGGCCATCCCGGCCATCGTCCTGGTGGTCGGTCTGGTCCCGGTCTACAACCGGATCGAGCGCACCACCGTCTCGCCCCTCCAGCTGTTCTGGGTCTACGTCATCCTGGCGCTGCCCTATGCCTACCGCTCGCTGTCGGCCGGGCTGACCGCCATTGACGCCGTCACGCTCGCCGAGGCCGCGCGCAGCCTCGGGGCCAGCTGGGCCACCGTGATCCTGCGCGTGATCGTCCCGAATATGTGGCAGGGCATCCTGAACGCGCTGCTGCTGACCTCGGCGCTGGTGCTCGGCGAGTTCACCATCGCCGAGATCCTGAACTACAGCACGCTGCCGGTGGCCCTGTTTAATATCAGCCGGGCCACTGCGAACGCCGGGGTGCTGTTCTCGACCTCCACCGCGGCGCTGCTGTTCGCGTTCATCCTGCTGCTGATCCTGTCCTACGCCGGTCGGCGCCTGCAGCGTAACCGCGCCTGAGGGAGACGATGTGACTTCATCCGCCGGACAGACCTACGCCGCCCCGCCGCGGGCCGGGGTGGAGGTCAGGATGGAAGGGCTGCGGCGGCACTACGGTCAGGTCGTCGCCCTCGACGGCGTGGACCTCACCCTGCAGCCGGGGGAGCTGGTCGCCCTGCTCGGCCCGTCGGGATGCGGCAAGACCACCACCCTGCGGCTGCTGGCCGGGCTGGAGGACGCCGACGGCGGCACGATCACCGTGGCCGGCCGGGATGTCTCGCGCCTGCCGGCCAGCAAGCGGGACATGGGCATGGTGTTCCAGGCCTACTCCCTGTTCCCGCACATGACCGTGCGCCAGAACGTGGCCTTCGGCCTGCGGCTGCGCAAGGTCAGCAAGGAGGACCGGGACCGGCGGGCCCTGCAGATGCTCGAGCTAGTCGGCCTGACGGAGCAGGCCGACCGGTATGCGAGCCAGATTTCCGGTGGCCAGCAGCAGCGCGTCGCGCTGGCCCGCGCGCTGGCCATCGAGCCCAAGGTCCTGCTGCTCGACGAGCCGCTGTCCGCGCTGGACGCCAAGGTCCGGGCCCAGCTGCGTGACCAGATCCGGCGGATCCAGCTGGAGCTGGGCATCACCACCCTGTTCGTCACGCACGACCAGGAGGAGGCGCTCGCGATCGCCGACCGGGTGGGCGTGATGCGGGAGGGCCGCATCGAGCAGCTCGCGCCGCCCACCGAGGTGTACTCCCGGCCGGCGACGTCGTTCGTCGCGGAGTTCGTCGGGCTCACCAACCGGCTGCCGGGCACGGTCAGCTCCGGGAAGGTGACCGCGCTGGGCAGGACGCTGCCGCTGGTGGACCCCGGCACTCCCGACGGCCCCGCGGTGGCGCTGGTGCGGCCCGAGGCCGTGACGCTGGCATCCGGTGCCGGCCAGGCGGACGGCAGCCCGCTGTCGGGCACCGTGATCGCCATTACATTCCTCGGCGCGACGAGCCGCGTCACGGTGCACGTCGGCGACCTGACCATCATGGCCCAGCTATCGACCTCCGACGCGTCCGCGCTGACCGCGGGCAGCCAGGTCACCCTGGCGATCCGCCCGGACCCCGTGCTGGTCTCGGCGGACAAGGTCGCCGCGAGCGAGGAGTGAGCGCCGGCCACCCGCATCCGCGCCCGCACCTGACCACCGAGCGCAGGCTCGGGCCGGGTCCGGTGCTGCGCCGGGGCCTGGTCGCGCCGTACCGCGCGGTCCAGCTCGGGCCGGGGGAGCCGCACCTCGTGCGCGCGGACCTGGGCGGCGTGAGCGCGGATCCGCCGGTGGCGGGGCCGGTGGCCAGGCCAGGCCGGCCGCTGCTGTCCCTGGTGCACGTCACCGATCTCCAGCTGGCGGACGTCCAGTCGCCGGCCAGGTTCGAGTTCCTCAATCGCGAGTACGCCGATCCGCGGTACGCCGCGCTGGTCCCGACCCAGCGCCCGCAGGAGGCGCTGACCGCGCACGCCGTCGACGCCATGCTGCGCACCGTGAACGCGGCGCAGGGGCCGGCCACGGGCATGCCGGTGCAGCTCGCCGTGACCACCGGCGACGCGATCGACAACGCGCAGTGGAACGAGGTCCTGAACTTCCTGGCCCTCTTCGACGGCGGCCCGGTCCGGCAGAACTCCGGCGGCGCCCGGTACGAGGGGGTCCAGGCCCTGGACTGGCCCGATGACATCTTCTGGAAGCCGGACGGCGTGGGCCCGGCCGGGCCGGACGTCTTCCGCAGTTCCTACGGCTTCCCGAATCATCCCGGCCTGCTGAAGCGCGCGCTGGGCGAGTTCTCCGCCGCGGGCCTGCGGGTGCCCTGGCTGTCGTGCTTCGGTAACCACGAGGCGCTGATCCAGGGCCTCGGGGTGCCGAGCCCGGAGCTGGCCCGCTCGCTGGTGGGCGGCAGCAAGCCGCTGCGGCTGCCGGACGACCTCGATGCCAGCAAGGCGGTGCAGCAGTTCACCGAGCAGCCCGAGGCGTTCATGGCGGGGCCGTCCCGGCTGGTCACCGCGGACCCGGCCCGCCGGCCGGTCACCCGGCGGGAGTTCGTCGAGGCGCACTTCCGGCCGGGCGCGCGCCCGGCCGGGCACGGGTTCACCCAGCAGAACCGCCGGGACGGCACGGCCTACTACGTGCACGACACCCCGGCGGTCCGGCTGATCGCCCTGGACACCAACTGCCTGCAAGGCGGGGCGGCCGGCTGCCTCGACCGGGATCAGGCGCGGTGGCTGGAGGACCAGCTGGCCGAGGTGCACTCGGCCTACCAGGGACGGGGCGGCAGCCAGATCCGGACCGGGCACCAGGACCGGCTGGTGGTCCTGTTCTCCCACCACGGCATCGACACCCTCACCAGCGGGACCATCGGGCACGCCGGGCCGGACGGCGAGCCGCTGATCGGCGCGGGAGAGCTGACCGCCCTGCTGCACCGTTATCCCAATGTAGTTCTCTGGCTGAACGGGCACACGCACATCAATGCGGTGCGCGCCCGGCGCGGGCCGGCTGACTCCGAGGGCCCGGCGGGTGGCTTCTGGGAGGTCACGACCTGCGCTATCGTCGACTGGCCGTGTCAGGCGCGGCTGGTCGAGCTCATCGACTCCGGCGGCTGCCTGTCGGTCGTGTGCACCATGGTCGACCATGACACCCCGGCGGCCGTTGCCGACCCGCGAACCAGCGCTGAGCTGGCGTCACTGCACCGGGAGCTGGCCGCTAACGTGCCCTTCGCCGGCCATGGATCGGCTACCGCCGGAACCACGGCCGACCGGAACGTCGAGCTGCGGATTCCGGCCCCCTTCCCGCTGCGGCGGCTGCCGGCCGGCCTGGCCTAGGTCGAGGGCCGCCAGCTAGCCGAGGTCAGGGCGGCCACGTCGGGAACGCTGCCGTCGACCCGGACCCGGGCGGCCGGCGTCCGGCCAAATGCCCACATGGTCAGCTCGGCCGGGGTTCCGGTCACGGTCACCATGGGGGCGCGGGCCTTGGCCGTGATCCGGATCGGAGCAGTGCCCTGAGCGTCACGGGGATCGCCGTCCCTGGCCAGCTCCACGCCAACCGGCGCCTTGCGCAGCATCAGCCGCGCCATCCGCAGCTGCCGCCACAGCAGGTCGGACAGCCCCTCATCGAGCTCCCGCGGCTCCCAGTCCGGCTGCGCCCGGCGGACATCCTCGTGATGCACGAAATACTCGACCGAGTTGGCCCGCGCGTCGGCCCCCGGGATCGCGAACAGCGACGCCCGGGGCGGCCCCGTCCTGATCTGCCCGACCAGCTCGGGGAACGGCGTCCGCTCGGTGAGACGCTGCTGCACCCGGCGGGTGTGCCCGGCCAGGGGACCGCCCAGGACGCCGAGGGCGGCGTCGGGACGACGTTCCCGCAGCACCAGGTGTGCGGCCAGGTCCGCGGTCCGCCAGCCCGCGCACAGGGTCGGCTGATCGGGGCCGAGCTCATCCAGCAGGGCGCTCAGGGCCAGTCGCTCATCACGGGCATACGTCACCTGGATGATGGTAGGTCACCCCCGCGGGCGCGGTGCCGTCCAGGCGGGCGTGTGCGGGCGAGCTGGCGGCGGGCGCTAGCGTTCTCCCTGAGCCCGCGTCTGCCCGGCTGGCCGCCGGGACGTCGCGGATCCGCAGCGGCACAGCCGGGCCGGAGGGAGGCGCATGACCAGCGATCGCCCGCGACAGGCCCGTGCTCGGCCGCCCGGTGCGCGACGGCCCGGTGCGCTGTCGCCGCGCCGCGAGCTGCTGGCCGTGCTTCTCCTGGGCGCGGCCGGGACCGGCCTGGTCTTCCTGGCCATGCGGCAGGGCTGGGCGCAGGTCAGGACGGCCGTCCCGGCGCCGCTGCCGTCCAGCGTCGTGACCGACAGCGGACAGAGCCTGGTGCCCTACGCCGACGCGCTGGCCATCGCGGCGCTGGCCAGCCTGGCGGCGGTGCTGGCCACCCGGCGGATGGCCCGGCGGGTGACGGGCGGGCTGCTGGCGATCCTGGGCGTCGGCATCGCTGCCGCCGTTTCCTTCGGCGTGACCACCTCCGCCGCCGTGGCGGCCGCGGCGGGCAGCGCCGGGTCGGGCGCCACGGCAGCGGCCGGCAACACGGCCGGCTCGGCCACCGAGGGCAGCTCGCAGCCGGGGGCGATCATGCCTGCGGTGGCGGGCTTTCATTCGCGCGCCGTGCTCACCGCGGCCAGCTGGCAGGCCATGGCCATCGTCGGCGCGCTGGCCGTGGTCGCCGCGGGCGTGCTGGTGATGTGGCGGGCCGAGCGCCTGCCGGTCATGTCCAGCCGGTACGAGTCGCCGGCCGCCCGGGACGCGACTGCGCTGCGGCCGTCCCCGCACCCGCCGGGCAGCGCGGCCGCCAGGCGCGGTGACCAGCCCGGCTCCGGCGAGGCGGGCAGCCGCCCGGGCGGGCCGCCCGCGGAGCCCGATCGGGCCGACGCGGCGAGCATGTGGGAGTCGCTCAGCCGGGGCGAGGATCCGACCGCCGCGGGCCGGGCCGGCTGACCCGGGCGCGGGTCGGTGCCGCGCTGGACGAGGGGGTCCGCGAGCGCGCTGCAACGCTCTCGCTACGATTTGGACGCAAGGCATCCCATCCGAGGGGGCAGCAGAACCGCGTGAGCGTGCTCGAAGACATCCTCGAGGGTGTGCGCAGCGACCTCGCTGAGCGTCAGCAGAAAGCCCCGCTGGACCAGCTCAAGGAGGCGGCCTGGCGGGCGCCGTCCCCGCGTGACGTCATGGCGGCGCTGAGTGGCGACGAGGTAGCGGTCATCGCTGAGGTCAAGCGGGCCAGTCCGTCCAAGGGCGCGCTGGCGGCGATCGCCGACCCGGCCGCGCTGGCGGGCGACTACGAGGCAGGCGGCGCGCGGATCATCAGCGTGCTGACCGAGAAGCGCCGCTTCGGCGGCAGCCTGGCCGACCTGGCGGCCGTGCGGGACGTCGTGCAGATCCCGGTGCTGCGCAAGGACTTCGTAGTGAGCTCGTATCAGCTCTGGGAGGCCCGGGCATACGGGGCCGACCTGGTGCTGCTGATCGTCGCCGCGCTGGACCAGAACGCGCTGGTCTCCCTCGTGGAGCGTGCCCAGTCGATCGGCCTGGTGCCGCTGGTGGAGGTGCACACCGCCGCGGAACTGGGCCGGGCCCTGGCGGCCGGGGCGACGGTGATCGGCGTCAACGCCCGGGATCTGGCCACGCTGGAGGTTGACCGGAGCGTCTTCGCCACCCTGGCCCCGCGGATTCCGGCCGGGGTTATCAAGATCGCCGAGTCCGGGGTGCGGGGACCGCATGACCTGCTCGCGTACGCGGCCGCCGGAGCCGACGCAGTGCTCGTCGGCGAGAGCCTGGTGACCGGCAAGGACCCCCGCACCGCGGTAGCCGACCTGGTCACTGCCGGGCTGCATCCGGCCCTGCGGGGGGACCGGGGCGCCGCGGGCAGGCGGCCGGGCGACGTAGGCTCGCAGGCTGGCGAGCGGAACGACGAATCGGATAAGGACCAGGGCGATACGTGATGAACACCAGCGGCGCGGCACCGGCGGCCGCCCCCGGCGCGGTGCTGCCCGGAACCACGGTGCTGCCCGGAACCACGGGGCTGCCCGGAACCACGGGCCTGCCCGACATCGGCGGTCATTTCGGCCAGTTCGGCGGCCGGCTCGCGCCTGAGGCGCTGATGTCCGCGCTGGAGGAGCTGACAGTCGCCTACGAGACGGCCAGGGCCGATCCCGGCTTCCAGGCGGAACTGCGGGCGCTGCTGACCGGCTATGCCGGACGGCCCACGCTGCTCACCGAGGTGCCGAGGTTCGCTGCCGAGGCCGGCGGCTGCCGGATCTTCCTGAAGCGCGAGGACCTGACCCACACCGGCTCGCACAAGATCAATAACGTGCTGGGGCAGGCGCTGCTGACCAGGCGGATGGGCAAGACGCGGATCATCGCCGAGACCGGCGCTGGCCAGCACGGCGTGGCCACCGCCACCGCGGCCGCCCTGCTCGGCCTGGACTGCGTCGTCTACATGGGCGAGGAAGACACCCAGCGGCAGGCGTTGAACGTGGCCCGGATGCGCCTGCTGGGCGCCGAGGTAGTGCCGGTCACTACCGGGAGCCGGACGCTGAAAGACGCCATTAACGAGACCTTCCGCGACTGGGTATCGAGCGTGGAGAGCACGCACTACTGCATTGGCTCGGTGATGGGCCCGCACCCATTCCCGATGATGGTCCGGGACTTCCAGCGGGTCATCGGGGTCGAGGCCAGGGCGCAGGTGCTGGACGCGGCCGGCCGACTGCCCGATGCGGTGATCGCCTGTGTCGGCGGCGGCTCCAACGCCATCGGCATCTTTCACGCCTTCATCGGCGACGAGTCCGTGGCCCTGATCGGCTGCGAGGCGGGTGGAGACGGGGTGGCGACCGGACGGCACGCGGCGACGGTCGCGGGCGGCTCGGTGGGCGTGATCCACGGCATGCGGACCTTCCTGCTCCAGGACGCCGACGGCCAGACCCGGCCGACGCACTCCATCTCGGCCGGGCTGGACTACCCGGGGGTGGGGCCGGAGCATTCCTGGCTGCACGACACCGGGCGCGCGAGCTACCGCCCGATTACCGACGCCGACGCCATGAACGCGTTCTCGGTGCTGTGCCGGACCGAGGGCATCATCCCGGCCATCGAGTCCGCGCACGCCCTGGCCGGCGCACTGGAGGTCGGCCCCGAGCTGGGCGCGGGCGGCGTGCTGGTGGTGAACCTCTCGGGTCGCGGTGACAAGGACGTGGACATCGCCGGCCGCTGGTTCGGCCATCTGGGCAACCCGCCGGGCCAGCCGGCGGCCCAGCCGGGCCAGGAGCAGTCGCGATGAGCGCGGTGGCCGATGCCTTCGAGAAGGCAGCGGCGGAGAACCGGGCGGCCGTGGTGGGCTACCTGCCGGCCGGCTTCCCGTCCGTGGACGGCGCCATCGCCGCAGCCGTGGCCATGGCGCAGGCCGGGACCGACATCGTGGAGATCGGGCTGCCGTACTCCGACCCGCTGATGGACGGCCCGGTCATCCAGGAGGCCGTCTACCGCGCGCTGACCGGCGGGGTCCGCGTCGCCGACGTGCTGGCCACCGTCGAGGCGGTGGCCAGCACCGGAGTGCCGGTACTGGTCATGACCTACTGGAACCCCGTCGATCACTACGGCGTGGCCGCCTTCGCGCGAGACCTCGCAGCCGCCGGCGGCAGCGGGCTGATCACCCCCGATCTCACGCCCGAGGAGGCGGGGCCCTGGCTGGAGGCCGCGGACTCCCGCGACCTGGACCGGGTGTTCCTGGTCGCGCCGAGCTCGTCGCGGCGGCGGATCGAGCTCGTCACCTCGGCCTGCCGCGGGTTCGTCTACGCGGCCTCGCTGATGGGCATCACCGGGGCCCGCGACACGGTCGGCGGCCAGGCCGCCGGGCTAGTGAGCCGGGTCCGGGAGTGCACGAGCCTGCCGGTCGCGGTCGGCCTGGGGGTTCGTGACGGGGCGCAGGCCCAGCAGGTCGCGGGATTCGCCGATGGCGTTATCGTGGGATCTGCGTTCGTCCAGCGGCTGCTCGACGCGGCCAGCCCCGAGGAGGGCCTGGACGGCGTGCGCAGCCTGGCCGCGGATCTGGCGGCAGGCGTCCGCGGATCTCGCTGATACCCCTTGACCTGCGCAGGAAATGTCACGTTAACATAGAGACGGATCCTCGCTATACTGATGAAACGCTTGCGTAGCTAGCTCACGCGGGCCAGTTGCCTAGCTTCGCAGCTCGGGCAGCGCCCGAATCTGGCAGGGCCAATGTTGTCCCGCCCCCCACCTGCAGTGCGATGGCGGACGAGATGACTGGAGTGTTGATGGCACCTGCCCTGAACCAGGCCACCCCGCGCAGCCAGGGCCTCTACGACGGCAGCCGCGAGCACGACGCCTGCGGTGTCGGCTTCGTGGCCGACCTGACCGGTGACCGCCGCCACGACACGGTCACCCGGGCCCTGACGGTGCTCCGCAATCTCGACCATCGCGGCGCCAAGGGCAGCGATCCGGAGACCGGCGACGGGGCGGGGATCCTCACGCAGGTCCCGGACGAACTATTCCGTTACGTATGTGAATTTCCGCTGCCTGCCCAGGGCAGCTACGCGGCCGGCCTGGTGTTCCTGCCCGCGGATCAGAGCCGTGAGCAGGCCGTCTCGGTCATCGAGCGGCTGGCCGCGGCCGAGGGCCTGACCGTGCTGGGCTGGCGGCAGGTCCCGGCCGACCTGGACTACTGCGGCGCCGGGGCGCGCGAGGTGCTGCCCTTTCTGGCCCAGCTATTCGTGGCCGGGCAGGCCGGGGAGACCGGCCTGGCGCTCGACCGCCGCGCGTTCTGCCTTCGCAAGCGCGCCGAGCACGAGGCGAACTGCTACTTCGCCAGCCTGTCGGCCTTCACGATCGTCTACAAGGGCATGCTCACCACGCTCCAGCTGGAGCACTTCTATCCCGACCTGACCGATCCGCGGTACCGCTCGGCGCTGGCCGTGGTGCACTCCAGGTTCTCCACCAACACCTTCCCGTCCTGGCCGCTGGCCCATCCCTACCGGATGATGGCGCACAACGGGGAGATCAACACGATCCGCGGCAACCGGAACTGGATGCGGGCCCGCGAGGGCCTGCTGGAGACCAGCCTGATCGAGCCCGACGCCACCGGCCGCGGGTTCGAGCGCCTGCTGCCGATCCTGGATGAGTCCGTCAGCGACTCGGCCAGCTTCGACACCTGCCTGGAGCTGCTGCACCTCGGCGGGCGGTCGCTGCCGCACGCGGTGCTGATGATGATCCCGGAGCCGTGGGAGAACCACACGGAGATGGACAGTGGCCGGCGGTCGTTCTACGGCTTCCACTCCGCGCTCATGGAGCCCTGGGACGGCCCGGCCCTGGTGGCCTTCACCGACGGCACGGTGGTCGGCGCGGTGCTGGACCGCAACGGGCTGCGGCCCGGCCGGTACTGGGTGACCAGGGACGGCCTGGTCGTCCTGGCCAGCGAGGTCGGGGTGCTGGACATCGAGCCGGCCGCGATCATCCGCAAGGGGCGCCTGCAGCCGGGCCGGATCTTCCTGGCCGACACCTCCGCGGGCCGGATCATCGAGGATGAGGAAGTCAAGGCCGGCCTGGCCGCCGAGCACCCGTACGAGGACTGGCTGCACGCCGGGCAGGTTCACCTCGACGAGCTGCCCGAGCGCACCCGCCGGCTGGCCCCCAGCGGGCCGCTGATCACCGCGCAGCGGGACTTCGGCTACACCGAGGAAGAGCTCCGGATGATCCTGGCGCCGATGGCGCGCACCGGGGCCGAGCCGGTCGGGTCGATGGGCACCGACACGCCGCTGGCGGTACTGTCGGACCGGCCGCGGCTGCTGTTCGACTACTTCGCTCAGCTTTTCGCGCAGGTCACCAACCCGCCGCTGGACGCGATCCGGGAAGAGCTCGTCACCTCGCTGGCCGCGACGGTCGGGCCCGAGCACAACCTGTTCGACCCAGGCCCGGCGTCCTGCCGCCAGATCCTGCTGCCGTTCCCGGTGCTCAGCGAGCCCGAGCTGGCCAAGATCATCCACGTCAACGACGACGGGGACCTGCCCGGCTTCGCCGCCCACGTGGTGGACGGCCGGTACCCGGTCGCCGACGGGGGCGCCGGGCTGCGCCGGCGGCTGGACGAGATCGCCGCGGAGGTCTCGGCCGCCATCGACCAGGGTGCCCGGTTCATCGTGCTGTCCGACCGCGGCGATACCGAGCAGGACGCCGCCCTGGCCCCGATCCCGTCGCTGCTGCTCACCGGGGCGGTCCATCACCACCTGGTCCGGCAGCGCACCCGGAGCCTGGCCGGCCTGATCGTGGAGGCCGGCGACGCGCGCGAGTGCCACCACATCGCCCTGCTCATCGGCTACGGCGCCGCGGCTGTCTGCCCGTACCTGGCGATCAGCTCGGCGCAGGAGCTGGTGACCTGCGGGGTCATCCGTGACGTCACCCGCGAGCAGGCGGCCGCCAACCTGATCAAGGCGCTCGGCAAGGGCCTGCTCAAGATCATGTCGAAGATGGGCGTCTCGACCGTCGCCTCCTACACCGGCGCGCAGATCTTCGAGGCCATCGGCCTCGGCGAGGAGGTCATCGGCGAGTGCTTCGCGGGCACCTCCTCCCCGCTGGGCGGCGTCGGGTTCGACGATCTCGCGATCGAGATCGGCCAGCGGCACGCCCTGGCCTTCCCGGCCGCGGGCAGCGGGCCGGCGCACCGGCGGCTCGAGACCGGCGGCGAGTACCAGTGGCGCCGGGAGGGCGAGCCGCACCTGTTCAGCCCCGAGGCCGTGTTCCGGCTGCAGCACGCCACCCGCAGCGGCCGCGAAGACATCTTCCGCCAGTACACCAAGCTGGTCGACGACCAGGCGGCGCGGCTGATGACGCTGCGCGGGCTGCTGCGGATCCGCGGCATCGACGACCCGGCCAGCCCGGACGGCTCCGGCGGGTCTGGCGGGTCTGGCGGGTCCCCGCGGCGGTCCCCGGTCCCGGTCGAGGAGGTCGAGCCCGTGGACGCCATCGTGGCCCGCTTCGCCACCGGCGCGATGTCCTACGGTTCGATCTCGGCCGAGGCGCACGAGACGCTGGCCATCGCGATGAACCGGATCGGCGGCCGCTCCAACACCGGCGAGGGCGGTGAGGACGCCCGCCGCTTCGTGCCCGACGAGAACGGCGACCTGCGCCGGTCGGCCGTCAAGCAGGTGGCCAGCGGCCGCTTCGGGGTGACCAGCGAGTACCTGGTCAACGCCGACGACCTGCAGATCAAGATGGCCCAGGGCGCCAAGCCGGGGGAGGGCGGCCAGCTGCCCGGGCACAAGGTGTACCCCTGGATCGCCCAGACCCGGCACTCCACCCCCGGCGTCGGCCTGATCTCGCCGCCGCCGCACCACGACATCTACTCGATCGAGGACCTGGCCCAGCTGATCCACGACCTGAAGAACGCCAACCCGCGGGCGCGGGTGCACGTCAAGCTGGTAGCCGAGCCGGGAGTCGGCACCGTGGCCGCCGGGGTGTCCAAGGCGCACGCCGACGTGGTGCTCATCTCCGGCCACGACGGCGGGACCGGCGCGGCCCCGCTGACCAGCATCAAGCACGCGGGCGCGCCGTGGGAGCTGGGCCTGGCCGAGACGCAGCAGACGCTGCTGCTCAACGGGCTGCGGGACCGGATCGTGGTGCAGGTCGACGGCCAGCTCAAGACCGGCCGGGACGTCATCATCGCGGCCCTGCTTGGTGCCGAGGAATTCGGCTTCGCCACCGCGCCGCTGGTCGTGGCCGGCTGCGTGCTGATGCGGGTCTGCCACCTGGATACCTGTCCCGTCGGCGTGGCCACTCAGAATCCGGAGCTGCGCAAGCGGTTTGCCGGGAAGCCGGAATTCGTCGTGAACTTCTTCGAGTTCCTGGCCCAGGAGGTCCGTGAGTACCTGGCGGCGCTCGGCTTCCGCTCGATCGCCGAGGCCGTCGGCCACGCGGAGCTGCTCGACACCGCTGACGCCACCGCGCACTGGAAGGCGTCCGGACTGGACCTGCGCCGGGTCCTGCACGTACCGGAGCGCCCCGCCGGGGAGGCCCGGCACTGCACGACGGTCCAGGATCACGGCCTGGACCGGGCCCTGGACAACACCCTGATCCTGCTCGCCGAGGGCGCGCTCGAGCAGGGCACTCCGGTCCGGCTGGAGCTGCCGGTCCGCAATGTCAACCGGACGGTCGGCACCATGCTGGGCAGCGAGGTGACCCGTCGCTGGGGCGGCGACGGGCTGCCCGACAACACGATCGACGTGTCGCTGACCGGGTCCGCCGGCCAGTCGTTCGGCGCGTTCCTGCCGCCCGGGATCACCCTGCGGCTGGTCGGGGACGCCAACGACTACCTGGGCAAGGGCCTGTCGGGCGGGCGGATCATCACCGCGCCGGACCCGGCCGCTCCGTTCGCCGCCGAGCAGCACGTCATCGCGGGCAACGTCATCGGCTACGGCGCTACCCGGGGCGAGATCTTCCTGCGCGGCGTGGTGGGGGAGCGGTTCTGCGTCCGGAACTCGGGCGCCACGGCGGTCGTGGAGGGCACCGGCGACCACGGCTGCGAGTACATGACCGGCGGCCAGGTCGTGATCCTGGGGCCGACCGGCCGCAACTTCGCGGCCGGCATGTCGGGTGGCGTGGCTTACCTGCTCGACCCGGACCGGGGCCGGGTGAACACCGAGATGGCCGACCTGGAGCCCCTCAGCGACCAGGACGCCGACGTCCTGGAAGACCTGCTCCGGCGGCACCTGGCCGAGACCGGCTCAGTGGTGGCCGCGCGGCTGCTCGCCGACTGGCCGGAGGCACTGCCCCGGTTCGCCCGGGTGATGCCCAAGGACTACAAGCGGGCGCTGGACGCGGCACAGGCGGCCGAGCGCGACGGACTGAACGTGGACGAGGCCGTCATGGCCGCGGCCCAGGGCTGAGGAGGCGGCATGGCTGATCCCAGGGGATTCATGACGACGCCGCGGCAGACCCCGCGGCGGCGCCCCGTTGACGTGCGGATCCGGGACTGGCGCGAGGTGTATACCGAGTTCGCACACCATGACCTGGAGCGGCAGGCCGGCCGCTGCATGGACTGCGGCATCCCGTTCTGTCATCAGGGCTGCCCGCTCGGGAACCTGATCCCGGAGTGGAACGACCTGGTGCGCACCGGCGACTGGCGCGGCGCGGCCGAGAGGCTGCACGCCACGAACAACTTCCCGGAGTTCACCGGCCGGCTGTGCCCGGCGCCCTGCGAGAGTGCCTGCGTGCTCGGGATCAACGCCGACCCGGTCGCGATCAAGCAGGTCGAGGTGGAGATCATCAACCGCGCCTGGGCCGAGGGCTGGGTCCCGCCGCGCCGGCCGTCGCCCGAGGCGGCCGCGGCCGGCGGCCGCGTGGCGGTCATCGGCTCCGGTCCGGCCGGGCTGGCCGCGGCGCAGCAGCTGACCAGGGCCGGCCACGCGGTGACCGTCTACGAGCGCGCCGACGCGCCGGGCGGCCTGCTGCGGTACGGGATTCCCGAGTTCAAGATGGAGAAGAGCCACCTCGACCGCCGCCTGGTGCAGATGCTGGCCGAGGGTACTGAGTTCCGCTGCGGAGTGTCCGTCGGCGAGGATGTCACCGCCGCGCAGCTGCGCGAGGACTATGACGCGATCGTGCTGGCCGGCGGCGCGACCGTGCCGCGGGGACTGCCGGTGCCGGGCGCGGACCTCGACGGCGTTCACCAGGCCATGGAGTACCTGCCGCTGGCCAACCGGGCCGTCGCCGAACTGCGGGCGGCGGTGCCCGGCTCGGCGGAGCCGGAGTCCGGGGGAGCGGACTCTGCGGGGCCGGGCTCAGGGGGCCCGGACTCGGCGGTGCGGGACGCCGCGGTGCGGGACGCGGCGGTGCCCGAGCCGGCCATCTCGGCCAGGGGGCGCCACGTCGTGATCATCGGCGGCGGCGACACCGGCGCGGACTGCCTGGGCACTGCCCTGCGCCAGGGCGCCGCCTCGGTCACCCAGCTGGAGATCCTGCCCCGGCCGCCCGAGCAGCGGCCGTCGTCCCAGCCCTGGCCGACCTACCCGATGACCTACCGGGTGTCTAGTGCGCACGAGGAGGGCGGTGACCGCGTCTACGCGGTTTCCACCCAGGAGTTCGTGCCCGATGAGGCTGGCCGGGTGCGCGCCCTGCGGCTGGCCGAGGTCGAGCTCTCGGGGCGCCCCTTCGTTCCGCGGCCGGGCACCGAGCGGGACCTGCCGTGCGAGCTGGTCCTGCTGGCCATGGGGTTCACCGGAGCCGAGCGCGGCCCGCTGCTCACCGACCTGGGCGTGGCGTTCGATGAGCGGGGCAACGTGGCCCGCGACGGCGAGTTCGCCACGTCCGTGCCGGGCGTCTTCGTGGCCGGGGACATGGGCCGGGGCCAGTCGCTCATCGTGTGGGCGATCGCCGAGGGCCGGTCGGCGGCGGCCGCGGTGGATGGTTATCTGAGCGGCCAGAGCGCGCTGCCCGCGGCCATCGAGCCGACCACGGTGTCCCTGCGGTAGCCCGCGGCCAGTTCAGTGCGCGGCCGGCCAGTACGCGGCCGGCCAGGCTCCGTGCCACGTCATGGCTGGGCCGCCACTGCCGCTGTGACGACAGCAGAGACCCGGCGACGTCGTTAGCCGGGCCGCCGGTGTCGGCCAGGCAGCGGTCGCAGGGCGGCGGCGGGCAGGGCGGCGGCGGGCAGGGGATGCTGGACCTGCTGGCCATGGTCCCGGAACCGGGCTGGCCATGGTCCCGTCTCCGGCCGGTCAAATGTGCGCAACCGGGCCGGCCACGCGAGTAACGTCACACAGCATGTCGGTGGCGTACCTTCCGAGCCCGGCGCGAGGGGTCTGGCAGCTCGGGCCGGTCCCGCTGCGCGCTTACGCGCTGTGCGCGCTGCTCGGAGTGGTCATCGCGCTGTGGCTGACTGAGCGCCGCTACCGCCGGATGGGCGGCCCGCCGGGCATGATCCTGGACGTGGCGACCGTCGCCGTTCCCGTCGGGATCGTCGGCGCCCGGCTGTACAGCGTGCTGTCCGACTACGGGGCCTACTTCGGGAAGGGCCGGGACTGGACCGCGGTGCTGCGGATCTGGGACGGCGGCCTCGGCGTCGCTGGCATCGTCGCCGCGGGAGCGGTCGGAGCCTGGGTCTACTGCCGGCGCTACCGGTACGCCCTGGCGCCGATGGCCCTGGCCGCCGCGCCCGGGCTGGCCGTCGCGCTGGCCATCGGGACCTGGGGCAACTGGTTCAGCCAGCGGATGTACGGGCCGCCCTCGACGCTGCCCTTCGCGGTAGCCATCGGGCCCGCGCGCCGGGCCAGCGGCTACGAGAGCTTCGCCACCTTCCAGCCGGTATTCCTGTATGAGTCTGTCTGGGATCTGCTCGTCGCCGCGGCGGTGGTCTGGGCCATCCGCCGGTTCCGGCTCACCGGCGACCGCGCCTTCGCGCTGTACGCGGGCCTGTATGCGGCGGGACGGCTCGCGACCGAGCGGGTGCGCATCGACTACTCGCCGCGGGTGCTCGGCATCCGCGTCATCGAGCTCGCGATGCTGGCGGTCCTGCTGGGCGCGATGGCCTACCTGGCCGTCTCCAGGGCGCGCCGGGAGGAGACGGCCGCGGTCCCCGCGGGCCAGGTGACCCCGGTGCTCATGCCCGGCCCCGCAGTCGGCCGAGGCCGCAGCCCCGTGGTCGGCCAAGGCGGGAGCGCCACGGTCGGCCGAGGCCGGAGCGCCACGGCGGCTAGGAGTGCCTTCCGGCTGGCGCTGCAGCGCCGGGGCCGCGGCATCGGGTCTCAGCCCGCCGATGCCGAGCTAGATCATGGCAGGCCGCCGGGCAGCGCGCCGCGCAGGCACCCACCGCGCCTGCCTGCACCGCGCCTGCCTGCACCGCGCGGGCATTCCCCGGACGGGCATACCCCCGACTCGCACGCGCCCGGAGCGCACGCGCCGGAAGCGCCTGCCCCGGACGGGGCAATGGCAGGCCGGGAAGGGCCGGATACGCCCGGCCTTATCCGCCCTACCTGAGGTTCCATATCTAGCTAGCTGCCTGCCAAGCGGACAATCAGGGCCTTGCTGACAACGGCGGAACTGTCGCCAATGGCCTCGGCGGCGCCGGTGATTTCGCCATATCCTGGCTGCCGTTCGCGGGGGACTATTCGCGATTCCTGCAGCGGTCCGCTGCTGCTCGACGTGCGGCTTGATCAAGTCCGGGGGGACTTTCAGTCATGGCAGACTTGCAGATCACGCCTACCCTGAAGGCGCGCCGGGCGTTCCGGGCCCCGGCCGGAGCGCGCGCCTGGAGCGACCGGATCACGCCGAATAGAGTTATTGTCGCGATCACTATGCTGGGCCTGGCTCTCCGCTTTTATTACCTGTCCCGCCCCGGCTTCCTTTTCGGCGTTACCGAGTATGACGATGGCTCGTATGTCGGCAGCGCTATCCGGCTCGTTCATGGCCAGCTGCCCTACCGCGATTTCGTCTTCGTGCAGCCGCCGGGAATTACGCTGCTCATGGTGCCCGTAGCACTGGTGGCCAAGGTGACGGGCACCGCCTGGGGCATGGCCCTGGGCCGGATCCTCACCGTGCTGGCCGGCAGCGCCGGCGTCGCGGCGGCCGGCCTGCTCGCGCGCCACCGGGGACGGGCCGCGGTCCTAGTCGCCTGCGGTATCTCGGCCGTCCACCCCGAGAGCGTCGCGGCCGCGCACACCGTGCTGGTGGAGCCCTGGCTGGTGCTGTTCTGCCTCATCGGCGCGCTGCTCAGCTTCGACGGCGACCGGCTCGCGTCCGGCAGGCGGCTGGCCTGGGGCGGCCTGGTCTTCGGCTTCGCCGGCGTGATCGAGTCGTGGGCGATCGTCCCGGTCGTGGTCCTGATCGCGCTCAGTGCCCGCCGACCACGGCGCGCTGCCGCCTTCGCCGGCGCGGTCGCGGCCGGCTTCCTGGTCCCGACGCTGCCCTTTGCCGCGCTCGCGCCCGCCAGCTTCTACCAGAGCGTTGTCGTCGCCCAGGCGGGCAGCCGGCTGAACGCCACCCGGATCTACAGCCTGTACCGCATCCGGCTGATGACCGGACTGTCCGACGTCCTGCACCCGGCCAACAGCCTGGTGCTCGGCGCGACGATCGCCATCGCGGGGGTAGTGCTGGCCAGCGCCGTCGTGGCCTGGCTGCGGACCAGTCAGCTGCCGCCCGCGCTCGACTGGTTCTGCGCCGCGACGGGCGGCCTGATAGCGGTGGCTTTCCTGTGGCCGCCGCAGTTCCACTATCACTTCGTCGCCTTCCTGGTGCCGTTCCTGGCTCTGTCGGTGGCACTGGCGACATCCCGGCTGCTGACTGCGCTCGGGGCGCCGGGCCGCGAGGCGGCCGCCGGGGAGACGCTGCGCCGGGGCGCCTGCGTGCTGGCCGCGATCGGCGTCGCGCTGGCGGCGGTGATGCAGGCCGACTATGAGCGGACGCAGCAGTCGAGCATCAACCCGGCCGAATTGGCCGCAGTCCGGCGCGCTATCCCGCCCGGCGCCTGCGTGCTGGCCGATGAGGTGTCGTACCTGGTCGTGGCTGACCGGTTCGTGTCCGACGTCCCAGACTGCCCGGCGATCGACGACGGCACCGGGGTCAACTACGCGCTGTCGCACGGCCTGAGCACGGCGACCGGCGCCGGACGCGTGCACCCCGTCGCCGCGCTGTGGCACTCGGCGTTCGTGCGTGCGGAGTTCGTCTGGCTCTCCTACCACGCGTTCAAGCGGATCCCCTGGACCCCGCCGATCATGAGCTACTTCCATGCCCACTTCACTCGCGTCCGGGGACTCGCGCCCGGCATCAGCCTGTACCGGCGCCGCCCAGAGGCCAGGCGCCCAGAGGCCAGGCGCCCAGAGGCGAGGCATGGCCGCCGGGGAGCGCAGCCTCGCAACGAATCCGGAACAGTCGGGTAACCATTGCCGCTCAGCCCGCGCCGCATAGGGTGAGCGAACATAACCTGCCAGGCAGAGCACAGAAACATCGGGCCAGCCTCCAGGGCCCGGGCCACGGGGCACAGGCTTCCAGGCCACCCCGGAGGGAATTAGCGAATGTCAGCAGGACGGTTCCGTTCCTGCTGCGCCGGATGGCCTCGTCCTGGCTGCTGCTGTCGAGCCTGATGGTCGCCGTGCTCATGACCTCGGCCCTGACGGCGGCGCTGGCCGACTTCGGCACCCAGGTGCTGCCGCAGGCTGCCCGTCGTCAGCTCGCGAGCTCCGGCCAGACCTCGGTGGTCGTGAGCGGCGCGGTGGATACCCAGATAGCCGCGGCCGACCGGCCTGCCGTGCGGTCTGCGCTGCGCGCTGCCTTCGGGCCCGTCCCCTTCCGGCTCGACAGCGCCCGCTGGTCCGATCCGTTCGGGCTGCCCGCGGCCGGCGGCCCAGGCCGGTCCGTCCGGCTGGCCGTGGCGGCCGCCCCCGACCAGATCAGGATGCACGCGGCCCTGGTCTCCGGCAGCTGGCCTGGCCAGCCGCAACCCGGCCAGCCCATTCCGGCGGCGTTGCCGGAGACGGTCGCCAGGCAGCTCGGGCTGGCAGCCGGCGACATTGTCGCGGTCCGCGACCGCAACACGAGCGCCGGGCTCCGCTTCCGGGTGAGCGGCCTCCTCCGGCTGCGGGATCCGGCCGGCCGCTACTCGGGCTTTGACCTCATCGGTCGCTCGGGTGTCAGCGTCCAGCCGGGCTTCACCACCTATGGCCCCCTGGTCGTGAGCCCGGCTGCCTTCAGCCGCGGCGCCCTCGCGGTGGGCCAGGCGTCCTGGGTGGCGCTGCCCGAGACAGCCCGGATCCCGCCCGGTGACCTGGCCGCGCTGGCGGCGCGGATCAGCCGCTCCGGCTCCTAACTCCAGGGCTCGGTGCGGCTCGGCGGCCTTCAGGTGACGACCGGCATGCCGCAGCTGCTGGATGGCCTCGCCCGCCGCCTGGCGTTCGGGCGGTCGTTGCTGGCCATCAGCGCCGTGCAGATACTGCTGCTGGCAGCGGCCGCCCTCGCGCTGGCGGCGCGCCTGCTCACTGGCCATCGCGAGGAGGAGAACGCGCTGCTGAGCTCGCGCGGTACGGCGCGCTGCAGCTGGCCAGGATCACCGTCGCCGAGACCTTGCTGCTGGCGGCCGTGGCGGGCGCAGTCCGCGCTCGCGGGCAGCCGGCTGGCTGCGCTGCTGGTGCGCGACGGATCGTTGCGGCGTGCCGGACTCAGCCTGACCGGTTACCCGGCCAGCGCATGGCTGGCCGCGGCGCTGGTGGTCGCCCTCTGCCTGGTCATCGTGGTGTGGCCAGCCCTGCGGCCGGGAGCACCGGGGAGCGTCAGGGTCCGGCAGGGCAGGCCGGCGGCGGTAGCCGGGACCGCCCGCTCCGGCGCCGACCTCGCGCTGGTCATCCTGGCCCTGATTGCGGTGCGAGAGCTGCGCGCGTACTCGGCCGTGGCGCATTTGCCGGCCGGCGGCCTCGGTCTCGACCCCGTTCTGACGGCCGCGCCGGCCCTGGCCCTGGCGGCTGTCAGCCTGATCCTGCTGCGGCTCCTGCCCCTCGCCGCCAGGGGGCTAGAACGCCTGATCGCGCGGAGCCGGCACCTGGGCGCCCCCCTGGCCAGCTGGGAGGACAGCAGGCGAGCCATCCGGCAGAGCGGCCCGGTCCTGCTAGCGCTCCTGGCCGTGGCCACCGGCACGCTGGCCCTGGCCCAGCATCAGAGCTGGCGGCAGTCGGCCCGCGACCAGGCCGCGTTCGCCGTGGGAGGCGACGTGCGCGTGGATCTGGCGCAGGCCGCCTCGCTGGGCCAGGCCGGCGCCGTCAGTCACGCGCCCGCGGTGATCGCGGCCATGGCCGTCAGCCGCGTGCCGGCCACGTCGCGCGGCACTGTCCTGGCGATCAACGCCCGGCGGGCGGCGGCCACCGTGGACCTGCGGCCCGATCTGTCCGCGCTTCCAGCAGGCGAGCTCTGGCGCCGGATAACGCCCACCTCGGCGCAGCCGGGACTGGCGCTGCCCGGCCGCCCGGCCCGGATCGAGATCAGGCGGCCAGCAGCAGCGCGTTGCCATCGCGCGTGCGCTGGCCGTCCGCCCGGAGCTGCTGATCGCCGATGAGCCAACCGGGCAGCTGGACTCCGACACCGGGCGGCAGATCATGCGGCTGCTGCGGACGGTGGTCCAGTCCGAGGGGATCACGGCGCTGGTCGCCACCCACGACGCCGCCCTGCTGGGGCTGGCTGACTCGGTGCTCAGGCTGGAGGACGGCAGGCTCACGACGGCCGGAGCGGCCACGCGGCGGTAAGTGCCGGGAGCGGGATTCGAACCCGCACGCCCTTTCGGACAGATGCTTTTGAGGCATCGGCGTCTGCCGTTCCGCCATCCCGGCATGTTTCACGACAAGAGATCCATTAACGTGCCACGAAGTCTCCCCGCGATCAATCTACCGGTAGCCGCCTCGATCCGCGCGTCCCTGGCGCAGGCCAGCTCACGAGCGGCGGTCACTCTCGCCGTCTGGCTTTCCGGGATTGCCGCGCTGGCCTTCCGGGATTGCCGCGCTGGCCTTCCGGGACTGCGCGGCCTTCGGGGTCATTCCGGTCCTCCGGGCCACTGGCCTGGCCGGATATCCCGCCGGGCCGCCAGTATTCGCCCGGTGCGGGCCCTCGGGGCAGTGCGGCCGAGCGCGACCGTACCGGCTTTCGGTAATCTCACCCCGTGAGCAAGTCCCTGAGCGTGGTAATCGCCGAAGACGAGGCCCTCATCCGGCTGGACCTGAAGGAAATGCTGGAGGAGGAGGGATACCTAGTCGCGGGCGAGGTCGGTGACGGCGCGGCAGCCATCGATCTCGCCCAGCGGCTCCGTCCTGACCTGGTCATCATGGATGTGAAGATGCCAGGCCTGGATGGCATATCGGCGGCCGAGCAGATCTCCGACCAGCGCCTTGCCCCGGTCGTCATCCTGACCGCCTTCTCCCAGCGCGACCTGGTGCGGCGGGCCAGCGACGCCGGGGCCATGGCCTACCTGATCAAGCCGTTCACCAAGGCTGACCTGGTACCCGCCATCGAGATCGCCGTGAGCCGGTTCCAGGAGATCTCGGCGCTTGACTCCGAGGTGGCCGGCCTCCGTGAGCGGCTCGAGGTGCGCAAGCTCCTGGACCGGGCCAAGGGCCTGCTGCAAGCCGAACAGGGCTTTACCGAGGCTGAGGCCTTCCGCTGGATCCAGAAGACCTCCATGGACCGTCGGATGACCATGCGCGCGGTCGCCGAGGAAGTCCTGGCGGCCAGCCAGCAGGCCGCCGAGGCGGCCGCCGCCTCGACAGCCGCGGCCACGGACGCAGCGGCCACCAAGGCTGCCGGGTCCTCGGCTGCCGGGTCCTCGGCAGCCTCGCCGGACGCCAAGCCGTCCCCGGACGCCAAGCCGTCCCCGGACGCCAAGGCCGCGGCGCCGGCCACGAAGGCTGCCCCGGCTGGGGGCGCCCCTCCGCCGGCCGCGAGGCCCGGGCTCGACCCCAGGCCGGGACCCGGCGCCGGGTCGGCGTCAGCTCCCAAGCCCGCGCCCACTGGACGCCCCGTCCCCGGCCCGAAGCCCGGGCCCGGTGCTAACCGCCCCACCGGCACCTGACCACCCGCCCCACGGGGCGCGCTCAGCCCCGGCAGTCCCATGCGCCCTGCACCCGAGCCCTGCGCACCGGGCCGGCCAATCGTGGATGTCACGTAGGTAACCCTCCTGAACAACCCCTGGAGTGTTAGCAGCGGGACATCCACGCCCCGGCACGAAACAGGCATGCCGGCCGTTGCGATCCGCGCGCCCTGGGGTTTTCCAGCAAGCGGGCGGGGCCGGGGCACAAACCCCCCGGAGTCGCCCCGGCGCCCGCCGCCTGCTGCCGTCGGCGATCAGCGCATAGCTGCGCCTGGCGACCGACGGTCACGAACCCGGTGAACCTTTGGTGCCATGTCGGCCTTCCCCGGGCCGGCACGTTCTCTACTCAGCCTCACCGGGCTCCGCCACAACGGTAGCGACGCTCAGCCACACCGCGCAAAGACACGGCGATACGCCGGCCGGTATGGGCTAAACGTCCCCTGACGGGGACCGCGACGCGCCGGCGTCGGCCGTCCCGACGGCGTTCCCGGCGCTGGTTCCCAGGGCCGGGACCAGGTCCCGGAGCAGGCAGCTCAGCCGGGCCGTGCAGACCCGCCTGCCCCGATCGTCGGTTATGACGATCTCGTAGGTGGTCAGCGTGTTGCCGCCGTGGACCATGGTCGCCACTGCCGTGACCAGGCCTGCCGCCACGGCGCGATGATGCGTCGCGTTGATCTCGATTCCGACCGTGATCCGGTCCGGGCCGGCGTGCAAGGCGGAGGCGACCGATCCGAGCGTCTCGGCCAGCACGCACGAGGCGCCGCCGTGCAGCAGGCCGTACGGCTGGGTGTTGCCGGCCACGGGCATGGTGGCGACGGCCCGCCGCGCGGAAGCCTCGACGATCTTGATGCCCATCCGGCCGATCAGCGTGTCGTCGGCGGCCTGCTCAAACGCCGCCCGGATGCGCCGCTCGTGCTCGGCGGCCGCGTGGCCCGCCGCCTGCCCGGCGTCAGCCGGGCTGGCCGTGCCGCCGTCCTGTTCCTGGTCCACCTGGCCCACCTCCGCGAGGCAGCTTAGACGTCGGCCCGCCCCCGGAGGCCCGCAGCCCGGCGCAAGCCCCGGCGGGCGCCCGAAAGCCGCAAAACGGGCAATTAGGTAGTGTCGTTAGTTTTTCCACTTTCGCAACACCAACACCAGACGCAACTCTCACGACTTTGGTGTCTTTTTGGCGTAAGAGGGTGACTTATCCCTTGTTAGCGTAAACAATTTGCCGAGTGAGTCCCCGGTTGATGGCGATCGGGGCACCTCGAACGGCAGGAGGCTTCATGATCAACCTCAGGTCGAGCACGGCTCACTGGGCCGCGCGGGCTGGCGCAGCCGGCATTCTCACATTCGGGCTAGCGGCGTCGCTGGGGCTCGGCCAGGCGTCGGCCGCCAGGGTCGCGCCCAAGGCCCCCGACTGCAGCCCGAGCGTGTCGCGGCAGCCCTTCGGCAAGGCGTTTGACCTCTACGCGGGCAAGAAGCTGCCGGTCTACCGGTACACGCTGGCCAACTGCACCGGCACCCGGGTCAAGGTCCTGACCTACGGCGGCATCATCCAGTCCATCCAGACGCCCGGCCGCTACGGGCGGGAGGCCGACGTCGTTCTGGGCTTCAGGACCCTGAGCGACTACGTCACCAAGGACAGCCCGCCGGTCACGGCCAACGGCGGTCCCTACTTCGGCGAGACGATCGGCCGGTTCGGCAACCGGATTGCCAAGGGCACCTTCAAGCTGGACGGGCACACCTACACGCTGCCGATTAACAACGGCGTGAACAGCCTGCACGGCGGCCTCGTGGGCTTCGGCAACCACGTCTGGGCCAGCGAGCAGGTCTACCCGGCCGGCGCGGCGGGCGTGCGGCTCAAGCTCGTCAGCCCCAACGGTGACGACGGCGCCAACGTCGGCTGCAGCTGCACCGGATACCCCGGCCAGCTCACCGTGTACGTCACCTTCACTCTCAATAACGCCGGCCAGTTGCGGATCCACTACCGCGCGACCACCACCAAGGACACGGTCCTGAACCTCACCAACCACAGCTACTTCAACCTGGCCGGTGAGGCCTCGGGTGCGACCTACAACCAGAAGGTCCAGATCAACGCCGCCTCCTACACGCCCACCGACACCACGCAGATCCCCACCGGAGTCATCGCCCCGGTCGCCGGGACCCCGTTCGACTTCCGGGCGCCGCACACCATCGGCTCGCGGATCAACGAGGACAACCAGCAACTGCTGATCGCCCAGGGCTATGACCACAACTGGGTGCTCAACAAGACCGGCCCGACCAACGGCGGGCTGCGGCTCGCCGCCCGCGCCTGGGACCCGGCCAGCGGCCGCAAGCTGACCGTCTGGACCGACGAGCCCGGCGTGCAGTTCTACTCGGGCAACTTCCTGACCGGCACCCTCGTGGGCATCAGCGGCCACATCTACCGCCAGTCCGCCGGGTACACCTTCGAGACCCAGCACTTCCCCAACTCGCCCAACCAGCCGAACTTCCCGAGCACAGAGCTGAAGCCTGGCCAGGTGTTCAACTCCAGTACGGTTTTCCAGTTCTCCCGGTAACGAGGTAAGTCCCGGCTAGCCCGGGCCGGCCCGCTAGCCCCGGGCCGGCCCGCCGGCCGGGCCTTGGCGGCGGCGGTTCCGGGGCCTCGCACGCGGCCGTGATCAGCTGCCCCGATGTCGCAGGCGCCTACTAGACTCGCTGCGTGGCGACCAAGGCAACCTCCCCGTCAGTACGCAAGCAGGCCGCGCCCGCGGCCCGGGACCGCGACCTGCTGCTGCTCCTGGACGGCCACTCGCTTGCCTACCGGGCCTTCTTCGCCCTGCCGCCGGAGAACTTCTCCACCACGACCGGCCAGCCGACCAATGCCGTCTACGGCTTCACCTCGATGCTCATCAAGGTGGTGACCGACGAGCGGCCCACGCACGTGGGCGTTGCCTTCGACCGCAGCGAGCCGACATTCCGGCATGAGCAGTACGTCGACTACAAGGCGGGCCGCCGGGAGACCCCGGCCGACTTCCGCAGCCAGCTCAGCCTGATCATCGAGGTGCTCGACGCGCTCGGCGTGGCGCACCTGTCGCTGCCCGGCTACGAGGCCGACGACATCATCGCGACCCTGGCCATCCAGGCCGAGTCCGAGGGGATGGATGCGCTCATCGTCACGGGCGACCGGGACGCGTTCCAGCTCATCAGCGACCACGTGACGGTGCTCAAGACCGGGCGCGGCGTCAGCGAGATGGTCCGGTTCACGCCGGAGGAGCTGAACGAGAAGTACGGCCTGACCCCGGCGCAGTACCCGGACTTCGCGGCGCTGCGCGGCGATCCCAGCGACAACCTGCCGAGCATCCCGGGCGTGGGGGAGAAGACGGCCGCCCGGTGGATCACGGAGTTCGGCTCGCTGGCCCAGCTGGTGGACCGGGTCGGCGAGGTCAAGGGCAAGGTCGGCGACAAGCTGCGCGAGCATCTGGCCGCCGTGCTGCTCAACCGGCAGCTCACCGAGCTGGCCCGGGACGTGCCGGTGGGCGCCAGTCCCCGTGAGCTGCGCCCGGTGCCCTGGGACCGGGAGAAGATCCACCAGCTTTTCGACACCCTGCAATTCCGGGTGCTGCGCGACCGGCTCTACTCCCAGCTCCCCAACGGCCTGGTTGAGGGCCCGGGATCGGCCGGGGACACCGCGGCCAGCGCGGACGCGTTCGACGTCGTCGCCGTGGTGCCCGGACCCGGCGAGGTCGCCGCGTGGCTACATGAGCACGCCCGCGCCGCCGGGCGGTCCGGGCTGGCCGTCACGGGCAGCTGGGGACGGGGGACCGGCAGCCTGACGGGCCTGGCCATCGCGGCGCCCGACGGGTCATCCGCCTACCTCGACCCGGCGGCGCTGACCCAGGAAGACGACCAGGCGCTGGGGGAGTGGCTGGCGGACCCCGACCAGCCCAAGGCGCTGCACGACGCGAAGGGGCCGATTCACGCCCTGGCGGCGCACGGCCTGACCCTGGCCACCCTGACCAGCGACACCGCGCTGGCGGCCTACCTGGCCCTGCCCGGCCAGCGCTCGTTCGACCTGGCCGATCTCTCCCTGCGCTACCTGAACCGCGAGCTGCGGGACGCCAGCGCGACGTCGGGGCAGCTCACGCTCGACATGCCGGACCCGGCCGAGGCGGTGAACGCGCTGGCCGCCAGGGCCGTCGCCACCGCCGAGCTCGCCGACGCGCTGGACGCCGACCTGGCCAGCCGCGGTGCGACCGAGCTGCTGGCCGAGGTGGAGCTGCCGCTGGTCAGCGTGCTGGCCGAGATGGAGCAGTACGGCATTGCCGCGGACGTGGATCACTTCGCCGGCATGTCGGCCGAGTTCGGCGGCGAGGTCAAGGCGGCCGAGCAGGCGGCCTACGCCATCGTCGGGCACGAGTTCAACCTCGGCTCGCCCAAGCAGCTGCAGGAGGTGCTGTTCACCGAGCTGGGCCTGCCCAAGACCAAGCGCATCAAGACCGGGTACACCACCGACTCCGAGGCGCTGACCAGCCTGCTCGCGCAGACCGACAACCCCGACGCGCAGCAGGTGCTGGTCAACCTGCTGCGGCACCGGGACGTCTCCAAGCTCAAGAGCATCGTGGACTCGCTGATCCCGATGGCCGGGGTGGACGGCCGCATCCACACCACCTACAACCAGATGATCGCGGCGACCGGGCGGCTGTCTTCCACGGATCCGAACCTGCAGAACATCCCGATCCGCACCGAGGAGGGCCGCCGGATCCGGCAGGGCTTCATCGTCGGCGAGGGTTACGAGTGCCTGCTGACCGCCGACTACAGCCAGATCGAGCTGCGGATCATGGCGCACCTGTCGGAGGACGCGGCCCTGGCCGCCGCGTTCGGGTCCGGGCACGACTTCCACGCGGCCACGGCCGGCAGCGTGTTCGGCGTCGAGCCGGAGCATGTCACCCCCGAGCTGCGCAGCCGGATCAAGGCCATGAACTACGGCCTGGCCTACGGCCTGTCGGTGTACGGCCTGTCGCAGCAGCTGCACGTGCCGGCGGACGAGGCCCGCACCTACATGGAGGAGTACTTCGAGCAGTTCGGCGGGGTCCGGGAGTACCTCCAGGAGGTGGTGGCGCGGGCCCGGACGAACGGCTACACCCAGACGATCCTCGGCCGCCGCCGCTACCTGCCGGACCTGACCTCCGACAACCGCCAGCGCCGGGAGATGGCCGAGCGGATGGCGCTGAACGCCCCCATCCAGGGCTCGGCGGCCGACATCATCAAGGTCGCCATGCTGGCCACCCGCCGCGAGATCGCCGCCGCCGGGCTGCGGTCGCGGATGCTCCTGCAGGTCCACGATGAGCTGCTGTTCGAGGTAGCGCCCGGTGAGCTGGACCAGCTGCGGGAGATCGTCGCCGCGGCCATGGGCAGCGCGTCCGGGCTGTCGGTGCCGCTGGAGATCTCCATGGGGACCGGCCGCAGCTGGGCCGAGGCGGCGCACTAGGGTCCCGCTCTGGTCCTGATCCTCCCTGCTGAGGGCACCCTAGATTGACCCCTGCGCCGGGCTCTCATATGCTGAACGCTGCGTTGTGTGCTCTGCCGTCCGCCATGGCCGGGCAGCCTGAGGGACGGTCGCGTCTGGACTGTCACCGTCGGTGCTGGCCAGGCGAGTCAAGTCTCAACCCTTGGCCTGTCGCGTCGGGCGCCTGATCCATGGCGCACGCCCACCCAATCCTGTCCGCATCCGGAGTCCACCAACACATGACGAGCAGCACCGAGGCCACCTCGACCCCCAAAGTAGCGGTCAACGACATCGGTTCCGAGGAGGCCTTCCTCGCCGCGATCGACGAGACCATCAAGTACTTCAACGACGGCGACATCGTTGAAGGCACCGTCGTCAAGGTCGACCGAGACGAGGTCCTGCTCGACATCGGCTATAAGACCGAGGGCGTTATCCCGTCCCGCGAGCTGTCGATCAAGCACGATGTCGACCCCAACGATGTCGTCAAGACCGGCGAGCACATCGAGGCCCTGGTCCTCCAGAAGGAGGACAAGGAAGGCCGCCTGATCCTGTCCAAGAAGCGCGCGCAGTACGAGCGCGCCTGGGGCACGATCGAGAAGATCAAGGAAGAGGACGGCGTCGTCACCGGCACGGTCATCGAGGTCGTCAAGGGCGGCCTGATCCTGGACATCGGCCTGCGCGGGTTCCTGCCGGCATCCCTGGTGGAGATGCGCCGGGTCCGCGATCTCCAGCCGTACGTGGGCAAGGAGATCGAGGCCAAGATCATCGAGCTGGACAAGAACCGCAATAACGTGGTCCTGTCCCGCCGGGCCTGGCTGGAGCAGACCCAGTCTGAGGTCCGCCAGAACTTCCTCAACACCCTGCAGAAGGGCCAGATCCGCAAGGGCCAGGTGTCCTCGATCGTCAACTTCGGCGCCTTCGTGGACCTCGGCGGCGTCGACGGCCTGGTGCACGTGTCGGAGCTGTCCTGGAAGCACATCGACCACCCCGGCGAGGTCGTCGAGGTCGGCCAGGAGGTCACCGTCGAGGTGCTCGACGTCGACATGGACCGCGAGCGGGTCTCGCTGTCGCTGAAGTCGACCCAGGAGGACCCCTGGCAGCAGTTCGCCCGGACCCACCAGATCGGCCAGGTCGTGCCGGGACGGGTCACCAAGCTGGTGCCGTTCGGCGCGTTCGTGCGGGTCGAGGAGGGCATCGAGGGCCTGGTGCACATCTCCGAGCTCGCCGACCGTCATGTCGAGATCCCCGAGCAGGTCGTGCAGGTCGGCGACGAGATCTTCGTCAAGATCATCGACATCGACCTGGACCGGCGCCGGATCAGCCTGTCGCTGAAGCAGGCCAACGAGGGCGCTCTCGGCGAGGCGGCGGGCGAGGACTTCGACCCGACGCTGTATGGCATGCCCGCCACCTACGACGAGCAGGGCAACTACGTCTACCCCGACGGCTTCGACCCCGAGTCGGGCGAGTGGCTGGAAGGCTACGACACTCAGCGCGAGGAGTGGGAGCGCCAGTACACCGAGGCCCGTACCCGGTACGAGGCGCACCAGGCGCAGGTGGCCGAGGCGCAGACCAAGGCGGCGACCGCTGTGGTGTCCGAGCGCGAGGACCGGGGCGACCGTGGCGGCTCCAGCCGCAGCGAGGCCCCCGCCCAGGGCACGCTCGCCTCGGATGAGGCGCTGGCCGCTCTCCGCGACAAGCTGTCCGGCGGCCAGAGCTGACCACCGGGCCAGCCCAGCTCAGGATCGTGGCGGGATTCCCGTGCTCAGCGCGGGCATCCCGCCACGATTGTTTCTGCCCGGCCGGGACGGCCTGAGTTGCTCAGGGTCGGCCTGACCGGCGGCATCGGAGCGGGGAAGAGCGAGGTGTCCCGGCGGCTGGCGGCGCAGGGCGCCGTCGTGATCGACGCGGACGCGATTGCCCGCGAGGTCGTGGCGCCCGGAGCCCCGGGACTGGACCAGATCGTGGAAGCGTTCGGGCCCGGCGTGCTGATGCCGGACGGCAGCCTGGACCGGCCCCGCCTGGGCGATATCGTCTTCGCCGACCCGCAGCTGCGGGCCAGGCTGAACGACATCATCCACCCGCTGGTCGGTGCCCGGATGCAGGCGCTGGAGGATGCGGCGGGCCCCGGCGCCATCGTCGTGCACGACGTGCCGCTCATCGCCGAGAACAACCTGGCTGGCTCCTACGACCTGGTCGTCGTGGTAGACGTGCCACCCCGGGTGCAGCTGGACCGGCTGATCCGCCACCGGGGCCTCACCCCCGAGCAGGCCAAGGCGCGCATCGCGGCCCAGGCCGACCGCGCGCAGCGGCTGGCCATCGCCGGGATCGTGATCGACAACTCCGCGTCGCTGGCCGAGCTTGACCGGCTGGCCGGCGAGCTGTGGACCGAGCTGCGCCGCCGCGCTCAGCTCAGCCACCAGGGCTAGCGGAATACCAGGCGGCCGCGGAGCGCTGCACTGCAGGTCGCCGGCCCTCTCAGAAGTGCCTGGCCGGACTGTCTTACCCCCCGCCTACAGTGGAATCGTGAGAAAGCATCTGCCCGTGCGCCCAGTTTCCGTGCGGCCAGGTTTCGCGCGCTCCGTACTCGCGTGCTCGGCCGTGGCGCGCTCGGCACTCGTGCTGTCTGCCCTGGAGGCGCCATGCGCCCGGTAACTGACCTGCAGCGCCGCGTCTCGCCGTTCAAGGTCGTCACGGACATGGTGCCCGGCGGCGACCAGCCGGCCGCGATCGCGGGCATGGAGGAGCGGGTCCGCGGCGGCGCCAAGGACACCGTGCTGCTCGGCGCGACCGGCACCGGCAAGACCGCGACTGTCGCCTGGCTGGTTGAGCGGCTGCAGCGGCCTGCCCTGGTCATGCTCCCGAACAAGACGCTGGCCGCGCAGTTCGCCAACGAGCTGCGGGAGATGCTGCCGCACAACGCCGTCGAGTACTTCGTCTCGTACTACGACTACTACCAGCCTGAGGCATATGTCCCGCAGACCGACACCTACATCGAGAAGGACTCCTCGATCAACGACGAGGTGGACCGGCTGCGGCACTCGGCGACCAACTCGCTGCTGACCAGGCGGGACACGATCGTAGTGGCCTCGGTGTCGTGCATCTACGGGCTGGGGACGCCGCAGGAGTACGTCGACCGGATGACCAAGCTGCGAGTCGGCGACACAACCGACCGCGACCAGTTGCTGCGCAAGCTCGTGGGCATGCAGTACACGCGCAATGACCTGGCCTTCACCCGCGGCACGTTCCGGGTCCGCGGGGACACCATCGAGGTGATCCCGCAGTACGAGGAGCTGGCCGTGCGCATCGAGATGTTCGGCGACGAGATCGAGCGCCTGATGACCCTGCACCCGCTGACCGGCGAGGTGATGAGCGAGGACAAGGAGCTTTACATCTTCCCGGCCTCGCACTACGTCGCCGGGCCGGAGCGGATGGAGCGGGCGATCAGCGGTATCGAGGCGGAGCTGGCCGGGCGGCTGGCCGAGCTGGAGCAGCAGGGCAAGCTCCTGGAGGCGCAGCGGCTGCGGATGCGCACCACCTACGACATCGAGATGATGCGCCAGGTCGGCAGCTGCTCGGGCATCGAGAACTACTCGCTGCACATCGACGGGCGCGAGCCGGGCAGCCCGCCCAACACCCTGCTCGACTACTTCCCCGAGGACTTCCTGCTGGTCATCGACGAGTCGCACAGCACCGTGCCGCAGATCGGCGCGATGTATGAGGGCGACGTGTCCCGCAAGCGGGTGCTGGTCGACCACGGGTTCCGGCTGCCGAGCGCCATCGACAACCGGCCGCTGACCTGGGACGAGTTCGGTGAGCGGATCGGCCAGACGCTCTACCTGTCGGCCACGCCGGGGCCGTACGAGCTGCAGCGGGTGGGCGGTGAGGTCACCGAGCAGGTCATCCGACCGACCGGGCTTATCGACCCGGAGGTGATGATCAAGCCGACCAAGGGCCAGATCGACGACCTGGTGCACGAGATCCGGGACCGCGCGGAGAAGTCCGAGCGAGTGCTGGTCACTACCCTGACCAAGAAGATGGCCGAGGACCTGACCGACTACCTGCTGGAGCTGGGCATCAGGGCCCGGTACCTGCACAGCGAGGTCGACACGCTGCGGCGGATCGAGCTGCTGCGCGAGCTGCGGGTCGGCGAGTACGACGTGCTGGTCGGCATCAACCTGCTGCGCGAGGGGCTGGACCTGCCCGAAGTGTCGCTCGTGGCCATCCTGGACGCCGACAAGGAGGGCTTCCTCCGATCCGGGACGTCGCTGATCCAGACGATCGGCCGGGCGGCGCGGAACGTCTCGGGCCAGGTGCACATGTACGCCGACAAGATCACTCCGTCCATGCAGCGAGCCATCGACGAGACCACCCGGCGCCGGGACAAGCAGATCGCCTACAACACCGCTCACGGCGTCGACCCGCAGCCACTGCGCAAGCGGATCGCCGACATCCTGGACCAGCTCGCCCGCGAGGACGCCGACACCGAGCGGCTGCTGGGCGGCTCGGGCCGGCAGCAGAGCCGCGGGAAAGCTCCGGTGCCCGGCGTGTCCTCGCGCGCCCGGGCGGCGGTCGCTGCATCGGCCGGGGCCCGCGAGCAGCGCGGCGACCAGGCAGGCGGCGGTCCGGCCCGGGATGACCTGATCGCGCTGATCGGGGAGCTGACCGAGCAGATGCACAGCGCCGCCGCCGAGCTGCAGTTCGAGGTCGCGGCGCGGATCCGGGACGAGATCCGGGAGCTCAAGCAGGAGCTGCGCGGGATGCAGGCCGCAGGGGTCTGACCCCCGCGAGCGCGCAGTCACCAGCACGAGTCACGAGCGAGCGGTTAACTTCCGGTCCATAGCCGGGAAATAGCGGGAACGCTTTTGCTGGTGCGGCCGTCCAAGTGGTGGCGGGACGATGCCGCCAGTACCCGGAATGGTCATGCTGGCCCGAGCCAGCGACCGGGAAGAGAGCGTTCCCATGGCTGGTTCACGCACGTCAGCCGGCTCGTACTGGCCCGGATTCGGGCGCGCGGGGATGATGGCCGGCGCGCTCGGTGCCGCGGCGCTCGCCCTGGCGGGCTGCGGGACCGTGATCGCCCCGGCGGCGCACAGCTCCCGGGTGTCCGGATCAGGACAGCCCAGCGCCACGCCCGGCCAGCCGGCTCCGGCCGCCGGGCCGCTGTGCGCCAGCCTGGCCGCGGTCAGCCGGGTCGCCATCGCCCAGTCGCCCTACCCGCGGCCGATCCTGCGCGGCCAGGTGGGTCGCCCGGGTCAGCCGGGCCGGGCCGCCATGCCCGCGGACCCGGTCACGATTTCGGTGACGGCCGCCCCGCCCGCTACGCCCGCCCCGCCCGCTACGCCGGCCACCTCCGGTAAGCAGCCCGGCGTCATCGGGCCGCGGCCACCCATCGTCAAGGTCGTCACGAGCGCGCCGCGATCGCGGGCCCTGGCTAGGGCCGTGTGTGACCTCCCCGCACTTCCCCGCAGGCCGGTCAACTGCCCAGTCCTGTTCGCCGCCGTCTACCAGCTCACCTTCACCGCGGATGGACGGCAGCTCCCGGCCGTCACCATACAGGACGCCGGCTGCCAGATGGTCACCGGCGCGGGCGCTGTGCGCACGGCGGCGGGCAGGCCCGCGTTCTGGGCGCTGCTGATCAAGACCGCTGGGCCCGCCGTGCATTGGCCGGTGCGCCTCCCCGGCGCCCCGGTCGCTCCCGGCGCTCCCGGCCCGGGCGCGCCGACGTGCCAGCCCTCGAGCACTCAGCCCCCCAGCACGGGCCCGGGGCGGGCCTGCCTCGGCCCGGACCGGCCCGTCACGACCAAGCTGCCCTAGCCCGCGCCGCGGCCAGGCGGCGGTGCCGGGGCAAGCATTCAGCTGCCTTCCAGCGTAGGGTCGGAAGCATGCTAGAAAGCCTGGTCGCCGCCCTGGTATCAGCTTTCTGCTACGGCGTAGCCGCGGTCATGCAGGCTATCGCCGTCCGTTCGGCGACTCATCGCCCGGAGCACCTCGAGCCGGGCGGGGCGGGTCCGGGCGTTGACCCGGGGCTGATCGTGCGCATGCTCGGGCAGTGGCCGTTCGTGGCCAGCATCGGCATTGACCTGGTCGGGTTCATCGCCCAGCTCGTCGCCCTGTCCCGGCTGCCGCTGTTCGCCGTGCAGGCGATCATCGCCGCCAACCTGGCCGTGACGGCCGTCTTCGCGGCCTGGCTGATGCACGTGCGACTCAGCCTGCGGGAATGGCTCGCCGTCACCGGCGTGGTCGTCGGCGTCGGCCTGCTGGGCTCCTCGGCCGGCGCCGAGGGCGCCACGCAGGTCGGCTTCGGCTTCAAGCTCTGGCTGATCGTCTCGGTCGTCGCGGTGGCAGTGGCCGGACTGGCCGCCGCGCGGCTGCCCAACGCTTACCGGACGCCGGTGCTGGGCGCCATCGCCGGGCTGGGCTACGCCGTCCTGGCGGTCTCGGCCCGGATCCTGCCGGGCTTCTCCCCGGCCCAGCTCCTGCGCGATCCCGCGAGCTACACGCTGGCCGCGGCCGGGATTATCTCGTTCATGCTGTACGCGTCGGCGCTGGAGGGCGGCAGTGTCACAGTGGCCACGGCCGCGGTGGTCCTGGCCGAGACGATGCCGCCGGCCCTCGTGGGGGTGCTCCTCCTCGGCGACTCCACCCGCCACGGCCTGCAGGCCGTGGCCGTGCTGGGCTTCATCCTGGCCGTGTGCTGTGCCGTGGCGCTGGCCCGGTTCGGCGAGGCGGGCGAGCACAAGGCAGCGCAGGAAGCCGGGTCAGGTGACCACGCTGACGTGCAGGTCGGTCACCCGGCTGCCTAGCCGCGGCGCCGCGTTTCCGGCCGTGCTTCCGGGGCGCGCTTTGGGCGGCCAAGTCCGGACACGTCCGCATGGCCGCCCCCGCGGCCACTCCCGCAGCGGCCCCCGGATGGGGCCGCCGCGCCTGCCGGAGGCGTTTGTCCACGTCCCAGGGCCTGCGGCCTGATATTCTGAGACCCCGTGGACCGGCGGGAGCTCTCGCCGGCACGAACCACGGGAGCCTCACCTTGGCGATGCCAGCGCATGTATCACGGCCGGTCAGCACCCGGCATCTCTTCGTTACCGGGGGCGTGGCCTCCAGCCTGGGCAAGGGCCTGACCGCTTCGAGCCTCGGGCGCCTGCTCAAGCTCCGGGGACTCCGGGTCAACATGCAGAAGCTCGACCCGTACCTGAATGTCGATCCGGGCACCATGAACCCGTTCCAGCATGGCGAGGTTTTCGTGACCGACGACGGCACGGAAACCGACCTGGACGTCGGCCACTACGAGCGGTTCCTGGATATCCGGCTGCCCGGCTCGGCCAACGTGACCACTGGCCAGATCTACTCCAGCGTGATCGCCAAGGAGCGCCGCGGCGACTACCTGGGCGACACGGTCCAGGTCATCCCGCATATCACCAACGAGATCAAGGCGCGGATCCTGGGGATGGGCGGTCCCGACGTCGACGTGGTGATCACCGAGGTCGGCGGCACGGTGGGCGACATCGAGTCGCAGCCGTTCCTGGAGGCCATCCGGCAGATCCGGCACGAGATCGGCCGGGACCGGTGCTTTTTCCTGCATGTCTCCCTGCTGCCCTACATCGGGCCCTCGGGCGAGCTGAAGACCAAGCCGACCCAGCACTCGGTGGCGGCGCTGCGCAGCATCGGCATCCAGCCCGACGCGATCGTCTGCCGGTCCGACCGGCCGATCAGCGACGGGCTGAAGCGCAAGATCAGCCTGATGTGCGACGTGGATGAGGAGGCGGTGGTCTCCGCCCCCGACGCGCCCTCGATCTATGACATCCCTAAGGTGCTGCACAGCGAGGGACTGGACGCCTACGTGGTGCGCAAGCTCGGCCTGGCGTTCCGGGACGTGGACTGGAGCGACTGGGACGAGCTGCTGCGGCGCGTGCACCGGCCCGCCCGCTCGGTGACGATCGCGCTGGTGGGCAAGTACGTCGACCTGCCGGACGCCTACCTGTCGCCGGCCGAGGCGCTGCGGGCAGGCGGGTTCGCCAACGATGCCAGGGTCAATATCCGGTGGGTGCCCAGCGACGACTGCCAGACTCCGGAGGGCGCGGCGGAGCAGCTGGCCGACGTCGACGGGGTGCTGGTCCCCGGCGGGTTCGGCGTGCGCGGCATCGAGGGCAAGATCGGCGCCGTCCGGTACGCCCGCGAGCACGGCATCCCGCTGCTGGGACTGTGCCTGGGCCTGCAGTGCATGGCCATCGAGGTCGGCCGGGACCTGGCCGGGCTGCCGGGCGCCAACAGCGCCGAGTTCGATCCCGAGGCCGAGCATCCGGTCATCGCCACCATGACCGACCAGCAGGACGTGGTCGCGGGGGAGCGGGACATGGGCGGCACGATGCGGCTGGGCATGTACCCGGCGGTGCTGGCGGAAGACAGCATCGTGCGCGAGCTGTACGGGGCCGAGGTCGTCCACGAGCGGCACCGGCACCGGTACGAGGTCAACAACGACTACCGCGCCGTCCTCGAGCAGGCCGGCCTGAGCTGCTCGGGCCTGTCGCCGGATGGCCGCCTGGTGGAGTTCGTGGAGCTGCCGCGCGACATGCACCCGTTCTTTGTGGCTACGCAGGCCCATCCGGAGTTCCTGTCCCGGCCCACCCGCGCGCATCCGCTGTTCGGCGGGCTGGTCGCCGCCGCCATCGAGCGGTCCCGCGCGGTTCCCGAGGGCGAGACGGCCGCGAGCGGGCTGCGTCCCGCGGCCACCGCGCGCGCGGGCGCCCGCTGGGATGGCTGACTCCCCGAGCGGTCCGCCCGGCCCTCCCGCCGGCCAGGACGCCGCCGGCCAGGACAGCAGCGTCCGCACAGCCGCCGTCCCCGCGCTCGGCCTCCCGGCCGCCGGCCTGCGTGACATCGCCGAGCGGTGGCCCGTGACAGCCTCGGAGCAGCTGGCCAGCGGCCGGCTGCTGACCGTCCGGCGGGACATGGTGCGCATGCCTGACGGCGCCGTGGCCGGCCGGGAGCTGGCCGAGCACCCTGGCGCCGTGGGCGTCGTGGCCCTGGACGCCGCGGAGCGGGTCCTGCTGATCCGCCAGTACCGGCACCCGGCGGGGGCGCTGCTGTGGGAGATCCCGGCCGGCCTGCGGGATGTCGCCGGCGAGCCGATCCACCTGACCGCGCAGCGCGAGCTCCTGGAGGAGACTGGCTACCGCGCGGCTGACTGGCGCGTGCTGGCGGACTTCTACACGTCGCCGGGCTGCAGTACCGAGCGGCTGCGCCTTTTCCTGGCCCGCGAGCTGACGGAGGTGCCGGCGGGGGAGCGCCGGTACGTACCTGAGCATGAGGAGGCGTTCCTGACGGTGGCCTGGGTGCCGCTGGAGCAGGCGGTGCGGCAGTTCCTCGCTGGTGATCTGCACAACGGAGTGGCCGGCGTGGGTATCTTGTCCGCGTATGCCGCCCGGCAGGACGGGTTCGCTACGCTCCGCCAGGTCGACGCGCCGGAGGGCCTGTAGCCGCGGCGGCGTGTGCAGGACGGGGAATCGCCGGCAACGGGGCCGGCGGTCCCAGCGATGGAGGAGGACCGGCAGTCATGAGGGTAGGCGTTCCTAAGGAAGTCAAGAATCACGAGTACCGCGTCGCGATAACGCCGTCCGGGGTGCACGAGCTCGTCCGGGACGGGCACGAGGTCTTCGTGGAGCAGGACGCCGGGACCGGGTCCTCCATCCCGGACGCGGACTTCGCGGCCGCGGGCGCGACGATCCTGCCTACTGCCGACGACGTCTGGCAGGCCGGTGACCTGATCCTCAAGGTCAAGGAGCCGGTTGCGGTCGAGTACTCCCGGATGCGCAAGGACCAGGTGCTGTTCACCTACCTGCACCTGGCGGCCAGCCGTGACTGCACCGAGGCGCTGCTCGGCGCCGGGGTGACCGCCATCGCCTACGAGACCGTGCAGCTGCCCGACGGCTCGCTGCCGCTGCTCGCGCCCATGTCGGAGGTGGCCGGCCGGATGGCGCCGCAAGTCGGCGCGCACCACCTGCAGCGGGACGGCGGCGGCCGGGGCGTGCTGATGGGCGGGGTGTCCGGCGTCTACGCCGCCAAGGTGGTCGTCCTGGGCGCGGGCGTCTCGGGCATGAACGCGGCGGCCATCGCGCTGGGCATGCAGGCCGAGGTGCTGCTGCTGGACCGGAATGTGGCCCGGCTGCGTCAGGCCGACGCGATCTACCAGGGCCACCTCCAGACCGTGGCCTCGAACGCCTACGAGGTCGAGCGCGCCGTCATCGACGCCGACCTGGTGATCGGCGCGGTCCTGGTGCCAGGCGCCAAGGCCCCGAAGCTCATCTCCGATGACCTGGTCTCCCGGATGAAGTCCGGATCGGTCCTGGTGGACATCGCGATCGACCAGGGTGGCTGCTTCGAGGGCTCGCGACCGACCACCCACGCCGAGCCCACCTACCCAGTGCACGACTCGGTCTTCTACTGCGTGGCCAACATGCCCGGCGCCGTGCCGCATACCTCGACCTACGCGCTGACCAACGTGACGCTGCCCTACGTGGTAGAGATCGCCCGGCACGGCTGGCGCGAGGCGCTGCGCCGGGACCAGCCGCTGACTCTGGGTCTCAACACGTTCGAGGGGACCCTCATCTGCGAGCCGGTGGCCGAGGCGCACGGCCTGCCGGCCACGCCCGTCGCGGAGGTGCTCAGCTGACCACCGTCGCCGCCGCCATCCGCCGCTACCTCGATCACCTGACCGTGGAGCGGGGCCTGGCCGTGCACACGCTGGAGGCTTACCAGCGGGACCTGCAGCGTTATGCGGCGACGATGGCGCGGCTGGGCCGCACGCAGATCGCGGCGGTGACGACCCAGGACGTCGCCGACTACCTGTCCGGGCTGCGGGAGGGGGACGCCGACCATCCGCCGCTGGCCGCCAGCTCGGCCGGCCGGGCGGTGGTCGCGGTCCGCGGCCTGCACGCCTTCGCCCTGATCGAGGGCCTGGCTCCCGGCGACCCGGCCCGGATGGTCCGGCCGCCAGCCCCGCCGCGACGGCTGCCGAGGGCCATCTCCGTTCCCGAGGTGGAGCGGCTGCTGGAGGCGGCCGGCGGCGCGGCCGCCGGCGTGACCGAGGCCGGTACCGCCCAGGCCGGCACCGCCCAGGCCGTTACCGGCCCCCCGGCCGGAACCGCTACCCCGGCCTCGCTGCGCGACCGGGCCCTGCTGGAGCTGCTCTACGGCACCGGGGCCCGGATCTCCGAGGCCGTCGGCCTGGACGTCGATGACCTGGACCTGTCCGGGGAGGCCCGCAGCGTGACGGTGCCGGCCGCGGTGCGGCTCAGCGGCAAGGGCGGCAAGCAGCGGATCGTGCCCGTCGGCAGCTACGCCCGGCAGGCCATCGAGGCCTACCTGATCCGGGCCCGGCCGGGGCTCGCGCGGGCCGCCCGGCGCGGCCCGGCCAGCCCGGCGCTGTTCCTCAACGCGCGGGGTGGCCGGCTCACCCGGCAGGGCGCGTGGGGCGCGCTGCGCGCGGCATCGGCCAGGGCCGGGCTGGCCGAGGTCTCACCGCACACTCTGCGGCACTCGTTCGCCACCCACCTGCTCGACGGCGGAGCCGACGTGCGCGTGGTGCAGGAACTGCTCGGCCATGCGTCGGTGACCACGACGCAGATCTACACGCTGGTCACGGTCGACAAGCTGCGCGAGGTCTACGCGGCCGCGCATCCCCGGGCGCTCGGCTAGCGGCGGCTGGCCCGGTCTGCCCGCCAATGGCCATTTCACCGTGTAACTTATGTCTGAGTCATTTCCCCGTAAACGGTGAGTCGGCTTGCTCCGGCTTGGTCCAGCGCCTAGAGTCCCCGTTCCAGCGGGCGTCTCTGCGCGGTCGCCGGGGAGGTGCAATTAGCTATGGCAGCGTCCCGAACCTTGGAGGTCCGGCCGGGCGTGCTAGGTCCTACTGGTCGGCCCATACCGGTGTTTCCCGAGCCCGAGCCGCTGCTGGTGCATGGTCCGGCCAGGATCGCGGCGGTCTGCAACCAGAAGGGCGGGGTGGGCAAGACCACCACCACGATTAACCTCGGCGCCGCCCTGGCCGAGCAGGGCCGCCGCGTGCTGCTGGTGGACTTCGACCCCCAGGGTGCGCTGTCCGTGGGCCTGGGCATCCAGCCGCACGAGCTGGACGCGACCGTTTACAACCTGCTGATGGAACGCAATCTGAGCGTTCACGACGTCGTGTCCAAGACGGCGGTCGATGGCCTTGACCTGCTGCCGAGCAACATTGACCTGTCCGGGGCCGAGGTCCAGCTCGTGCACGAAGTCGGCCGCGAGTTCGTGCTGGGCCGGGTCCTGCAGCCCGTTATCCCCGATTATGACGTCATCCTGATCGACTGCCAGCCGTCACTCGGCCTGCTCACGGTCAACGCGCTGGCGTGCGCCGACGGCGTGCTCGTCCCCCTGGAATGCGAGTACTTCGCGCTGCGCGGAGTGGCGCTGCTGATGGAGACCATCGAGAAGGTGTCCAGCCGGCTCAGCCCCAAGCTGGCTATGGACGGACTTCTGGCCACGATGTACGACTCGCGTACCTTGCACACCCGCGAGGTGCTCGCCAACGTGGTCGCGGGGTTTGGCGAGCGGGTATTTCACACGGTCATCAGCCGGACAGTGCGGTTCCCGGACGCTACCGTGGCAGGAGAGCCGATTACGGTGTTCGATCCCTCGTCAAACGGGGCGAGCGCGTACCGCGAGCTTGCCAAGGAGGTACTGGACCGGTGGCGTCAGGGGGTGCCCGCAGGTCCCGTTCACGGCGGGTAAGCCTGCCGGGGGTTTCGGAACTGCTGCGCCCTGTGGTGCGCGCTCCAGAGGTTGAGCCCCTGCGACCGGCCAGCGGCCGCGAAACGCACTCTCAGAAGATCACCGTCTACCTCTCGGCCGCCGAGCTCATGGAGCTGGAACGGGCGCGGCTGGCGCTGCGTGGCTACGGTATTCCGGTCGACCGGGGCCGTATCGTCCGCGAGGCGCTGGTCGTGCTGCTGGCCGACCTCGAGTCCGAGGGGGATCTGAGCCTGGTGGCCAGGCGGCTGCGCGGCGGTGCGTGACCAGTGGCACGGGCGCGACCGCAGCGCCGGATCGGATAGCGTCGGTTCCCGGAAGCGGCTGAGGCCGCGGAACAGCAGGCGGCAGCGGATCTCGAATGACCATCATGGCAACCGGCGAATCTGACGACGCCGCGCAGGGGCAGCCCCAGGCCCAGCCCGCCGGCGGCTTCGAGGTCCACCTCGATGTCTTCGAGGGCCCGTTCGACCTGCTGCTCGCGCTGATCTCCAAGCACAAGCTGGATATCACCGAGATCGCCCTGTCCAGCGTTACCGACGAGTTCATTGCCCATATCCGGGCCCTGGCCGATGCCTGGGACCTCGATCAGGCGAGCTACTTCCTCGTGGTCGCCGCGACCCTGCTCGATCTCAAGGCCGCCCGGCTGCTGCCCGCCGGCGAGGTGGATGACGAAGAGGACCTGGCCTTGCTGGAAGCCAGGGACCTGCTGTTCGCCCGGCTGCTGCAGTACCGCGCCTACAAGGAAGTGGCCGCCGTGCTGGCCGGGAAGATGGCCCTGCAGGGCCGCCGGTTCCCGCGCCGGGTGCCGATGGAGCCGCAGTTCGCCGAGCTGCTGCCCGAGGTCCTGCTGGGCCTGCGGCCGGACCAGTTCGCCGCGATCGCCGCCCAGGCGCTCGCGCCGCGCCTGCCGCCGACCGTCTCGACCAGCCACCTGCACATCCCGCGGACCACCGTGCACGAGCAAGCTGAGATACTGGCGGTGCGGCTGCGCGAGATCGGCCGCAGCACTTTCCGCCAGCTCACCGCCGACTGCGCGGGGACCTATGAGGTCGTGGCGCGGTTCCTGGCCATCCTGGAGCTCTACCGGGACTGCCGGATCTCCCTCGACCAGGTAATCCCGCTCGGCGATCTGTTCGTTTCGTGGGCGGACGCCCAGCCGCCCGCCGAAGCGAGGCATCCAGACCAGGAAGACGACTAGTCATGCATAACGGATCGGCTCCCGTCCCCCAGCACGTCGCCACCTCCCCTCCAGCGCCCGTCACCGGGCCGGCCGAGGCGGGTCCAGCCGACATGATGCCAGCCGACGGGGGCCCGGCTGAGGCGGGTCCGGCCGGCACGGAGCCGGCCGACGGAGGTTCGGCCAAGGCGGAGCTGGCCGGCATGGAGCCGGCCGGTATCGAGCCAGCCGGCATCGAGTCGGCCGAGATAGGGCCGCCCGGGGACGGCCCCGTGCCCGACCTGCGCGCCAGCCTGGAGGCTATCTTGCTGGTCGCGGACGAGCCCGTGCCTGAGAACGTGATCGCCCAGGTCGTCGAGCGGCCCACCGGCGAGGTATCGGCGGCGCTGCGCGAGCTCGCGGCCTCCTACGCGGCCGACGGGCGCGGCTTCGAGCTGCTGGAGATCGCTGGCGGCTGGCGGTTCTACACCCGGGCCGAGTACGCGGGCGTCGTGGAGCGATTTGTCCGGGATGGCCAGGAGGTGCGGCTCACCCAGGCCGCGCTGGAGACGCTGGCGGTCGTGGCCTACCGCCAGCCGGTCAGCCGGGCCCGCGTCTCTGCGGTGCGCGGGGTCAACTGCGACGGCGTCATGCGCACCCTGGTGCTCCGCGGGCTCACCGAGGAGGCGGGCACCGACCCGGAGACCGGCGCGGTGCTGTTCCAGACGACGGGGTACTTTCTCGAGCGGCTGGGCGTGGCCAGCCTGGCCGACCTGCCGGAGCTGGCGCCGTTCCTGCCCGACCATCTCGACGACGAACAGGACTCAGGATCATGAGCATGTCTGGTCGTGATCGCCGGGGCGAGAGCCGGGCTGACCGCGGGACCGGCGGTCGCAGCGGCCCCGGGCCTGCCAGCGTCGGCCCGTCCGGAGCCGGAGCCGGTGCCGCGGGTGGCGGTGCCGCGGGTGGCGGTGGCGGGCGGAGCGGTGGCGGGCGGGGCGGTGCCAGACAGAGCGGTGCCGGGCGGGGCGGTGGCGGCCGCGGCGGTGCCGGGCGGGGCGGTGGCGGCCGCGGCGGTGCCGAACGCGGCGTGACCGCGGGCGCCCGGCCCGGCTGGGTGCGGGCCTGGGGAGTGGATGCCGAGCTGGCTCCGCAGCGCAATTTCAGCTCCGATGACGACCGGCGGGCACGCGACGACTTCGAGGACGACGACTTCGGCCCGGAAGGCCCCCGCGACTCGCTCGTCGATGTTCCCGGCGGCGTCCGGCTGCAGAAGGTCCTGGCCGCTGCGGGCGTGGGCAGCCGCCGGCACTGCGAGGAGCTGATCGGCGAGGGCCGGGTGGAGGTGGACGGCGAGATTGTCCGCCGGTTCGGGGCCCGGGTCGATCCTGAGAATCAGATCATCCGGGTGGATGGCCGGCGCATCGCCGCGAGTGAGAATCTGGTCTACGTGGCGCTCAATAAGCCCGCCGGAGTCCTCACGACGATGTCCGACACCCGGGGCCGGCCCACCATCGCCGACCTGATCGGCGACCGGGCCGAGCGGCTGTTCCACGTCGGCAGGCTCGACTATGACACCGAGGGCCTGATGCTGCTGATGAACGACGGGGAGCTAGCGCACCGGCTGGCCCACCCGCGCTACGGGGTCCTCAAGACCTACCTGGCCGATATCCCCGGCCCGCTGCCCCGCGACCTCGGGCGGCAGCTGATGAGCGGCATCGAGCTGGACGACGGGGTGGCCAGCGCCGACAAGTTCCGCGTGGTCGAGCGGGCAGGATCACGGGCCCTGGTGGAGATCACGCTGCACGAGGGACGCAAGCACATCGTCCGGCGCATGCTCGCGGCAGCCGGGCATCCGGTCAGCCGGCTAGTGCGGACCCAGGTCGGACCGGTGGCGCTGGGCTCGCTGCGATCCGGCGCCACCCGGCGGCTGTCGGTCAAGGAGGTAGGCGACCTGTACGCGGCGGTCGGCCTGTAGCGAGCGCCCGGCGCGCAGCAGCCCGGGCGGCAGCGGCCTCCGGGCCGGCGGCCGGGGCAGCTCGGCTGAGGTCACGACAGCGACAAAGCGGCGTAGTCGCCATGATTGCGGCACAACGAGAGGGGATGCAGGTGGCGGTCAGGGCAGTCCGCGGCGCCGTCCAGGTCGAGGCCAACCAGGCGGACTCGATCCTCGCGGGCACCGCTGAGCTAGTGACCGAGGTCATGAGCCGGAACAAGCTCAGCACGGACCAGGTGATCAGCGTCATCTTCAGCGCCACCGCTGATCTCAATACCGAGTTTCCGGCCCTGGCGGCCCGCAAGCTGGGCTTCCAGGAGGTGCCGCTGCTGTGCTGCAGCGAGATCCCGGTGCCGGGCGCGATGCCCCGCGTGGTCCGGCTGATGATGCACGTGGAGACGGAGCTGAGCCGACCCGAGGTGCAGCACGTCTACCTGCGCGGCGCCGCCGCGCTGCGACTGGATATCGCGCAGTGACCACCGGGGCGCAGACCACGGGGGCCGACCGCCCGGACCACGGCCCGGTGCCCGCCGCCGTGGTGGTGATCGGCGCGGGCCTGATCGGCACCTCCGTCGCGCTGGCCCTGCGCGCGCAGGGCACCCAGGTCTGGCTGGCTGACCAGGATCCGACCGCGGCCCGGCTGGCGCAGGACATCGGGGCCGGGCGTGAGCTGCCGTCCGGCGGACCGCCGGACGGTCCCGCCGATGTCGCGGTCCTGGCCGTGCCGCCGTCGGCGGTGGCGGCGGAACTGGCCGCCGCGCAGCAGCGCGGGCTGGCCCGCTGCTACACCGACGTGGCCAGCGTCAAGGAGCTTCCGCTCCGCCTTGCCCGCGAGCTCGGCTGCGACCTGGCCAGCTACGTGCCCGGCCATCCGCTGTCCGGCCGCGAGCGATCGGGTCCGGCCGCGGCCAGGGCTGACCTGTTCCTCGGCCGGCCCTGGGTCCTGTGCCCGGTCCCGCAGACCTCCCAGGCGGCCCTGGCGGCCGTCAGCGGCCTGGCCAGTGCCTGCGGCGCCCAGGTCGTCCAGCTGCCGGCCGCCGAGCACGACCGCTGGGTCGCGCTGGTCTCCCACGTGCCCCATCTGGTGGCCGTGGCCATGGCCGCCCAGCTGGACCAGGCGCCCGATGCCGCGCTGGCCCTGGCCGGCCAGGGACTGCGCGACGTGACCAGGATCGCCGCGGGTGACTCGGGGCTGTGGATGCAGATCCTGACGGCCAACGCCGGCCCGGTCGCGCAGATCCTGGCCCAGCTGGCCGGAGACCTGCAGGCGGCCGCGGACGCCCTGGCCGCCTCGGCCGACGAGAAGGGCGATGCCGGCAAGCAGCTGACTGACCTGCTGCAGCGGGCCGGCTCCGGCGTGGCGCGGATTCCCGGCAAGCGCGGCGGCCCGGCCCCGAGCTACGCGGTCGTCCAGGTCGTCATCCCCGACCGGCCTGGCGAGCTGGCCCGGCTGTTCGAGACGGCGGACCGGGCGGGCATCAATATCGAGGACGTGGGCATCGAGCATTCGCCCGGATTGCCGGTCGGCGTAGCCGAGCTGTCGGTCCGGCCGGAGGCCGTCGAGCGGCTCATCCCGGCCTTGGCGGCCAGCGGGTGGCCCGTGCGCCGGTAACATCGCCTTCGTGACCAACTCGGCCCCAAGTACCCAGCAGGCATTCGCCCGCGGCAGCCGCGACGATCCAGGCGGCTGGCCCGCCGGCCTCGTGATCGCCGTGGACGGCCCGGCTGGCTCGGGCAAGTCCTCCGCCGCCCGGGGCGTCGCGCGCGCCCTGGGCCTGCGCTACCTCGACACCGGGGCCATGTACCGGGCGCTGACCTGGTGGCTGCAGGCCCAGGGCGTCGATCCGGCGGACTCGGCCGCGGTGCTGGCTGACTTCCGGCGCCCCTCGATCGAGGTGGGCACCGACCCGGCGGCGCCGCGGATCGCCGTGGACGGCCAGGATGTCGCGGGCCCGATCCGCAGCCGCGAGGTATCGAACGCTGTCAGCGCGGTCGCGGCGCTGCCGCAGGTCCGGGAGTACCTGATCGGCCTGCAGCGGGGGATCATCGCCGATGCCGTGGCCGCCGGCGCCGGCATCGTGGCCGAGGGACGCGATATCGGGACCGTCGTGGCCCCGGGCGCGCAGGTGAAGGTGTTCCTCACCGCGAGCGAGGCCATCCGCGCCCTGCGGCGGGCCGCGGACCTGGCCGCCGACCCGGCGGCCACCGCCGAGCTGACCCGCCAGGAGCAGGCGCGCCGGGACCAGCGCGACGCCCCGCAGATGGCCCGGGCCGCCGACGCGGTGCAGCTGGACACCTCGGCGCTCGAGCTCGACGAGGTCATCGCCGAGATCATCAAGCTGGCCCGTAGCAGGAGCGCGGCGCGCCGTGGCTGAGGACGCCCAGGCCGGCGCGGCCGCCGGGCTGGCGGGGCCAGCCGGGACGGCTGCGGGCGCCGCCCCGGTCCTCGCCGTGGTAGGCCGGCCCAACGTCGGCAAGTCCACGCTCGTGAACCGGATCCTCGGCAGCCGCCAGGCGGTCGTGGAGGACACGCCGGGCGTCACCCGCGATCGCGTCAGCTACGACGCGACCTGGCGCGGGCGGGCCTTCACGCTGGTGGATACCGGCGGCTGGGAGCCGGAGGTGGAGGGCAGCCAGTCGCTGGCGGCCCGGGTAGCGGCCCAGGCCAGGGTCGCGGTCGACGCGGCGGACGCGGTGCTGTTCGTGGTGGACGCCGTCGTCGGCATTACCGACGCCGATGCTGCCGTGGCCGCCGTCCTGCGCAAGTCCCGCAAGCCGGTCGTGGTGGCGGCCAACAAGATCGACGACGCGCCGGGGGAGTCCAACGCCAGCTCGCTGTGGTCGCTCGGGCTCGGCGAGCCGCTCTCGGTCAGCGCCCTGCACGGCCGGGGCAGCGGCGACCTCCTGGACGCCATCCTCGACGCGCTGCCGCAGGCACCGGGGGAGCGGTTCGACGACGAGGGCGGCCCGCGCCGGGTGGCGCTGATCGGCCGCCCCAACGTAGGCAAGTCCAGCCTGCTCAACAAGCTGGCCGGAACGGAGCGGGTGCTGGTCGACCCGGTCGCCGGGACCACGCGGGATCCGGTGGATGAGCTCATCGAGCTGGGCGGGAAGACCTGGCGGTTCGTCGACACGGCCGGCATCAGGCGGCGGATGCGCGAGACGCAGGGCGCGGACTACTTTGCCGCGCTGCGCACCGAGCGGGCGCTGGAGCGCGCCGAGGTAGCGGTGGTGCTGATCGACGCCAGCGAGCCGCTGGCCGAGCAGGACCTGCGGATCATCTCCATGGTCATCGACGCGGGACGCGCGCTCGTGATCGCCTATAACAAGTGGGACCTCCTCGACGAGGACCGGCGGTATTTCCTCGACCGGGAGATCGACCGTCAGCTGCACACGGCGCGGTGGGCGCCGCGGGTCAACGTATCGGCGGCAACCGGCTGGCACGTCGACCGGCTCGTTCCCGCGCTGGAGACGGCGCTGGCCAGCTGGGAGACCCGGGTACCGACGGGCCGTCTGAACGCCTGGCTCACCGCGCTGATTGCCGCGACGCCGCCGCCGGTCCGCGGCGGGAAGCAGCCCAAGATCATGTTCGCCACCCAGGCGGGCGTCCGGCCGCCGCATTTCGTGCTGTTCACCACGGGCTTCCTGCAGGCCGGCTACCGCAGGTTCATCGAGCGGCGGCTGCGCGAGGAGTTCGGCTTCGACGGCACGCCGGTGCACCTGTCCATGCGCCTGCGCGAGAAGCGGCAGGGCGCGGGCGGCCGGTCGGCGAGGGGCGCCCGGCGCAGCTAGGCGGCGAGCTGGAACCAGACGGTCGTGCCCGCCCCGTCGCGCAGGTACCCCCAGTGCCCGGCCATGGTCTCCACCAGCAGCAGGCCGTGGCCATCGGGGGAGAACACGTCGGCCTTGACGACCGGCGAGCTGTGATCCGAGCCATTGTCGGTCACCTCGATCCGGATCCGGCCGGCGATTTCCAGGATGAGCAGCGTGACCGTGCCGCCCGGCCGGCGGGAGTCGCTGTGCTGGACCGCATTGGTGACCAGCTCCGAGGTCAGCAGGACCGCTGTCTCCGTGACGGTGCCTAACTCGCCTAGGATCTTGGCGACGAACCTGCGCGCCGTCCGGACCTGTTCAGCCCGGCCGGGAATGGTGACGCTGCCCAGAACGGCAGCGCCGGCCATTGTGGCAAGATCCTCGGCCGCATCGCTAGCGCGCGTGACGGCGAGTGCCATCTCGGTTGCTCCTTCCCCAGCACCGGAAATAGCAGGTCCGCCACCATGTGGCGGATAGCACCGGTTCGTGCGGGAGCGGGTAGCACGCTGCGGCGCCGTGTCATTCATAATGGTATGACGATGCACGGCACGCAAGTGCGTCAGAGAAATATTGCATACGAGATCTCAGATGAGATCTCATCACGCCGCCGTTTTTCAGGTATGGTGAGCCCGAAGCCAGCCAGCGCGACGTCTGACTCCTCTTAGGGGGAATTCGGCCGGATTTCGCGCTTTCCTTCCCCTAGGGGGCGAGTGCCCGTGTCGATCGGACCGACAGTCCGCCGTCGACGGCTTGGCAGCGAATTAAGGCGGCTGCGCGAGGCGCAGTCGATCAAGCTGGAAGAGGTGGCCGAGCAGCTCGGGCTGGCGCCTTCCACGCTGTCCCGGATAGAGACCGGGAAGGCGCCCACCAGGAGCGCCTACCTGACCACGATGCTGGAGATCTACGGCGTCGACGATCCGTCGCAGCGTCAGGTACTGGTCGAGATGGCCCGGGAGGGGCACCGCAAGGGCTGGTGGGCCGTCTGGGAGGACGTCCTGCCCACCGGCTTCGGGATCTATGTCGGGCTAGAGGCCGAGGCCGCGTCCCTGCGCGTCTACGAGGCCCAGGTGGTGCACGGGCTGCTGCAGACGCAGGAGTACGCCAGGGCTGTGATGACGACCGTCCGCAGGCGGGAGAGCCCTGAGGAGATCGACCGCCTGGTGGCCCTGCGGATGCAGCGCCAGGAGGTGCTGCTGCGCGCTGACCCGCTCCAGCTGTGGATCATCCTGGACGAGGCCGTGATCCGCCGGACCATGGGGCCGCCCGACCTCATGCACCGCCAGCTGGAGCACCTGTGCGAGGCCAGCACGATGCCGAACGTGACCCTTCAGGTGCTGGAGTTCTCCAGCGGCCTGCATCCCGCGCTCAACGGCCCGTTCGCCATTATCGAGTTCCCTGAGCGCTTTGATCCGGACGTGGTCTATTCCGAGGGCGTCGCCGGCCAGGCGTACGTGGAAGAACGAGAAAGAGAGGTCAGAGCACGGGTCGAGGCATTCGACCTGCTCCGCGCGACCGCCCTGCCGCCAGCCGACTCAGCAAATCTCATCCGTACCCTCAGTATGCAATGCACCTGATTAGGAGGAAGAATCAGCATGAACCCCGATATGTCCGATGCCGCGTGGATCACTAGCCGCGCATGCAACAACTCTGCTTGCGTGCAGGTCGCGCATCTGGCCGGGGGCCTCGTGGCCCTGCGCGATTCGAAGGACACGACCAAGCCCGCGCATGTTTTCGACCTCGTGGAATGGGCGGCGTTCCTGTCCGGCGTCAAGAACGGAGAGTTCGACTCGCCGGTAAGCTAGGGGTCCAGCGTTACGAAGATCTTCACCTGCCCGATGACCTCCCCGGGACCCAGGAGGTCATCGGGCCTTTATGATCTGCTGATCTCTGTCCGGTCAGGCGGGCGATCCGAACTCGCCATCGCGGGCGCCCCCGATGAAAGCGTCCCATTCGGCCTGAGTGAAGATGAGTGCCGGGCCGTCAGGCTGCCGCGAGTTCCGCATCGCGACGTCGCCCGCCGGAAGAAACGCAACCTCGACGCAGTTCCCCCCGGTCGGGCCGCTCCGGGAGCTCTTCAACCAGGTGGCGCCGGGCAGGCCCGAGGCCGTGACGCCATTACGTGCACCGCTCATGCGAATTCCTCCATGTCATCGACCAGTTCGCGGATGAACTCCCTTGTCCGCTCGGGTGTGGCGCTTGTCGCGCTGACCTTGTCGAATGCGGCGGTATAGCGGTCCAGGTCCGATCGCTTATCCAGGTACATGGCGCTCGTGAGCTGCTCGACGTAGACGACGTCCGGAAGATCGGCCGTGGCGAAGCTCAGCATGCTGAAGCTGCCCGGCACCAGGTAGGAGGCCCCGGCCGGATAGGGCGTCATCTGCAGCGTCAGGCCGGGCCGCTCGCTGATCTCCAGGAGGTAGTCCAGCTGCGTGCGCATCAGCCCCGGATTGCCGACCGGCCGGCGCAGTGCCATCTCGTCGATGATGGCCCAGAGGCGCAGGCTGCCCGTGGTGAACCGGCGCTGCCGCTCCTTGCGCAGGTAGACGAGGCGATCGGTCTCCTCGAGCGAGAACTCGCCGAGCTCGATGACCGCGGCCGCGTACTCCTCGGTCTGCAGCAGGCCCGGCACGAACTGGGCATCGTAGCTGCGGATGGACTCGGCCGACTCCTCCAGGCCGATGTAGGCCTGGAACCACGTCGGCAGGACGTCCTGGTAGCGATGCCACCAGCCCGGCTGGTTGGCCTGGCTGGCCAGCGACAGCATCTGCTCGCGCTCGGCAACGTCGTTGATGCCGTACAGGGTGAGCAGGTCCGCGATATCGACTTCGCGGAACGAGTTGCGTCCTAACTCAATGCGGCTGATCTTGGACTCGGAGGCCCGGATCGCGCGGGCGGCCTGCTGTGCGGTTATGCCCCGAGCCTCGCGAAGCCGTCGCAGCTGAGTGCCGAGAAGGATTCGCAGCACTGTCGGGCCAGATGCATCTTCCGTCATGAGTCGCGCTCCGTATCGCCGAAGTCCAGGCCCCAGGGACGATCCTGGCACAGAGACCGATGATCATATTCCGCTAGCGGCCGAGCCGCGCCGTTAGGACGAAAGCGCGGACGCAATTGCGTAATGCAAGTTCCACCAATCGTCACTAACTCGATGATATCGCAGCTGCGATTTCGCGCCACCCCATAGGAGTTCTGGCATCGCGGCCAGTCATGCTGGCTGGTACCTCAGCGTAGCGGTACGGACACGGAAGCTGCTTTGGCCGGCGGGACGGCGGTCGCCGGGGCTGGCGTTCCGTGATCGGTACGATCGTGGAGGCGGGCCGAAAGCGGCCAGATGCGGCGGTCAGTGGCGCGAGCGGCCAGCGGGCGAGCGGTCAGCTTCGGACGCAGAAGGGCAGGCAATGCGTTATCGGGCACTGGGCAGCTCCGGACTGGTCGTCTCGGTCGCGGGACTGGGCTGCAATAACTTCGGCCGCAGGCTGAACGTCGAGGCGACGCGGGCCGTGGTGGATGCGGCGATCGACTCCGGGATTACCCTGCTCGACACCGCTGACATCTACGGGGGCGCCGGCCGGTCCGAGGAGATCCTCGGGGAGGTGCTCGAAGGGCGCCGGGACCAGGTCGTCCTCGCGACCAAGTTTGGCCACCAGGACGTCGACATGGGCTTTGGCCCGGCGGCGGGCGCCAAGGGCGGCCGCGGGTACATCAGGCGCGCCGTGGAGCGGTCGCTGCGCCGGCTGCGAACCGACTACATCGACCTTTATCAGATCCACACTCCCGATCCCGTGACGCCCATCGAGGAGACGCTGAGCGCCCTCGGTGAGCTGGTCGCCGAGGGAAAGGTCCGCTACCTCGGGCATTCCAACTTCGCCGGCTGGCAGATCGCGGGCGCCGCGGCGGCCGCGCGTGAGCTGGGGACCACGCCCTTCATCTCGGCGCAGAACCACTGGTCTCTGCTGGAGCGCGCCGCGGAGGCTGAGGTCGTGCCGGCCAGCCTGCACTTCTGCCTGGGCATCCTGCCGTATTTCCCGCTGGCCAACGGCATGCTGACCGGCAAGATCCGGCGCGGCCAGGAGCCGCGGGAGGGCACTCGGCTGCACGAGCGGGTCGGCTACATCACCGAGGACAAGCTCGACAAGGTCGAGGCGCTGGTCCAGTGGGCGGAGCAGCACGGCCGGTCGCTGCTTGAGGTGGGCATCGGCGCGCTCGCCGCCCTGCCGGGCTGCACGTCCGTCATCGCCGGGGCAACCTCGCCCGAGCAGATGCGGGCCAACGCCGCGGCGGCCGACTGGATCCCGGCGCCCGAGGAGCTCGCCGAGATCGACAAGATCGTGCCCCGCCCGTCCTGAGCAGCGGTCCGTTACGAGGTCGCTGTCTTGTAAAGGACCGCCACTTTGGCCAGGAAGCGGGCCGAGTACGAGACGTCCGGGGTGTCGCCGCCGCCCTGGTAGCCGCCGATCACGCCGATGACCTTCCCGGTGCCCGCCGTGGTGGTGTGGGCCAGGAAGGGGCCGCCACTCGTGCCGTTGCTGAAGCCGGCGCAGTCGAACACCATCTGGTGCAGGTGACCAGGGTTGAAAGCGCGGGCCGGCCCGGTGCAGGCGACCGGCAGGTTCGTGCGGTCGGGATAGCCGATCACCCGTACCCGCTGCGGCAGCGGCACGCCGGTGTCCAGCGTTTCGGACCCGGTGTACCGCTCGATGCGCAGGCCCGGCCGGCCGGCGAGCAGGAAGGCCACATCGTCGTCCGGATTCTGGGTCCGCTTCCAGCCGCTGTCGACGTAGACGGCCCGGACGATCCAGCGGCCATGCGGGAACCGTCCGGCGTGGTAGCCGGGTGCGAAGGTGATCGCCCCGGTCGGCTTCAGGTTCTTGCCCTGCATGCAGTGGGCCGCGGTGATCAGGAGATTTCCCCGCGGGCTATGCACCACGCTGGCCGAGCAGAAGTGCGCCAGCCGTCCGTGGGCATCGCTGAACAGCGCGCCCACCGCCGACGTTCCGCTGAACGCGGTCGCCCCAGGCCAGGTGAGCTGAGCAGCCAGCGCCACCGGGTCGCTGGCCGGCGGCGACATCGCGGCAATCCCGAGCACCGCTACCACCGACATGGCCACGGCGCAGGTGGCACGCTTGAGCAGCCTGCCCGGGCCCGGCCACGGACTCCGGGCTGACCTTTGGCTGGCTCGAAAGCGGGCAGGCCGATACGCTGCCGGGCGGGCTGGCCGCCATGGATTGCGATTCATCCTCAGGCCTGGGCCCGTCCCTTCGGCGTCGGAAACTGCACGGTTGCCATTGGCCGACCCTTTTGCCTTTCCTGAGAAGATTGTGACCCGAGTCTTGTCCCTGTGCTAGCGGGAAAATATACAGCTGATGTGCTCAGCTACCTGGCAGCTGCGCGGCGCGCTGCCAGGAGCCGGCGAGCACGCTCAAAGGATCCCTGGCTGCTGCCATCCGGGTCAGGCCCGCGCTGAGACAGTAGGCAGAGGACGTCATTATCGGGTCCAGAAGGGTGAGCGTGCAGGCAGCAGGGTCATGCCGCTGCTCCCGGGCCCTGGTTGTCCGCCTTTCACGGGCTTCGCGCTGGTGCATGATGCGAACAGCAGAAGTGTGGCCGGAGACGTGGGAGAGGTGAAGGTGAGCGAGGAGGCAGGTCGCGCGGGCTTCCGCGACGTATTCAGCTTGCCCGAGTTCCGCGCCCTGTGGGCAGGCCAGCTGCTGTCGGTCGCGGGTGACCAGCTGGCCAAGGTCGCGCTCACGGTCCTGGTTTACGACCGGACCAGGTCCGCCGCGCTGGCCGCTCTTACCTTTGCAGTCAGCTTCGTGCCTAATTTCCTGGGCGGGATCTTGCTCTCCGGAGTCGCCGACCGGATGCCCCGGCGGGCCGTGATGATCGCCTGCGATCTCCTGCGGATGGTGCTGGCAGCGCTGATGGCCGCTCCCGGGATGCCCCTGCCGACGCTCGTCGCGTTACTGTTCGCGATCACCATGATCGGTGCCCCGTTCACGGCATCGCGGGCCGCGATCTATCCCGACATCCTCGCGGGTGCCCGCTACGCGACCGGGACGGCGATCACGCTGACTACCAACCAGCTCGCTCAGGTGATCGGCTTCGCGGCCGGCGGGGCGATAACGGGACTGCTCGGTGCGCGTCCCTGCCTGCTGGCTGACGCGGGAACCTTCGCCGTCTCGGCGCTGCTGATCCGCTTTGGCGTAGCTTCCCGGCTCCCTGATGGCGGCAGTGACCGGAGCATGTCCGCCGCCCTGACGGGCCTGGGCGCTGGCACCAGGTTGGTATTCGGCAGCCTGGCGCTGCGCGCGCCAATGCTGCTGGGCTGGACCGCCGCGCTTTACAACGCGCCTGAGGGGATCGCCGCGCCATTTGCCAGAGCCCTCGGCGGGGGCGCGGCAACTACGGGACTGCTGCTCGCCTGCCCGGCAGCCGGCTATACCGTCGGCGCGCTGGCCTTCAGCCGCCTCGCCGCCGAGAGCAGGAAACGGCTTATGGTGCCCCTCGCCGTAGCCTGCTCCGCAGCCCTGATCCCGATCGCACTGCGCCCAGGCCTCGGCGTCACCCTAGCGATCCTCACGGTGTCCGGGGCATGCCAGTGCTTCCAGGTCGCGGCCAATACGGCCTTCGTCACCGCGGCGCCCCCACACCAGCGCAGCCAGGCATTTGGCCTGGCCGCAGCTGGGATGAGCCTGGGCCAAGGCGCCGCCATGGCCCTGGCCGGGGTGGCGGCGCAGTACCACGCGCCGGGCATCGTGATCGGCTGCGCAGGATTGCTCGGCGTAGTGGCCGCTGTCGGGCTGGGCCGGCAACTGTCGTCATCTCAGCCCATTCGGCCACTGCCGTCCTCTAAGCCCGCCCGGCCTCGATAGTGGTCAGGCGGGAGCGGTTAGCCCCATCCCTCAGCGCGCATGGCGGGCCTCCTTCCGGGTCGTGGTGGTCGGGGTGGTCAGGCGGGAGCGGTTAGCCCCATCCCTCAGCGCGCATCGCGGGCCTCCTTCCGGGTCGTGTGATGAGATAGGAAACGCCAGGTCATGCCATGCATGATCCGATCACGGCCAACTTAAGGACAAGACTGTTTGGCGTATTTTGATTCAGTTACTAACGATGTCCATCGCTCGTCTGTAACAATGTGAGTTGTCCCAGTTACAGTTAGGAACGCTGTCGGCCAGAGCCGCTCCTGGAGGATGATGATGGGCAGCTCATCGCGGCCCGCCAGCCGCCGGTGGCAACGCGCTGTGTCCGGATGGCCGTTGTGGGAGCTGCCGCCCTGGCTGGTGGCGTTCGTCCTCGCTGTGATCGCGGCGTTCGGCGCCGCTATCGTCGCCGCCCTGGCGCTGACATCGTTCCATGATTACGACGCCTACAACGTCGAGCTTTTCGCGGTCTTGCTGGGTTGCGACGTGGTGACCGTCGAGCTGACCCGGCGCAGCGGCGAGCCCGGGGGTGGCCTCATCAAGGAAACCCATGCTGTCTGGGAGCTTCCTATAGCGCTGTTGCTGCCCCCGCTGTACGGGCTCATCGCCCCCATCGTGCGGCTTGCCCTCACGCAATGGCGCGTACGGCAGACGCTGGCCTACCGCCGCGTATTCACCGCCTCGGCGCTCGGCCTGACCTACGCAGCGGTATCGGTGGCCTTCCACGCGCTGGCCCCGCCGCTGACGGGGTTTTTCGAATCGCCGACCTCGCGCGTCGAGGTGTGGACCCTGGCTGCACTGGCGTGCGGGTTCCTGCGATCGGTGCTCAATAAGGTGCTGGTGATGACAGCGGTCAAGGGCGCCGATCCCGCGGTCAGCATCCGGGCGGAGCTGTTCACCCGCGAGGCGCTGTTCGGAGACCTGGCCGAGCTGTCCATCGGCGTCCTTGTCGCCTTCGTGGTGACGGCGAGTCCCCTCCTCGGGCTCCTGGCGCTGCCCTGCGTGACGCTGCTGCAGCGTTCCCTGCGCCATGGCCAGCTTGTTAATGACGCCCGCATCGATGGCTTGACCGGCATGCTCAATAAGACAACCTGGCACCGCGAGGCCGCCGTCCGGGTCACTAGGGCGACCCGGCCGCGGGCCTGGCGTGCCCTGGGCCGAGCGGGCGGCGGGAGGCCCGGCGGCGATATTCGGGCGGCCTCCGCCAGCGCATCGGGCAGGCCCGGTGAGCGGCGCAGTGACAGCACCCTGGTAGCGCTTCTGGTGGTGGACATCGACCGGTTCAAATCGGTGCAAGACAGCTGCGGCGGACACGAGGTCGGTGACGCTATCCTGGGAGCGATTGCCGACACGATCCGCGCGCAGCGGCGGGACTCTGACCTGTGCGGGAGGTACGGCGGCGACGAGTTCGCGATCTTGCTGCCCGACACGAGCGCTGATGAAGCCCTGGCCGTCGCGCGCCGACTCTGCCATGCGGTCTCTGAGCTCACTGTCCCCGTCGCCTTCAATGGCGCCGAGCTGGCCGATTCTCGCGTCACCATCTCTGTCGGCGTCGCCGCTCTCGATCGCGCCCACGTCGATCTTGATGAGCTAATCCGCGCGGCCGATGGCGCCATGTACCAGGCCAAGGGCGCGGGTCGCAACACGGTGCGGATGGTAGCCATATGACCCGCCGCCTGCGGAGACAGAAACACGAGCCGCGTGCCCGTGCTGGCCCAGCCCCGCGCTATCGCCCATGGTTGTAACGCCCCTCGTTTCCATTGCTGCGCGGCTGAGATTGCTGCGAGGGAAGGCGGCCTGGAATGCCGGTTAAAGTCGTCATATGGGAGGGAATCCTTAAGGACTGGTGGTTCAGGAGCGGGATTTTCTATACCTCGGTCGACATTAAAGATCCGCTAATAGCGGCCAATTCTGCGGTAACGGCGTCGGCCAGCGAGACCGACGACGAGGGCGGCCGCTTCCTGGGAGACGCCATCATCATTATCGGCGCGATCGTGCCGTACGACGGCGGTGCTCACGTCCAGATCGGCACGAGCACTAATTCCCTCGACCCGTCCCACGTGCGGCTAGCGATCACGCTGGCGATCGCTCCTCCGGCCTGACCTAGTCGGCAACCTGTCAGACCGTCGCCATCGAGTCCGGGACCCAGGCTGGAACAAGGCCTGCATCGCGGCCGACCCAACCGGAGTCGCCGCCTGAGCGGTCCGGCAGGATGGCATGTCGGCGGGATGGCATGCCGGGTAGGTCCAGCAGGCTCAAAAATGATGCGGAGGCAAGCTCGCGATGAGAGCTGCGGTATTTAACAGCCACGGCCCGGCCCATGAGGTGCTGCGGATCGAGGAGATCGACGTTCCGGAGCCAGGGCCGGGTGAGGTCCGGGTCCGGATAGCGGCATCCGGGGTTAACCCGACGGACTGGAAGTCCCGCAGCGGCGCCACGCCGCGGCCGATGGGCGACTTCCAGATCCCGCACCATGACGGGGCCGGGGTGATCGACGCCGTCGGCGCGGGCGTCGACCCCAGCCGGGAAGGGCAGCGGGTGTGGGTCTGGCTCGCCGCTGCCGGGCGGCCGTGGGGAACGGCCGCGCAGTGGTCGGTCGTTCCCGCCGATCAGGCGGTTCCGCTGCCGGACGACGTCTCGTTCGAGCTGGCCGCCAGCCTCGGCGTGCCGGCCGTGACCGCGCACCGCTGCCTGTTCGCTGACGGTCCGCTGGAGGGCAGGAACGTCCTGGTGGCGGGCGGCGCCGGTGCGGTCGGGCATTTCGCGATCGAGCTGGCCAAGCACGCGGGCGCCCGGGTCGTGGCCACGGTCAGCGGCCCGGCTAAGGCGGAGCTGGCCGCGCGGGCAGGCGCGGATCTCGTGGTGAACTACAAAGATCCCGGCGCCGTCGAGCAGATCCGGGCGTTCGCGCCGCTGGACCGGATCGTCGAGCTTGCCCTGGGCGCGAACCTCGAGCTCGATCTGGCCGTATCGGGGCCGCAGACTCACATCGTGGACTATGCCGCGGAGGCGAACGACCCGGTCCTGCCGGTACGAGCCTGCATGACGGCGAACGTCACGCTGAGGTTCGTGCTGCTCTACGGGGTGCCGCGCCCGGCGCTCCTGCAGGGCGCCGCGGACATCACCCGGGCCCTCGCTGACGGTGCCCTCACCGAGCTGCCGGCGACGAGGTTCGCGCTGGAAGAGGTCGCCGCCGCGCACGATGCCGTGCAGGCCGGCACGATCGGGAAGGTCCTGGTCATTCCCTGACCTGCTCGCTGGCCCCGTGCTCGCTGACCCCGTGCTCGCGCAGGTAGCTGAGGTAGAACGGCCGCAGCGAGTCGGCGATCTCTCCCGCACCGGAGTCGATGGCGTCGGAGATCAGCGTGGACAGGTGCAGCGCATCCGCGGTGGCCAGGTCCGTGCGGCCCGCCGCCGCCTCGCCTGCCGGCAGCTCGCGCAGCAGGTCCCAGAGGAACTTCACGTCCAGGTGACGCAGCGCCCGGCGCACGGCCAGGTCGTGCAGCTCGCGCGATGACAGCAGGTCAAGATTGTCCGGTTGACTCATGCGCCGACCCTACCGGCCCCCCGCCCCGCCCGGCACATGTCGCCGGAGCGGGGCGGGGGCACGCCACGAGGGGGCCTGGGTCCCCGGTTACGGCGACAGCCGGTGCAGGTCGCGGGGGAACAGCGTGACCTGGCGGACGTTCGCGGCGCCGGTCAGCCGCGCCGTCCACCGCTCCAGCCCGATGGCGAATCCGCCATGCGGCGGCATTCCGTGCTCGAAGGCCTGCAGGTAGCTCGCGTATGGTGCCGGGTCCTCGCCGCGCTCGGCGAGCGCCGCCATGTAGTCGGCATGCTCATGCAGCCGCTGCCCGCCCGTGACCAGCTCCAGGCCGCGGAACAGCAGGTCGAAGCCGCGAGAGTAGCCGGGCCGGTCCGGGTCCGGGTAGGTGTAGAACGGGCGCTTGGCCATCGGGTAGCCGGTCACGAACAGGAACTCGCTGCCGAACTCGGCGGCCGCCCAGTCACCTAGCCACCGCTCGTCCGCCGGAGCCAGGTCTGGCTCGCCGGTGGGGTCCCAGCCCGCGTGCCGGGCGATCAGCTCCTGGGCATCGGTGAAGTGGATGCCCGGGATCTGGGCGGGCACGGCCGGCGGCGTCAGCTCGAGCAGCTCGGCCGCCGGGCCGGCACGGTCTCGGACTCCCGTCACCATGCCCTCGATCGCGTCGCGGAGGACCGCCATGACGTCGCGGTGGTCGGTAATGAAGCCGAGCTCGGCGTCGAGGCTGGTGTACTGGGCCAGGTGCCGGGCCGTGTCATGCGGCTCGGCGCGGAACACCGGGCCGACCTCATAGACGCGCTCGAACACGCCGACCAGCGCCTGCTTGTAGAACTGCGGCGATTGGGCCAGGAACGCGCGCTGGCCGAAGTAGTCCAGGCCGAAGACGTTCGCGCCCGACTCGGTGGCCGACTGGACGATCTTCGGCGTGTGCACCTCGGTGAAGCCGCGCTGGTCCAGCGCCGCCCGGAAGCCCGCCACGCTGGCCGAGGCGATCTCGAAGCCCGCGCGCAGGACTGGATGGCGCAAGGTGGTGGGGGCGTGGTCCAGGATCGCGGGCAGGCCGGCCGTGACCGCCGGGCGGTACAGGTCGAAGGGGGGCGCGGCCGCCGGGGCCGACAGCTGCGTGATCACCGGCTCGGTGAGCTCCGCGCCGCCCGGCGCCTGAGCGCTGGCCGTCACCAGGCCCTCGACCCGGATCACGGTCTCCTCGGGCAGGCCGGGCGGCTGATCGCGCAGGACCACCTGGGCCAGGCCGGATCGGTCCCGGACGACTAGGAAGGTAACGGACTTCAGGTGCCGGCGGCGATGCAGCCAGCCGGCGATCATCACGTGCTCGCCGACGTGCTGGTGCAGGTCGGCGGCTAGGACACGAGAGATCATCACACTCCTTGCGGGATTGCGTGACCCCTTGGGAGTGCGGGCGAGAAGGGAACTCGCGGTGCCACCGCACTTTCGCTGCTGCCGGCCTGCGCCCGCAGCAGCCTCGCTGTGGCCCGGTAACGGGGGCCGGCCGGCGGGGCATGGGGCGCGCCGCAGGCCGCGGCGGCCGTTCCTCCCCGCACTCGGGAGGGTCTTCACGTCCGGGACACGAGGCCGCCTTCTCAGCTTCCGGCGGCTCTCTGCGGGTCAGCTGGCCGGTGCGTGAGCCAGCCCGTGGTCGAGGTGATCCGTGGCCAGCTGAACCGGGTGCGGCTGCACCGTGCTCGCGTTATCCGTGCTACTTGTCTCCGTCAGCGCGTTACTGCCTACGATATCGGGCCTGTCGAGCCCTTACCCTGGACTGGTGTACCTTCCGCGCCACTTCGAGCTGTCAGATCTGGCCCAGATAGCGGCCTTCGTGGACGCCGCGGGCGCCGCCGACCTCGTCACCTTCGATGGCAGCAGGCCCGTCGCCAGCCTGCTGCCGGTGATCTGGGACCGGCCCGCCGAGCCGGAGGGCGATGACCTGGGGCGGGTGCTGGGCCACGTGGCGCTGGCCAACGAGCAGTGGCGCACCGCTCAGCCGGGCGCGCAGGCGCTGGCGATCGTGCATGGCCCGCAGGCCTACATCTCGCCCTCCTGGTACGAGAGCACGGCCCGGCACGGCCGGACCGTCCCGACGTGGAACTACGAGGCCGTGCACCTGACAGGGACGCTGATGATCCACCGCGACCCGGAGTGGCTGCGGGACCTGGTGACCCGGCTGACCCGCCGGTATGAGGACCCGCGGCCCCGGCCCTGGGCGGTGACCGACGCCCCGGCGCAGTACATCGACGGGCAGCTCCGGGCCATCGTGGGCGTGGAGGTCGTCCTCAGGTCCGTGGAGGCCAAGCAGAAGCTCAGCCAGAACCGCAGCTCCGCTGACCAGGCGGGAACGGTGGCGGGGCTGCGGGAGGAGCCGGGGCCGGGCCCGGCGGCCATCGCCGGCCTGATGGCGGCCAACCTCAGGCGGAACGGCTCGGAGGCCTAGCGCCGCCCTCAGCCCGGCGGCCGGTCAGGCCAGGGGGCAGCTCTCGTCGGCGGCCTCTGGGTCAGCCGGCTCGGCGACGTGGCAGGCGGCGGCGGCCGGGGAGGAACTCAGGGTCTCGACTCCCGACTCGATGGCCGTGCTGATGACCCGCAGCTGCTGGACCTGCTCGGGCGTGAGCTGGTCGAACACCATCTGCCGGACCATCTCGACATGCTCCTGCGCGGCGGAGTCGAGGGCGGCCAGGCCCTCGTCGGTCAGCCGGGCCACCTGCCCGCGCCGGTCCGTCGGGCAGGCTGCCCGCTCGACCCAGCCGCGCTCCTCCAGCCGGGATACGGCGTGCGAGAGCCGGCTCTTGCTGGATGTCGAGGCGTCGGCGAGCTGGGTCATCCGCAGCTCGCGGCCGGGCGCCTCCGACAGGCGGACGAGAATCTCGTAGTAGGCGTGCGGGATGCCCGCGACGTGCTGCAGATGTGCGTCCATCTCCGCGAATAGCCGGCGGCAGGCATTGAGGAATGACCGCCAGGCTTGCTGCTCCTGCGCGGACAGCCATCGGGTCTGCGTCGTCTGCTTCACTTCTCCAGTATAACCGCAGATAGTTGAGAGTTTGACAAGCAACGCCGCCTGCGATACATTGCTTGAGAGTTCAATGAAGATCAGGCCGGGACTCCAGCGTCAGGCCGAACATCCCTAGGAGTAACCCATGACGGAAGTAAGCACGTCCGCGATCCCCGGCTACGTCGCCGGCAAATGGACCATCGACCCCGTGCACTCCGAGGTCGGTTTCTCGGTCCGGCACATGATGGTCAGCAAGGTGCGCGGCCGGTTTACCGAGTTCTCGGGCGACATCGTGACCGGCGAGGACCCGGCTGGCTCCTCGGTAACCGCCGAGATCGTCCTCGCCTCGATCAACACCGGCGCCCAGCAGCGCGACGACCACATCAGGTCGGCTGACTTCTTCGAGGTCGAGACCTACCCCACGATGACCTATCGCTCCACCAGCGTGCGCGACGACGGCGGCGACTTCATCGTCGACGGTGAGCTGACTCTCAAGGGCGTGACCAAGAGCGTGCCGCTGCGCCTCGAGCTCAACGGCTTCGGCCCGGACCCCTACGGCGGCACCAGGGCCGGCTTCACCGCTACCGCCGAGATCAACCGGCGTGACTTCAACGTGAACTTCAGCGCCCCGATGCAGAACGGCGGCGCGGTCGTGGCCGACAAGATCACTATCCACCTCGAGATCGAGGCGGTCCTGGCCTCCTAAGGCAGGTCCGGCGGCCCGGCGACGACAGGCAACATGGCCTGCGTCCCGGGCCGCTGGCCTGAATGCCCGGGCCGCCCGCTCCCTGCCCCGGCCCGCCTGCCTCCGGCGTGACCTGGGGTTCAGCTCCCGGTCTGCCGGGAACCTCCTAGGACAAGGGGGACGGGGAGGGCGAGGTACCGAGCCAGGAAATCGCGGGGGGCAATGGGGGTATCGGGGACAAGGCAGGCGGCTAAGCGCGTCCCGCGGCAGGTGCCGGGCGCGGTCGGCCAGCCGTCCGCGCGGACGCGGGCGGCCCTGCTGGAGTACGCGGTCGGGCAGCTGCTGCCGCTCAGGGCCCGGGACTCGCTGGCGCGGCTGATCGAGCGGCTGGCCACCGATTTCGGGGCGCAGGCCGCGCTCGTCATCGCGCCGGGGGCCGCCCGGCCGCTGGGTGAAGGACCGGCGTACCCGGCCAAAGTCCGCAGCGACCTGGTGCTGATGGCCCAGATCCGCTCGGCCTGGGCGACCTTCGGCGAGCGGGCGGCCGTCAGCGGTCAGGCGTTTGCGGTCGAGCTGGATTCCGGCCGCCGGCGGGTCGGCCTGCTCGTCGTCCCGGGTGAGCCGGCCGATGGACAGGCGTCCTGCGCGCTGGCCCTCGTCGGGGATGCCGCGCAGTGGAAGGCGGGCGCCCGGTCAACGCTCAAGGCGGTGGCCACGGTCGTAGCGGCCCTGCTCGGCCGGAATCCGGAGGCCGCCCTGGCCGACCCGGAGGGGCCGCCGGCCCTGACAGTCGTCCGCCGCGATCCGGAGCCGCCCGGCCTGGTCAGCCACGATTCGCTAGGCGCGGCGCTGCTGGCCGGAGCCCGCTCGGCGATCGTCGCCGTCGACACCGACCGCCGCATCCGGGAGTTCAACCCGGCGGCGGAGGAGCTGTTCGGCCGGACCCGGGCCGACGTCATCGGGCTGGATATGCCCGAGACGCTGGTGCCCGACCGGTACCGGCGGCTGTTCATCGAGGCCATGGCGGGTTACCTCGCTGCCGGCAGCCATCGCGCGTTCCGGCCGTCCCGGCTGCGCGCGCTGCGGGCCGACGGGACCGAGCGATCGGTCGACCTCACGCCGATGCCGCTGACCGTGCGCGGCGAGACCTACTTCTTCGGCCTCATGCAGGACGTTACCGACCTGGAGACCGCGACCATGGCGGTCGCGGAAGGCGAGGCCCGCTTCCGGCTGCTGTCCGAGCTGGCCCCGGTCGGCATCGTGCAGACCGATGTCGACGGGGTCACCCGGTTCGTGAACGACAAGTGGTGCGAGATGGCCGGCCTCACGCCCGACGCCGTACTCGGCTCGAACTGGCGGGACACCATCAATCCCGAGGACGTCGCGCGCATCGACGCGATGCGGGATACCAGCGGGAGGCCCACGGAGCTAGCCGCCGACTGCCGGCTGCAGACCGCGTCGGGCCGCGAGGTCTGGGTGCATGCCGTGGTGCGCCGGGTCGTGGACCAGCACGGCAACCTGGTGGGCCGCGTGGCCGCGCTCACTGACGTGCACCACCGCAGGCGGGCCGAGGCCGAGAGCGAGCAGGACCGGCGCAGGCTCGCCGAGCAGAACCTGGAGCTGCGGGATCTCAACGACACCCGGCTCCGTTACCTCGCTACGGTCTCGCACGAGCTGCGCACGCCGCTGACCTCCATCGTGTCCTTCTCGGAGCTGATCCGCTCCGAGAGCCCGGAGATCGGCCCGGACGCGGGCGAGTACCTCGACGTCATCCAGCGCAATGCCGAGCGGCTGCTCCGGGTGGTAGGTGACCTCATCGACCTAAGCAGCCTGGAGGAGGGGGTGGCCCAGTTCGAGCTGGCGCCCACCTCGGTGCCCTGGGTCACCCGGGAGTCGGTCCGGACGGGCTGGTCGATCGCGGCGGTCGACGGGATAAGCCTGGACATATCGGTCCAGGATGGTCCGGAGGTGCAGGCCGACCCCAGCCGACTGCAGCAGGTCCTGGACAACCTGATCTCCAACGCGGTCAAGTTCTCGCCCGCGGGCGGCCGGGTCGAGGTGCGGGCCACACATGACGCGCGCGAATGGCGGATCGACGTGACGGACGACGGCATCGGCATCCCGCCGGACGAGGTCGACCACCTGTTCGACAGGTTCTTCCGCGCCTCGAACGCGCGGCTCTCCAAGGTGTCGGGCAGCGGCCTGGGCCTGCCGACGGCCAAGGCCATCACCGAGCTGCTCGGCGGACGGATCGAGGTGGCGAGCACGGTGGGCAGCGGCACCACCTTCACCGTGTACCTGCCCATCGATCCATGACCAGGCGGCCGGGGCCCGGAGGGACCTCACGGCCGAGGATCCTGGTCATCGAGGACGACCCGGATATCGCCCGCGCGGTCCAGGCGGTGCTGGTGGCGGGCAGGCTGGAGCCGGTAGCGGCCGCGGACGGCCAGGCGGGGCTGCGCGCCTTTCACGCCGGCCGCCCGGACCTGGTCGTGCTGGACATCGGGCTGCCGGTCCTGGACGGCTGGGCGGTCCTGGACCGGCTCCGCGACTTCAGCGAGGTCCCCGTGCTGATGCTGACCTCCCACGACCTGGAGGCCGAGAAGGTACGCGGGCTGCGCGCGGGCGCCGACGACTACGTCACCAAGCCATTCAGCAACGCCGAGCTGCTGGCGCGGGTGGAGGCGCTGCTGCGCCGCCGCAGGCCCGGGTCCGACGCGGCCGAGGTCTATGACGACGGGCTGGTCCGGGTGGCCTTTGCCGACAGCGAGGCCAGCGTGAGCGACCGTCCGGTCAGCCTGACCCCCACGGAGTTCCGGCTGCTGGCCGCCCTCGTCCGGCACCCGGCCCGGATCCTGTCGCCGGATCAGCTGCTGGAGCAGGCCTGGCAGGATCCGGCCGGCATCGGGCCGGACCGGGTCAAGTTCGCCGTCATGCGGCTGCGGCGCAAGCTGGGCCAGCGCGGGTCCGGCGGCCCGATCGAGGCCGTGCGCGGCTTCGGCTACCGCTACCTGCCGCCGCGCTGAGCCAGCCCTCGCGGGCCTGTGCTCTGGCGGCGGTGCCTGCACCCGGACTGCTACCGAATGGCCGGGCGGGCTGCAACAGTGCCTGAGAACGATGAGGACATGAGCGCCGAGTATCAGCCCACCCCTCGCGGCCGGATCCTGCTGGTGGAGGACGACCCGGATACAGCGCGCTTCATCATGCACGTGCTCGGCCGGGCCGGCTTCGAGATCGAGCACGCGCCCAGCCCGGCGGTGGCGCTGCCCCGGATCGGGCCCGAGCGCTGGGACCTGGTGATCACCGACATCGAGATGCCGGATATGACCGGCATCGAGCTGCTGGAAGCGCTGCGTGAGCAGGCACCCGCGCTGCCCGTCGCGGTCATCACCGCGCACGTCTCCGTGAACAACACCCTCGGGGCCCTGCGGGGCCGCGCCGATGACTTCCTGCGCAAGCCGCTGCGGCCCGATGAGCTCATCGCCTCCGTCACCGCCCTGCTCGGCCGCGGCGAGCCCGGCGGCCGGGAGGTCATCCTGGCCATCGGCGCGCATCCCGACGACGTTGAGATCGGCGCCGCCGGGGCCCTGCTGGCCCATCGCGCCGCGGGGGACAAGATCGCGGTCCTGACGCTCAGCCGGGGGGCACGCGGCGGACCCGACGAGGCCAGGGCGCAGGAGGCACGGGAGGCCGCCACGATCCTGGGCGCCGCACTGTACCTGGAGCACCTGGAGGACACCCGGATCAACGAGTCGGATCCGACCATCAGCGCGATCAGTTCCGTCATCGAGGAGGTCCAGCCCACGATCGTCTACACCCACTCCATCCACGATGTGCACCAGGACCACCGCAACACCCATCGGGCGGTCATGGTGGCCGCGCGGGGGGTCGGCTCGGTCTGCTGCTTTCAGTCGCCGTCGGCGACCGTGGACTTCCGGCCCGCGCGCTTCATCGTCATCGACGAGTTCATGACCGGCAAGCTCGCCGCGATCGCCGCCTTCGGCTCGCAGGCGGCCGTGCGCCACTACCTGGCGCCCGACCTGATCGAGGCGACCGCCCGGTACTGGTCCCGGCTGGGAAGCGGCCGTTACGCCGAGGCATTCGAGGTTGTCCGGGACCACGCGGCTGGCTCCCAGGGCGCAGTGACCGATCAGTCCGCACTCGAGGCCGCGGCGCTGGCTGCCGCGGTCCGCCAGAACGCCCCGGATGAGGGCGCGGCCCGCGAGATTCTGGAGGATGGCCATGTCACCTAGTAACGCTCAGGCTGGCGACATCAGCGTGCTGGTCACCGGGGCGGGCGGCCCCGCCGCCATCGCCGTGCTGAAGTCGCTGCGGAACGATCCGTCCGTCGGCCTGATCGCGGCGGACATGGATGGCTGGGCCGCCGGACTCTACCTGGTGCCGCCGGCGGCTCGGGCGGTGATCCCGGCCGGGGCCGCTCCGGAGTTCGCCGAGCTGCTGCTGGCCCGGTGCCTGGAGCTGGGGGTAGATGTCGTTATCCCGACGGTGGACTCCGAGCTCCGGCCGCTCGCCGCGGCGCGCACAGCATTCGCGCAGGCGGGCGTGCAGCTGATGCTCGCGCCGCAGCGCGCGCTGGAGCTGACGCTGGACAAGCTGGCCCTGGCCAGGGTCTGCGCTAGCGTGGTCCGGGTCCCGCGCACCGAGCCGCTGGACGAGGCGGTCCACCCGGATTCGTGGACCTATCCCGTCATCGTCAAGCCGCGCACGGGCAGTGGCTCGCGCGACATCAGCATGGTCATGTCCGCCGAGGAGCTGAAGAACATGGAGCCGTCGGCCGACTTCATCGTGCAGGAGTACCTGCCGGGCGAGGAGTACTCCATCGACGTCCTCTCCGACACCAGCGGCCGGGTCGTGGCCGGCGTGCCGAGGATCCGGGCCCGGGTCGATTCCGGCGTGTCGGTGGCCGGCCGGTCCCTGCACGACCGCGAGCTGGAGCAGTTCGGGGCCAACGTCGCCACCGCAGTCGGCCTGACCTATATCTCCAACGTTCAGGTCCGCCGGAACCGGGAGAGCCAGCCTGCGCTGCTGGAGGTGAACCCGCGGGCGCCGGGGGCCATGCCGCTGACCGTCGCCAGCGGGGTGGACATGCCGCGGCTGGCCCTGGACGCGATGCGCGGCCACCCGCTGCCCGAGCACGCCGAGTTCTGTGAGAAGGCGATGGTCCGCTTCCTGGAGGAGCGGTTCCTCGACCTGTCCGAGGTCATCGAGACGGCGGCGTGACAGCGGCGGCGACCAGGGACGGCCCGCGATGAACGGTCAAGTGCCCGAGCAGCTGCCGCGCCAGGCCCGGGAGGCCCGGGCGGACCAGGAGCGCCGGGCGGACCGGGAGGACCGGGCGGCTGGCTGTCCGGACGGAGGGCCCGGCCAGCCGGAGCCGCCTGCCTCGTTCGATGACGAGATACGCGGCGCCCTTTCCTATGAGAAGGGCCTGGCGGCCAAGGCGCTGGTCGCGCTGGCGCTCGTCGCGGCGCTGGTCATCGCGAGGCTGCTCGGCTTCTGACCGTGAACCCCGCCGCCCGCCTGGCCCGCTGGCTAGCGGGCGGCCCACTGGCGGAGCAGCTCGGCCTCGCGCGCGGCGGGCAGGCCGATCCGGTCGGGCAGCGCGGCTGCTGACCGGTCCTGGTGCGCGCGGATGTCGGCGACGCTGTCGCGCAGCGGTCGCGGAGTGAGCCCGGTGGCGTACGCGGCGGCGGGGTCGGCCGCGTTGATGTCGTACTCGGAATCGGCTCCGGGCCACAGCGGCAGGTTCTGGTCGTCCAGCCCGGCCGCCAGCAGGAAGTCGGAGGCTACCCAGGTCAGCCGGGTGCCGGCGGGCGCGACCTCGGCCGCGATCGCCGCCAGCAGGTCGCCGAAGCCGAACGGCGGCGGCGGGCTGACCGCATGAAAGGCGCCGCTCGTCGAGTTCTCCGCGAGCGCGACCGTCCAGGCGGCCAGGTCGCGGGCGTCGATCACCTGGATGGGGTCGGCCGGGTCGCCGGGCGCCAGGACGCTGCCGCCGCGCGCGAGCCGCTCCACCCACCAGGTGAACCGGTAGGTGACGTCATGGGGGCCAAGGACGTAGGTGGGCCGGATGATCGTCGTCGCTGCCGGGCCGTAGAGTTCCAGCGCGGCGCGCTCGCAGGCCACCTTGAGGCCGCCGTAGGTCTGCGCGGTGAGCTCCTGCGTGGCCGGATCGCTGAGCTCCGCCAGGGGAGCGTCCTCGCGGTAGCCGGGAGTGACCGGCGTCCGGTAGGCCGATACCGACGAGATGAGCAGGTGGTGACCGCCGCGACCGCCCAGCGCCGCGGCCAGTGACTGCACCTGGCGCGGCAGGTACGCGATCACGTCGATGGTGGCGTCCCAGCTGCCCTCGCGGAGGGCCGCGAGGCTCTCGTCGCGATCACCGGTCAGGTGAGTGGCCTGCGGGAGGAACGCAGCTCCCGTCTGGCCGCGGTGGAACAGCGTGACCTCGTGCCCGGCATCGACAGCGGCCCGGGCGATGTGGCGTCCGACGAACGCGGTGCCGCCGATAATCAGGATGCGCATGCCGGGGTATCAGCTTCCCGTGAGCGCGGCGACCTTGCCGGTGATGGTGGCGGCGCTCGGGAACGTCAGGCCGACCAGGGTGACGTGCTTCCAGCGCACGATGCCGCTGGCGTCCACCACGAACACCGACCGGCGCAGGCCGGCCCCGGCCAGGGTGATGCCATACAGGCGGCTGACGGCCAGGCCGACGTCGGCGAGCAGCGGGAAGGCCAGGCCGTGCTTGCGGGCGAACCCCTCGTGGCTGTCGACATCCTGCGGGCTGATGCCCCAGACCGTGGCGCCGACATCGGCGAAGCCGTCCAGGCTGGCGGTATAGGAGCACATCTGCCGCGTGCAGACCGCGGTGTTGTCTCCGGGATAGAAGGCCAGCACGAGCGGCTTGCCGCGCTGGGCCGAGAGCGTGTAGTCGCCCCGGGCCGCCGCATCGCCGGTGACCTCGATCCCCGGCAGCGTGAAATCGGGCGCGGGCTGGCCGACGTCGGGTGTCTTCGCCATCTTCTCACCTCCTGGGGACCGCCGGCGTTCGCGGGTCGTCGCGGGCCTGGCCGCAACGCTAGCTCATCTGGCCCCGCAGTCCGGCAGTGCCCGCTAGCCGTGCTTGCTAGCCGGGCTGGCGGGGGACCTTGGTGTCGGACAGCTCCGCGATCCACGACTCCGTCACGATCAGGTCGGTGCGCGTCTCGGCGATCTCGTCCTGGCGGTCATTGGCCCGCGGCGCCGACCGGGCCGCCTCGCGGGGCGCCGTGGCCAGCCGGAGCGCCAGTGCCGGGCACATGTCGACCGCCTGCCGGGCCTCCCGGGCCAGCCAGTGCGGCACTGGCATGTCCAGCGGCACCGGGTAGCCCTGCCGGTCGAGCTGCACCAGCTCGGGCACCAGGTGAGCGCACAGGCCGTGACCGCGGCAGCGGGTCCAGTCCACCGACAGCCGGTTCTCCGCGTAGGCGGGCGGCATCGGCAGGACCCCGCGAACCGGCCGGCCGCAGGTGCCGCGGAACAGGTGGGCCGTCAGGTCCTCGGTGAGCACGTCCAGCGCGGACAGCACGAACCGGAACACCCCGTCGGGGTGCGCGCAGGCGCCGCGGCCCCGGACGGCGGCCGCGGCCCGGCGGGCGGTGTCCAGGGCGTCCAGGCCGCCGGACCCGTCGGCGACCGCGGCCAGGGAGCGCGCGATGCTCGGCAGGCCGAGCTTGCACGGACCGCACTGCCCAGATGACTCGGCGGCCAGGTAACTGGCGACCCGGGCCACCTCGCCCATCGCGCAGGTGCCCGACCCGAGGGGCAGCACGATCCCGGCCCCGAGCGTGCCGCCGGCAGCCGTCATCCCGGCCCGGCTGACCGGTACGTCGTAGGCCACCTCGGTCGGCAGCCACATCCCGTGGTAACCGCCGATGAGCACGCCGTCCTCCGGTGCCGCCCCGCACAGGTCGAGCACCTCGCCGAGCGGCAGCCCGGTGGGCACCTCCACCACGGCCGGGCGGCTGGCCGAGCCGCTGACCGACAGCAGTACCGTCCCCGGCTCCTGCGGCGTGCCGACCGTCGCGTAGTTCTCGGGGCCCAGCATGGCCAGCACGGCGATCTGGGCGAAGGTCTCGGCGTTGGACAGCATCGTGGGGCGGTTGTCCACGCCGCTCTCGCTGGCCCGCACCCGGCGGCCGCTGGGCAGCGAGATCTTGCCGTTGATCGCGTTGACCAGCGCGCTGCTCTCGCCCGAGACGAACCGGTCCGGCACCTGGACGACCAGCATCATCCGCTTGAGGTCGGGCTCGGCGTTGGCCAGGGCGCTGACCCAGCGGGCCATGCTGCCGTCGCCGGACACGCCGACCACGATCTCCCGGGCGCGCAGCGCCCAGGCCACGACCAGGGCACCGCCCAGCACCAGGTAGGGCGACTTCTGCAGCAGCACCTGGTCCTTGTAGCTGCCCGGCTCGCCCTCGGTGGCGTTCACCACCACCACGACCTGCCGCTTGCGGGCCCGGGCCGACGCGACGACGGCGCGCAGCTTGCTCGCGACCGGGAAGGCCGCGCCCCCGCGGCCGCGCAGGTCCACCTGGGCCGCCATGGCGATGAGCTGGTCGGCCGTTAGCCGGGGCAGCTTGCCGAAGATCGACTGGTAGGCAGCCAGGTCGACCTGCCTCAGCCGGTCCAGCCCGGCGGTCAGCCGCGCCTGGCCGATCGACAGGGTCTCCGGGACGGGAGGCAGGGTCATCGGTCGTACTCGTCGGGATCGGCCTTCCAGCCGGGCGACGTCGGCCAGTCCGGGGACGCCGGCCATTCCTGGGAGGCGGCCGGGTAGCGTCCCGCCGCCGGGTAGCGTCCCGCCGCCGGGTAGCGCCCCGCGGCTGGGTACCGTCCCGCGGCGTAGTCCCCCGTGGCCGGGTACCGTCCCGCGGCGAGATCTCCTGCCGCGTAGTCTCCCGTGGCCGCGTACTCGCCCGCGGCCGGGTGCTCCGGCGGTGACTGCCATTCCCGTGGCGATCGCCAGCTGCCCGGGTCCGTCACGTCGGCCGACAGCACCTGGCCCGGCCGCGTTATCCGCGAGACCTCGGCCATGCGCGCCGGGCCGGCCGTCCCAGCCTGCCCGGCTGGCAGCGCGCGGCGCGGCGGCCCTGCAGAGCCGAGCGGGGCCTGGCCGAGCGGCGCCATGGCCACCCGGGCCCCGGGCACCAGGCCCTCGGTCGGCACGCTGAGCCGGTCCGGTACCGGATGGGGGATCTTCTCGTCCCTGGCGCGCAGGGTGGCGACGCCGCGGACCGCCAGGGCCAGGGCCACGGCGGCCAGGCAGGCGCCGTAGCTCCAGTCCACGTAGGGCCGGGCCGCCCGGCCGGCCAGCAGGCCGTGCACGATCGCCAGCGGCCAGGCCAGGTAGGCGATGGCGTGGATGGAGCGCCACGCCCACGGCCATCTCCCGGCGAACCGGCCGCGCGCGAAGCCCGTGATGACGATGAGGACGAACAGGTCCCAGGAGACCGTGCCCAGGCCGATGTAGAGCGGCCGGTGCCGGGCCAGGAACGGGACGACAGCGTCGATGGCATGCGAACGGTGAGCCACGATCTCCAGCACGATATGCGCGGCCAGTGCGGCCAGCGCAGCCAGCGAGACGCCCCGGTGCACCGCCTGCGCCACCACCCGGTGACCGGGCCGCATGACAATGCGGTCGGTGGCCAGCAGGCCGACGCCGACGGCGGCCGTCAGCGCGATCAGCGCGAAGACACCCGCGTAGGTGAGCAGGAACTCCTGCACGCTGCTGACGATCGACCGGCCGTGGCCGGTGCGCTCCGCGACCAGGACCAGGGCGACGGTCGCGATGATGATGACGAGCCAGGCGGTCAGCCAGCGGCCCATTGACGAGCGCCGGGCTGCTGGCATCCTCGGGTATTCCCCGCGAGTACGCCCGCGCCTAGCTGACAATGAAGCCTCCTGGGGGCAGCAAAAGCCGAATAGAGCGCTAACACGCCCGCGGCTCAACGGGTGCCGGAACCCGGCATCGCATGCCTGCATGGAATTTTCATGGCCCCCCGGCCGAGAGCCGTATCGTATCGCCGCCCATCTCGTATGCGCAGCGAATCGGCGCAGTAACGGTAACAATGTCGTATCTGCCCAGGTCAGTGGCCATGCTGAGGCGAGCCGGCCCGGCGCGGCTCCCTAGTCGTGGCGCCGGAGAAAATCGTCCACCGCGGTCATATAGGCGTCGCGCTGTTCCCAGAAGGGCATATGCGACGACTCCTCCAGAACGACCTGCTCCACTTCTCCGATGCCGGCGACCAGATCCTCCTGGACCTTGGGCGTGGCCTCGTCGTAGCGGCCCGAGATGACCAGGGCCGGCACCCGGATCTGGCCCAGCCGGCCGAGCGCCGACCAGTCCCGGAACGACCCGATCACGTGGAACTCCGAGGGCCCGTTGGTGGTGTGGTAGACGGTCGGGTCGGTGTCGATCAGCTCGAACGAGCGCAGGACCTCCATCGGCCATTCCTCGAGCCGGCAGACGTGGCGGCTGTAGAAGACGTCGCAGGCCTCGCCGTACTCCGGGTTGCTGGTGGTTCCCGCCTCCTCGTGCCGCCGCAGTGTCTTCTCGACCTCCGGCGGCAGGTCCGCCCGGAGCCGGTTCGCCTCGACGGCGAACGCGGCGAACTCGGCGGCGGTGTTGGACAGCACGACCGACCGCAGGCCGGGCGGCCCGGTGATGGCGTGCTCCTGGGCGAGCATGCCGCCCCACGACTGGCCGAGCACGTGGTAGCGCTCGCCGATTCCCAGGTGGTCGACCAGGCTGGCCAGCTCGCGGACGAACAGGCCGACGGTGTAGTAGTCGGCGCCGCGGTCGGGGAAGTGGGCGGACTTCCCGTTGCCGGTCTGGTCGTAGAAGACGACTGCCCGGCCGCCGGCCGTCAGGTCGGTCATGGACAGCAGGTAGTCGTGCGTAGCGCCGGGACCGCCATGCAGGGTGACCAGGGGGGCGGGGCCCGCGCCGGAGCGAGCAGCGTCCAGGTCGCCCACGACCCGGTACCAGGTCTGGTGGTCCTCGAAGTCCGCGTATCCCTCATGTACGGGCATCGTCATCATCCCAGACTATGCAGCTCAATCCGGATGATGTCGCCGGACTTGCGAAGTTGCCCGGCCGCGTCCGGGCTCGCCGGCAGCCGGGGGGCCGTGGACTAGCCGCGGGCCGCCGCCATTCTTTCCGTCCGTAACATGCCGGAGATGAACCGTTAACGTTCCGGAGATATCCCGCTAAAGGCGTTGACAGTTGCATGCTGTCATTAATGCTGGCGGCAGGGCGTTTGCGACTAGCCCGGCCAACGGCCGGGGGGAGGAGGCTGGACCGCTGATGCGACAGACTCAGGTCGACGAGAGCACACCGGGCGGGAGCAGGAGCAACGGCGGCCATCGCGGCCGGCGGCGCCGTTTCCTGATCCTCGGGGCGGCCGCCTCGGCGGTCGCCTGGACGGCCAGCGCCGGCGGCGTCGCCGCCGCGGCCTCCACCGCCCCGCACCAGGCCGCCGCGGTCAAGCCCGCGACCATGCCCGCGGGCGCGCCGGATCTCGGCCCGAACGTCTACATCTTCACCCCGAGCATGCCGCAGAGCCAGATCCAGGCGACCGTCGACGCGATCTCCAGCCAGCAGATCTCCAACCAGTTCGGCACCCAGCGCTACGCGCTGCTGTTCGAGCCCGGCACCTACGGGTCGGCCGCCAACCCGCTGATCTTCCAGGTGGGCTACTACACCGAGGTGGCCGGCCTGGGCACCTCACCGGGTGCCGTCACCATCAACGGCTCGATCGACGTCTACAACCAGTGCTTCGCCGCCAACAACTGCATCGCGCTGGACAACTTCTGGCGCTCGCTGTCGAACCTGACCATCAACGTCGCCGGCGGGTCCGGCTGCCAGACCGCGACCGACTTCTGGGCCGTCTCGCAGGCTGCCCCCATGCGCCGGGTCCAGGTCAACGGCAAGGTGTCGCTGATGGACTACTGCAATGGTTCCCCGGATTACGCCAGCGGTGGCTTCATCGCCGACTCGGCGTTTACCGGCAGCAGCGTGATCAACGGCTCCCAGCAGCAGTTCCTCGTGCGCAACAGCAACCTCGACAGCTGGAGCAATGGCGTCTGGAACCAGGTCTTCTCGGGCGTCGTGGGTGCACCGCCGCAGGCTTTCCCGCCCAACAGCACCGGCGGCCCGTACACGACACTGGCTACCAGCCCGGTGACGCAGGAGAAGCCATTCCTGCAGACCGACTCCGCCGGCAGGTTCAGCGTGTTCGTCCCGGCCGTGCAGCACAACTCCGCGGGCACCACCTGGGGCAGCGGCCCCACGCCCGGCACCGCCATTCCCATCCGCAAGTTCTTCATCGCCAATCCGAGCACCCCCGTGCTGGAGATCGACCTGGCGCTGGCGCTGGGCAAGGACCTCATCCTGACCCCTGGCGTGTACAACCTGAGGGCTCCGATCGTGGTCTCGCGCCCGAACACCGTGGTGCTCGGCCTCGGCTTCCCCACGCTCGTCCCGCAGAACGGGACCGCGGCCATGCGGGTCCTCGGCGTGCCGGGAGTCAAGCTGTCGGGGATGATCATCGACGCAGGCCCGGTGAACTCCCGGGTGCTGCTCCAGGTGGGCGGCCCGCTGGCCAGGCGGACCGGCAGCGCGAATGACCCCACGCTGGTACAGGACGTGTTCTTCCGCATCGGCGGGGCCACGGCCGGAAGCGCCACCAACAGCCTGGTGGTCAACAGCTCCCACGTCATCCTCGATGACATCTGGGCCTGGCGGGCCGACCACGGCGCCGGCGTCGGCTGGACCCTCAACACCGCCGACACCGGCCTTATCGTCAACGGCAACGACGTGACCGCCTACGGCCTGTTCGTCGAGCACTACCAGAAGACCGAGGTCATCTGGAACGGCCAGGGCGGCGAGGTCATATTCTTCCAGAACGAGAACCCCTACGACCCGCCGAGCCAGGCGGCCTGGATGGTCAGCCCGACCCAGAACGGCTACCCGGCCTTCTTTATCCCCAGCCGGGTGACCAGCTTCCAGGGCTACGGAATGGGCAGCTACAGCTTCTTCAACCAGAACGTCCCGATCGAGAACGCCATGGCCTTCCAGGCACCCGACACCCCGGGTGTCGAATTCCACGACCTGCTGACGAGGTACCTGAGCGGGGCCGGAGGCATCGACTCGGTGATCAACGGCACCGGAGCCCCCGTGAACTCCGGCAACCCCGGTCCCACCTACCTAGTCAGCTACCCCTGATCGCCTGACCCTTCGCGCCGGCCCTCCCCAGGCCGGCGCGAAGGGCCGGCCCGACCCGTCTCGTCGTGGATGTCGGAGCCCGCTACCCGCTGAGCATCGCGCGCAGGGTGCGGGCATTGCGGACGGCGTTGGCGGCGCCGTCGTTGTTGAAGTAGGCCAGCACCTCGGTGCCCTGGCCCTCCCACTCGCGCATCCGGTCGGCCCACCAGGCCAGGTCGGCGTCGGAGTAGGAGCCTCCGTACAGGTGATCATGGTCGGGGCCGTGCAGCCGGACATAGGTGAACGGCGCGGTCACGGTCAGGATGCAGGGCAGCTGAGCGCCGCTCATCACGCAGTAGGCGGCGCCGTACTCCCGGAGCAGGGCGAAGACCTCCTCCTGGTGCCAGCTCGGGTGCCGGAATTCGACGGCGACCGGTATCCAGCGGGGGAGCGCGCGCAGGAAGTAGGCCAGCCGGGCGTCGTCCCGCGCGTGGCTGGGCGCGAGCTGGACCAGCAGCACGGCCCGCCTGTGGCCCAGCTCGTGCCACCCGGCGGCGATCCGCGCGATCCACTGCTCCGGCTCCAGCAGCTTCCTGGCGTGCGTCAGGCCGCGCGGCGCCTTGACGGACATGCGGAAGCCGGGCGGCAGCCGCTGCTGCCAGCTCCGGAACGCCGCCGGCCGGGGCCAGCGGTAGAAGCTGCTGTTGAGCTCGACGGTCGGGAACGACTCGCAGTAGCGCGCCAGCCGGGCCGCCGGGGGCAGGCCCGGCGGGTAGAGCTCTGGCGTCCAGTGGTCGTAACTCCACCCGGACGTTCCGATGCATGCCACCATGCCGACCTGCTACCTCAGCCGCCCGCCGCTACTCCTCGCGCCTGCCCGCTGCCGGGGAGGCCAGCGAGTCTGCGTAGGCCGCCGGGGTCTGGCCGGTCGCGGCCCGGAAGTCACGGATCAGGTGGGCCTGGTCGGCGTAGCCCAGGCCGGCCGCGATGCCTGCCCAGGACACCCGCTGACCGTCGCGGACCGCCTCGGCCGCCTCCAGCAGCCGGTACCGGCGCAGCACCCAGGTCGGCGACACGCCCGCGTAGCGCAGGAACATCCGCTGCAGGGTCCGCTGGCGCAGGCCTGCCACCGCGCACAGGTCGGCCAGGCGGCGCAGGGTCCGGCTCACCTCAGCGAGCCGGGCCAGGTCGGCGACCTGCTCGGCGGCGGCCACCCGCTCGGGATCCACCGCCCGCTCCAGGACGGCCGCGAGCAGCCCGACTCGCGCGGCCTCGTCCGGCTCGGCGGCGACCTGCCGGAGCAGCGCCGCCTCGTCCGCGCCGATAGCCTCCTCCAGGGGGACGATCCGGTCGGTAAAGTCCGCCGCTGACCCGGAGATGAACGCCCCGAGTCCGCCGGGCCGGGCCAGCGCCGCCACCGTCCAGCCCTGTCCCACCAGGACGCGCGTGGTCAGGCCGCGCGCGACGCCGTTCAGGCGGGCCTCGACCGGCCCGGGTGCGCTATCGGCGGGCCCAGCATTGGCGTGACCGATGCTGAAGTTAGCCCCCGGATGAGTGAGCACCTGCTGGCAGTGAGCCATGCCCGGCGGCAGGTCCCAGCGCACGGCCCAGAAGCGGTCCACCAGCCCGGCCAGGGGCGTCCCCGGCGGGTACCGGGTCAGCCGGACCCGCTGGCGCAGCAGCCAGGGATCGAGGATCCCGCGGCTGTCATTCTCGACGGGATGCGGCGGACGCGGCCCAGAACTGCTCACCTCTGCGACCCTAGCGGCCCGGCCTGACGCAATTGTTCAAGCCCGGCACTGGCCCGGCTGGCTATCGTGACGAGCATGACGACACCCACCGAGAAGACCACCCGATCAGCCGACCAGACCGCCGACCTGCTGATGGCGGTGCTCGCCGACCTGGCGCCGGTCGTGAGCGGCGTCACCGCGGAGCAGCTGCATGACCCGACGCCCTGCACCGAGTACGACGTGGCACAGCTCCGCGATCACGTGCTGGGCTGGCTGACCACCTTCGCGGCCGGCTTTGCCGATCCGGACGGCCAGGCGCCGCAGGCCAGCCTCAGCGGGTACCAGGCCCCCGACGACGCGGCCGCGGCGGTCCGGGCCGCGGCCGGCGCGCTCGACCGGGCTCTCCGGGCGGGCGCCGCCGCCCGGCCGCTGCGGCTGGGGGACAGCGCCATGCCCGGCGAGCTGGCGCTGGGCATGATCTTGTGGGAGTACCAGGTGCATGGCTGGGACCTGGCTCGCGCCACCGGCCAGCCCTGGTCGCCGCCCGCCGAGGCGGCACTGGAGTCACTGAGCTTCGCGCCCGCCATGCTGACCGACGACTACCAGGGCGACGGCAAGGCCTTCGGCAAGCCGGTCACCGTGCCTGAGCAGGCGCCGCCCCTGGACCGCCTGCTCGGCCTGTCCGGTCGCGACCCCGGCTGGCGCGCCTAGGGGCAGAGACCCCGGCGCCTCAGAGCTGCCCGAGCAGCTGCCGGTAGTAGGGCCGGAACCCGTTTCGCTCGTACAGCCGGACGGCGTCGGCGTTCGCCTCCACGACGGCCACCGACCAGTAACCGACTCCCTGGGCGCGCAGCAGATCGCGGGCGGCGTCCAGGAGAGCGGTGCCGATGCCGGCGCTGCGGGCGCCGTCGGCGACCGCCAGCGACTCCAGCTCGCCGACGGCCTGGCCAAGGTCCCAGGTGGGTCCCGGCTCGGCCAGCCGCACCATGGCGTAGCCGGCCGGAGGCGCCTGCGGCGCGGCCCGGCTGACGGCCAGGAGCAGCCAGCACCGGCCCTCGGACAGCCAGTCGGCGTACTGGCGGCGCCGCCGGGCCCAGGCGGCGCCGGCTTCCCGGACGGGCACCTGCTCGCCCGCGACCTTCCGGTGATGCTCCACCATGGCCTCAAATAGCGGCCCAACGTCATCAAGCCTGGTCGCGTCAGCCAGCACGACCTCATAATCGCTTGCCATAGTGCGACGCTACGCAACCCGGCGCGGTCCTGTCGCCAGGATTACCGGCGCAGGGCGATCAGCGCCACGTCGTCCTCGCGCGGGCCGGGGCCGGCGTCAATGGTCACCAGCTCGATGCCCGGCAGGCCCTCGCCGCGGCCTACCCGCACCAGCGCTGGGCTCCTCGACCCGAATCCAGCGCATGTCGTCGGAGTCCGGCGTCATGAGCCACCGGGTCAGCGGGACCACTTGGTCACCACGACGCAGGTGCCGGAGCCCGGCTCCGTCGTGAGCTCGAACTCGTCCACCAGCCGCCTGGCCCCCGACAGGCCAAGTCCCAGCCCCGTCCCCGTGGTCCAGCCGTCGGTCAGAGCCAGGTTCACGTCGGTGATACCCGGGCCATGGTCGTGAAAGGCGATCCGGATACCCGGCCGGCCGCCGAGGTGACCTTCTCGATCCGGGCCGCGCCGCCCCCGCCGTGCACCAGCGTGTTGCGGGCCAGCTCGCTGGCCGCTGTCACGACCTTGGTCTGGTCCACCAGGGACATCCCGGTCCGGGCGGCCGCGGCGCGGACCAGCTGCCGCACCCGGACGACGTCATCGCCCCCATCGATGGGCAGCTCATCCATCAGAATCGGCCGCCGAGAAGGCGCAGGCCCTTCTCGGTATTCAGGGCCGTCCGGATGCCGTCGAGCGACAGCCCCAGCTCCACGAGCGTGATGGCGACCGCGGGCCGCATGCCGACCAGCACCGTCTCGGCGTCGAAGAGCCGGGACATGGAGCCGATGGTAGACAGCATCCGGCCGATGAAGGAGTCGACGATCTCCACCGCGGTGATATCGATGATCACCCCGGTCGCGCCCGAGGCCACGATCTGCTCGGCGAGATCCTCCTGGAGCTGCTGAACGCTCTGGTCCTGCAGGTCTATCTGGATTGAGACGAGCAAGGTGGAACCGATCTTGAGAATCGGCACGTGCTCCATCAGGCCGACACGACTTTAAGCCCGCTGCGGCTCAGCGCGTGCGCCAGCCCGTCCGCCAGCGTCTGCTTGGTCGGCACGTCGCCGAACTCGATGCCCAGCGACACGATGGTGTGCGCGATCTGCGGCCGGATGCCGGTGATGATGCACTCCGCGCCCATCAGCCGCGCGGCCACGACCGTCTTGAGCAGGTGCTGCGCCACCTCGGTGTCCACCGTGGGCACGCCGGTGATGTCGATCACGGCATGCTCGGCCTCGGTGCTGACCAGGGCGTCGAGCATCTTCTCCATGACGAGCTGGGCCCGGGCGGAGTCCAGGGTCCCCACCAGAGGGACCGCGATGATGCCGTCCCAGAGCCGGACCACGGGCGTCGAAAGCTCGAGCATCGACTCGGCCTGGTCGCTGATGACCTGCTCGCGAGCCGCCGTGTAGGTCTCGAACGTGTGCAGGCCCAGGTCGTCGATCGTGCGGGCGAACGCCACGTACTCCGGGATTAGCTCGGCAGATCCGGCCACCAGATTGTAGACCGCGTCCTTGAGGGAGAACACGCCCAGCGCCGTCTCGCTCGGCGAGAATCCGCGCCGGGCGCGGGACGGGACAGTTCCCCGAGGAGCGCCCGCAGCTCGCCCGGGGCTGATTCGCCCGGGCCGGAGATGGCCCGCAGGAACTCCGCCATCCGGACCTGGCTGCTGTCCACCCTCACCCACCTCGCTGCCTGCGGACGAATCTGGCATTTGCCGACCTGCAGGCTACATGTGCCGTCGAGGGCACGAAGCCCTTACTTGCTGAACTGGCTAGCGGGGCGGCCGGATGGCGCGCGTGGCGATGTAGCCGGGCAGGTACTGCGCCGTGGCATCGGCGTGGTGCGGGGCCTCCACCAGGTGGGTGAGGGCGAAGCCGGCCGCGAGCTGGCCGCCGATCTGCTCCGTCAGCGAGTGGCTGTACTCGATCGGGCCGTCGCCGTAGGCGCGCTCGCGCTCGGCGGCTGGCAGGTCCAGGGTCGAGAACGGGATCGGGTGCCGCACCATCAGCTCGCCCCGGTCCACCGCCGCCATGTCGAAGATGTAGATGTCCGGGTTCATGAACCCGGCCAGCAGCACGCCGCCCGGCCGCAGCACCCGGAACGCCTCTCGCCAGACCGGCGAGAGATCGGGGCAGAACAGGTTCGACACGGGGTGGAAGATGAGGTCGAAGCTGGCGTCCGGCAGCGCGCTCAGGTCGCGCATGTCGCCGAGGACGGTGCGGAGGGTCAGGCCCTCACGGGCGGCTACCTCCGTATCCCGGGCCAGCTGCCGCGGCGAGTTGTCGAAGCTGGTCACGGTCGCGCCCGCCGCCGCCAGGACGGGCGCCTGCTGGCCGCCGCCGGAGGCCAGGCAGAGCACCGCCGTGGCGGCCAGGTCGGGCGGGAACCACTCGCGCGGGACGGCCTCGTAGCCGATCAGCACCACCGACCAGTCGCCGGCCCGGGCCCGGGCTATCGTCTCTGCTCCGACCGGCCGGGTCCACTCGTTGTCGTTGTCCACCTCGCGGTCCCACGCGACGCGGTTATGCGCGACGGGATCCAGGCCTTCAGTCACCGATCAACGCCTTCGGTCGCGGGAGCGCGGTTGAGGCCGGGCCGTCAGCCGTGGTCAGGCGCTCGTAGCCGACCAGCCTGATGCAGGTGGTAAGCCCGGTGATGGCCTGCTCCAGTTCCGCCATCCCCGGGTAGGTGGGCGCGATCCTGATGAAGCTGTCCCGCGGATCGTCGCCGTGCGGGTGGGTGGCCCCGGCCGGGGTGAGCGCGATGCCGGCCGCGCCGGCCCGGCGGACGACCTCCCGGGCACAGCCGTCCGGCACCTGGAGCGATACGAAGTACCCGCCGCGCGGCGTGGTCCAGGTGGCCAGCCCGGTGCCGCCGAGCTCGGCGGCCAGGATGCGCTGGACGGTCTCGAACTTGGGGGCCAGCAGGCTGCGCTGGCGTTCCATGTGGGCCCGCAGCCCGGCCTCGTTACTCAGGAAAAGGGCGTGGCGCAGGTGATTAATCTTGTCCGGTCCGATGGTCCGCTTGGCCGTGTGACCCAGCAGCCAGGCCACATTGGCCGGGGAGGCCCCGAAGAAGCCGATCCCGGCACCGCCGAAGGTGATCTTCGAGGTCGAGCCGAAGACCAGCGGCCGGTCGGGGTGACCGGCGCCGGCGGCGGCCGCGAGCAGGTCAGCGAGCTGCGCGGGCGCGTCGGTGAGGTGGTGCACGGCGTAGGCGTTGTCCCAGAAGACCCGGAAGTCCGGCGCCGCGGCGGGCATGGCGGCCAGCCGCCGGACCACCCGGTCGCTGTAGCAGGTGGCATCGGGGTTGCTGTACTTCGGCACGCACCAGATGCCCTTGACGCTGGCGTCGGCGGCGACCAGGTCCTCAACGACGTCCATGTCGGGCCCCTCGTCGGTCATCGGGACGGCGATCATGGCGATGCCGAAGCGATCACACAGCGCGAAGTGCCGGTCGTAGCCCGGCACCGGGCACAGGAACGTGACCTGCCCCTGGTCCGCCCACCGGGAGGCGCCGCCGGGGATGACGCTGAGCATCGCGTGGACCAGGCAGTCGTGCATCAGCTCGAGACTGGAGTTGCCGCCCGCGACCAGCTGGGCGGCCGGGACCTGCAGCGGCCCGCTGAAGATCTCGCGCAGTTCCGCCAGCCCCTGCAGGCCACCGTAGTTACGGCAGTCGGTGCCGTCGGCGGCCCGGTACCGTTCCCCGGGCAGCGTCAGCAGCGCGGCCGACAGGTCAAGCTGCTCCGGGCTGGGCTTGCCGCGGGTCAGGTCGAGGGACAGGCCGCGGCCGGCGAGGTCGTCGTAATCGCGCCGCGCGCCGGCCAGCCGCGCGGCCAGGGCGCCGGCGGTCAGCGGGTCAGCGGGCGGCGTGTCAGCGGTCAGGGTCTGCGCAGGCGAGGTGGGGAGCGGCATGCTTCCTGGCTTCGTGGTGGCGATCCGGGCGAAGTTCAGGGTACAAGCGCGCCGGCCCTGGGCGCACGGGCCGGGCGCACGGCCCGGGCTCGCCGGTTCAGGCCCGGCGCGCGAGCAGGTACGCGCGGCGCGTCTGCACCTCGGCCGGGTAGCTCGTCCGCTCCAGCCGCGCCTGCAGGGCGAAGCCCGCGTCGTCCAGCAGCCCGGCGATGGCGTCCGGCTCGAAGAAGGTGAAGTCCACGTCGACCTCGTGGCCCCACCACTGCGCAGTGTGCCGGACCTCCGTGCCGATGTGGAACGCGACCAGCAGCAGGCCGCCCGGCCGCAGCACGCGGCGGATCTCGCCGAGGGCGGCGGGAAGCTCGGCGGGCTCCAGGTGGATGAGCGAGTAGAGCGCGACGGCCGAGCCGAACTCGGCGTCGGCCGCCGGGAGGGCCAGCAGGTCGCCCACGCGGAAATCCACCTGCGGGTACTCCCGCCGGCCGATCGCGATCATCCCGGGAGACAGGTCGATCCCGGTGCAGGAAACGCCGTGGCCGGCGATCCATGCCGCCACGTGGCCAGGCCCGCAGCCCAGGTCGGCCAGCGGCGCGCCGTCAGCCGTCTGCTCGATGAGCGCCCCGAGCAGGCCGCGATCTAGTGGCTTGCCGCCGAGCTCGCCGCCGATGCGCGCCGCGTACTCTTCCGCCACCGCGTCGTAGCTCTGGCGGACCCGGCGATGCTGGCGCGCGGTAGGCATGGGCCATCATGCCATGTGCTCGGTGCCCGGCGCCGGGTCGGCGGCGGGCGCCGGCGCCAGCCCTGGCGGGCGCTGGCGGGGCAGCCCGGCGACGCCGCGGCGCTCATGCGCGATGTACCCCGCCTGCTCGCCGGGCTCTCGTACGGTGTGCACATGGCATGCGGAGCTAGCGAGCTGGTACCCGGCACCCGATGTCCCGGCCGGCGTGACGGGCCAGACGGGGCGGCGCAGTGAGGACGGTTCTCGTCTCGGCCGCGGTCTCCCTGCTCCTCGCGCTATTCGGCACCCCGCTGGCGATCAGGCTCTTCAACAGGCGCGGCTACGGCCAGCTGATCAGGGAGGAAGGCCCGGCGGCCCACGCCACCAAGCGCGGGACGCCGACGATGGGCGGCACGGTCATCGTGGTCGCCACGGTGATCGGCTACTTCGTCGGTCACGCCGCCACCGCGTTCTCGGTGTCGGCTTCCGGCGTGCTGGTCCTCGGCCTGATGGCGGCCCTGGGGCTGGTGGGCTTCGTCGACGACTTCCTGAAGATCTACAAGCAGACCAGCCTGGGGCTGCGCAGCGGGGCCAAGCTGGCGGGCCAGTCCGTCGTCGCGGCGGTGTTCGCGTTCGAGGTGCTGCGCTACCCAAACTTCTACGACATCACCCCGGCGAGCGCCTACGTCTCGTTCCTGCGGGATGTCGGCCCGGTCATCGGCGTGCTGCCGTTCGTCGTGTGGATCATGCTCCTGGTCGGCGGCTGGTCGAATGCCGTCAACCTGACCGACGGACTGGATGGCCTGGCCACCGGCTCGGCCATCTCGGTGCTCGCCGCCTACGTGCTGATCGCGAACTGGCAGGTCCGCAACGCGTGCACGGGCGTCAGCGTGACCGCCCAGTGCTACGCCGTCCGTGACCCGCTGGACCTGGCCGTGGTGGCGTCCGCGGCCCTCGGTGCCTGCATCGGGTTCCTGTGGTGGAATGCGCCGCCAGCCCGGATCTTCATGGGCGACACCGGGTCTCTGGCGCTGGGCGGAGTGCTCGCGGGCCTGGCGGTGTGCACGCAGACCCAGCTGCTGCTGGTCATCCTCGGCGGGCTGTTCGTGATCATCACCCTGTCGGTCATCATCCAGGTCGGGTTCTACAAGATGACTGGCCGGCGGGTCTTCCGGATGGCGCCGCTCCAGCATCATTTCGAGCTGCTCGGCTGGGCTGAGACGACGATCGTGGTCAGGTTCTGGCTGATCTCCGGGCTGTTCGTCGCGCTCGGCCTGGGCGTGTTCTACCTCGAGTGGCTGCCCGGCTGAGCGGGCGCCGCTCGCCAGTGGGGGAATGATGGAACAGGGCGGCCAGTTTCCTATCCCTGCGGGTGTGAGGGAGATGCCCTCCCCCGGCGAGGAGGCCGGCATGGCGACCGTTGAGCTGACGGCGGACAACTTCAACGAGGTAACCAGCGAGGGCATGGTGCTCGTCGACTTCTGGGCGGAGTGGTGCGGACCCTGCCGGATGTTCGGGCCGATCTTCGAGCGGGCCTCGGGCCAGCACGCTGACGCGGTGTTCGGCAAGGTCGACACCGAGGCCGAGCCGGAGCTGGCCAGCGCGTTCGGGATCTCCTCGATCCCCACGCTGATGGTGATCCGGGATGGCGTGGTCCTGTACGCGCAGCCGGGAGCGCTGCCCGAGGCGGCCCTGGAGGAGCTGATCACCAAGGCCGGCGAGCTCGACATGGACGAGGTGCGCCGTGACATCGCCGAGCAGCAGAAGACTGCGCAGCAGGAAACGGCGTCCGGCCCGGCCGTCTAGCCCGCGTGAGCGGACGGCTCCGCCGGCTGGCCGGCCGGCTGGTTACCGGCGGGCCGGGATGGCCGCGGCCGCGATGACCGCAGCCAGGAGCGCCAAGGGCAGCAGCGGTGCCAGCCTCGGTGCCTGGACTAGCAGGAGCCCGCCTCCGGCGGCTCCCAGGATGAGCCCCAGCAGGATGGCGATTGCGCGCCGCCGGCCCGAGGCGCCGCGGCCCGTAGCCAGGTCGCTCAGGACCGCGCTGAGCAGGCCGGTCAGGTAGGTAGTGGACAGTCCGGGGATGCCCAGCGCCCGGATGGCCGCCCCCTGGATACCCATCGCCACCGCCAGCGCCGCCAGCAGCACGAGCTGCACCGCGCCTCTGGGGTGCCCCGCCGCGATCTCCCAGCCGACGGTCACCGCGACCAGCACCACCGCCTCCGCCATCAGGGCGGCGGAGACCTTGCGCGGCCACACCGGCCCTAGCTGGCCGGCGTCGGTCATCAGCCGGCTGGTGAGCACCGTGGCCGCGATGAATCCCGCCAGCGCCGTTCCCGCGTGCAGCGCGCGGGTCCCGTTGTGCTGCCCGGCGCTCAGGCCGAGCAGCACCATGTTGGCGGTCATGACACTGGTGAAGACGCCGAGGCCCAGGAAGCTGATGGCGTCCGTCGCGCCGGCCACCGCCGCCAGGACGACGACGAGGACGTCGTGGCGCCGCCCGGCGTGAGCCTCCGGCCGGACATGTTCCGAACTCGGTTCCGCCGCCATTGATCCCCGATGCCCTCGGTCAGGTGCCGCGCTGCGTTCCCGCCGCGGCGCTGGTGAGCCGCCTGCGACATGCTAGTGGGGCAGCGGCCCGACCTGGGGATTTCTAGCTCCAGCAGGTTGGAAGCCAGCCTCACGGGTAACGGCCGCCTCATGTGGGATGCCGGTACCGCTCTCCTGCTCGATCACCGGTACCGGCTCGATCAGCAGATCGCGTCCGGTGAGCTCAGCGACATCTGGCGCGGAACGGACGTCGTGCTGGCCCGGCCGGTCGCGGTCAAGCTGCTGCGCGCCGGGGGTCGCCGCCGACACCCCGGAGATGGCCCGATTCCGGACCGCCGCCCGGCACGCCGGGCTGCTGGCTCACGAGAACATCGCCCGGGTCTACGACTACGACGGGTCTGGCGGGTCGCAAACGGACGGATCCCAGCCGCCCTTCATGGTGATGGAGTTCGTGGACGGGCCGTCGCTCGCCGCAGTCCTGGCCGGCGGCCCGCTGGAGCCGGCCCCGGTCATGGACCTGATCGCGCAGTCGGCGGCCGGGCTGCACGCTGTGCACCGGGCGGGCCTGGTGCACGGCGACATCAGGCCGGAAACCTTGCTGCTGGGCCCTGATGACGTGCTGAAGGTCACCCACTTCGGCGCGGCGTCCCGGGAGCTGCCAGCACCCCGCTTCGGTCCCGGAGGTCCCGCCTGCCTGGCGCCTGAGCGGGCCGCTGGCGGCAGCGGGACGCCGGCCGCTGACCTGTACTCCCTGGGCCTGGTGGCCTACCAGTGCCTGGCAGGCAGTCCCGCGCTGGGCAGTCCCGCGCTGGGCAGTCCTGCGCTGGGCAGTCCTGCGCTGGGCAGCGCACCCGTCGGCGGGGGAGCGGCGGCTCACCCGGACAACTTTCCGCAGCCGCTGCCGCTGCCGCAGCCGCTGCCCGACACTGTGCCGGCGACGGTCGCCTTGCTCGTCAGTGAGCTCCTCGACCCAGACCCGGCCCGCCGCCCCCGAGACGCCGCCGAGGTGGCCCGCCGCGCTGGCCGGCTCCGCGACGAGCTGATCCCCGGCTTGCTCCCGGCGCCCGCTGGCTCCGCGCCGCCCGCGCCGGCCGCGCCGCCGGGTGCTGACCCGGTGCAGGCCACGGCCAGGTGGCAGGTAAACGACTCGGTGATCTGCCCGTCGGGGAAGTGCCGCCGCAGGATGCCGGCGACCGACGCGAGCAGGGACGGCTGTGCGGCCAGGCCTTTCGCGGTCAGGGCCGAGCGCCGGGAGGCGACGAGCGCAAGCCAGTGGTCCGCCGGAACGGTCCGCTCCCAGGCAATGTCCGCGTAGTGCACCTCAGCGAAACCGCCGAGAGTGACCAGGTCGGCCTCGTCGTCCTGAAGCGGCCCGGCCCCGTAGGGACCGAGGCCCACTTCGCGCTCAATCTCCGTCAGCCACGCCGCTCCGCTGTCGCTGACGTTCGACCACAGCGCTAGCTGACCGCCGGGCCGCAGGACCCGCCGGCATTCACGAGCCGACGTGGCTGGCTCGACCCAGTGCCACGCCTGGGCGCAGGTGATGAGATCCGCGGCGTGCGAACGCAGCGGCAGGCTCTCGGCCCGGCCTGCGGCAACGCCGACTGAAGGATGAGCCGACCGCAGCGCGCCGAGCATCGCCAGGCTCGGCTCTACCGCCAGGACCGTCGCGCCCCGGCGGGCCAGAGCGCTGCTGGCGATCCCGGTCCCAGCTCCCAGATCGATAACGAACCGCCCGGCCAGGCCGCCGGTCAGCCGGTCGAGCGCGTCATAGAGCGCGGCCGGATAGGCCGGCCGGGCTAGCTGATACTCGCGGGCAATCGGCTCGAAGACACGCGCCGGGTCCAGCCCGAAGCGAGCGTTCTCGCTGGTAAAGCTCACTGCAGCTCAAGCGGCATCGCGATAGGCAAGCAGCAGCGCGACGTCGTCCTCTGGCGCGTGCCCCACATGCCGGATCACCTCGTCACTGAGCCGGTCAACGAGCGTAGCGGGGTCGGGCGGGGAGCGCACGGCCGCGCTGCCGGCCAGGAGGAAGAACTGGCCGGCCTTGTTCCGGGCCTCGGTTGCTCCGTCGGTGTAGAACAGCAGCTGGTCGCCGGGCTCGAACGCGATAATCGTCGGGCTGCGCGGCAGGTCGGCGAGCTGGCCCAGGCCCAGGGGCAGGCTGCCCTCTTGCGACCCGATGAAGCGCGCCTGCCCCTGGCGCAGCAGCAGCGGCTCAGGATGGCCGCAGCTGAGCAGCTCGATCTTGTCGCCAGCCGGGCCGATCTCGGCCAGGATCGCGGTCACGAACTGCTCCTCGCCGAGCTGGCGGCCCAGGCTGGTCTCGATCCGCGCGGCGATCGCGGCCAGGCCCCTCTCCTCGTATGCCGCCTCGCGGAACACGCCCAGCACCCCGGCCGCCGACGCCACCGCGGCCAGGCCCTTGCCCTCCACATCGCCGATGATCAGCCGCGAGCCGTGCGGAGTGGCGACCACCTCGTACAGGTCCCCGCCGACCCGGGCCTCGGAGGCCGCTGACAGGTAACGCACGGAGAGCCCCACCGGGCCGACCCGGGCCGGCACCGGCCGCATCAGCGCTCGCTGGGCGACATCAGCGACCAGCCGGGTGTCGGCCAGCTCCCGGTCCCGGCGGCGCCGGCTGCGGGCGGTCTGAACGCCAGCCACGGTCACCCCGGCCACGGCCAGGAGCATGATCTGCGCCGGGCGATGGCTGGCCGGGGGCAGCCCGACCGTGAACGCCACGCTCTCGGCGATCGCCGCCACCGCGGCGGCCAGGGTGTAGAGCAGCGCGCCGACCCCGGCCGCCACCGCCGGGCCGATGGCCATCAGCAGCAGCAGGTCCCATCCCGGCCCCAGGACCAGCCAGGATATCCCGACCGCGGCCAGGATCACGAACGGCAGCGCGAGCAGCACCAGCCTGGTCCTGGACCGGACCGAGATTCGTGCGCGCCTGTGTGCATTGGCTGCCAGGGCCACGCGAGTCCCCCCGAGCATCGTGGCGGGCCCCCCGTTAAGCCCCGCACCTGCTTGCTCACTTAGCGTAACCTATGGGCCTGCGGACGCTGATAGGGCCCCGAATCACCAGGTTGCATGACCCGGCCGTCACGGGATGACATGGTCCCCCTCGTCCGAAGCGGAACGACTGCCAGGGCCCGGATCGCTGGTTCCTTCGACAACGAGGCCGGCTCCGCTGCTCGCCTCCCAGCCGGATTTGGTCAGCGCGTATTCGACCTCTCCCAGCTCGGAGCCCTCGATAGCTTCCGGCGAATCCGGATAGAAGGTTCGCACCAGCATGAGACCGGATTTCTCCATGACCCGCCGGGAAGCCTCGTTGACCGTCATCGTCTGCGCGAACACGCGCTCGACCGCGAGGTCGGTGAAGCCCATGCGGATGAGCGCGCGTGATCCCTCGATTGCATAGCCCTTGTTCCATGCGGACCTGCGCAGCCGGTAGCCGAGTTCGACGTCCCCGTTCTCCGCGGGCCGGAAGTGGAACCAGCCAAGAAACTCGCCGGTAGCTGTGGCCTCGGCCGCCCAGTAGCCCAGCCTGTCGAACCGTTCGTAGTAGCTGAGCATGAAGGGGAGGACCATGTCACGGATCTCGTTGGGTGGCGTCGGCTTGCCTCCCGTGAGGAACCGCATGACCGCTCGGGAGCTACGGGACACCTGCGGATCGTTCGCTGAGCCCGGCCAGCTCCCTGGCTGCCTCCAGGCGCACGTCCTCGCCGACGCTCTCGTCGACCGCGATGCTGCGGAACGCCTTCGCCGCCCATCGCCTGTCGCCCTGGGCCAGCATGGCTGCCTCCAGGCGCACGTCCTCGCCGACGCCCGCGTCGACCGCGATGCTGCAGCAGGCCTCCGCCGCGGATCGCTGGTCGATCTCGGTCAGCTGCCTGGCTGCCTCCAGGCGCACGTCCTCGCCGACGCCCGCGTCGACCGCGATGCTGCGGCTGGCCTCCGCCGCCGATCGCTGGTCGATCTCGGCCAGCTCCCTGGCTGCCTCCAGGCGCACGTCCTCACCGACGCCCGCGTCCACCGCGATGCTGCGGAACGCCTCCGCCGCCCATCGCCTGTCGCCCCCGCTCAGATTCCTGGCCGCCTCAATGCGGGCTTCATCATCGTCTTCGAACATGGCCGCCTTGCCTTTCTCAGTGACGACGCTGCCGTAAGAGTCTGCTGACGCAGCGCCATGCCGTCGCTACCTCGCCTGCGCCGGGTGCTCCTGGCGATCTCAAGATACATCTCGAAGAATGTTCCGTCTACACTCGCGCGAAACCAAGCCAGCCGGGCTAGTTCAGGGTCACACTCAATCCTGGGGCCCGGCGGGCCTAACAGATGGCTAAAGGCTGGGTGGATCAAGCGCCTCACGCCGCTCTGAGAGGGTCTCACGGAACTCTCCGAGATCGATGCCGGCCCTATTTTCGGCCAGGTCAACCGTCTCGATCAGCAAGGCTTCGGCCTGGTCGAGGGCCTGTGTCGCGGATGCAGTCGAGACCAGGGCATGAAGTCGATCGGCCAGCCGGCCGGGGGTCACCGCGAGCCCGGCGAGCATGTGGCGCTGCCACTTGACCAGCCGATGCTGTATATAGACCCGGTTGATTGCCAGCACGGTGCCGAGCACGGCTCTCTGGAGCTTACCAGCAGAGAATGAAGCGCGATCTCGTCCCCCCGGCTGGCGAGCGCCTCCCGCGCGGACCAGCCCTGCAGGCACCGGGAGCCAGGGACTAGTGCACCATCGCGGTGACCAATTCATCGGGGTAACGATCCGCCCGGTCCCGCCATACACCAGCCAGCTCCCTACCCAGGAGCGGCCGGCACCCCTGGATAGCAGCCAAGCGCATGTGCTTGACTGGAGTGTTCCCGCTTTTTTGGACACCGGATTAGGCTGCCAATTGACTGAGCTGCCTATATCCTAGTTCGTATTCCCCGGGCGTCAAGTACCCGAGCGTCGAATGCCTCCGGATGGGGTTATAGTAGTTATGCATCCAGTC
>DATCEO010000128.1:0-21193 GCA_036510065.1 Streptosporangiaceae bacterium | reverse complement strand
TCCAGCGCCCAGTACTCGATCCGGAACTTCTCCGCCTCGCTGATGGGGGAGTAGGTCGAGACCGACTCGGCGCCGCGCATCACGTTGATCGCGTTGACGTAGAACTCCCCGGCCACCCGGGCGGTCTGCTTGTCGGCGCCGAAGCTGAACATCCCGATGCCCGGCACCAGCACGATCGCCGGGTCGGCGCCGCGCATCGGCGGGGAGTCCGGGGTGGCGTGCCGGTCGTAGTACGCCTGGTACTGCACCCGGTAGGCGGCGTGCAGCTCGCCGAGCCGGGCGACCACCTCCGGCAGCGGCGCGGACGGCGGCAGGTCTGCCACCATCGGCGCGATCTTGGTGCGCAGGAAGTGGTCCGGGCAGGAGGTGCCCAGCGCCGCCAGCTCCGGATGCCGCGCCCGGGCCAGGAACCCGAGCACGACATCGCTGTCGGTGAAGTGGCCGACCTGCGGCCGGTCGGTGGAGGCCAGGCCGCGCAGCACCGGCGCCAGCTCGGCCGCCCGCGCGCGCCGCTCCTCGCCCGGTAGCGGCCGGAGGTCTGGCACCACCGCCCCGAACGGGTCCGCGCGGCCGCGGGAGTCCAGGTAATCCTGCGCGGCGGCGATGATCTCCAGCGAGTTCGCCTCGCATTGCGCGCTGGTCTGGCCCCAGGCGGTAATGCCATGACCGCCCAGGATGACGCCGATGGCACCGGGGTTCTCCCGCTGCACGGCCGCGATGTCCAGTCCGAGCTGGAAACCGGGCCGCCGCCACGGCACCCAGACCACCCGGTCGCCGAAGCAGTCGCGGGTGAGCTTCTCGCCGTCGGCGGCCGTGGCGAAGGCGATGCCGGCGTCGGGGTGCAGGTGATCGACGTGGGCGGCCTCGACCAGGCCGTGCATGGCGGTGTCAATGGACGGCGCCGCGCCGCCCTTGCCGTGCAGGCAGAAGTCGAAGGCGGCCACCATCTCGTCCTCGCGCTCGACGCCCGGGTACACGCCGGTCAGCGCGTGCAGCCGGTCCAGGCGGAGCACCGCGAGCCCGGCGGCGGTCAGCGTCCCGAGGTCGCCGCCCGAGCCCTTGACCCACATCAGCTCGACGGGAGCGGCGGTCACCGGGTCGGTGCCCACGCCCTTGGCGGAGGTGTTGCCGCCCGCGTAGTTCGTGTTCCGCGGATCGGAGCCGAGCCGGTTGCTGCGCGCGAGCAGCTCGGCGACCTCGGCGGGTGACTGCGAGTCCATCGGTTTCCTTCTGACTGGGGTCCAGCTGGTTTAGGTCCTAGGTCCAGCTAGCTGGCGTGCCGCCGATCCGGGAAGTAACGATCCGCTCCTGGTAGCCCGTCCGGTGATAGGCGGCGACCGGATCGGGGTCCAGGCCCATTTCCTGGCGCAGGTCGGCCAGCAGCGGCCGGGTATCGGTGTTATAGGCGTCCATGAAGACGGCGTTCGCCGCCAGGACGTCGCCGGCCTGCTGGGCCGCCGCGAGCGCGGGCGCGTCGATGAGCAGGGCCTTGGCCGTGGCCTCCTGGACGTTGAGCACCGACCGGATCTGGGCCGGCACCTTCGGCTCGATGTTGTGGCACTGGTCGAGCATGAACGCCACCCCCGCCGACGGCAGGTGCGCGCCCGCGGCCACGACCTCGTGCAGGATCCGGAACAGCTGGAACGGGTCGGCGGCCCCGACCATCAGGTCATCGTCGGCGTAGAACCGGGAGTTGAAGTCGAACCCGCCCAGCCGCCCGGCGCGCAGCAGCAGCGCCACGATGAACTCGATGTTGGTGCCCGGCGCGTGGTGCCCGGTATCCACCACCACCTGGGCCTGCGGCCCCAGGGCCAGGCAGTGCAGCAGCGACGTGCCCCAGTCCGGCACGTCCATGGTGTAGAACGACGGCTCGAACAGCTTGTACTCCAGCAGCATCCGCTGCCCCTCGCCCAGCCGCGCGTACACCTGCGCCAGGGCGTCGGCCAGCCGGTCCTGGCGGCCCCGGATGTCGTCCTGGCCCGGGTAGTTGGTGCCGTCGGCGAACCACAGCTTCAGGTCGCTCGATCCGGTCGCGTCCATGATGTCGACGCATTCCAGCAGGTGGGCAACGGCCTTGCGGCGCACCGCCGGGTCCGGGTGCGCCACGCTGCCCAGCATGTACGCGTCGTCCTGGAAGACGTTCGCGTTCACCGCGCCGATCGCCACCCCGTGCTCGGCCGCGAACGCCGCCAGCTGCCCGTAGTCGTCCACCCGGTCCCAGGGGATGTGCACCGCCACCCGGGGGGCCACGCCCGTCAGGGCGTGCACCCGCGCGGCGTCCTCGATTTTCTCCTGCGGCGTCCGCGGCACGCCCGCCTGCGCGAAGACCTTGAATCGCGTGCCCGTGTTCCCGAACGCCCAGGACGGCAGCTCAATCTGCTGTCCCCGCAGCGCGGACTTCACGGCATTCACGTCAGGCATCTCGGGTCATCTCCAGGGTCTGTCGCCCGGCTCGGGCGGTGCGTTACGGGGCGGTGCGGTACGGGGGCGGGGCGATCGGGACGTGCGGGTCGGGCGGCAAGAGGGCGTTACTACGGGATTTTCCTCAGTCCAGGTGGAAAATCTCGGGCAGCCGGCGAAAGGCCTCGTCGGGCCGCTGGCCGGCGAGGTCGGCGAAGAACGGGCTCATCTGCGCCTGCCAGCGCTCATTGACGCTGGTGGCCTCCATCGCGGCGAGCGCGGCGGCGTAGTCGTCGGTCTCCAGGTAGCCCACGAGCAGGCCGTCGCCGGACAGGAAGATGCTGTAGTTGGCCCAGCCCGCGGCCCGCAGCGCGGCTGTCATCTCCGGCCACACGGCCTGATGCCGTGCCCGGTAATCGTCGAGCTGGTCGGGCCGGATCCGTGCGGTGAAGCAGACCCGCTCCATGCCTACCTCCAGCTAGGTGCAGGGCGATGACTGGGTGCCGGGGCGGCCCCGGCGGCGATGGGCCGCGGCCGCCCCGGGCGGTCAGAAGTTGAACTGGGAGATGTTCGCCTTGGTGAAGACGAACGGCGGCCCGAGCAGGATCGTGTGATCCGCCCCGACCGTGAACTTGCCGAGCTTGCCGGCCGTGAACGACTGGCCGGCGGAGCCGGTGACCGTCTTGGAGGCGTAGTTCACCGCGGCGTAGGCGGCCAGGTAACCGAGGTTCGCCGGGTTCCACAGCTCGAAGGACTGCACGGTCCCGTCCGCTACGTACTTCTTCATGGAATCCGGAGTGCCCAGGCCCGTCAGCGCGATCTTGCCCCGGTACTTGGGGGTGTCGAGCACGCCGGCCGCGGCCAGGATGCCCACGGTGGTGGGCGAGATGATGCCCTTCAGGTTGGGGTACTGCTGCAGCAGGCCCTGCGTGACCTGGGTGGCCGTCGCGGGCGCGTCGTTGCCGTAGACGGTCGTGACCAGCTGCATCTTCGGGAACTTCTTGAGCTCGGTCTTCATGTACCCGATCCAGGCATTCTGGTTCGTGGCCGAGGCCGTGGCGGAGACAATCGCGATCTGGCCGGTGTCATGCAGCTGCTTGGCCAGCAGGTCGACCTCGCTGGTGCCGATCGCGGCCGTCGAGGCCTGGTTGATGAACAGGCTGCGGCAGGCGGGAGCGTCGGAGTCGTAGGTGACCACCGCGATGCCCCGCTTCATGGCGGAGGTGAGCGTGGGGCACAGCGCGGACGGGTCCGTGGCCGAGACCACGAGCGCGTTGGCCCCCTTGGCGATCGCGGCCTGAATGGCCGGGATCTGGGAGGAGGGGGTGGCGTCCGTGCCGCTGGTCTCGGTACCGGTCTCGCCCAGGGTGCCCAGGGCGGCCAGGGCGCCGCCCGAGTTCACGCTGTCGGAGGTGGTGAAGTACGGGTTGCCCAGGTTCTTGGGGATGACGAATACCTTGAGGCCCTTCTTCAGCCCGCCGGATGCGCTGGCGCCCCCGGAGGACGAGGCCGACGAGCCGCTGCCGCTGCTCGTCGAGCTGCCCGAGGAGCTGCAGGCGGCCAGCATGGCCGAGGCCACCAGCACGGCCATCGAGCCCAGCACCGCCCTCTGGCCCGCGGCTCTACGCAAGGACTGTCTCATGAGCTGAATCCTTTCAATTAGCCGGCCACAATGCCGGGTCTGCGCGGTGCCTAGCGACGGACGCCGGGCACCTGGGTCGGGAGCGCCGGGGACTGCGCGCGTGCCGCGCGCCTCATTTCAGGCCTGCCCGGGCAGCTGATGGCCTGATCTTGCCTCTCCTTTTCCTCAGCTGATCGGAGAACCGGGACGCGAACGACGCGGCGTTCGGCACGAAGACGCTGGCCAGCAGGATCGCGCCGGTGACGATGCCGGTGGCCTCCTGGTTGAAGTTGGTCAGCAGCAGCAGGTTCTGCAGGCCGGTGTAGACCAGCACGGCCAGCACCACGCCGGCCATCGTGCCCTTGCCGCCGAAGATGGAGACCCCGGCGAGCAGCACGATGGCCACCACGTCCAGCTCCAGCCCCAGGCCGTTGTTCTGCACCGCGGTCGACAGCCGGAAGGTCCACAGCACTCCGGCCAGGGCACAGACCAGGCCCGAGACCACGAACAGGATGGTCTTGACCCGCTTGACCCGGATGCCGGCGAACCGCGCGGCGTCCGGGCTGGCGCCCATGGCGTAGATCGACCGGCCGAACGGCGTGAAGTGCAGCACCGCGCCGAAGATCACCGCGAGCACGATGAAGATGCCGGCGGAGTAGGTGAGCTGGGTACCGGGCACCGTGTTGACGCCCACGTTGGTATAGGTAACCGGGAAGCTGGAGATCGTCTTGGGGCCCAGGATGATCAGCGCGATGCCCCGGTACAGCGCGAGCGTGCCGATCGTCACCGCGAGCGAGGGCAGCCCGAGCCGGGTGATCAGCAGGCCGTTGAGCAGCCCGGCCAGCGCCCCGACGCAGGCGACCACCACGAAGATCAGCAGCATCGGCCAGTGATAGCTCCACAGGATGCCGAGCACGGCGCTGGACATGCCCAGGATCGAGGCCACGGACAGGTCGATCTCGCCGCTGATGACGATGAGGGCCATGGGCAGCGTCATGATGGCGATCTCGCCGTAGGACAGCCCGAGGTTGAACAGGTTGGCGCCGGTCAGGAACTGCGGGGACACCACGGCGCCCGCGATCACGATGGCGATGACCGCCATCACCAGGCCCGTCTCCCAGCGCAGCGAGCTGCGCAGCAGCTCTCCGGGAGCGGGCCGGGCGGTGCTCTCCCCGGATACCGCGCCGCGGGGGGCCAGCGGCTCGTCCTGTTCGGGCCGGGCCTGGCTCTGGTTCTGGTTAGGTGGCACCGCGGGAGCTCCTTAGTCGCAGCGCCGTCAGCAGGCGCACCGAGATGGCCCGGTCCAGGGAGATGGCCAGCAGGAGCAGGAAGCCCGCGATCGACTGGTCCCAGAACGGCGAGATGCCCAGGACGTACAGCGCCGAGGTGATGGTCCCCAGCAGCAGCGCGCCGAGCGCGGCCCCGACGGCCGTGCCGCTGCCGCCGAAGATCGCCACGCCGCCGACCACCACGGCCGAGATGACCGTCAGCTCGTAGCCGGTCCCGGCCGTCGAGTCGATGGTCTGGTACTGCGCGGCCCACAGCACGCCGGCCAGCCCGGCCAGGGCCCCGCTGATCGCGAACGCGGTGAACACGCGCTTGCCGACGCTGATCCCGGCCAGCCGGGCACCGTCCGGGTTCGAGCCGATCGCGTACAGCTCCCGGCCGGACCGGAACGAGCGCAGGTAATAGGCGCCCGCGGCCACGACGATGGCGACCGCGATGGCCATGTCGGGAATGCCGGCGATGGTGTCCTGCGGGATGTTGAGGAACGCGGCGGGCAGGGACCGGGCCACCACCTGGTTCCCGCCGACGATCAGGATGTCGATGCCCCGGATGATGTACAGCGTGGCCAGCGTCACTACCAGGCTGGGCACCCGGCCGAGGGACACCATGAGCCCGTTGGCGACGCCGCAGGCCAGCCCGATGGCCAGGCCCGCGAGGAACACCACCGGGATCGGGATGCCATGGACGTGGCTGAACATGCTGGCCGACAGGTAGGCCGACAGCCCCACGACCGAGCCGATGGACAGGTCGACGTTCCGGCTGACCACCACCATGGTCTCGCCCACCGCCAGCAGGGCGAAGATCGTCGCGTTGATCAGCACGAACTGGATATTGGCCAGGTCCAGGAAACGGGGCTGGACGGCGGCGGTGACCGCCACGAAGACGATCAGGACCGCCAGGATGCCCGATTCCCGGACCCGGAAGACGCGCTCGGTGAGCCGGCGCGAGCTGACCTCGGGACCAGAGGGCTGGGGTGGTTCCCGCCGGGGCGTCAGGGTGGTGCTCACCGCGCCTGCCCTTCCAGCTGCCCGGTCGCGGCCGCGATGATCCGCTCCTCGGTGGCCTGCCCGTGATCGAACTGCGCCGCCAGGCGGCCCTCGCGCATGACCAGGATCCGGTCGCCGACCTGCAGGACCTCGGGCAGCTCGGAGGAGATCATCAAGATGGCGACGCCGTCGCCGGCGAGCTGGCCGAGCAGCCGGTGCACCTCGGCCTTGGTGCCGATGTCGATGCCACGGGTGGGCTCGTCCACGATCAGCAGTGTCGGCTGCCGGCCGAGCCACTTGCCCAGCACGACCTTCTGCTGGTTGCCGCCCGACAGGCGCGATACCGGGTCGGTCAGCCTGCCGTACTTGATCCGCAGCCGCAGCGACCAGTCGGTGGCGAACTTGCGCTCGGCGCTGCCGGTGATCAGCCCGTGGCGGCCGAGCCTGCGCAGCGAGGCCAGCGCCATGTTCTGCTGCACCGACATGTCCATGACCAGGCCCTGCTGCCGCCGGTCCTCGGGCACGAAGCCGATCCCGGCCGCCATCGCGTCGGTGGGCGACGCCCGGCGCAGCTTCCGGCTGCTCACCTTGACCGACCCGGCGTCGTAGGAGTCGATGCCGAAGATCGCCCGCGCCACCTCGGTGCGGCCCGACCCGACCAGGCCGGCCAGGGCGACGATCTCCCCGGCGCGGACGTCGAAGGAGATATCGGCGAACACGCCCTCCCTGGTCAGGTGCTCGACCGTGAGCACCTGACCGCCCGGCGCCCGGCGCTCGGCGTCGGTGCGCACCGGCATGTCGCGGCCGACCATGGCCCGGACCAGGTCATCCCCGGTCAGGCCGTCGAGCGGGCCGGTCATGACGTGCCGGCCATCGCGCATGACAGTGACCCGCTGGCAGATCTCGAAGACCTCCTCCAGCCGGTGCGAGATGAACAGCACCGCCGCCCCGCCGGCCCGCAGCGTCGCGACCACCTGGAACAGGCGGCTCACCTCGGCGGCCGACAGTGCCGCCGTGGGCTCGTCCATCACGATCACCCGCGCGTCCAGCGAGAGCGCCTTAGCGATCTCGACGATCTGCTGGTCAGCGATGGACAGGCCGCGGCAGACGCGGAGCGGATCCAGCCGGACCCCCAGCTCAGCGAACAGCCGGGCGGCCTCGGCTCGCATGGCCCTGGCGTCGATCCGGCGCCCGGCGCGCAGCGGCTGGCGGCCCATGAAGATGTTCTCCGCCACGCTCAGATCGGGGAACAGCGTGGGCTCCTGGTAGATCACCGCGATCCCGGCGTCGCGCGCGACCGCCGGGCTGCCCAGCGTGGCAGGCTGCCCGTCGATCAGCAGGGTCCCGCTGTCGAGCTGATAGACGCCGGCCAGGATCTTGACCAGCGTCGACTTCCCGGCTCCGTTCTCGCCCACGAGGGCGTGCGCCTCGCCGGCCCGCAGCTCGATGACTCCGTCCGCTATCGCCTGGACGGCGCCGAACGCCTTCGCGGCATGCTGCAGGGACAGCACCGCCGGGCCGTCCGCGCCGCCAGGACCAGGCGCCGGGGCGTCGGCCCGCGGCCCGGCGAGCACGTCGGGCTGCGGCCCGGCGGGCGCTTCGGGCTCGGCTGGCGCCGTAGCTCCGGGGACGGGGTCCATGGCTGCCTTCCTGCACTTCCGCGCCGTTAATGGAACGTTTCAAATATGTGAAGTTAGTCTCAGGTCAGGCCGTCATGGTGTCAAGGGGCGTCCTGGCATTACTGCCAGACTCGTTACAAAGGCGGCTGCTACGGCCGGGCCGGGCAGCCGGGGGCGGCGAGGGGGTATTCGCTCCGGCCTGGGCCGAGTCATTCCGGCTGGTCTCCCTGTGGACAGCCGACAGTGGTTCGGTCTGGACTGGTCATGACCAGTCCAGACCGAACCACCGATGAAATGGCCGCCAGGAGCCGCTAGGAGAAGTGGGTGACGGGGCGGTCGACAGGGCGGCCGTCGATGAGGATGTCGACCTTCTCGTTGTAGAAGGCGATCAGCCCGGCGATCGGCAGCAGCTGGCGGGTGGGAAAGTCGTAGGCCCAGGCCAGGTCCGGGTAGACGGTCTCCCCGATGCGGACTGACCAGTAGCCGGTGGTCTTGCCCTTGTACGGGCAGGCGGTCACGGTGGCGCTCGGCGCCAGGTGCTCGAAGTTCACCTCCGTACGGTTCAGGTAGTAGCGGGTCGGCAGGCCGGTCTCGAAGACCAGCACGGGCGAGGATGACTCGGCCAGCAGCACGCCCTCCAGCTCGACCCGCACGGCCCGCGTGGAGCGGAGCGCGTCGACTCGGGAGTAGGGGTTGCGGGGGTGGACGAACACCTCCTCGTCCTCCTCGAACCACGCGTCGAGGGCGTCCCACTCGAACCGCACGGTGCCGCCCAGCCCGTTGCGGGCGTCGTCGGTGTAGACGCGGGCCGCGCCCGGCCGGGAGATGTCGCCGAGCCGCAGCCCGTGCCGCCGCGCGGTGCCCAGGTGCAGCTTCTGGACGTGGTTCTCGTCCACCAGCACGCCGGGCCGGACCGCGGCGACCGGGATGTAGTACTGCGGGTAGTTCGGCCACTCCCAGACGTACAGCGCCTCGGTGGTGTCCAGCACCACCTCGCTGCCGAGCATCGCGCGGATCCGCCGCGGCACGGGCTGGACCTGATCAGGCGGAGCAAGCGCCTTCGGGTAGTCAGTCACGAGATCTCCTGTCGCCTCAAGCTAGCTCTGCCCGGCGGGACCGGGCGGCACCGGGCGGCACCGTGACAGTGATCATACGAAGCCCCCCGGACCACGGCCGCTGACCGCGCCACGAGTCCCGCCCTTCAGCTGTTTCCGCAGGTCATGCGGGACAGCTCCGGACCAGGCTGAGCCACCTGGGCTGGCTCCCGGCCGCGGCCCGGTCATTCATGGGCGCGGCAAAGGCGGCACAGAGCCTCTACAGAAGCGCCGGGCCGACTCTAGAGACATGACGCCGGCGAATGGCTCGCCGGGAACGGGTCTTCTGTGGAGGCGATAGCTGATGAGCTGGTTCTGGCTCAATATGCCGCTAGGCGCGGTGTTCTTCCTGGCCGTGGCGGGCATCCCGCTGTGGATGGTGCTCCGGCACCCGGACACCCGGCCGTCCGCCACAAGGCAGTCCGCCGCAGCGCAGTCCGCCGCGGCGCAGTCCGGCTCCCGGCCAGCTGCCGCGCGCGTGTCAGATACCACCCCGCTGTCCGTGCCCGTCGTCGTGCCGATGCCCTCCGGCGGCCGCCCGCGGCGCGAGCTGGCCAGTGCGTCCAGTGCGGGCCGCGCCTAACCGCGACCGCGGCCGGCGGCGGGTGTCCTCGCGGGCGATGTCCTGATAGGAATGCACCAGCGAGCCGGGTCCTGGCCGGGCCCGCGCCGCTCCAGTCCGGTGCGCCAGAGGGGATCGCCATGAGGGTGCCGCTAACGATCGGAGACTTCCTCAGCCGTGGGGCCGCCGTCTACGGCGGCCGGCCCGCCGTGATCGACGAGCCAGGGACGGCCGGATCCCTCGGGACGCTGACGTACGCCGAGCTGGAGGGACGGGCGCGGGGGATGGCGATCGCCCTGGATGACCTCGGCGTGGCGCACGGCGAGCGGGTCGCGATCGTCAGCCCGAACGCGGCCCGCTTTCAGATCGCCTACTTCGGCGTCAGCGGCTATGGCCGGGTACTGGTGCCGGTCAACTACCGGCTGAATGCGGAAGAGATCCGTTACATCGTTGAGCACTCGGGCACGACGGTGCTGCTGGTGGACCCGGAGTCCGACGAGGCGCTGCGCGACGTGACCGCCAAGCACCGGATCGTGCTGGACGGCGCCGCCGACGCCGAGCTGTTCGCGGCGGCACCCGCGGGAGCGCGGCCGGCCGCCTGGGAGGCCGACGAGGACGCTACCGCGAGCATCAACTACACCAGCGGGACCACCGCCCGGCCCAAGGGCGTGCAGCTGACGCACCGCAACTGCTGGCTTAACGCGGCGATCTTCGGCTGGCATACGGCGGTGACCGACCGGGACGTGTTCATGCACACGCTGCCGATGTTTCACTGCAACGGATGGGGCATGCCGTACGCGGTCACGGCCATGGGCCTGCCGCAGGTCATCGTGCGGAAGATCGACGGCGAGCAGATCCTGCGCCGGGTCGAGGAGCACGGGGTGACCCTGCTGTGCGGCGCCCCGGCCGTCGTGGCCGCCATCCTGAATGCCGGCGCCGACCGGCTGGCCGCTGGCCGTCCCATCCCCGGCGCCGGCACGGTCCGGATCGTGGTGGCCGGCGCTCCGCCGCCGTCGAAGACCATCGAGCGGGTCGAGACCGAGCTGGGCTGGGAATTCATCCAGATCTACGGGCTGACCGAGACCGCCCCCCTGCTGACAATCAACCGGGCCCCGGCCGAGTGGGACGGGCTGGCGGCCGCCGAGCGGGCCCGGCTGCAGGCGCGGGCCGGGGTGCCCGCGGTCGGCGTGGGCATTCAGACCGACGAGGACGGCGAGGTGCTGGCCCGGTCCAACCACGTGTTCGCCGGCTACTGGCAGCAGCCCGAGGAGTCGGCCAAGGTGCTGGCGGACGGCTGGTTCCACACCGGGGACAAGGGCCGGATCGAAGCCGGCGAGTACCTGGTGATCTCCGACCGCAAGAAGGACGTCATCATCTCCGGCGGGGAGAATGTCAGCTCGGTGGAAGTCGAGGACTGCCTCTACCAGCACCCGGCCGTGGCCGAGGTCGCCGTCATCGGGGTGCCGGACCCCAGGTGGGGCGAGACGGTCACGGCCCTGGTCGTGCTGCGCGACGGGCAGGCCGCCACCGAGCAAGACCTGATCGGGCACTGCCGGGACCGGCTCGCTCACTACAAGTGCCCGACCTCGGTCGACCTGCGCGAGTCACTGCCCAGGACGGCGACCGGGAAGCTGCAGAAGTTCAAGCTGCGTGCCCCCTTCTGGGAGGGCTACGACCGCGGCATCAACTAGCGGCGCGCGGCGGCAGCGGGAAGAAACCGCTCGTCCTGGCCACGTACTCCGCGTAGCCCGGCCGGGCACCCAGCAGCTTCTCGGTGATCGGCTTGCCGCTGCCCCTGGCCAGCAGGAACGTCATCAGGATGGGCGCGAAGACGGCCACCAGGCCGATCCAGGAACCAGCGCTGATCAGGAACAGGCCCCACCAGACGCAGGCGTCGCCAAAGTAGTTGGGGTGGCGGGTATAGCGCCACAGGCCGCGATCCATCACCGTGCCCCGGTGCGCCGGATCGGACTTGAACCGGGCCAGCTGCGCGTCGCCGATGGACTCGAACGCCAGGCCGCCGAGCCAGATGACCACGCCCAGCGCGAGGATCCAGGCCGACCCGCCGCGCTGGAACATGCCCGCCTGGACCGGGACCGAGATCAGCCAGATGAGCCCGGCCTGCAGCAGGAACACCTTCCGCAGGGCATAGGCCGCGCGGCTGCCCGGTGCCTTGTCCAGCATCTCCCGGTACCGGGGATCCTCGCCCAGGCCCCGGCTGCGCCAGGCGATGTAGCTGCCCAGCCGCAGCCCCCACACGATCGTCGCCCCGGCCAGCAGGGCCTTGCGGCTGGTGCTGCCGTAGCCGTCCGACATCGCCAGGGAGACCACCGCGATCAGCGCGAATCCGGGCCCCCAGACCACGTCGACGACGTTGTAACGCCCGACGAGCCGGGCCACGGCGAAGGTCAGCAGCAGGAACGCGACGATGGCGGCGGCCGTGACGATCAGCGTCAGGCCCAGGGCGCCCAGCGCCGAACTGGTCATCGCGGGCCGGCCGGGCCGGCGGGGCCGGCGAGCAGGCCGGCGGGCTCGCTGAGCAGGACCGCCGGGTCGGGGGCGGCCCGGCGAGCCAGGATCTGGTCCACGCCCATCCGGCCCTCCTCGAACGCCAGCGCGCCGCCCGCCAGGTACAGCCGCCAGACCCGGGCGGCTTCCACGCCGATCATGGCGCTGGCCTCCGTCCAGTGCCGCTCCAGGCTGGCCAGCCAGGCCCGGATGGTCCGGGTGTAATCCTCGCGCATCGCCTGCACGCCGAGCACTTCCAGGCCGGCGTCGCCGAGCAGGGACACCGTCTGACAGAGCGGCCGCATGTGCATGTCGGGCGCGATGTAAGCCTCGATGAAGGCACCGCCGCCCGGTGCCCGCGAGCCCCGGGACATCTGCTGGACCAGCAGGCGGCCGCCCGGCTCCAGCCGGTCGCGCAGCAGGGCGCAGAACGCCGGATACTCGCGGTCGCCGACATGCTCGCCCATCTCGACGGAGGCGACCGCGTCGTACCGCCCGCCGGTGATGTCCCGGTAGTCCTGGTTGACCACCGTGACCAGGTCCGACAGGCCGAGCCTGGTCACCTTGGCCCGGACGTAGGCCGCCTGCTCGGCGGCCAGGGTGACGGCGGTGACCCGGGCGCCGTAGCTGCGGGCGGCATGAATGGCCAGGGAGCCCCAGCCGCAGCCGACATCCAGGAGCCGCTGGCCGGCGGTCAGCTGCAGCTTGCCGCAGATCGCGTCGAGCTTGTCCCGCTGCGCGTCGGCCAGGGTGTAATCGGGATCGGCGGACGTCCACAGCGCGCAGGAGTAGGCCATCTGCGGGTCGAGGATGAGCTCGTAGAACGCGGCGGGCACGTCGTAGTGATGGGCGATGACGGCCTGGTCGCGGCTCTTGCTGTGCAGGCGTCCCCGGACCCGGGCCTGCGAGGCCGGTGCGGGCGGGCGGGGACCAGGGATGCCCAGCCGGATCGCGGCGCTGGCCGCGGCCGCCCACCCGGCCGCCGGCCGGGAGCCGGCCAGGCCCCGGTCCCGGGCCGCCTGCCAGACCGCCCGCAGCCCGTCGGTGATGTCACCCTCGACGTCCAGCTCGCCGGTCACGTAGGCCTGGGCCAGGCCGAGCTCGCCCGGATGCCACAGCATCCGGCGCAGGGCCTGCCGGCTGCGCAGCACCAGCACCGGGCCGGCCGCCGGTCCCGCCTCGCTGCCGTCCCAGGCGCGCAGCCGGACGGGCAGCTCACCCCGGAAGAACTGCTCAGCCACCCCGGCCAGCACCGTGGCCACGCCGGACCGCGGCAGGGGCGGCGCGCTGGCCTGCCGGGTCACGCCGCCACCTCGTCGCCGCTCTCGTCTGGCTCCGCGCGGCCGATAGCCGGCGGCGCGGCCGCCTGCGCGCGGGCCAGGACGAACTGGGACACCTGCAGGTAGCCCGACCGGAAGCCGGCCTCCGAGTAACACAGGTACAGCTCCCACATCCGGCGGAAGACCTGGTCGAATCCGAGCCGGCCCAGGTCGCCGGCCGCGGCGGCGAACCGGTCCCGCCAGATCTGCAGCGTCCGCGCGTAGTGCGGCCCGAAGTCGCGGCGCCGGGTGATCTCCAGGCCGGTGTGCCGGCGCAGGTTGTCCTCGATCGCGGCGATCGACGGGATGAGCCCGCCGGGGAAGATGTACTTCAGGATCCAGGTCTGCGTCCGGCGGGTGGCCAGCATCCGGTAGTGCGGCATGGTGATGGCCTGCAGGCCGATCCGGCCGCCCGGGGCCAGCAGCCGGTCCAGGACCCGGAAATACTCCGGCCAGTAGCGCTCGGCGACCGCCTCGATCATCTCGACGGACACGATGGCGTCGAACTGGCCGGTCACCTCGCGGTAGTCCCGCAGATCGACCGTGACCCGGCCGGACAGCCCGGCCGCGGCCACCCGCTGCAGCGCCAGCGCGCGCTGCTGCGCCGAGACGGTGACGGTCAGCACCTCGGCGCCGCGGGCGGCCGCCCTGATGGCCAGCTCCCCCCAGCCCGTGCCGATCTCCAGGACCCGTGACCCGGGGCCGACGCCGGTGTCCTCCAGCAGCCGGTCGATCTTGCGCCGCTGCGCCGCCGCCAGGCGGCTGACGGCCAGGTCCGGCGCGCCCAGCTCGTCGGGCTCGAACAGCGCCGCGGAGTACATCATCGTCTCGTCGAGAAACAGCGCGAACATGTCATTGGACAAGTCATAGTGCCGGTGCACGTTGCGCCGCGCGCCCTGCTCGTCGGCGTCCCAGTCGGCCGGCGGCCGCGCGACGTACAGGCCGCGCAGCCACTGCAGCCGCCGGGGCACCAGCCGGTCGATCTGGGTGGCCATGATCGTCAGCAGGCCGGGCAGGTCGTCGGAGTCCCAGTCGCCGGCCATGTAGGACTCGCCGAAGCCGATCAGGCCGCCCGCTCCGACCCGGCGAAAGAAGTCATCCGGCCGGTGCAGGAACATGGTCGGCGTGCCGAGTCGCGCGTCGCGGATCAGGTGGCCGTCCGGAAGCTGGACTGCGACCTTGAGCCGGTTCGCGACCATCTGCAGGAGCAGCCGGGCGACGGCCGCCCGGACCGGGCCGCGCGGGACGGCGGCGACGTCCGGCCACCGCTCGGCGTCCACGCCGGCGGCACCGTGACCGCCGTCTCGGCCGTGACCGCCTACTGTGCCGACGCCGCGGGGAGTGCCGACGCCGCGGGCAGTGCCGATGCCGGCTGCGTCCGGCTGGCCGGCTGGCGGCGCTAGCCGTGTCGTCTGGCTCATTGGACTCCCTCCTGCGGGCAGTGGCCTGGCCTGCGCGCGATCGGCAGGCCGCGGGCGCAGAGCTTCAGGCCCTGGGCGTGGATGCGGCCCGTGACGGCGGCCGTGGACCAGGGATGCCGGACTGCCGCGCGCAGCAGCCCGGCCGTGGTCGCCGCCTGGCGGCGACCACGCACGCTGGCCACGAACGGTGCCTCGCCGCCCGGCCGGTGCAGCGCGATCGTGAGCGAGAGCCGCTCGCCCGGCTCCGGCAGCGACATCCGGTAGCTGCCGTCGACGGGGTAGAACGGCGAGACGTAGAAGTCCTTGTCGACCCGCGCCCGGCCGCGCGCATCGGTGCGCATCAGGTAGCAGTGCCGCTGCCCGTAGGTGTTGTGCACCTCAGCGAGCACGCAGGCCAGTGCGCCGTCCCGGTCGTGGCACCAGTACACGGTCAGCGGGTTGAACACGTATCCGAGCACCCGGCCGTGGGCCAGCATGGTGATCGGGCCGCCGTGCAGGTCGACGCCCTGGGTGGCCAGGTACCGGTCCACGTTCTCGCGGATGCTCCGGCCGGCCTCGCCGAGGTGATCGGCGGCGCGGAAGCTGGCCAGCGGGCGCAGCCATCCCGGCAGGTCGGGCAGGGCGTCCAGGTCGACCAGCCACTGAAAGGTCCGGTAGGTGAAGGCGTTGCGCAGCGGCGCCGCCCGGACATGCCGGATGGTGCACTCATACAGCGCGGGCCGCGGCTGTGCATCCCGCGGCACGGGGCGCGGCGGGTTCGGCAGCCGGGCCTGGTCCTGGCGGACGGGCTGCTGCTTGGCGGCCATCACCAGCGGCCTCCCAGAGACTGTGCCGCCGTCAGGCCGGACCGGCAGCCGTCCTCGTGGAAGCCCCAGCCCTGGTAGGCCCCGGCGAACGCGGTCACGCCGTCGTTCAGCTCCGGCAGCCGGCGCTGGGCGGCGACGCCGGCCGGGTCGTAGACCGGATGCTCGTAGCTCATCGCGGCGATCACGTGCTCGGGCCTGATCGCGCCGGCCCCGTTCAGCGTCACCACGTAGGGCCGCGCCGTCGGCAGCCGCTGCAGCCGGCCCATGTCATAGCTGACCTGGACCTGGCTACTGGAGGCGGCGCACGACGGCAGCGCGTAGTTCCAGGACGCGCGGACCCGGCGGCTGGCCGGGAGCACGCTGCCGTCGGTATGCAGGATGGTCTCGTTCCGCGAGTACCGGAACGCGCCCAGCACCTCCCGCTCGGCCGGCGTCGGATCGGCCAGCAGGCGCAGCGCCTGGTCGGGGTGCGTAGCGATCACGACCGCGTCGAACCGCTCGGCCTGGCTGCCGTCCCTATCCTGGTAACGCACCTGTGGGCCGGTGTCGGGCCGTAGCACCGCGGTGACCGGCGCGCCGGTCCGGACCGCCGCCAGCTGCTTGCCCACCCGGTCGACGTAGCTGCGCGAGCCGCCGGTCACGGTCAGCCAGGGCGGCGAGCCCGTCACCGACAGCAGGCCGTGATGGTTCATGAACTCGAACAGGTAGCGGGCCGGGTAGCGCAGCGCCGTCTGCGGCGGGCAGGACCACACCGCGGCCACGAACGGCAGCGCGAAGTGGGTCGTGAAGTAACGGGAGTAGCCGCCGGCGGCCAGGAACTCGCCCAGGGTTGGCTCCGCCGGCTGCGCGCCACTGGCGAGCAGCCGTCGCGCGCTGCGATGAAACCGGAGCACTTCGCCGAGCATCCGCGCGTACCGCAGCCGTCCGCGGCGCAGCCCGGCCGCCAGTCCGCCCAGCCCGCGCTGGCCGGCATAGGCCAGGCCGCAGCCCGCGCAGCTCACCGACATGCTCATCTCAGAGGCCTGCACGGCCACGCCCAGCTCGGCGAACAGCCGAGTCAGCAGCGGATAGGTCTTCTGGTTGTGCACGATAAAGCCGGAATCGACGTAGATGTCGGGACCGGCCGCGTCGGCCACCTGATGGGTGTGGGCATGCCCGCCGAGCCGGTCGTCGGCCTCGAACAGGGTGACATCGTCGCGGCGGGACAGCACGTAGGCCGCGGTCAGGCCGGCGATACCGCTGCCGACGACGGCGATGCGGCGCCTAGCCATGTGACCAGGCGCCGCCGCCGCGGCCACGCTGCCGACAACGCCTGCCGTAAGCTGGTCGCACGTCGGTAGCACCCCCTCGGTTGGCCGTTTCCCGCATGTAGTTCGGCGGCCCGCGGGAAATGGATTGGTGAGCTGCGTCACACCGTCCACAATGCGGGCGTTGCGGGCCGGCTGCCGCTGCGAGCAGGAGGGCCGCCAGTGACGAGGGCGCGGGAATCCGCGATGTCGGCCAACGGCGGGGGACCGCCGGTTACCACGGTGGAGCAGCGGGGATGGGTGGACGAGCACGTGATGCGGCGCCCGGCGGCTGGGCTGCGCCCGCTGATCGCCGGGTATTCCGGCTATCGCCAGGCCGGCCTGCCGCCGGCCGTGCACCGCGGGCTGCCCTCGCCCTATCTCACCTTGATCGTCACCCTGGATGACCCGCTGGTCGTCGCCGGGCACCCCGACCCCGGCCAGCCCGCCGGCCGCTACGACACGCTCGTCGGCGGGCTGCACACTGCTCCGGCGCTGATCACCCACGAGGGCCGCCAGTCCGGCATTCAGGTAGCGCTGAGCCCGCTCGGCGCCGGGGCGCTGCTGGGCCAGCCGGCTGGCGAGCTGGCGTCGCTGGATGTCGGGGGCGCCGCCGTGCTCGGCCCGCTGGCCGGGCAGCTCCGCGAGCGCCTGCGCGAGTGCGCGACCTGGCCGCAGCGGTTCGCCGTACTCGATGAGATTCTGCTGGCCAGGGCTTGCGGCGGCGGGGCGCATGGCGGTGGCGGGTGGCCGGGGATCAGCCCCGAGGTCAGGCAGGCCTGGCGAATGCTGCTGCGCTCCGGTGGCCGGGCCAGCGTCGCCCGGCTGGCTGCCGATACCGGGTGGAGCGACCGCCACCTGCGGACCCAGTTCCGGGCCCAGATCGGCCTGACGCCCAAGGCGGCCGCGCGGGTGATCCGGTTCGACCGGGCGCGGCGGCAGCTGCAGCGCCGGGTCCAGGCCGGCCAGCGGCCCGGCCTGGCCGAGCTGGCGGCCGGTCATGGCTACTACGACCAGGCCCACCTGGACCAGGAGTTCGGCGCGCTGGCCGGCTGCCCGCCGACCGCCTGGCTCGCGCAGGAGTTCCGGAACGTCCAAGCCGCTGGCGACCGCAGCTGGGAGGCTGGCCAGCATGAGCGATAAGGCACCGCCACCGCAGGTGTGGCCAACCGTGCGGGCCCGCGACGCGCGCGCCCTGATCCGCTTCCTGGTCGAGGCCTTCGGCTTCGAGGAGACCGTGGTCTACGGCGAGGGTGACGTCGTGCACCATGCCCAGCTGTCCTGGCCGCCCGGTGGCGGCATCATGCTCGGGTCAGCCCGCGAGGACACGGCGGGCGAGGATCCCTGGCCCGTGCCGCCCGGCAGCCTGGGCGCCTACGTGGTGACCGACGATCCCAACGGGCTGTTCGCCAGGGCGACGGCGGCCGGGGCCGAGGTCATCACCGGGCTGCACGAGACCGACTACGGATCCCGGGACTTCGCCGTGCGCGACCCGGAGGGCAACCGCTGGTCGTTCGGCACGTACCGGGGCGAGCCCCGCGCTGGCGGCTAGCGGGCATTGTCCCAGTCGGCTTGCACGGCCGGATAGATCAGCTCCTGGTCACGTGAGAGCGAGGCCTTGACCCGCCGGGTCCGCTCGTCGGCGAGCACCTCGACCTGGCCGGCCTCGACGCCGTCGAGGACCTGGCGGGCCACGTCCGCGGGGCTGATCTTGGGCGCGTCGATGGCGGCGGTCATGTCGGTGTCGATGAAGCCGGCGTGCACCGCCACGACCAGGGTGCCCTGCCGGGCCAGCTCGACGCGCACGCCGTTGGTCATGGCCCACTCGGCGGCCTTGGACGCGCCGTAGGTGCCGTTGTTGGGATTGGTGAACCAGCTCACGATCGAGAGCATGTTGACCAGCGCCCCGCCGCCGTTGGCCGCCAGCACGGGCGCGAAGGCTCGGCACATGTCCAGCGTCCCGAAGTAATTGGTCCGCATCTCCAGTCGCGCGCCGTCGGTGCTGGGGGCGCCGATCAGCGGGCTCAGCGTCATGACGCCGGCATTGTTGATCAGCAGGTCGACATCCGCGCGCTGCCGGGCCACCTGGGCGATCCGGTCCGGATCGGTGATGTCGAGTGCGATAGGCACCAGCCCGGGGTCGGTGACGGTGGCCGGATCCCGGGCTGCCGCGTACACGGTCCGGGCGCCCCGCTCGACGAGCTCGCGGGCCAGCGCGCGGCCGATTCCGCGCCCGGCGCCGGTGACCAGTGCCACCGAATCTGCTACTCGCATCCGTCATCCTTCCCTCCGGCCACGGCCGCCGCGGCGCGCGGGCGGCCACCGGGGACGCTACGCCGCCGCGAGCCTGGAAGGATGACCCAGTGCCTTCACCACGTCTGGAGTGGACGGTCGCGGGCTGCGTCGCCGCCCTGGCGGTCGCCCGCCTCGCGGCCGCCGACCGGTATCGCCCGCTAGAGCGGGCGGCCGTCCCGCTGGTCTCGCTCAGTCCGCAGGTCACGGCCGCAGCCGGGCTGGCGGCACTGCTGCTGGACCAGACTGGCCCGTCGGCTACGGCCGCGCTCGCCGCGGCCGCCCTGACCGCGGTGACGGCGCCTCGGGCGATCCCGCGCCGGCAGCCGGCCACCACCGGCCCCGTGCTCCGCGTGCTGACCGTGAACCTGCTGTTCGGCCGGGCCGCCGGGCCGGCGGTCGTGGACCTGGTCGCTCGGACCGACGCCGACGTGCTGTTCCTGCAGGAGCTCAGCGATGACGCGGTGACCCGGCTCAAGCAGGCCGGGCTGCGTGACCTGCTGCCCAGCGGGATTGACGATGTCCGGCAGTATCGTTACCGCGGCAGCGCTATCTACGCCCGTTACCCGCTGCGTGACGGCCTGGCCATCGAGTCCAGCTTCGCCTCCCAGCCCACCGCCCGGCTCGACCTGCCCGGTGGGCCGTCGGTGCAGCTGGTCTGCGTCCACCCGCATCCGCCGTACCCGCCCTGGTCGGCGATCGCGGTCCCGCGCTGGCGGGGCGAGCTGGCGGTGCTGCCCCCGCCGGGCACCCCGGCTGACCCGCCGGTCATCCTGGCCGGCGATTACAACGCCACGCATGACCACGCGCAGTTCCGCCGGCTCCTGCGCCTGGGCTACGTCGACGCCGCCAGCCAGGTCGGCCGCGGGCTGGTCCCCACCTGGGGGCCCATGGTCCGGGGCGGCCCGGCCCTGCTGACGTTTGATCACGTGCTCGTCGACCCGCGCTGCGCCGTGCTCAGCACCGCCGCGTATCCGGTGCCCGGCAGCGACCACCGCGCCCTGTACGCCGAGCTGCGCCTGCCCGCGGGCGGCCCGGCTCCCGGCCGCCGCCGGGTGAGCCGTCAGTCCAGGCCCGGCCGGACGTAGCCGAAGAACGCCCGGCGCTTGATCAGGGTGGCCACGTCGGCCGGGACCATGGTCTCCCAGGACTCGTCGTTCGCCGCGATCCTGCGCAGGACGTCGCGGCTGAAGATCTGCAGGAACTCCGGCCGGTAGTTGTCGAGGTCCACGAAGCTGCCGCGCCCGGCCAGGTAGTCGTACAACGGCTGCAGCTCCGGGCGGACCCGGACATTCTCGACGGTCCCGAGCTCGTCGTCCGGCCCGGCCTGGAGCGGATAGACGTACAGCTTGAGGTCGTTCTTGAACAGCCGCCCGAAGCTTTCCAGGATGCCGCCGGGCAGCTGGGCGTGGTTCTTCTCGTCGAACAAGTCGATCAGGCTCGGCACCCCCATCACGATGCCGATCCGCTCGCTGGTCCGCTCGGCAATGTAGGCGGCCAGCCGGTAGTAATCGAAGTAGTCGCTGATGAGCACCGTCATGCCGCAGGCGGCCAGCAGTTCCGCGCGGGCCAGGAAGTCCCGCCGGTCGACGCTGCCGCCCCCGGCCAGCAGGTTGCGCATGGTGATCTCGGTCAGGGCCAGCACCGGCTTGCCCGCCACCGCCGGGTCGGCCGAGAACCTCTCCCTGGCCGTCTCGAGCATGTCGAGGTTCACGTGCGTCGGCGGCCGGAAGCTGCCCCGCTCGACCATGATCGCCTTCTTGCGAAGCACCTCGCTGGGCTGCAGCACCTCGCGGTCGGCCCCGAACATGGCCACCCCGCTCAGCCCGATCTGGACCAGCTTGAGCGCCATCAGCCGGTTGTCCACGCCGCGGAACTCGATGCCACGGAACTGGATCATGTCGATCTCGATGCGGCCGGTCGTAAGCCGGTCGAGCAGGCTCTCTACGAGCACCTCCGGCTCGTGGTGCTGGAAGAACGCACCATGGAGCA
>DATCEO010000127.1:0-3865 GCA_036510065.1 Streptosporangiaceae bacterium | reverse complement strand
TTTTGAGCGGCCGAGGGCAGCCATCAGGGTGGGTGGCCCGAAGAATGGCTGGCCGCCGATGTGCCAGCTGTCGCGTTGGAGTTCTTCGATGAGTACCCAGACCACCTCGCGGAAGGCCTCGGAACCCTCGAAGGCCACCATCACGTCCGTGATCTTGGCGGCGAGGTCGTGCTTCTGCTTCCCGGTGAAGAGTCCCTCGGCGACTTTGATGAGGACCAACGGCATGACGCGCTCCTCCGCAGGCGTGTGAACCCCTGAGGCCCTGGGGTGCAGGCGGATGGCCCACTCCACAACCATCTGCCTCTGACAAGGGCGTTCGCGTCTATGGGATCCTTAGCCGGCCCCCTGGTTTCCGCAGCGAAGTCCATGGGCTGTTCATGAAGGCGGCCCGGTTCTACTGTGATCAGGAAGCCGCCAAGAGGGGGTGGTGATGCTCCGCGGCCGTGGCCAGCAGTGCATGGTCCTCGACGGGCTGCTCGCGGACGTCCGGGCCGGGCGCAGCCGGGCGCTGGTGGTGTGCGGCGAGGCCGGTATCGGCAAGACCGCGCTGCTGAGTTACGCCGCCGGTACCGCACAGGACTTCCAGGTGGCACGCGCTGAGGGCGTCGAGTCGGAGATGGAGTTGCCCTTTGCGGCGCTGCACCAGCTCTGCGGCCGGATGCTGGATCGCGGCATCAGGCTGCCCGGACCGCAGCGTGATGCTCTCGGCGTCGCCTTCGGGCTGCGCTCGGGCAGCGCACCGGACCGCTTCCTCGTGGGTCTGGCGGTTCTGACCCTGTTGTCCGAGGTGGCCGCGGAGCAGCCGCTGCTGTGCCTGATCGATGATGCGCAATGGCTGGACCAGACCTCGGCCCAGGTCCTGGCCTTCGTGGCCCGCAGGCTGGAAGCCGAATCGGTCGCGATGATCATCAGCATCCGTGACCCGGGCGCGATCCCCCTCGCGCGCCTGCCCGAGCTGCTCCTCGAGGGCCTGCCCGACGCTGACGCCCGGGCCCTGCTGGCCTCGGTGATCCCCGGCCGGATCGATGAGCGAGTCCGCGACCGGATTGTCGCGGAGGCCGGCGGCAACCCGCTCGCGCTGCTCGAATTGCCCCGCGGGATTGCGGCCGCGGAACTGGCGGGCGGGTTCGGCGTAGTAGGCGAGCTGACGGTGACCGGCAGAATAGAGCAGAGTTTCCAGCGGCGGATCGCGCCGCTTCCGGAGATGACCCAGAGCCTCCTGCTCCTCGCCGCAGCCGAGCCGGTAGGCGACCCGGCTCTGCTGTGGCGCGCGGCCAGGAGCCTTGGCATCGGCACGGATGCCGCTGGCCCGGCCGAGACAGCCGGGCTCTTCACCGCGGGAGCCAGGGTCACCTTCCGCCACCCGCTGGTCCGTTCAGCTGTCTACCAGGCCGCGTCGGCGACCGGCCGCCGGCTGGCCCACCACGCCATCGCGGAGGCCACCGATCCGGGCACCGATCCCGACCGGCGGGCCTGGCACCGGGCCCAGGCCGCACTTGAGCCCGATGAGGGCATCGCTGCCGAGCTGGAGCGCTCGGCGAGCCGTGCGCACGCCCGCGGGGGCCTGGCCGCGGCCGCCGCCTTCCTCGAACGCGCCGCTGCCCTGACGCCAGCGCCGCGGGCGCGGGCCACCCGCGCCCTCGCCGCAGCGCAGGCCAAGTACGAGGCAGGTATGCCAGACGCGGCCGTCAGGCAGCTGGCCATCGCCGGGGCAGGACCGCTCAGCGAGCTGGAACGCGCCCGGCTGGAACGGCTGGACGCACAGATCGCCTTCACCCGCCTGCGAGGCCGCGACGCTCCCCCGCTGCTGCTCCAGGCGGCCCGGCGCCTCAGCCCGCTCGACCCCGCCCTGGCCCGCGAGACCTACCTGGAAGCGCTGTGGGCGGCGATCCGCACCGGCCGGTCCGGCGGCGGCCACAGCCCACGTCACGTGGCCCGGGCCGCCCGGACCGCGCCGGCGCCAGCCAACCCGCCACGGGCCGTGGACTTCCTCCTGGACGGCCTGGCGGCCCGGTCCGCAGAGGGTTACTCGGCCGGCGTACCCGCACTCCAGCGTGCACTGCGCGCCCTCGGCGACGGCGGCAGTGGCGCCGGGGGCAGCGGAGGTGACGACACGCGATGGCTGTGGTTGGGCTGCCACACGGCCATGGACCTGTGGGATGACGAGGCCTGCCGCACGCTGGCCGCCCGGCACGTCCGGCAGGCCCGCGAAGCCGGAGCGCTTACCATGCTCCCGTTCGCCCTCAATTACGTCGCGGCACACCACATCTTCGCGGGCGAGTTCACCGCCGCTGCGGCCCTGCTCGAAGAGGCGGACGCGATCACAGCCGCCACCGGCAACGCGCGGATAGCCGACTTCTCGCTGCTGCTCGCTGGCTGGCGCGGCCACGACACGGGCCAGTTCCAAGCCGGGGTCCAGGAGGCAGCAGCGCGGGGTGAGGGCCTGGCCATGGCCAGCGCCGAATTCGCGACCGCGGTGCTCCACAACGGGCTGGGCCACTACACGGCCGCTCTCGCTGCCGCACAGCAGGCCAGTGAGCATGACGAGCTCGGCTTCGGTGTCTGGGTCCTGCCCGAGCTGATCGAGGCCGCGATGCGCTGCGGGGACCACGAGATCGCGGCGGCGGCCTTCCGCCAGCTCTCGGAGCGGACCAGCCTGAGCGGCAGCCAGTGGGCACGGGGCATCGAAGCCCGATCCCGCGCTCTCATCGCCGGCGGCCGGGACGCCGAGGAATTCTATCTGGAGGCGATCAGCCAGCTCGGCCGCAGCAGGATGACTGTGCACCTCGCCCGCGCTCATCTCATCTACGGAGAATGGCTGCGCCGCGAGAACCGGCGCGCCCACGCCCGCGGGCAACTGCGCAGCGCACACCAGATGCTCGCGTCCATGGGGGCCGACGGCTTCGCCGAACGAGCCGCGCGGGAGCTGCGCGCCACCGGCGAACGCGTCCGCAACCGGACCACCGACCCCCCCGCCCAGCTCACCGCCCGGGAGGATCAGATCGGCCGGCTGGCGGGCGACGGCCTGTCCAACCGCCAGATCGCTGCCCAGCTGTTCATCAGCCCGCACACTGTCGAATACCATTTGCACAAAATTTTCGCGAAACTCACGATCGCTTCCCGCAATCAGCTGCCCAGTGCCCTGGCTAATGGCCTGGGCGGGGCTCCTTCGCGCCCGGTAACGTCAGCGTCCAGTGATCAGGCGCCAGCTTGAAGCTGGCGATCGGTGGTGCTGGAATAGGCGAATTAGATACCGCTTCAGCTACTCAGGCCGGGGGTGTTCCGTGCCGGGGAGGACGGCAGCAGGAGGGTGGCCTCGAGGGCGAGGAAAAGTTCTGCGGTTGCTCGCGGGTCCGACAGAGATCTGCCTGCGCAGGATTCCAGCTTCCGCAGGCCACAGCACGCGACGGCGACACGCCAGGCAAATAAAGATCAACTTACGGTTACGCGGCATTGCTTCCTACGTTGTCATCCGGCTACGGTATGTTTCCTCTTTATCCGCGATAGCGGACCTCCTGTCAGGGGTCAGGGGGGAGGAGGCAGGGGGAGCGCGGTGCACGCGACTGGACCATCGAATTCGGGCATGCCGGACGATATCGCTTCGCTTACGGCACGAACAGGTTTCCGGCGATGGCCCTGGCCGTCCCTGTTGCCGTTCCGTGACGACGAGCCTGACATCGTGGGGCTCATCACCAGGACCGTCGGCGACCAATCCAGCGACGTGCTGAAAACCCTGAAGGACGGCGGAATCCGCGTCTGCGCGGTAATCCGGCGCGACGACTCCGGGCCGGCTGCTCCCGATGCCGGCTGCGCAGCACCGCTCGTTTCCGTGCTCTGGATGGCCGCGAGGGAACTCGGCAGGAAC
>DATCEO010000126.1:0-20464 GCA_036510065.1 Streptosporangiaceae bacterium | reverse complement strand
CCGCCGGAGCAGTGCTGTGATTACCAGGTCGAGTTCGGCGGCGAGATCCTCCTGGCGTGCCGTCGCGGCGCGGGGATTAGCGCGCAACACAAGCAGGCTACCTCCCGGAAGCGACGCCAGATGACCACGGGCCAGGTGCCTGAGCCGCCGGCGCACCCGGTTTCGCACCACAGCCGGGCCGACAGCGCGGCTGACGACGAAACCGACCCTGGCCGGCTCACCCGCCGGGCGGACCAGCAGATGCCCGGAGATCAAGGGCTTACCGGCCCGACTGCCCCCGCGGACGGCAGCGGAGAACTCGCGGCTGCGCCGCAGCCGGGCGGCCGCGGGAAGCATCGGCAGTCACCGTTCCGAGCCAGCGTCAGTCAGACGCTGACGCGCGCGCGGCCCTTCCGCCGCCTGGCGGCGAGGACAGCCCGGCCTGCCCGGGTGCGCATACGCAGCCGGAAGCCATGCGTCTTGGCACGGCGACGATTGTTCGGCTGGAACGTACGCTTACTCACCAGAACTCCAGGTGCTGCGGGTATCTAGGCTGCGGGTCAACCTGCGGGTCTACTTCAGGGCCGGTCCCCGGGCGGCATGAGGCCATGCTTCACCTGCGCGGGACTAGCCGGGCTAACAAACGCTACTCACCCCGGCCGCCCCGGTCAAACTGGCCGGGGCGGCGGCCCGGTGCCGGCTGGCCGGGGCAGTTTGACCGGGGCGGCTATTACCCCTGGCCGGCTATGACCCTGGCCGTTTGCCAACCGAGCCGGGAAAGGCGGCCCTAGGCTGTGGATAGCGGGGCCGGGCGCAGGGAGCAGTCATGTGTCCCGTGGCGTCAGCCATGTCCAGCCGGACAGCGCGCGCCCTGCTGCAGCAGCGCACCTCTGCAACGTGCACATGCTGTGGAAAAACCTGTTGATCATATGTGGGGGCGCGAGGTGAGCTGCTAGTGAGAGAAGACGACCTCGCGGAAGTCTGGGCCCGGTCCCTGGCCGATCTCGCGGACATGCAGATTGAGCCGCACCAGCGAGCATGGCTCCAGCTCACCCGGCCGCTGGGCCTGGTCGAGAACACCGCGCTCATCGCGGCGCCCAACGATTTCGTCAAGGAGCAGCTGGAGACGCGGCTGCGGGCCCTGATCACCAACGCGCTGTCTCGCGAGCTGGCCCGCAGCATCCAGCTCGCGGTCACCGTCGACCCGGCCGCGACCGCCGGTCCCGGCGGGATGGCACCGCCACCGCGGCACCCGGAGCCAGGCCAGCTGCGCCACGCGGCCGACTCCGACGAGGACCCCCGGCTGACCGCCCCGCGCGGCCTCGGGGCGAGCAGCGGCGGCTACGACGGTTCCGTTACAAGTGGTGATGGCAGTTCCGGCGGACACGGCCCCGGCACGCTCGATGATGGCCCCGAGGACCACGGGACCCTCGACCAGCACACCCCCGCCCACCGCACCGCTGACCAGCGCCACCCTGACCAGCGCCACCCTGACCACGGGGGGTCCGGCTACCGCCCCGGCGGACCCGGGAACAACGGCGGCCCTGACTTCCCGGGCGCCGGGCTGCGGCCGCAGATCCGGCCGGGCCGGCTGGATGACCTCGAGGCCGCCGGCTCGGCTCGCGGGAACGGCGCTGACCGCGCTCCTGGTGACCAGCGCCGGGGCCTGGGGCGTCCCGGCGACCTCGAGGACCACCGGCCGGGGCCGGCCGATCCCACCGGTCCCAGCAGCATCCCGTCGCTGGCCGGCGGCGCGGGCGGGCATGTCGGCGGGCACGCCGTGCCCCGCCCGGCCCAGGCCAGGCTGAACCCGAAGTACACCTTCGAGACCTTCGTGATCGGCTCCAGCAACCGGTTCGCTCACGCGGCCGCCGTCGCCGTCGCCGAGGCTCCCGCCAAGGCCTACAACCCGCTGTTCATCTACGGCGACTCCGGCCTGGGCAAGACGCACCTGCTGCACGCCATCGGACACTACGCTCAGAGCCTCTACCAGGGGCTCAAGGTGCGGTACGTGAGCTCGGAAGAGTTCACCAATGACTTCATCAACATGATCCGGGACGGCAAGCAGGACGGCTTCCGGCGCCGCTACCGGGATGTCGACGTCCTGCTGGTGGACGACATCCAGTTCCTGGAGAACAAGGAAGGCACCCAGGAGGAGTTCTTCCACACGTTCAACACGCTGCACAACGCGAGCAAGCAGATCGTCATCTCCAGTGACCGTGCCCCCAAGCGCCTGGTCACCCTGGAGGACCGGCTGCGCAGCCGGTTCGAGTGGGGACTGCTGACCGACGTGCAGCCGCCCGAGCTGGAGACGCGCATCGCGATCCTGCGCAAGAAGGCGGTGCAGGACCGGCTCAACGCGCCGCCCGAGGCCCTGGAGTACATCGCCAGCCGGATCTCCACGAACATCCGCGAGCTGGAGGGCGCGCTCATCCGGGTCACTGCCTTCGCCAGCCTGAACCGGCAGAGCGTCGACCTGCAGCTGGCCGAGTTCGTGCTCAAGGACCTGATCCCGGAGGCGCACGGGCCGGAGATCACCGCGGCCACCATCATGGGCCAGACCGCGTCCTACTTCGGGCTGTCCATCGACGACCTGTGCGGCACGTCGCGCTCCCGGGTGCTGGTGACGGCGCGGCAGATCGCCATGTACCTCTGCCGCGAGCTGACTGACCTGTCGCTCCCGAAGATCGGCCAGCAGTTCGGCGGCCGGGACCACACGACGGTGATGCACGCGGACCGTAAGATCCGGTCCCTGATGGCCGAGCGGCGCTCGATCTACAACCAGGTCACCGAGCTCACTAACCGGATCAAGCAGCAGGCTCTGTCGGGGTGATCGGGCAGTGACTGCTTCATCCACAGGCTGTTGCCGAAATGCTTCTAGCTGCAGGTATCACTCATCGTACGGTAATGACTACAGATTTCGGTCGGACCGCGCATACAGCGCACACAGGCTGTGGATGACGCTGTGGACGAGCTTGGGACATCCGGCGGATAACGTGGCCCAGCCCGGGGGTGACGGCGGGGTGGCCGTCCGCCGACAGCCTGGTGTCCACAGCGCCGCCACGGCCCGTACCCGGGTCCCGCGACCGGCTGTGGACGCGGCTCGCCGCGCTGACCTGGCCAGACCGCGACTGTCCCCGGGATCCACCGACCCTATGACGACTACGTTTCTCTCTCTATCAAAGAATCCACGTACCAAGCAGGCAGGCACCGGCCCGTGCCGAGCAGACCGCAGATCAGGAGGCGGCAGGTGAAGATCGTCCTCGAACGCGACGTGCTGGCCGAGGCGGTGGCCTGGACGGCACGAGCCCTCCCGGCCCGGCCCACGGTCCCGGTGCTGGCGGGCATCCGGCTGCACGCCGGAGCCGAGCTCACCCTGTCCAGCTTCGACTACGACGTGTCCGCGCAGGCGACGGTCCCGGTCACCACGCAGGAGGAGGGCTCCGCGCTGGTCTCGGGCCGGCTGCTGGCCGAGATCAGCCGCAGCCTGCCTGCCCGGCCGGTGCAGATCACCGCCGACGCGGGCCGGGCCGTGCTGACCTGCGGCAGTGCCACCTTCAACCTGCTGACGATGCCGGAGGACGAGTACCCGGCCCTGCCCGAGATGCCGCCCGCGGCCGGCTCGGTCGGCAGCGATGCCTTCGCCACGGCGGTCAGCCAGTCCGCCATCGCGGCCGGCCGCGACGACACCCTGCCCGCCCTGACCGGCGTGCGGATCGAGATTGAGGGCGACCGGCTGACCCTGGTCTCCACCGACCGCTACCGGCTGGCAGTCCGGGAACTGCGCTGGAACCCGCAGCGCCCCGACGAGTCCGCCGCGGTGCTAGTGCCGGCCCGCGCGCTCAGCGAGACCGCCCGGGCGCTGACCGCCGGCGCTGAGGTGTCGATCGCGCTGGGGCTCCCCGGTGGCGAGGAAGGCCAGGGCGGCGGCGACGGCATGATCGGGTTCGAGGGCGCCGGGCGGCGCACCACCACCCGGCTGCTGGGCGGCGAGTTCCCCCGTTATCAGGCGCTGCTGCCCGCCAGCCTGCAGACCACCGCGGAGCTGTCCACCAGCACCCTGGCCGAGGCCGTGAAGCGGGTGGCGCTGGTCGCCGAGCGCAATACCGCCGTCCGGCTGGCGTTCAGCTCCGGCCAGCTCGTGCTCGAGGCGGGCACCGGCGACGAGGCCCAGGCCCAGGAGGTCCTGGAGGCCAGCTTCGACGGGGACGACCTGGCCATCGCGTTCAACCCTGCCTACCTGCTCGACGGCCTGACCGCGATCGACTCCGACATCGTCCGGATCTCCTTCACCGAGCCCGGCAAGCCGGCGCTCATCACCGGCAAGCCGGGTCCCGACGGCCACCCCGACTACAGGTACCTGCTGATGCCGATCCGCCTCGGTGGCTAGGAAGCTCGGTGGCTAGGAAGCGGGCCGCTGGCGCCAGCCAGTACCCTCAGCAGGCGTGCACCTGACCCGGCTGGCGCTGACCGACTTCCGCTCCTACGCGGCGGCTGACGTGCGCCTGGAGCCAGGAGTGAGCACCTTTACCGGCTCGAACGGACAGGGCAAGACTAACCTGGTCGAGGCCGCCTGTTACGCGGCCGCCTTCGCCAGCCACCGGGTGGCCGCCGACGCGCCCCTGGTGCGCCATGGCGCGGAGCGGGCCATCATCCGCGCGGCCGTCACCGGCGGCGGCCGTGACAACCTGGTGGAGATCGAGGTCAACCCGGGCCGGGCGAACCGGGTCCGGCTCAACCGCACGCCGCTGCCGCGCCCGCGCGATGCCCTGGGCGTGCTGCGCTGCGTGCTGTTCGCGCCCGAGGATCTCGCGGTCGTCAAGGGCGACCCGGATCAGCGCCGCCGTTACCTGGACGACCTGCTGGTCGCGAACCGGCCCCGGTACGCCGGGATCCGCGCCGATTACGAGCGCGTGGTCCGGCAGCGGTCGGCGCTGCTCAAGTCGGCCAGGGCCCGGGGCGGCGGGGTGCCGCACGGCCTGGAGGTCTGGGACGACCAGCTGATCGCGGTCGGCGCGGAGCTCACCGCGGGGCGGCTGGAGCTCGTCCAGGCCATCCGCCCCCTGGTGGCCGCGGCGTACAGCGCGGTGTCGGGAGCGGACCTGGACACCACGATCGCCTACCGGCCGTCGTTCCGGGCCGACGAGGAGCCCGCGCCGGAGAAGGAGAAGCTCGCCGCCGCGATGCGCGAGGCGCTGGAGCGCAGCCGCCGGGCCGAGCTGGAGCGCGCCGTCTGCCTGGTCGGGCCGCACCGCGATGAGCTGGAGCTACGGATCAGCGACCTGCCGGCGCGGGGTTATGCCAGCCACGGCGAGTCCTGGTCCATGGCGCTCGCGCTGCGGCTGGCCGCGTTCGAGGTGCTGCGGGCGGGCGGCGAGGACCCGGTGCTGATCCTCGATGACGTCTTCGCTGAGCTGGACGTCGGCCGCCGGGGCCGCCTGGCCGACCTGGTCGCCGGGACCGACCAGGTCCTGGTGACCGCCGCGGTCGGCGCCGATGTCCCGGCGGAACTGTCCGGGCGCAGGTTTACCGTGGCAGGCGGGGTGATCACCGATGGCTGAGGACGGGGCGGCGGCCGGGGCCCGGCCGGCTGGCACCGACCGGGCCCGGCTGGCCCGCGAGGCACTGGCGGGCGTGAAGGCCGATGCCCTGGCCAGGGGGAACCGGCCCGCGGCACCGGACCGGACCGGGAAGGAACGGAACTCAGGTGCCGGTGCGCCGCCGAGGCCGGGCCGCCGGGAGCGCCGCGAGGACCCGCAGCCGCTGACGGCCGCCCTTGACGGCCTCATCAGTGATCAGGGCTGGGCCCTGGCCGCCGCCACCGGGTCGGTTTTCGGCCGGTGGGCGGAAATTGTCGGAGCGGACCTGGCCGCGCATACCACGCCCGACTCGCTGACCGACGGCGAGCTGACCGTGACCGCCGACTCCACCGCGTGGGCGACTCAGCTGCGCCTGCTGGCCGGTCAGCTGGTGCGCCGGCTCAACGTGGAACTGGGCGACGGCGCCGTGCGCCGGGTCAAGGTCCGCGGCCCGGCGAGCGCTCCGCGGCGCCCCGGGGAGTGGAGGGTACGCGGTAGTCGCGGCCCACGTGACACGTACGGCTGAGCCTGACGGTTCGCCCAGGTAAAATAGCGATGCGCACCTGGGCGGACGCACCACGGAGTTCGGCGTCTGCCTGGTGTTTGCCTGTTCCAGGAGGAGCTTCGACTTTGTCCTATGACGCGCGTTCCATCACGGTTTTGGAGGGCCTGGAGGCTGTTCGTAAGCGCCCGGGTATGTACATCGGCTCAACGGGTGAGCGCGGACTGCATCATCTGGTCCAAGAGGTCGTCGATAACGCCGTTGACGAGGCACTGGCGGGCTACTGCGACCACATCGAGGTCACGCTGCTGCCCGACGGTGGCGTCCGGGTCTCCGACAATGGCCGCGGCATCCCGGTCGACAACCACCCGATCGAGAACCGCCCGGCGCTGGAGATCGTGCTGACCACCCTGCACGCGGGCGGGAAGTTCGACAGCAAGTCCTACGCGGTCTCCGGCGGCCTGCACGGCGTCGGGGTCTCGGTGGTGAACGCGCTGTCCTGGCGGCTCGAGGTGGAGGTCCGGCGCGACGGCTACGTCTGGTACCAGAGCTACGAGCGCAGCGAGCCGACCGGCCCGGTGCGGCGCGACGAGCCGACCGACGAGCACGGGACGACCATCACGTTCTGGCCGGATCCGGCCATCTTCGAGACCACCGAGTGGTCGTTCGAGACGCTGTCGCGCCGCCTGCAGGAAATGGCCTTCCTCAACCGGGGCCTGGCCATCACGATCACTGACGAGCGTCCCGATCACATCGACGGCGACCTGCACATGGTCCTGTACCGCTACGACGGCGGCATCGCGGATTTCGTGCGCTACCTCAACGCGTCCAAGGAGCCGGTCCACGACTCAGTGGTCGAGTTCGGCGAGGACGGGCCCGGGATCGCGGCCGAGGTGGCGATGCAGTGGACCGGGGCCTTCTCCGAGTCGGTGCACACCTTCGCCAACACGATCAACACCGCTGAGGGCGGCACGCACGAGGAGGGCTTCCGCTCGGCGCTGACGACGATCGTCAACCGGTACGCCCGGGAGCAGAAGCTGATCCGGGAGAAGGACGAGAACCTCACCGGTGACGACGTCCGCGAGGGCCTGACGGCCATCATCCACGTCAAGCTGGCCGAGCCCCAGTTCGAGGGCCAGACCAAGACCAAGCTCGGCAACACCGAGGCCAAGTCGTTCGTCCAGCGCGTCTGCAACGACCACCTGCGGGCCTGGTTCGAGAGCAACCCCGGTGAGGCCAAGGCCATCATCATCAAGTGCACGCAGGCGGCACGGGCCCGGGTCGCGGCCCGGCAGGCCCGTGACCTGACCCGCAAGAGCCTGATGGGCGGCTCGGGGCTGCCTGGCAAGCTGGCCGACTGCCAGTCTGGTGACCCGTCGCAGTGCGAGATTTACGTGGTCGAGGGCGACTCGGCAGGCGGCTCGGCCAAGGGCGGCCGGGACCCGCATTTCCAGGCCATCCTGCCGATCCGCGGCAAGATCCTGAACGTCGAGAAGGCCCGGATCGACCGGGTGCTCAAGAACACCGAGGTCCAGGCGATGATCACCGCGCTGGGCACCGGCATTCACGACGAGTTCGACATCGCCAAGCTGCGTTACCACCGGATCATTCTGATGGCGGACGCTGACGTGGACGGCCAGCACATCACCACGCTGCTGCTGACGCTGCTGTTCCGGTTCATGAAGCCGCTGATCGAGGCCGGTCACGTCTACCTGGCCCAGCCGCCCCTCTACAAGATCAAGTGGGAGGGCCGCGCCGTGCTGCCCGGCTACGCCTACTCGGACCGGGAGCGGGACGCGGTCATCGAGGCCGGGATCGCCGAGGGCCGCAAGGACCCCCGGCCGCGCGACGGCGTGCAGCGATTCAAGGGCCTCGGTGAGATGAACGCGACCGAGCTGTGGGAGACCACGATGGACCCGGCCACCCGGCTGCTGCGGCAGATCACCGTGGACGACGCGGCGCAGGCCGACGAGCTGTTCACCGTGCTGATGGGCGAGGACGTCGAGGCCCGGCGCGCGTTCATCCAGCGCAACGCCAGGGACGTCCGCTTCCTGGACATCTAGACATCAAAAACGCGGATCCGTGCCCAGACAACGGACGGCAAAGGGGTCCGGGGGACGAAGCCCTCCCGGCCTGGGGGTCCGGGGGTTACCCCCCGGCCTAGCAACGAAAGGAACTGCAAGTGCCCGACGTGAGCACGCCCGACGCTCCCTCGGGGGGGCATCGCACTGAGCCGGTGGACATCCAGGTCGAGATGCAGCGCAGCTACATCGACTACGCGATGTCGGTCATTGTCGGCCGCGCGCTGCCTGACGTGCGGGACGGGCTAAAGCCCGTGCACACCCGCATCCTGTACGCGATGTACGACGGCGGGTACCGCCCCGACCGCGGCTACTTCAAGTGCGCCCGGGTCATCGGCGAGGTGATGGGGAACTACCACCCGCACGGTGACTCGGCGATCTACGACGCGCTGGTCCGGCTGGCCCAGCCGTGGGCCATGCGGATGCCGCTCATCGACCCGCAGGGCAACTTCGGCTCGCCCGGCAACGACCCGGCGGCCGCGCACCGCTACACCGAATGCCGCCTGGCCCCGCTGGCCATGGAGATGCTGCGGGACATCGATAAGGAGACCGTCGATTTCCGGCCGAACTACGACGGCCGCTCGTCCGAGCCGGTCGTGCTGCCCGCCAGGTTCCCCAACCTGCTGGTCAACGGCTCGGAAGGGATCGCGGTCGGGATGGCCACGAAGATCCCGCCGCACAACCTGCGCGAGGTGGCCGCCGGCGCCCAGTGGTTCCTGGAGCACTACGAGGCCACCGACGAGGAGCTGCTCGAGGCCCTGATGGAGCGGATCAAGGGGCCGGACTTTCCCACGGCCGCCCAGATCGTCGGCCGTCGCGGCATCAGGGATGCCTACACCACCGGCCGCGGCTCGATCACCATGCGGGCCGTCGTCGAGGTGGAGGAGGACCGCAAGGGCCGGATCAACCTGGTCGCCACCGAGCTCCCCTTCCAGGTCAATCCCGACAACCTGGCCCTGAAGATCGCCGAGCTGGTCCGCGAGGGCCGCCTGGCCGGCATCGCCGACGTGCGCGACGAGAGCAGCAACCGGGCGGGCCAGCGGCTGGTGATCGTGCTCAAGCGCGACGCCGTGGCCAAGGTCGTCCTCAACAACCTCTACAAGCACACGCAGCTGCAGGACACGTTCGGCGCGAACATGCTGGCCCTGGTCGACGGGGTGCCGCGCACCCTCCGGCTGGACCAGATGATCCGGTACTGGGTCACGCACCAGATCGAGGTCATCGTCCGGCGGACCCGCTACCTGCTGCGCAAGGCGCAGGAGCGCGCGCACATCCTGAGCGCCCTGCTCAAGGCCATGGACCGGATCGACGCGGTGATCGCGCTGATCAGGGCGAGCGACTCGGCCGCGGCCGCCCAGCAGGGCCTGATGGAGCTCCTGGAAATCGACGAGATCCAGGCCCGGGCCATCCTCGACATGCAGCTGCGCAAGCTCGCCGCCCTGGAGCGCCAGCAGCTCCTGGACGAGTACGAGGAGCTGATGGCGCACATCCGCGACTACGAGGACATCCTGGCCTCGCCGGAGCGGCAGCGGCAGATCGTCGCCACGGAGCTGGGCGAGATCACCGCCCGGTACGGAGACGACCGGCGGACCGAGATCATCGCCTACGACGGCGACATGTCCATCGAGGACCTGATCGCCGAGGAGGACATGGTCGTCACGATCACCCGCGGCGGCTACGCCAAGCGCACCAAGACCGACCTGTACCGGGCGCAGCGCCGCGGCGGCAAGGGCGTGCGGGGCGCGCAGCTGCGCACCGATGACATCGTCGACCACTTCTTCGTGACGACGACGCACCACTGGATCTTGTTCTTCACCAACAAGGGCCGGGTGTACCGGGCCAAGGCCTATGAGCTGCCCGATGCCGGCCGTGACGCGCGGGGCCAGCACGTAGCCAACCTGCTGGCGTTCCAGCCCGACGAGCGGATCGCCCAGGTCCTGGCGCTGCGGGACTACAACGTCGCGCCGTACCTGGTCCTGGCCACGTCCTCCGGCCTCGTGAAGAAGTCACGCCTGACCGACTTCGACTCCCCCCGCTCGGGCGGCATCATCGCCATCAACCTGCGCGAGGACGACGAGGTCATCTCGGCGCGCCTGGTATCGGCCGAGGATGATCTCCTGCTGGTCAGCAGGCACGCCCAGGCCATCAGGTTCCATGCCAACGACGAGGCGCTGCGGCCGATGGGCCGCGCCACATCCGGCGTGATCGGCATGCGGTTCACCGACGGCGACCGCCTGCTGGGCATGTACGTCGTCAGCGAGGGCGCCGATGTCCTGGTGGCGACGGGCGGCGGCTACGCGAAGCGGACGCCGGGTGACCAGTACCCCGTGCAGGGACGAGGCGGCCAGGGGGTGCTGACCGCGCGGATCGTCGAGGCCCGCGGTGAGCTGGTCGGTGCCCTGATGGTGCATCCCGAGGACGAGGTGTTCGCGATCACCTCGGCAGGCGGGGTGATCAGGACCTCGGCAGGCGAGATCAAGCAGTCGGGCCGGCAGACCATGGGCGTGCAGCTGGTGAACCTGGCCAGCGGGCAGAGCCTGGTCGCTATCGCCCGTAATGCCGAGTCGGCGGTGAACGGTAACCTGGACGATGATGTCGAGCCCGGCGGGCTGGACGAGGCCGCGGATGGTTTTGCGGCTGCCCCCATGGGCACTGCTGATTCAGGGGCGGCGGGCGTCGCTCCGGATCAGGAAACTAGTGATGACGATGAGTCCCCAGCTCAGGGCGGCCCATCCGAAGATACGGACAGATAACTGTCGCCCCCGGTCAGGCCGACTGACGGTATCGTGCCGGGAGTGACCCCAAGATGGGGACACTTCCGGGGATAGTGAGCTGCGGGGGCTTAGGAAGATGGCCGTGAGCCGGAAGTTGCAACGAACCGGTACATTCGGACGTCTTACTAGTGTGATCGCAGACGGTGGGAAGACGTCCGGCAAGCAGAGCCCGCATCCTGGGGATAACCTCAGCTCAGGAGAAGGCTCGGAGGAGGACGGGGTGGAGAACCGCTCGGAGCCAGAAGACTGGCTGACCGACGGCAGTCCTGACGCTGCCGGTTCCGGACCGGACGTCAGTCCGGCCGCCGGAGTCACGACCGTTCCACCGCTGCCCGGTGCCGGATCCTCGGCGGCGGGCGAGAAGTCGGACGCCGCCCACAACAGCTCGTCCGCGTCGGTCTCGGCCGGATCTGCGGACCAGGACTCCTGGGAGCCACGGGGGTCGGCTAACGGCGCCTCCCCTAACGGCGGCTCTGGTAACGGATCCTCCGGCAATGGCGGGTCTGCCGCCTTCAGTAACGGCGGGCCCAGCGCGGCAGACCGGCCTGCGCCGGACGCCGGCCAGGGCCCGGCCATGGTCTCGACTGCCGGCCCGGCCGCCGGAGTCGCGGGAGCCCCCCTTATGTCAGCTCCGTACGCCTCATCAGACTCCTCTCGCGGACCGCAGGCTACTGCGCCGTTCTCCAGCCCGACCAAGTCGCGGATCAGGCCCACCCGGCCCGGCAAGGCGCCCAGGACCCAGCAGGCGGCCAGCGGAAGGCGGCCGGCCCCGGCCGGCTTCCAGCCTCAGGGCGGACCGTCCAGCCGGAAGGCCCAGCTGGCGATCGCCCGGATCGAGCCCTGGTCGGTGATGAAGTTCAGCTTCATGATCTCTCTGGTGGGCTGGGTCATCCTGTTCGTCGCCGTGGCGCTGATGTACTACGTCCTGCAGAAGATCGGCGTCTTCACCAGCATCGAGAGGACTGTCGGCCTGGTCACCGCGAGCAAGAACCGGTCCGGTACCAATGCCTCGAGCTGGTTCTCCGCGTCCAGGGTGCTGGGCTACACGATGCTGGTCGGCGCTGTGAACGTCATCCTCATCACGGCCCTGGCGACCATCGGCTCGGTCCTGTACAACCTCGTCACCATGCTGGCGGGCGGAATTGAGGTCACGCTCAAGGAGACCGACTGAACGTCTGGCCGCGGTTTGCGGTAACCTAACTCGGCGTGCCGGCCAGATTTGTCCGCGCGCATGGGCCTGTAGCTCAGCTCGGTTAGAGCGCTTCCCTGATAAGGAAGAGGTCGATGGTTCAAGTCCATCCAGGCCCACCCAACGAAACCGGAGGTCAGCAGCATTCTGCCTGACCCCCTCACGATTCGCCCTCACTACCTTGTGCCATATCTGTGCCAGATGCAGTGGCGTCCGTGTCGTCGACGATCATCTGGCCTGCGAGTTCTCCCATCGCGTCGGCAACGCTCCGCGCCGCTCCACGCTGCCGTGCAGGTAGATCAGCGCGGCACGAGTGCTGCTGTGGCCCATCCGGTCCATCAGCTCCCGGAGCGGGGCGCCGGACTCGGCGGTCAGGTTGTTGCCCGTATGGCGCAGATCGTGGAAGTGAGTAGCCGGAAGCTCGGCGGCCTCGATGGCCTTTAGCCAGATCCGTCGCCGGAAGTTGCTATGCCGCAGGGGTGTTCCGTTCGGACTGGTGAAGACGAGCGCGCCATCCGGTGAGGCGGTGAAGCGCTCAAGGTGATCGGCCAGTTCGGCGCTGATCAGCTCGGGATAAACGACCATGCGGCGGCCAGCATCGGACTTTGGCGGCCCGAAGGCATGGCCGCCGCCGGATAGGTGAGTGAGGGTCCGCTGCACCCGGACGGTGCGAGCCGTTAGGTCAATGTCGGACCGGCGCAGGGCGGCTAGCTCGCCCCACCGCAGGCTGGTGAAGACGCCAAGCAGTACCATCGCCCGGTACCGGGGATCGATGACGCTAGCGAGCGTGAAGACCTGGCGGACCGTAAGGACCTCACGTTCTGGTGATCGGTCATGTGCTGCGCCCTTGATGCGACACGGGTTACGCCGGCCGAGCCCGTCATCCACAGCCGTGTTCATGATGGCCTTAAGCAGGCGGTACGCCTTCGCAGCCGTGACCGGGCTTGCTCCCCGCCGCTGCTCTTGGTCGTGCGGGCCGGGCCGATGAGAACGGCTCATGATCGCGGTCTTAGGTGTGCGGCCGTGGCCGCTCTATGACCGGCGGGCAGCGGTGCCCGTTGAACAGCGGAGGTTGGAATGGCGAAGCTGGTCTACTCGGCGATCGCATCGCTTGACGGATGCATCGAGGACAAGCAGGGCAAGTTCGACTGGGGGGCGCCCGATGACGAGGTGTTCGCGTTCGTCAATGACCTGGAGCGCCCGATCGGCACCTACCTGTACGGGCGCCGGATGTACGAGACGATGGTGTTCTGGGAGACCGCGAACTCCAGCGGCGATCAGCCTGCCGTGACCCGGGACTTCGGGGAGATCTGGCGGGCGGCCGCGAAGATCGTGTACTCCCGGACGCTTCAGGCGCCATCGAGCGAGCGGACGCGGATCGAGCACGATTTCGACCCCGCAGCGATCAGGCGGCTCAAGGAGTCCTCGGACCGCGACATCACGGTCGGTGGTGCCGGGCTCGCGGGCGAGGCGATGGCCGCGGGCCTGGTTGATGAATGCCGCCTGTTCCTGCTCCCGGTCGTCGTCGGCGGCGGAAAGCGAGCACTGCCTGACGACGTTCGCGTCCAGCTCGAGCTCCTGGCAGAGCGCCGCTTTCGAAGCGGCGTCGTCTCCCTCCACTACCGGATACGCGGCTGACCTGGACCGGCGGGAGCCAGGTCGACATCTTCCTGGATCCCTGTAACGGCACACGGCTAAATGCGAAAGTCGAGTGTCAAGAAGAGATTGACGGCCGTGGCGGCATGCCTTCGCGTGGCCGAGCTGCAGGACGGCTGGTAGCGGGCCAGTCCGAGATGATCTGATAAGGAAGAGGTCGATGGTTCAAGTCCATCCAGGCTCACCCAGGTCACAGCCCTAGCCATCATCTGGCCCTAGAGTTGGCGCTACAAGCTGTAGGGCCACCCCAGAAGCGGCAGAACCCCCGGAGGCCCAATCTCCGTGGGGGTCTGTCACTTTGTCAGCGAGGATCAGACCACCTGGCTCTGCGCGCCGGCATATCGCCTGCGCGACTGCGGGCTTCCGGTGCGAGGCGGCAGACCGCCGGAATGCGATAGAACAATTCCCGTGGACAGCGAACCAGCCCGCATCCGTCCTTATCAGCCGGATGACCTCGACGAGCTGTACCGCGTCTGCGTGCAGACCGCGGACAACGGCCAGGATGCAACGTCGATGTTCCGCGACCCCAGGCTGCCGGGACACGTGTATGCGGCGCCGTATGCCCTCTTCGAGCCGTCGCTCGCCTTCGTGGCCCAGGACGCGGGCGGTGTAGGCGGCTACGTCGTCGCGGCGCTAGACAGCCAGGCCTTCGAGCAGCGCCTTGAGCGTGACTGGTGGCCAGCACTGCGCGCGAGCCACCCGGAACCGTCGCAGGATCTGGCTGCGGGCTTGTCACGGCCGGAGCAGTTTGCGTTGCGTGCCATCCATCACCCGTGGGGCACGCCGGACGAGCTGGCCAGAGGCTTCCCGTCGCACCTGCACATCAACCTCATCCGGCGATTGCAAGGGCAGCGGATGGGGCGGCAGCTAATCGCGACAGTTATCTCAGCCCTTCGTGATCAGGATTCACATGGAGTGCATCTGCACGTCGGGCATGGCAACCAGCGGGCTGCCGGGTTCTACCGGCACATAGGGTTCGCCGAGCTTCCGGCCGACGATGTGCATGTCTTCGCCATGAATCTCGTGCATCTGGCCGAATAGACGGCGTTCAACCGGGGAAGTGAAAGTACAGGAGTCTTCTTCGGCCGGGCAACACCGCCAGATGGGATACTGGCGCCCGTGAAAGTCGAGGACGCACAAGACGGACCAGTGAGCGCCGGAAGGCTGGTCCTGGACCGGTTCGCGTGGATAGAGGGTCACGCGGACATCTGGGCAGTGTTCCGTGATGCGACAGCTTTCCGATTGGTGGTCACGGCGCTCGCGGAGCAGTACAGGTCCGAAGCAATCACAGCCGTGTGCGGGATCGAATCCCGCGGTTTCTTGCTAGGCGCGCCGGTTGCGGTTGAGCTCAGAGCTGGTTTCGTGCCGATTCGCAAGACAGCCGGGCTGTTGCCGGGAGCCAAGGTCAGGTGCGCTACCGATCCTGACTACCGGGGTCAGTCATATGTGCTGCGGATGCAGCGGTCGGCGCTGAAGCCGGGCGATCGGGTGGTGCTCGTGGATGACTGGATCGAAACTGGCAGCCAGGTACGTGCGGCTGCCCAGATGATCATGGAGTGCGGCGCGGAACTTGTTGGTTGCAGCGTCATCGTGGATGACATGAGCGACGCGTTGCGGAGCAAGATGTGTCGTGTCAGCTCACTACTCCGAGCTGACGAACTTCCCGGTGAGGGCACTTAGGGCAACGCATCAAGTATGGCGGCTGGCCCATCCGCTAGACCAGCTCACAGGCCAGATCCCGGCTCCGGGATCTGGCCTTCCCCTGTGCAATGACGAGCCGGGTGTCTCAGCATGCAACAGGGATATGGGGCTAGACGGGGTACGCTCCGCGCAACGGTGCCGTCCGTTAACAGCCCGCGCAACGGGCCGACACCGTGGGGGATCTGCCCGGATCGAGCACTAGCTGGTGTCACCGCGGAGGACTTCATGTCAGCAGGCACCGGCCAGGCCGACGGCTCAGCGCCAGCCTCCCAGCCCGGCCGGCCGACAGTCGCGGTAGCACAGGTGGAGAACTGGCATCATGACCTGGTCGCGCTTATCGACAGCTGGGGCTGGATCCGCACGCTGAACGACCGCCTGACCGCCGTGGTCGGGCCGTGGCGCGAAAGGCACCAGGATAACCCGGTCCTTGAGCTGATGCACGGCGGCCGGTGGCTCGGTCACCCGCTGCATCCTGCCCTCAGCGACCTGCCGATCGGGCTGTGGGTCGGCGCCCTGATCCTGGATGTCACCGACCGCGACCTGGCCCCCGGGCGCGGGATTGACCCGGCGGCCCTGTTCAGCGCCACCGGCATCGCGGCCGCGGTCGCGACCGCGGCCACCGGTGTGGTCGATTGGACCGTCAGCGACGACGAGGATCGCCGGCTCGGCTTGTTCCACGGGGTGCTCAATACGGCGGCTCTCGGGCTGCAAGGCATGTCGCTGGCGGCCCGGCTGGCCGGTTACCGGCGCCCAGCCCAAGGGCTGGGCGCGGCCAGCCTGGCCGTCACTGGTGCCGCCGCCTACCTCGGTGGCCACCTGGTGTTCGCCAAGGCGGTGATGGTCAGCCGGGTGGCCGGGGCCGACGGGCCGCGGCGCTGGGTCCGGGTGATCGAGGAGGCCGAGATGCCGGACGACGTGCCCACCGGTGTGCAGGCCGATGGACGGCAGATCCTGCTGTACCGGCACGACGGCACCCTTCACGCGCTCGACAACCTGTGCAGCCACGCCGCTGGCCTGCTCAGCCGCGGCACTGTCGAGGGCCTGACCGTAACCTGCCCGCTGCACGGATCGCAGTACTGCCTGGCCGACGGCTCCGTCAGCCGCGGCCCGTCACATCAGCCGCAACCGGTGATACGCACCCGGGTCCGCAACGGCTGGATCGAGGTGCGTGGTAACCAGCCTGCCCGCCGTCGGCCCGTCAACGGAAGGAAATAGTCATGGCTTTTGTCATCGTTGCCAACCTCGACGACCTGGAGCCTGGCGAGACCCTGTTCGTCGAAGGGCTGCGAGAGCCGATCTGCCTGGTGCGCCTGGACGACGACGACGTCCGCGCGGTGCACAACACGTGCACTCACCAGCAGCAGCCCCTGCACGAGGGCACCGTGCAGGACGACGACACCCTGGTCTGCGCGTCGCATAACTCACGGTTCGACCTGACCACCGGCGAGTCGGTCGGCATTCCCGTGGTGCCCGCGCTGCCTGTCTACGCCTGCAAGATCGAGGGCGACGCGATTCTTGTCGACCTCGACCAGCAGCTCAACGACGCCCCCATCCCACACCACCCGTACCACTGATGAGGCGGGCAGGGGCAGGCAGCAGCCAGCGCCAGCACGATCCTGGTCGGCAGCGCGCTGCCCGACCAGGACGCACGATCCTCGGAGCCGGGTGAACCGTTCATGGCATCAGGGCAGCTAGCAGCGTGGGGTGCTACGTGGTTGAAACCTGCGGGAAGCCAACCGGGCTGCGATTGCCGTGCTGGTCCACGGCGCGCACGCCGAACTGCACGTTGTCCTTGGAGATGTTGAGCGTGACCGTGGTGACGTTGCCGACGGGGATCGCGGTGGTCCAGTCCGGCGACGTGGTCTCCCGCGACACGACCTCGTACCCCGCCAGGCTAGGTTCGGGGTTGGCGTTCCAGGTAAGCGTCGTGAGGTTGGTGCCGGCCAGGTTGGGGGGCGCCGTCACGTGGATCACCACATTCTTGGGCGTGCTCGGGCTGGTGGCCAGCGACCATAGCGCGGCCGCGTTCACGCGGGCTACCCGGGCGACGTAGTCGAAGTCCACGAACTGGATCAGGTCGCCGAACTGCACACCGTTGACCACCTGCGTGTTCTGGTGCTCGTGGGCAAAGTTCTCCCGCGGCTCGGTGAACCTGGCCGCCGGGTAACCCTGTCCCTGGAACGAGACGTGGTCGCTGGCGCGCAGGTACCGGTCGCGCCGCCAGATCAGCCGGATCTTCATGCCGGTCAGCTCGAACGGCGCCGCTTCCTGGACGAACCGGCCAAGCTGATGCGATACCCCGTCGTTCTCGCCGCCGACCGCCTGCATTGTCGATATCTGGGCGGGGGTCACGTTGGTCGGGATGCCCTCGACGAACAGCCGCACCGTGCGGGGGTCGGGCTTGGTGCCGTCCCACGCCTGGCTGGCACCGACGATGTCGTTGCTGAACATGCCCTGGACGTCGGCACCGGCCGCCGCCATCTGCTGCGCCATGAAGGTCGAGCCATACAGCCCCTGCTCTTCCCCGGCGACGGTGGCGAACACCAGGGTGCCGGGGAACTGGCGGGTGGCGAACACCCGGGCGAGTTCCAGCACGGCCGCCACGCCGGACGCATCGTCGTCGGCCCCGGGTGCGTCGCTGCTGAAGTCCAGCACGTCGGTCACACGCGAATCCAGGTGCCCGGTCATGACGTAGTACCGCTGCGGGGAAGCGGTCCCCTGCAGCGTCGCGATGACGTTGGTGATCGTGGTAGGCACCGGGATCCGGTTCGAGACCGGCTGCACGAATGTCTGCTTCTGCACCGTCATGCGGCCCGATGAGGTGGCCGCGATGGCCTGCATCTGCTGGTAGACCCAGGCCGTGGCCGCGCCGATGCCGCGCACCGGGTCGGTTTGGCTGGAGGCCGTATGCCGGGTACCGAACTGAGTCAGCCGCAGGATGGTGGCCTGGATGCGGCCAGGGTCGATCTCACGCAGCAAGGCCCGAAGATCACCAGAGTGGTGACCCTGCGTCAGGGCCGGCGGTCGGCCGGCCGTCGCGGCGCTGGCCGGCCCGGCAAGCGACACGATAGGAGCAGCGACGGCGCTAACGGCCGAGGCTGACAGAAACGCACGGCGGCTGGTGCCATTACGATCTTGAACGTCATTGTTCTCCATGCCCAGAACCAATGACAAACCATGCCAAAAGTCAACCCCTAAGCGAGCGGTCCCCCGTCCAGCCTTGCAGGTGGTGCTTGCCGGCCTGGCCCGCCTACCCAGATCGCGTGATCGACGGCTACTGTCGAGCTGGCAGTGCAGTCACCACGGCCACGGCGGAGGCTGGCCGCCACGGGAACATTGGTGACGGTCACCACTAAGACGTGCGACCTCGCACGTCATCTGAGCCCACTAGCTTCCTGGCGGATATAACGTGCCTGACGAAGATCATTTGTGGGCGGGATCGATGCCGGAGGCGTACGACCGATGGCTCGCGCCTGCCGTGTTTCAGCCATTCGCCGTCGACCTCGCCCAGCGGGCAGCCAGACTGTCCCCCCGCCGCGTGCTGGAGATTGCTGCCGGGACAGGAGTATTGACCCGCGAACTGGTCGCGGCGATCCCGGCGGCCGAGGTAACAGCGACGGACTTGAATGCGGCGATGGTCGAGTTCGGGTCACGCCAGGTGCCGGCGGCGGCGTGGCATGAGGCCGATGCCCTGCACCTGCCCTTCGACGACAAGCAGTTCGACCTGGTCGTCTGCCAGTTCGGTGTCATGTTCTTCCCGGACAAGGCCGCCGCTTTTGGAGAGGTGCGACGGGTCCTGACCGCCGGCGGCAGGTTGCTGTTTAGCGCCTGGGGCACCGTCGACACCCACGGCTTCGCCGCCGCGCTGATCGCCGGCGTCGAGCGTGTTTTTCCAGATCACCCGCCGGCGTTCATCATGGATGTGCCACACGGCTACTCCGACCCTGGCCGGGCAGCTGCCGATCTGGCCGCTGGTGGCCTGGAGTGTGTATCGACTGAGTCAGTCACACTAGACGGACAGTCTGGCTCGGCCGCCGACATAGCTGTCGGGTTCTGCACCGGCACCCCGCTGCGGACGGCCATCGAGGCCCGTGGTGACCTCACGGCAACCACGGCGGTTGTCAGTGCTGAGATGACGGCACGTCTCGGCGGCGGGCCCGTGACCGCCAAGATGACCGCCTACGTCATCGAGGCTCGGCTACCCAGTTCCTAGCCGGTCAGGGCGATCGGACCAGTGCTCAACACAAGTGCGCGCCTCCTCAGCGGCGGCGGGTCGTGTAGAGCACGCCGGTCCTGTGGGCCAGAGTCGGACCGACCAGAGTGGCTTCCTGGACCAGGTCGTCCGCTGATTCATCGCCGAGACCTTGCCGGAGCTCGCTGATATTGGCGAGCCACGTGTCGTACATCCCCTGGAGGTCCTCGCGCCAGCGCGGGATCTCCTCCCGGCTCTCGACGACCAGGCCGCCAGCCTCGACAATCGGCTCCCAGTCCGGAACAGCGGCAGGAGAGGCTGGGTCATCACTCTCATCCGCGGTGAAGACAAACCGGGCGCCCGGCCGCAGGACGCGCGCCATCTCGGCGAACACCGCGACCCGGTCGAGGGCGAAGAACACCGCATCGGCGCAGACGGCCGCATCGGCGCTCGCCGGGGCCAGTCCGGTAGCGGCCAGATCACCGACGATGAACGAGGCACGGTGCGCCGGAACAAATTCCCCCGCGCGAGCGGCAGCCTCACGCACGCCGGCTGGTGACCAGTCCACGCCGGTTAGCTGGGCGCCGGTCGCGCGGGCCAGCCACAGACCGACGCCACCCCGGCCGCAGGCCAGGTCAACAAGGTGCTGACCGGTGGAAATGCGCAACCCGGAAATGAAGCGACCCAGGGTCCACCAGGTGGTCATGCCCCAGGCCTGCAACTCCTCCGGATAGTCAGCCCCGTAGGCCTCGCGAGCCATGCGCCACATCAGCTCGCTCTTCGCCGTGGTCCCGTGGGCACGGTCGAATGT
>DATCEO010000125.1:0-2177 GCA_036510065.1 Streptosporangiaceae bacterium | reverse complement strand
AGATGCGCCCTGACGCGTGCCGCAAGAGCAAGCAGTTATCTCTGCGACCCGCCGAACTCCCAGTCAGGCGTACAGATCACACCTGATCTGCGTGCTCCAGTCGATGCTTGTGAACCAGACGCAGGCGGCTCATATCGGCGGCTCCGTGCTCGTTATCCCAGATCTTCTCCGTCACTCAGCGTGACTGTGTCTATCGAGGTGGTCCGATGCCGCCCGCCCGATTTGGCGCGACGTGACTCGCCTGGACCTCACCGTCGGCGCCGCATCGCGGGGTGTCCCTTGATGCGAGCGAAATTGCCCGGCCACCCGTGACCAGATCCCGCCTGACGTGATGCGCGCCCAATGCGGCAGATCCGTGCGTTGCCACGGCGAGACAGCTATGGATAAACATGCAGACTGGGATGGTCTGCGGCCGGTGCACGCCACGGGCCGGAAGTCGCTGCGGCGGGGGTCAGCGTGCGCGCCAGCGGCAGCCTGCAAGCGAGGCCCGGCCGGTGCTGCGCGAGGGCGCCCGGGGCGGAGCGCTGATGGCGTGCTGCGGGCGGGGCACGGCCGGGAGGTCGCGAGCCTCACGGCTGGGCGCGGTCAGGCTGGCGGGTAAGGCAAGCCGGCCTGCCGGCGGACCTCGTCCATTGCCTGCATGATCGTGTACGTCTCATCCAGCGGGAGCAGCGGACTTTCCAGCAGCCCCGCGCGAAGACAGCGGCCCACCTCGGCGGCCTCGCCGCGCAGCCCGCGCCCTTCATGCGGTTCTTCGAAGCGCTCCAGCTCGGCGCCGTCACGCGCGATCACGCGGAACGCGGTCGGCGTGTAAAACCAGCCGTCGATCTCTATCCTCGCCGCCGTGCCGTAAATGGCGGCGGGGTTGCCCGATGCGGCCAGCAAGGTCGTGGTCAGCACCGCGTGGGCGCCGCTGTCGTACTGGAAGATCATCGACGTGGTGGCGTCAACGCCGGTAAACGCCGGATAGCTGACCGCGGTGATCCGCGCCGGCACGCCAAGCACCAGGCTCGCGAACGAGACCGGGTAGATGCCAAGGTCCAGCAGGGCCCCGCCGCCCAGTTCCGGCGCGAACAGCCGGAACCGCGGATCGGGGGCGAACCACTGCCCGTGCTCGGCGGTCAGGTAGACGACATCGCCGAGCGTTCCGGCGGCGAGGATCTCACGCACCCGCGCAATGTGCGGCAGGAAGCGCGTCCACATTGCTTCCATGAGGAACGTTCGGTGGTCGCGCGCGGCGTCGATCATCTCGCGCGCCTGGGCGGCGTCCATGGCGAACGGCTTCTCGACGAGCACGGCCTTGCCCGCGCTGATCGCGAGCAGCGCGGCGCCGTGATGGCCGGGGTGAGGCGTTGACACGTACACGGCATCGACATCCGGGTCGCTGACCAGAGCCTGGTAGCTCGCGTGCCGGTGCGGCACGCCGAATTCGTCCCCGAACGCGTCCGCCGAAGCCCGGGACCGCGACCCGACGGCAACAACCTCACAGTCGGGCTGCAGCGCGAGATCATGCGCGAAAGCACGGGCGATGCCGCCCGTAGCGAGGATTCCCCAGCGAATCGGACGGTCATCCGGCTGCCTCATCCGATTGCTCCTGTGGCGGGTAACCCGGCAGCGCAGCCGCCTGCCAGGCAGAGCACCGCAGCTAGCTTGCCCGTCACCACGGGAACACCAGGGAACTGATCCCGCCCCGCGGCGCGGACCCGACAACCCTAACGACGGCCGCAGACACCAGCAAACCGATACGCCGGCCGACCCAGCCGCTGAGGTAAGCCCGTAGCCGGCGATGAGATTCGCGGCGCGGTGACTGCCCTGACCCTGGGACAGGTGCCCGGCCGGCCGCGGATGCTGGTCATGGGCCGACCAGCCGCTCACCGCCGCGGCCGCCGACCAGGAAGATGCAGCGGCTCAGGCCGTCGCGCAGCTGGTCCGGCCCGTGCCTGGCGTGCGTCCTGACCGCCCTGAACGCCCTGTGTCTAGTCCCACCTGACGCGCGATCGGCGGCATGAGAGTGCGAGTGTGCCGTTACGGGGGGCGGTCTTGTCGGCGCGGACGGCCAGGAGCCAGGGGATCGCGCCCTGGCCGCTCTCGGTCAGCCCGCTGATGACCATGCCGTTTGCGAACAGGGCTGCGGCGTAGGCGCTCAGCGGCCGGTGCATGCTGGTGAAGGTCATGCC
>DATCEO010000124.1:0-12490 GCA_036510065.1 Streptosporangiaceae bacterium | reverse complement strand
AGCTCAGCAAACGAGCCGCTCCCGCCGACAGCACATGAACCCGCCAGGACTGTCCGACCCCACCGCTACCGTCTCCACCAGCGACAACAACAGAACCCCCCTCACCGACCAGAAAAGGTGCAGTTTGCAACCCGAGGTTTCGCCCGAGGTGTCCGCGGCGGGATCTTGACGACCTTGACGCCAGAGGCGGCAAATATCTCGTCAAAGGCGCTCGTGAATTTCGCGTCCCGGTCGCGGATGAGGAACCGGAACGCGGTGACCTTATCCCCGAGGTCCATGAGCAGGTTGCGGGCCTGCTGCGCGGTCCAGGCGCCGTCTGGACGGGCGGTGACGCCGAGGACATGGACGCGCCGGGTCGCCACCTCCATGGCGAACAGGACATACAGCCGCCGGAGGAAGATCGTGTCGACGTGGAAAAAATCGCAGGCCAGCAGGCCCTCGGCCTGGGTGCGGAGGAACGCATGCCAGGAGTTGTCCAGACCGCGGGGAGCAGGCCGCGGGTACTTGGCGCGCATGATCCGCCGCACGGTCGCCGCGCTGACGTTCTGGCCGAGGCGCGTGAGCTCGCCGTGCACCCGGCGGTATCCCCAGGCGGGGTTCTCCCGTGCGAGCCGCAGCACCAGGTCCTGGATTTCCTGGCTGGTCGTCGGGCGTCCGGGCCGATGAGGGTAGGTCCATGAGTGTGCGACGAGGCGGCGGTGCCAGGCCAGCAGCGTGCCCGGTGTGACGAGCCGGTGACCGCGCATTGCGGCGGGAAGGAACCGGGTCAGTGCGGCCAGCATCGCCCGGTCGGCCCAGTCGAGCCTTGGCCGGGTGACCTGACGGCGCAGGACTGAGACCTCATGGCGCAGCACCATGATCTCGGCGTCCTTCGACGCCTGGCCGCGGCTCAGCAGGTGCAGCCAGCCAAAGGCCCGGACCATGATGAGGTACAGAAGTCGAATCGGCACAGTCCGCGATCTTGCCTCACCTCGCTCAGTGGGACAAACTGCAGGTCATGGCCTCTGCATCGAGTTCTGGAGCGGTACAAGGTAGAGCCACGCGGTGGCGGTCGCGATCCAGGAGCAGGCCAGCGCCGGCAGGATGACAGGCAGGGAGATGCTTCCGATGAGGACCTCGGCGGTGAACAAAGCTCCGGCCAGCGGGACGTTGTAGACCGCAGCGAGCCCGGCGCCGCCGCCGCAGGCCACCAGCAGCCGCCGCTGCTGCACCGACAGGCCGGCCCAGCCGGCCAGGACGCTGGCCGACGCTCCGCCGAGCAGCTTGGGCCCGGCCTCCCGGCCGATGGAGGCGCCCATCCCGATGACCACTTCCGAAATGACCGACGTGCCCAGGCACCGGCGGAACGACAGCCGCCCGTCGCCGTGCCAGACCGCGTCGTCGATCTCCGACGGCTCGTCCCTGGTGTACCGCCGCAGCAAATACCAGGCGACGCCGCCGAACACACCCGCGATCAGCAGCGAGCGCACTCGCCGGATGTCCGACGCCTGCTCGACTCCGTGCTGGAGGGTGCCGGAGTGATAGCCAAACGCCGCATACTGCACGTTGAACAAGATCAGCATCATCAGCGCCCCGAGCAACCCGGCGGCAATCCCGGTCAGGACCACCAGCGCCCAGAACCGCGCAGTGAGAACGCCGGCGCCGTGGCTGGTGATGTTTGGCTGCTCCATGGCGCCACGGCCAGACGGCAGCCGCTGGCGCACCAGTGGCTGCGGCCGTCGCCGGCGCTCACTTGCGGCGGCAGCATCGCGCCGGCTCGCGCGCATCCATCGCGGCCACCTGCGCGCTGGCGGGGGACCAGCCGGTTGGCGGCCGGTCCCGGTCACCGGGGCAGCTCCGGCAGGTGTCGGCGGCACGCGCTGAGGCTCAGTCGCGGCAGGGCAGGAAGGTCCCGGCTCCGGGGCAACCCGGTGCCGCGGAGCCAGGGCAGGGTGATGTTAGGGCCGGCCGGCTGGCGAGGGCCGGCCTGCTGCGCGCTGTGCATGAGCCAGCTGCCTCCGCGTGCCATAGACCCAGGGTGCGCTTGTAATCGTGCCGGCGCTGGCCCGGCGGGCGGCCGGCTAGCGTCCAGCGTCCCATGCGCTCTAGAACGCCACGACCCGGGCCAGACATAGTTGCCGGACTGCTCCTGGCCTACGGGAGAGTCTCGCTCACAGAGTCGAGGGCTGCCCGTAGCCGGCTCGCTGCCTCATCGGCGACCGGCTGGAGCGACCCCTCGCCCGCGATCGTGATCATGACCTGCGGGTCAAGCGCCTCAATGACGGTTTGGCCCGATTCCGTACGGACCACGACGTTGCACGGCAGCAGCATGCCGATCCTGCGGTCCGCGCTCAGCGCCCGGTGCGCCAGCGGCGGGTTGCACGCGCCCAGGATCAGGTACGGCTCCATCTCCTCGCCGAGCTTGTCCCGCAGCGTGGCCTGCACGTCGATCTCGGTCAGGACGCCGAAGCCCTGTGCCTTCAGCGCCTCGCGGACGCGCGTCACGGCCTCGGCGAACGGCGCCGGGGTGCGGACGGTGATGCCGTAATCCAACGGTCCCCCTCAGTGAAGCGGCCGGGCCGCCTGTGTCCAGGTGCCGGCGCTAGTCGCAGGCAGATGTCAGGCAAGGCTGAGGAACAGCTTCTCCATCTGCTCCTCGGTCATCGGGGAGTCTCCGTCACCGGCCAGGCACTGCCGCAGCCCGCTGGCGACGATCTTGAACCCGGCCCGGTCCAGCGCGCGGGACACCGCGGCGAGCTGGGTGACGACCTCCTGACAGTCGCGCCCGTTCTCGATCATCGCGATCACCCCGGCCAGCTGGCCCTGGGCCCGCCGCAGCCGGTTCAGCACAGGCACCGCGGCCTGCTCGTCGACTTTCATACATGTCCTTCCCGTGTCCAGGTCCACTATACCCGACGGGGTATCTTAGGCGAGGGTCGGCAGGCTCCGCGCCAGCGTGTAGACCGCGACGCCGATCACCAGGACGGTGAAGGCGGTGCTCAGGCGCTGCGAGCTGACCCGGCCGGCCAGGCGGCCGCCTGCCAGCGTGCCGGCGATCGCGGCGGTGGCAAAGATCGCTGTGACAGCCCAGTTCAGGGCCAGACCGCCGTGCGCGAACCTGGCCGTCAGGGCGGCAGCGCTGTCGATCGCGATCACCACCAGGGAGGTGGCGGCCGCCACGGGCATGTCGAAGCCGAGGACCAGCACCAGAGCGGGGACGATCACGAAGCCGCCGCCGACGCCGAAGAATCCGGTGATCAGCCCGACTCCTGTGGCCGCGGCAGCGACCAGCACCGGATGCCGGCCGGGCCCGGGCCGCTGCGCCGTGGCTAGCTGAGCCGTCCGCGGCAGCGTGCCCAGCGCCGTGACCGTTGCCGGCTGCGGCGTGCCGGCGGCGGCCGTCTTCACGGCCAGGCCGCTCGCAGCGGCGGCTTCCGGGCCGGGCAGGCGGGCCGGGGCAGCGCGCCGCCGGGCGATCATCAGCACGGCGACGGCGAGCATCAGCGCGCCGAACCCGGCGAGCAGCATGTCAGCCGGCACGGCGGTGCTGGCCCGCGAGCCCGCATAGGACCCGGCTATCCCCAGGACCCCGAAGATCGCGCCTTCCCGGAGCCGGACGCGTCCCGCGCGGGCGTGGCTCGCCGCACCCGCGAGCGCGGCGGTACCGACGACCAGCAGCGATGTCGCAGTGGCCTGATGCGCGGACTGGCCGAGCAGGTATACCAGCGCCGGGACCGTGAGGATGGAGCCGCCGCCGCCGAGCGCGCCCAGGCTGAGGCCGATCAGCAGGCCCGCGCCGATCGCCGCCAGGACCATCAGGGTCACCCCGCCTGGCCGGGGCACCAGCCGCGGCCGGCGGTCCGTGCCAGGACGCGCACTCGCCCGGTGATGCCCGGCGCGGCACGCCTCTGACGGGCAGCAATCAGAGTGCGATGCGGCGGCGGGCCGGCGGCCCTGGTACGGGCCGCGGAGCGGGATGCGCCGGATGGCCCGCACCGGCGGGCCCGGAACTGGCCGTGCTTGCGGGCGCCCTTCGCGGTCGTGCCCTGCGCGCGGGCCTGGACGGCGCGCTCCGTGGTGGGGGTCACGCTGCCCGGCCGCCTGGCGCCGGGAGCTCCAGCTGAAGACCCGCGCTGGCGGCCCGGTCGTAGGAGTCGTCGACCGCCACGACATCGCGGCCCGCGGCGTCCAGGACCGAGGCCGCGATCGCGGCGCGGTGTCCGCCGCCGCAGTACACCCAGACCTCGCCGTCCGGGACCTCGTCCAGCCGCGCCGGCAGGTCGTGCAGCGGGACATGCACCGCACCCTTGAGATGCGACTGCGCCCATTCCCCCGTCAGCCGTACATCCAGCAGCACGACCGGCCGGTGACGGCTGACCGCCGCCAGGTCGGCGAACCGGGCGCGCGGGTAGCTGCGCAGCGACTGCCCGCCGGCCCACTCCTGCGGCCGCCCCGTAGCCGCAGCCCTGGGCCGGTCGATGCCGATCCGGGCGAGCTCACGCTGGGCGCCGGCCACCTGCTCCGCGTCCTCGCCGAGCAGCGTCAGGGGAGTTCCCCACGGGATGATCCAGCCCAGGTAGGTCGCGATGCCGTCCTCCAGCGCGAAACTGAGACTCCCGGCGACGTGTCCGGCCGCGAACGCGGTGCGGGTGCGCAGGTCGACGACCCATTCGCCGGCCCGGACCGCCGCGCGCAATCCCGCCGCATCCGCGCGGCGCGGCGGTGACAGGTCCGGGCTGGCAGGCCCGGCGGCGTTGGCGGGGGCCATGTGCGCGTAGTAGGCAGGGTAGGCGTCCAGGCCAGCCAGCAGCCGGGTCACGTAGGTCTCCTCGTCCGCGGTCAGCGCCGGGTTGATGCGCTTCTCCCGGCCGATGGTCGACGAGTTGCCTTCCGCCTGGGTGGCCGAGCAGAAGCTGCCGAACCCGTGCGTCGGGTACACCCCGGCCTCGTCCGGCAGAAGTTCCGCGAGTCGGTGTGCCGAGGCGTGCTGCGCACGGGCCAAGTCGGCGGAGTGCTCGGCGCCGAGCAGGTCCGGCCGCCCGGTGGAGCCGTATAGCAGCGAGCCGCCGGTGAACACCGCGACAGGCTGTCCCGCGGCCTCGAGTGCGTATGACAGGTGGGTGAAGGTGTGACCGGGCGTGGCCAGCGCCCGGACGCGCAGCAGCGGGCTGACCTCGACTACGTCACCGTCGGTGACGCTGGCCCGGTCGAAGGCGACGGGGTCCGCGGCATTGACGTGGTAGGCCGCGCCGGTGGCCCGGGCCAGAGCCAGGCCGCCGGTGACGTAGTCGTTGTGCAGGTGAGTCTCGAACACGTGCCGGATCACCACCCCGAGCCGGGCGGCTTCGGCGAGGATCCGGTCGATGTCGCGCTGCGGGTCGATGACCAGCGCAGAGCTGCCGTCGTGGGCGAGGTAACTGCGGTCGCCCAGCGCCGGGGTGTCCACTGCGACGACCTGCGCGCCGGATACCGCGATCGTGCTCATGCCGGGTGCCTCCTTCGCCCGCAGGCTGCCTGCCAGGCCAGCCGGCTGGACTATCCCAGATACCCCCAGTGGTATCTACAACTGCGACTCTACGGCACAGCCGGCTGGCCGGCCAAATACCCCCGCGGGCATCATCGCGCGGCCGCGGCTGACTCCCGGTCGCCACCGGCACGGCCGCAAGCCGTCCCTCCCGGCCGCCGCGCGGCGCCAAGCTGCCGGGAATGCCGCGACCCACCGCGTGGTTACCGCGGTATACCCCCATGGGTATGATGGACATAGCGCGCAGAGGAGGCCATCGATGGCCACGATTGAGCTGACTGCAGAGAACTTCGACGCCGTCACGGGCGGTGACGGCCTGGTGCTGGTCGATTTCTGGGCCGGGTGGTGCGGGCCGTGCCGGATGTTCGGCCCTGTCTTCGAGCAGGCTTCGGAGCGCCACGCAGACGCCGTGTTCGGCAAGGTCGACACCGAGGCGCAGCCGACGCTGGCCGGCGCGCTCGGCATCTCGTCGATCCCCACGCTGATGGTGCTCCGAGACGGGGTAGTCGTGTATGCCCGGCCCGGGGCGCTGCCGGAAGCCGCGCTGGAGCAGCTGATCGCCAGGGCGCGCGAGCTGGACATGGACGAGGTCCGGGCGAGCATTGGCGAGCGCGCGGGCGCGGCGCCGACCCCGAGTTCGTAGGCGCTGGCCGGCCGGCGCGGGAGGTGCGCAATGAACGGCACGGCGCGTGGCAACACGCCGGCGATTGCGGAGGTGCCGACGTCACCGCTGCTCGAGCGGATCCGGCGCGGGATCATCGGCGAGGGTGAGCTGATGGACGGCCCGTTCGGTCCGCGGCGGGTCACTTACGCTGATTACACCGCGTCGGGCCGGTCGCTGGACTTCATCGAGGATTTCATCCGCGACGCGGTCCTGCCCCGGTACGCCAACACCCACACCGAGAGCTCGGGCACCGGCCTGCAGACCGGCCGCCTGCGCGAGGACGCGCGGCGCGTCATCCGCGATGCGGTCGGCGGCACCGAGGATGACCTGGTCATCTTCACCGGATCAGGCGCGACCGCGGCGGTGAACAAGCTCATCGGGATCCTGGAACTGCGCATACCCGGCGGCCTGGACGACCGCTACCAGCTCACGGCGCGGATCCCGGCGGCCGAGCGGCCGGTGGTGTTCGTCGGCCCGTACGAGCATCACTCCAACGAGCTGCCCTGGCGCGAGTCGATCGCCGACGTGGTGGTCATCGGCGCGGACGCCGACGGTCACATCGACCTGGCCGACCTGGAATCCCAGCTCCGCACATCTGCGCAGCGGCCGCTGCGGATCGGCAGCTTCTCCGCCGCCTCCAACGTCACCGGCATCCTCACCGACACAAGCGCCGTCGCCGCGCTGCTGCACGCCCACGGCGCGCTGTCTTTCTGGGACTACGCCGCCGCGGGGCCCTATGTGCCCATCCGCGTCTCGGCCTCCGGGCCGGACCGCGACGATCACAAGGACGCGGTCTTCCTGTCGCCGCACAAGTTTCCGGGAGGCCCGCAGACCCCGGGGGTGCTGATCGTCCGCCGCGAGCTGGTCCGCAACGCCGTGCCGACGGTTCCCGGCGGCGGCACGGTGGCGTTCGTCGACCCGGTCGGCCACCGTTATCTGGACGACCCGGTCGCGCGGGAGGAAGGCGGCACGCCGGCCATCGTCGAGTCGATCCGCGCGGGCCTGGTCTTCGGCCTCAAGCAAGCGGTCGGCACCGACCTGATCCAGGCCCGCGAGGAGGGGCTGTGGCGCCACGTGCTGGGCCGGTGGGCGGACAGTCCGGGAATCGAGATCCTCGGCAGCCGTCAGGCGGCGCGGCTGTCCATCGTCTCGTTCCGCATCCGGTACGGCGGCAAGTACCTGCACCATAACTTCGTGGTCGCGGTGCTGAACGACCTGTTCGGCATCCAGGCCCGGGGCGGCTGCTCGTGCGCCGGCCCGTACGGGCATCGGCTGCTGGCCATCGGCGCCGCCCGCTCGCATGCGCTGCGCGAGGAGATCGGGCACGGCTGCGACGGCGTCAAGCCCGGCTGGACCAGGGTCAACCTCAACTACTTCATCTCCCCGGCAGCCGCAGGCTATATCGCGGCCGCCGTCGAGCTCATCGCCGCGGACGGGTACCGGCTGCTGCCGGCCTACCGCTTCGACCCGCACACCGGACTATGGCGGCACGCCGGCGGGCCGCCGCGACCGCAGATCACGCTCTCGGAAGTTTCCTATGGCGCCGACGGTGAGATCCGCTACCCCAGGCACCGCTCCCGGGCAGGCGAAGACGAATTCCCCGGCTACCTGCGGCAGGCGCGCGCGCTGCTGGCCGCGCTGCCCGAGGATGTGCAGGACGGGCCGACCGGGCTCGGCCCCGAGTTCGAGGCGCTGCGGTGGTTCCCGCTCCCTCCGGCCAGCCTCGCAGCCATGTCAGCGGGCCCGGGTGCTGGCCTGGCCGGTCTGGTTCCGTCCGGGCCTGGCCCGGCAGAGCACGCCTGACCGGCACGCTTCGCGTCCGGTAACAGCGGTCCGCACGCGCCTCGTGAACCCTGCGGCCGCAGATACCAGGTGCTGAACGGGCTAGCACTGCGACAGGGCGCACAAATGTGGACCCAGGCGCGCTCAGCGCGCTAACAAGCCAGGGCACTCCTTGCGTGAATGCGCGCGGAGCTACTGCTGAGCGCAACGCAGGGCCGTCGCGGGAGTCAGGCTGGGGGAATGAGCCAGCGCAGGTGCTCGCAGTCGGCCTGCAGTTGCAGCCGCCGCCATAGCACCGCCGCGGACGATATCTGACTCTCGTGCAGCAGGGCGGCCCGGCGCTGCCTGACCCGGTCCACCCGGACGCCCATGTCGATGCGGCACGGCGGCTGGCCTGCGAATGGCGTGCCGGTCTCCTCGCGCAGCCGGCCGGCGATGGCAGCGGGCAGGGCCCAGGCCAGCACCGGCAGCCCGGCGGCCGCGGCGGCCTGCACCGCGGCGCGCGTCGCGGCCTGGTGGTCAGGATGGCCGGTGATCCCGGTGTCATCGAAGACCAGCAGGCCATCAGCATGAACTCCGGCCGCGATCCGCGCCGCGTGCCCGGCCAGCTCGCCCGGCGGGACGGAGCCGAGCCGGCCGTCGGGGTAATCCAGCAGCGTGACAGTGGCTACGCCGAGTTCGCGGCTGGCCTGCCGAAGCTCATCCTCCCGCGCCCGGCGCAGATCGGCGCCGCTCTCGTTCAGGGTGGACGCCTCGCCGCGGGTGTAGCACAGGACGTGCACCGCCGTGCCGCCCGTGACCATCCGGTCCAGGACCGCGCCGAGCCCGAACGTCTCATCGTCAGGATGAGCGACGACCGCAAGTATGCTCAGCCAGGCCGGCAGCACGCTGCGCGGACGCCGCCAACCCGGCCCGGCTGCTGCACGCCCAGACCCGGCCAGATCGCGTCCGGCCGTATCTGCCATCAGCGGGCCCGCATCGGGACCCGCAGCAGCTGAGCGGCCAGGCACGCCCCGGCCGTTCCCGCTGCCAGCGGGACGATGCCGATCACCGCGAGAACCAGGCCGCCGGTCCCGCCGAGGGCGGCACCCGTCCCGATCAGAGCCAGCCCGGCCAGCACCCGGGCAGCACGCCCGGCGCGTGAGTTCATCAGCTGGACAATCCTCATGACGCACCTCCTGAGTTATACCCCACGGGGTATCTGTACTCGCTGCAACCGGCGCGGCCTGGCCGTGATTCCCGACAACTGCTCGTCTTGCCCGGAACTTCTGGCAGGACGCCGCGGCCAGCCGCCCGCCGCATTCCCGAGGGGTGCCGTTGGCCGGCGTGCGCAGGGACCTTCGGCCATGGCCGGACCGAGAGCACGAGCGGCAGGCTGGTGGCATGGCGAGGCAGATTGTGATACTCGGCGGCGGGACCGGCGGCACGCTGCTCGCGAATAGGCTCCGGCGCCAGCTATCCGACGATGACGTGATCACCGTGGTCGACCGGGACGACCAGCATGTGTATCAGCCCGGCCTGCTGTTCGTTCCGTTCGGCAAGATCCGTGCCGACAGGATCACGCGGTCGCGAGCCCGGCAACTGCACGACGGCGTCGGTTACCAGCTGAGCGGTGCGAGCCACGTTGACATTGACCGGCGCCGCGTCCACCTCGAGGACGGCACGGTGCTGCCCTATGACGCTCTGGTCATCGCGACCGGCGCGGCGTTGCTGCCAGGCGAGACGGAGGGACTGGCTGAGGCAACTGAACGCGGTAAGGCCTTCACGTTCTACGACCACCCGGGGGCGGTGGCCCTGCGGGACGCGCTGGCGCGGTTCGACGGCGGGCGGATCGCCGTCAACGTCGTGGACATGCCGATCAAGTGCCCGGTCGCCCCGATCGAGTTCAGCTTCCTGGCCGACGCCTACTTCCGCAGCCGGGGAGTCCGCGACCGGGTTGAGATCACCCTCGTCACCCCGCTGGACGGGGCGTTCACCAAGGCCGTCTGCAACCGCGAGCTGAGCGGCATGCTGGACCAGAAGGGCATCCAGCTGGTCACCGAGTTCAACACCGGCGAGGTCGACGCCGGGGGCCGACTTGTCTCCTATGACGGCCGCGAGGTCGGCTTCGACCTGGCCGTGACGGTGCCCGTACACGGCGGCCAGGCTTACGTCGAACGCTCACCCGGTCTCGGTGACGCGCTCGGCTTCATCCCGGCCGACGAGCGGACCCTGCAGGCCAAGGCCAGCCCCAACGTCTTCGTCATCGGCGATGCCGCCGACGTCCGCGCCTCCAAGGCTGGCTCGGTCGCGCACTTCGAGGGCGATGTCCTCACCCGCAACATCGTCAGCTTCCTGCACGGTGAGCCGCTGAACGCGAGCTTCGACGGGCACACCAACTGCTTCATCGAAAGCGGCTTCGGCAAGGCCCTGCTGATCGACTTCAACTACGACACAGAACCGGTCACCGGGCGGTTCCCCGGCCGCATCGGCCTGCCCCTGCTGCGCGACTCCCGCCTCAACCACTTCGGGAAGCTCGCATTCCAGTGGATCTACTGGCACATGCTCCTGCCTGGCCGCGACATCCCCGGCGTCGGTTCCGACATGCCGCTGGCGGGAAAGCGGCTCGAGGCAGTGCCGGCAGGCAGCCGCGCCGCGCATCCGAGTCTGGAAGAAAGGGGCTGACCATGCCCGTCAAGATCTACGCAGGTACCGAAGTCACCGTCAACGACGAGGGCTTCTTCACTGACCCGCAGCAGTGGCGCGAGGACATGGCGCCGGACATCGCCGCGGAGGCTGGTACCGGGACGCTGACAGAACCGCACTGGCAGGTCATCAAGTTCATGCGGCACGAGTACGCCGAGAAAGGCACCGGCCCCAGCGTGCGCGCGCTGAGCAAGACCTCCGGGGTGAGCATCAAGGAGCTGTACGAGCTCTTCCCGAAAGGGCCAGCCAAGCTAGCAGCGAAAATCGCCGGCATCCCCAAGCCGCGCGGCTGCATCTGAACCAGACAGGACGGTGCGTCATGACCGAGAACAGCACAACAACCGGCGGCAAGATCGAGAAAGTCTCCATCATCGTCTCTAAGGGTTCCCTGGAGGGCATTTACCCCGCGCTGATCATGGCCAACGGGGCTCGCGCCGAGGGCATCGAGGCGAACCTGTTCTTCACCTTCTTCGGCCTCGACGCCATCCACAAGGCCCGGCACGAGCACATCAAGCTCGCCACCGTCGGAAACCCCGGACTGCACATGGCCACCTGGGCAGGCGGCCTACCCGGCGTCTCGTCAGTGATGACGCACTACATGGCGCACAAGATGGGCGAGCTCGACATTCCGTCGATCCCGGAGTTCGTCGAGATGATCGCCGACACCGGCGCCGGCCTGTACGGCTGCAAGGCGTCGGTTGACCTGTTCGGCCTCACCAGGGACGACTTCATCGACCAGGTCAAGGACATCATCACCGTCGGCGAGTTCTACGACCTCGCGGCCGGAGGCCAGATCATCTTCACCTGACCGCGCAATGTCCCCGCCGCCCGTGTCGCGACATCAGCCGCCGCCCGCATCCAGCCGCAGTTGCATGCCGTCTTGATCATGACTCTGGAGAATCGCCCTCCCGTCGTGTCCACCCTGAAGCCGACAGCGCGGCGCCGCTGAGGACCAAAGACTCTGTCAGTCGTGATCTTGCGTGAGTAAAGATACCCCATAGGGTATTTTCGGTCAGGGAATGCAGCAGTCAATGGGGAGGGCAACATGAGGCAGGGACAGGTAACGGAACGACCCGTTGGCGCGGACGTCCATGAAATGGATGTGCGCTTCGTCGCAGGGGAGTCCTATGAGGTGTCTGTGCGCGGGCACCAGGTGCTGGTGGACCAGCCAACGGACGCGGGCGGGCTGGACACCGCGCCCACACCTACCGAGTTGTTTGTCGCGTCGCTGGCTACCTGCGTTGCTTTCTACGCGGGCCGATACCTGACACGCCACGGATACAGCCGGGACGGACTGGCGGTGTCGGCCGGTTTCGACATGGCCAGTGACCGCCCGGCGCGGGTGAGCGGCATCCGCCTGACCGTGCAGGCGCCTGCCGATCTGCCGGCCGACCGGCGTCCGGCGCTGCGCGCAGTGGTCTCGCACTGCACGGTACACAACAGCCTGGCCTATCCTCCGTCGGTCGCCATCGACCTGATCTGAGCAGTTCCGAGCCGGGCCTGACTGGGGCCTCCGGGCGCGAGCTTTTAGGGCCGCCTGCGGCCCGCGGCCATAAGCGGGGATCTGTGCCACCCTTCAAGCCGATCTCGCCGCAGAACAGCAGCCGGAGCCCACGAGCAAATCAGCAGCCGCCGCCTGACAGAGGAGCTAGAGATAGGCCAGCGATGGATGATTCTGTACGGATTGTGGAGACGCTTCCAAGCCCGGCCTGGCGTGGGGGACTGTAATTTTAACGGTGTAACTCCTGACAAACAGGGAGACACCAGTGACAGATGTGACGACCAGCCAGGCCCACGATGGAGGCGAGCTGCCGGCGGCTGATGAGCAGCTGCTGCGGGAGCTGACCGAGCGGGCG
>DATCEO010000123.1:0-40270 GCA_036510065.1 Streptosporangiaceae bacterium | reverse complement strand
AATCCGCCAATTCCGAGCGCGACGTCTAGCGCGATGGAACCGGTAGGAATGACCGCGATCGGCGCGCGGGTCTCGTCGCCGAGCCGCATGATGGCGCCCCGGCCGAACTGCCGCTCGATCTGCGCGAGCGCGGTCTCCAGGGACTTCTCCCTGTCGCCACCGCCCCTGTTGCCCGCTTTATCGCTGGGTGCCATGTGAACTCCTGTCGGGATCAAGGGGCTCCGCTGAGCCACTCGCAGCGTGCGATCCGCACTCCCTGGATCCGCACTGCCTGACCATGTCATCTGCTAACGGCGGAGACGCTACGCGCCACCACTGACAATTCCTTATGCCGCTCTCGTGCCGCGCCTTCCGGGGATCGCCGCCAGGCGCGCGAGACCTCCAGGAGCCCCACTGTAGCGAACAACTGTTCGATCATGCAGGCGACACGCCGAGCTGCCCGAAATCGTCTCGCCACCACGTCAAACGGGCTGCTCCGAGCGCTTTAGAAGCGGTCAGCGTGCTCGCTCGGGCACGTGGAAGGCATCGCAGACGGCGCGCCATACGGTCTTGGCGTCCACGCCGTCGGCCAGGGCCTGGCTGACAGTGCGGTCGCCGAGCGCGGCGATGACATGGTCCTTGGCCACGCTCTCGGCATACGTGTCGCCGAACTGCGCGCGCATGTGATCCCAGAAGGCAGTAAGCCGCACGCGGGCCAGGCTACCCCCGCGGCGTGGCCGCCCCGGCGCCTGCCACCCGCCATGCCCCGACACCCTGGCACCGGGACCGAGCACGGCGGCGCCGGGGTTAGTGTTTGGTAACAGAAATAGTTCTTGCGCTCCCGCGGGCACCGGATGTTACTGTCCTAGTGGAGTACAAGCACTACGCCTAGCCCCCCGGAGGCCCCGCAGTGGCACGCCTGGACGTAAGCCCTGGCCTGTGGCTGGTATCGCGGCGCCACGTCGACCTGCTGCGCGTCTCTAGCGCCATGTGTCGCTTCTCCTGCTGATCCGTTCCTGACCGATCCTCGCCCAGGCAGATCCACGCCCAGGCTGATCCAGGTCCGAACGGACCCACCCCGCCTTCCAGGCCGGGAAGCCCCGGCTCCGCCAGCCATGTCCGTACGCCAGCCGAAGGATGCCGCATGCCATCGCCGCAGAGGCGAGGCCAGGGCCAGTGGGCCCTGGGCCACCATGAGCCGCTCAACGCCGCCGAACGATTCAAGAAGGACGATGGCGGACTGAACGTCCGCGACCGGATCATCAGCCGTTACGCCCAGCAGGGCTTCGCCTCCATCGACCCGTCCGACCTGCGCGGCCGGTTCCGCTGGTGGGGTCTGTACACCCAGCGCCGGCCGGGCATCGAGGGCGGCCGCACGGGCGCCCTGGAGGACGCCGAGATCGAGGACAGCTTCTTCATGATGCGGGTCCGGATCCCGGGCGGGCAGCTGACCGCCGGGCAGCTGCGAACAGTGGCCGGCATCGCCAAGGAGTACGGCCGCGACCTGGCCGACATCACCGACCGGCAGAACGTGCAGTACCACTGGATCCGGATCGAGGACGTCCCGGCGATCTGGGGGCGCCTGGAAGAGGCCGGGCTGTCCTCGCTGCAGGCCTGCGGCGACGTGCCGCGCAACATCCTGGGCTGCCCGGTAGCCGGGATCGACTCCGGCGAGATCATCGACGCCACCGCGACGCTGCGCGCGACCGAGGCGGTCGCGGCCCTGAACCCGGAGTTCGAGAACCTGCCGCGCAAGTTCAAGACGGCCATCTCCGGCTGCGCCTCGCACTGCACGGCCCACGAGGTCAACGACGTCTCGTTCGTCGGCGTGATCGGCCCGGACGGCAGCCCCGGCTTCGACCTGTGGGTGGGCGGCGGTCTGTCGACCAACCCGATGATCGCCAAGCGGCTGGGCGTGTTCGTCCGGCCGGACCAGGTGCCGGCGGTCTGGGCGGGCGTGGCCGGGCTGTTCCGGGACTACGGCTACCGCCGCCTGCGCAGCCGGGCCCGGCTGAAGTTCCTGGTGTCGGACTGGGGCGCGGAGCGGTTCCGCGAGGTGCTGGAAACGGAGTACCTGGGCGAGCCGCTGCCCGACGGGCCCGCCCCGGAGCGGCCGGCCCACGGCAGCCGCGACCACGTGGGCGTGCACCGGCAGCGCGATGGGCGTTACTACGTCGGGGTGGCGCCTCATGTGGGCCGCAGCTCCGGTACTCAGCTCTGGCAGGTCGCTGACCTGGCCGAGGTCTACGGCTCCGGGACGATCCGCACGACCACCGAGCAGAAGCTGCTGATCCTCGACGTTCCGGAGGAGAACCTGCCCGCGCTGCTCAGCGCGCTGGACGACCTGGACCTGCAGGCCAAGCCGTCGGTCTTCCGCCGCGGCACGATGGCCTGCACGGGCATCGAGTTCTGCAAGCTGGCCATCGTCGAGACCAAGGGCCGCGCCCGCGACCTGTACACCGAGCTCGGCCGCCGGCTCCCGGACTTCGACACGCCCATCACCATCAACGTCAACGGGTGCCCGAACTCGTGTGCCCGGTTCCAGCTCGCCGACATCGGCCTCAAGGGGTCGATCGTCGACGGGACCGAGGGATTCCAGGTGCACCTGGGCGGGTCGCTGGGCGCCGACCCGTCGTTCGGGCGCAAGCTGCGCGGGCTGAAGGTCACCGCGGACGGGCTGCCGGACTATGTCGAGCGGGTGCTGCGCAACTATAAGGCCGACGCCGCGGACGGCGAGGAGTTCGCCACCTGGGTGCGGCGCGCGGACGAGGGGCTGCTGTCATGAGCGGCGAGCGCCAGGTGCCCTTCTTCTGCCCGTACTGCGGCGAGGAGACGCTGCGCCCCTCCGGGCCGGAGGCCGGCGAGTGGGAGTGCGGCGCCTGCGCGCGCGGCTTCCAGCTGCGCTTCGTAGCCGTGCTGCGCCCGGAGCGGCATGGCCCGATCACCGGGATGGCGTCGTGAGCGGCTATCCGCTGGCGCTGGACCTGGCCGGACGCCGGGTAGTGGTGGTGGGCGGCGGAGCGGTGGCGCTGCGCCGGACTCGCGCGCTGCTGGACGCGGGCGCGCTGGTCACGGTGATCGCCCCGCGGCTGCGGCCGGAGTTTGCCGCGCTGGAGCCGGGCGTGACGGTGGCCGAGCGGCCCTACCGGGACGGCGACCTGGCCGCCGCGGGAGCCTGGCTGGCGCATGCCGCCACGGACGACCCGGCCGCGAACGCGGCCGTGGCCGCGGAGGCCGAGCGCGAGCGGGTCTGGTGCGTGCGCGCCGATGACGCGAGCGCCTCGGCAGCCCGCACCCCGGCAGTCACCCGGCACGGCGAGATAACGGTCGCGGTCACCGCCGGCGGCGATCCCCGGCGGTCGCAGGCCATGCGAGCCGCTATCGCGACGGCGCTGGCCGACGGCCGCCTGCCGCTGCCCCGCCGGGACCGTCGCCGGGATGGCGTCGGCAGCGTGGCCCTGGTCGGCGGCGGGCCGGGCGACGCCGGGCTGATCACCGTCCTCGGCCGCCGGCTGCTGGCCGAGGCCGACGTCGTGGTGGTGGACAAGCTCGCGCCGCGCTCGCTGCTGGCCGAGCTCGATCCGGCGGTCGAGATCGTCGACGCCGGCAAGGCGCCGCACGCGCACAACCTGACCCAGGCGGAGATCAACAACCTGATCGTGGACCGGGCGCTGGCCGGCCAGCGGGTCGTGCGGCTCAAGGGCGGCGACCCGTTCGTCTTCGGCCGGGGCGGCGAGGAGGCCCTGGCCTGCGTCCGGGCCGGCGTGCCCTTCCGGGTCGTGCCGGGCGTGACCAGTGCCGTCGCGGTGCCGGCCTACGCCGGCATTCCGGTCACCCACCGCGGCGTGACGCAGGACTTCGCCGTGGTGTCCGCGCACCTGGACCCCTCGCACCCGGGCGCGACCGTGGACTGGGAGGCGCTGGCCCGCGGTCCCGGCACGCTGGTGCTGCTCATGGGGGTCGCGCACCTGGAGGAGATCTCGGCCGAGCTGATCAAGCGCGGCCGGGACGCGGCCACGCCGGTCGCGGTGATCCGCGACGGCACCATGCCCAGCCAGGACGTGCTGACCTCCACCCTCGGCCAGGTGGCCGCCGACGCTGACCGCGCGGGCGTGCGGCCGCCGGCGGTCGTGGTGATCGGCGAGGTCGTCCGGCTCCGTGAGCTTCTGGAGGTGGCATGAGTAACCCGGCCCTGCTGGCCGTCGCGCATGGCAGCAAGGATCCTGCCGCGCAGGAAACGGTCGCCCTGCTCGCCCGGCAGATCCGGCGGCTGGCTCCCGTGCTGGACGTGCGGGTCGCGTTCGTGCAGCACGCGGAGCCGACGCTGGCCGCGCAGCTCAGCGCGACGGGGGCGCACACGGTCATCGTCCCGCTGCTGCTGTCCACCGGCTATCACCTGCGCACCGACATCACCGGCGCCGCCCTCGCGGCCGGCGCCCAGGTCGCCGACCAGCTCGGGCCGGATCAGCTACTGGTGACCGCGCTGGCCGCCCGGCTGGCCCAGGCGGGCGTGCCGGACGGGACGCCGGTGGTGCTGGCGGCGGCCGGATCCTCCGACCCGGCGGCCGAGGCGGACGTCCAGGCCCAGGCCGCGCTCCTAGCCGGACTGCTGGCCGTGCCGGTCGTGCCCGCGTATGCGTCAGCGGGCCGGCCCCGGGTGCCCGAGGCGGTGGCTGAGCTGCGCGAGCGCACCGGCAAGCCGGTGGCGGTGGCCACCTATCTGCTGGCGCCCGGCTTCTTCCACGACCAGCTCCAGCACGCGGGAGCCCGCTGGGTCACCGCGCCCCTCGGCGGCCACCCGGCAATGGCAGGGCTGGTCATCGACCGTTATCGCACCGCGTCGCGCCGCCCGATGCTCGCGGCCGCCACAGCGGGGGCCTGACGTCCGCTCTGGCGCGTGGCGGGCCGGCGCGCATGCCCGCACATCGTGGGCGTGCGTTCACTGCTGAAAGAGTGTCAGCAGCCGCACGTCCATGTCGTTCGCCGGACGGCTGCACGCCTGCGCCAGCCCCCGCCTTCCATCCAGCCCCGCCAACCCCACTGGCCTCGGCCTCCCCCGTCTAGACAGGCTCGGCAATGTCGTCGCTGGGCCGCCGCTGTCGTTGTGACGGCAGCTCTGGCCCAGCGATGACGTTCCGTGACTCGGCACGAGGCGAGGCCCTGGGAGTTGCCGACCCGGGCGCTAGCTGACGCGGCCGTAGGCGAAGATGACGGCGTCCGAGCCAGCCTTCGTCGCCGCGTCGCCCGCTCCCCACACGGCATGGGTGCCAGGGTCGAGAGCCAGATCATTGAGGCCCCCGGGGCGCCCCGGTCGAGATGCGCGTACGGGTCCACCGGCCTGACTTGGACCGGTGCAGGACCCAGGACACCTGGCCTGGGCCTGACGAACCGGAGCTGGCCGTCATCCAGAGGCCGCCCTGGCCATCGGAGATCACCGGCCTCGGCTGCACCTGCCACGGCACGGCGATCTTCCGCCACCGCCTGCCGTCCCAGTGGACCACCAGCCCCGACGTTATTGACCCAGCCGGCTCTCCCACCGCCCAGACATTGCCTCGGGATACCGCCACAATGTCATTGAACTGGGCATTCTTCAGGGCCGGGGCCGAAACTCGCGACCACCGTGTGCCGTTGTAATGCGCCAGGGAGTCCCGGGGCTATGGATCGACCCGGTGGCCCAGATACTGCTAGCCGACAGCGCGCTTCCCCCCTCGATGCCGTTGGCGACCCCGCCGAACTTGGTCCAGCTGTGGCCGTTGTAGTGCCAGGTGCCGAGGCCGCCGATATATCCGCCGCCCCCGAACACCCAAACATTGGCAGGGCTGAGCGCGATCACGCCCGTCAGCTCGCCGGTGCCGGTCCACCGCTTGGCTACCGACCACTTCCGCCCATTCCAGCGCAGCGCGTACTGCCCTAGCTGGCTGATGTACCAGACGTTGTTGCGCGCCGACGCGCTCCCGCCGCCGATCCCGCTCGCCAGGCCGCCGGGAAGACGCGCCGGGCTCCAGTGACTGCCGTTCCAGTGCACGGCGACCGGCGGCGTCCTCAGCGCCGCGTTGGCCGCTCCGAAGGCCCAGGCATCGTCCCGGGCGGGCGCGACGAGCGCGAAGTACCCGCTGTAGTTGGCCGCGGCACCATAGTGATGTCGGTAGAAAACGCGCCAGCCGGAGCTGCCCGCGGCCTGAGCCGGAACGGCCATCGTCGCCGCGAGCGCGGCCGCCGACGCCGAGGCGCCCGCGAGAACAGCTATCCGGTGGGACCGGCTCATGGCAACCTCCGCTGGAATTTAGCCCGCGCCACCGCTGCGCATGGCAGCGGCACATTATCAAATATGGTTATAAACTGGAATAACGGACGCACGCTATCTCGGCAGCCTCATTCCGCTAATGACGCGTCGCGCAGGCCGGCCTCCCGCGCCGCCCGTTGGCGCTCGCCGCCGCCACGCCGGCTGCGGCCAAGCCGGCTGCGGAAACGCCACAAGCTACGGACGGGGCTGTCGGTGGGACGAGGCAGTATGGAGGAATGCCTGTTAGCCCGCCCGCCGCGCCGGAGCAGGCCCTGAACCTCGCCGGATTCAGCGAGGCGACCAGGGCCTGGTTCAGCGCTGCCTTCGCCGCGCCGACGCCGGCGCAGGCGCAGGCATGGGGGGCGATCTCACGGGGCGAGCACACGCTGGTGATCGCGCCGACCGGGTCGGGCAAGACGCTGGCGGCGTTCCTGTGGGCCGTGGACAAGCTGGCCGGCGAGCCGGTTCCGGCCGACCCCCGGCAGCGCTGCCGGGTGCTATATGTCTCTCCGCTCAAGGCGCTCGCCGTCGACGTCCAGCGCAACCTGCGCTCGCCGCTGACGGGCATCGGGCACGCAGCGCGGCGGCTGGGGCTGGCCGAGCCAGACATCAGGGTCGGGGTCCGGACCGGGGATACCGCGGCCGACGAGCGGCGCAAGCTGGCGGGCAAGCCGCCGGACATCCTCATCACCACGCCCGAGTCTCTCTACCTCATGCTGACCTCCCGGGCCCGCGAGACCCTGCGCAGCGTGCAGACCGTGATCATCGACGAGGTGCACGCGCTGGCCGGCAGCAAGCGCGGCGCGCACCTGGCGCTGTCCCTGGAACGGCTGGATGCGCTGCGCGCGGCCCAGGAGGAGGCCGAGGGGGACGTCCCGGCCCAGCGGGCCCACCAGCAGCCGGTCCAGCGGATCGGGCTGTCGGCGACGGTCCGGCCGCCGGAGGAGGTCGCCGCGTTCCTGGGCGGCGCGCTGCCGGTCAGCATCGTCGCGCCGCCCAGCCACAAGCAGTTCGATCTGCAGATCGTGGTGCCGGTCGAGGACATGGCCGACCTGCAGACGGCCGACGGCGGCCCCGACGGGCACGTGGGCGGCAGGCCGGGCGGCCCGAACGGGCACGTGACTGCCAGTCCGGGCGGCTCGGGCGGAGCGAATGGCTCGGGCGGCCCAGGCGGTGGCCCGGGTGAGGACGGGCTCGAGCCCGGCTCGGGTAACCCGGTCCGCCAGCACTCGATCTGGCCGCACGTCGAGGAGCGCGTCCTGGACCTGATCCAGAGTCACCGCTCCACGATCGTGTTCGCCAACTCGCGCCGCCTGGCCGAGCGGCTGTGCGCCCGGCTGAACGAGCTGGCCGCCGAGCGGGCCGCGGAACAGCTGGCCGAAGCCGAGCTGGCCGAAGCCGAGAGGACGGGCGCGGCCGGCCTGAACCTGCCGCCGCCTGCGGAGCTGATGGCCCAGGCGGGGACGGGGTCCGGGGCGCCGCCGATCGTGGCCCGCGCGCACCATGGCTCGGTGTCCCGGCAGGAGCGGACCCAGATCGAGGAGGCGCTCAAGGCCGGCCGGCTGCCCGCCGTGGTCGCGACCTCCAGCCTCGAGCTCGGCATCGACATGGGCGCGGTCGATCTCGTCATCCAGGTCGAGTCGCCGCCGTCGGTGGCCAGCGGCCTGCAGCGAACCGGCCGCGCGGGGCACAACGTGGGCGACGTCTCCCGGGGCGTGTTCTTCCCCAAGTACCAGGGCGACCTGGTCCAGGCGGCGGTGGTCATCCAGCGCATGCAGGCAGGCCAGATCGAGGAGCTGCGCATGCCGCGCAACCCGCTCGACGTGCTGGCCCAGCAGATCGTCGCGATGACCGCGATGGACGACTGGGAAGTCGGCGACCTGGAACGGACGGTGCGCCGCGCGGCCCCGTTCAGCGGGCTGACCCGCCCGGTGCTCGATGCCGTGCTCGACATGCTGGCGGGCCGGTACCCGAGCGAGGACTTCGGCGGCCTGCGGCCGCGGGTGATCTGGGACCGCACGACGGGCACCCTGCGCGGCCGGCCGGGCGGCCAGCGCGTGGCGGTCAGCAACGGCGGCACCATTCCCGATCGCGGGCTGTTCGGCGTGTTCCTGGCCAGCGGCCAGCGGGATCGCTCGGGGCGGCACTCGCGCCGGGTGGGCGAGCTCGACGAGGAGATGGTGTACGAGTCCCGGGTCGGGGACGTGTTCGTCCTCGGGGCCAGCTCATGGCGGATCGAGGACATCACCGCCGATCAGGTCCTGGTGTCCCCCGCGCCGGGCCAGCCCGGCAAGCTCCCGTTCTGGCACGGTGACGGGCCCGGCCGCCCGGCCGAGCTGGGCGCGGCGATCGGCGCCTACTGCCGCGAGCTGGGGGCGGCCGGCGACGAGCGGGCCACGGCCCGGCTGCGCGGCGAGGGCCTCGACGAGCTGGCCGCCTCCAACCTGCTCTCCTACCTTTCCTCGCAGCGGGAGGCGACCGGCTACCTGCCGGACGACCGGACGCTGGTGGTCGAGCGGTTCCGCGACGAGCTAGGCGACTGGCGGCTGGTGCTGCACAGTCCCTACGGGGGGAAGCTGCACGCGCCCTGGGCGCTGGCCATCGCGGCCCGGCTGCGGGAGCGCTACGGCGGGATGGACGTGCAGGCCGTGCACACCGACGACGGCATCGTCATCCGGGTACCCGATGCCGACGAGCCGCCGCCGGCCGGCATCGCCGTGCTCGACCCTGACGAGGTCGAGCAGCTGGTGACCGCCGAGCTGGGCACCTCCGCCCTGTTCGCCTCGCGGTTCCGGGAGTGCGCGGCGCGCGCGCTGCTGCTCCCCCGGCGCCAGCCCGGCCGCCGCACGCCGCTGTGGCAGCAGCGGCAGCGCGCGGCCCAGCTGCTGGCGGTGGCCAGCCAGTACGGGACCTTCCCGATCGTGCTGGAGACGGTGCGCGAGTGCCTGCAGGACGTGTTCGACGTCCCGGGCCTGACCCGGCTGATGCGGGACCTGGCCGCCCGCAGCGTCCGGCTGGTCGAGGTCGAGACGCCGGCCCCGTCCCCCTTCAGCCGGTCGCTGCTGTTCCGCTATGTCGGCGCGTTCATGTATCAGGGCGACGCGCCGATAGCCGAACGGCGCGCCCAGGCGCTGGCGCTGGACTCGGCGCTGCTCGCGGACCTGATGGGCCAGGCCGACATGCGCGAGCTGCTCGACCCGGAGGTCGTCGGCGAGACCGAGCGGGAACTGCAGCGGCTGGCCCCTAACCGGGCCTGCCGCGATAGCGAGGCGGTCGCCGACCTGCTGCGCACCCTGGGGCCGCTCACCACGGCCGAGGCGGCGCAGCGCTGCGCCGACCCGGAGGCCGCGCCTGGCTGGCTCGCCGCGCTGCTGGCCGAACGCCGCGTCCTGGAGGTGCGGATCGCCGGCCAGCAGCGGTGGGCGGCCATCGAGGACGCCGGCCGGCTGCGGGACGCGCTGGGCGTCGCGCTGCCGCCGGGCGTGCCGGATGCGTTCACCGAGCCGGTCGCCGACCCGCTCCGCGACCTCGTGCTCCGGTACGCGCGGACGCACGGGCCGTTCACCGCGATCGAGGTCGCCGAGCGCTACGGACTCGGAGTCGCGGTGGTCAGCGGCGCGCTGCACCGGCTGGCCGCCGAGGGCAGCGTCGCCGAGGGCGAGTTCCGGCCCGGTGGGCGGGGCACCGAATGGTGCGAGGCCGGCGTGCTCAGGCTGCTGCGCCGCCGCTGCCTGGCCCGGCTCCGCAAGGAGGTCGAGCCCGTGCCGCCCCGCGCGTTCGGCGCTTTCCTGCCCGCCTGGCAGCACGCCGGGCAGCCGGCGCCCGTATCCGCGAGCCGGCCGGCCGGCCGGGCCGCGCCCGGCCCGGGCGGCCGGGTCGACGCCGTCTACGAGGTCGTCGAGCAGCTGGCCGGCGCGGCCGTGCCGGCGTCGGCGCTGGAGACGCTGATCCTGCCCGGCCGGGTGCCTGGCTACTCGCCGGCCCTGCTGGACGAGCTGACCGCCGCGGGGGACGTGGTCTGGTCGGGTGCCGGGGCGCTGCCCGGCGGAGACGGCTGGCTGGTCCTCGCGCCGGCGGAGACCGCGCCCCTGCTGCTGCCCGAGCCCGCCGATATCACCATGACGCCGGTACACGAGGCGCTGCTGTCCGTGCTGGACAGCGGGGGGACCGGGGGCGCGCTCTTCTTCCGGGCCCTGGCTGACCGGGCCGGCGCCCTGCTGGCCGTCGCCCACCCGGGCTCCGCCGGCCGGGCCGCTGACCAGGCGGTCGCGAGCGCGATCTGGGACCTGGTGTGGGCCGGGCGGCTGACCAACGACACGCTGGCGCCGCTGCGCACCGTGCTGGGCAGCGGGCGGCCCGTCGCTCCTGCATCGCCCGAGGGAGGCGCGGGAGGCGCGGCGGCGGGCCGGTCGCGGGCCAACGGCGGCCTGCGGCTGTCAGGCGGCCGGGGCCCGGGCCGGGGCGGCCGTCGGCCGGGTTACGGCCGGGCCGTGCTGCCCTCGCGCAGCGGCCCGCCGACGGTGAGCGGCCGGTGGTCGCTGCTGGCCCTGCCGGAGACCGACCGGACCAGGCGGCTGCACGCGCTGGCGATCACGCTGCTGGAACGGCACGGCATCGTGCTGCGCGGAGCGGCCGCGGCCGAGCGGGTGCCGGGCGGCTTCAGCGCGATCTACCCGGTGCTCCGGGCGATGGAGGACAGCGGGCAGTGCCGTCGCGGTTACTTCGTTGAGGGCCTCGGGGCGGCGCAGTTCGCGCTGCCCGGCGCCGTGGACCGGATGCGGGCGCTCGCCGAGACCCTGCCCGGCCAGCCCCTGCCCAGCCAGCCGGCGCCAGCCGAGGCGGCCGGGCCCGACTGGAACATCTACCGGCCCGCCGCCGGCGCTCCGGCCTGGGCAGCCGGGCTGGACGCAGGATCAGGAGCGGGACCGCCCCGCCGCCCCGATCCCCCCGTGCTGGTGCTCGCCGCGGCGGATCCGGCCAACGCCTACGGCGCCGCGCTGCCCTGGCCGGAGCGGCCGGAAGAGACGGCGGGCGGCCACCGGCCAGGCCGCAAGGCGGGGGCGCTCGTCGTGCTGGCCCGCGGGGGGCTGGTGCTCTACGTCGAGCGCGGCGGGAAGACCCTGCTGTCCTGGAGCAGCGACCCGGAAGTACTGGAGCCCGCGGCCCGGGCCCTGGCCGCCGCCGGGCGGGCCGGGGCGCTCGGCCGGCTCACCGTCGAGCGGGCCGACGGGGAGACGGTCTACGACTCGCCGCTGGCCCACGCCCTGGAGGCGGCCGGATTCCGGCCGACCCCGCGCGGCCTGCGGCTGCGCGGCTAGAGCTGCGCGCTAGAGCTGCGCGGGTGAAGCTGCGCGCTAGAGCTGCGCGGCTAGAAGTGTCAACAGCCCGCAAAACGCCCGGCTCGGCCGCCGCTCACCTGGCACGCTGAGTAGCTGTCCCGTTCGCCAACCGGGCTGGCCGGGTGGAATCCGCCAGATACCGGGCGACCTAGGGGCCTGGACTACTAGGCCCGGTCGCTGGGTACCTGGACTGATGCGCCGTCAGTTGCTGGTGACCGGGGTATCCAGCTGGCGATTCATAGGTCATAAGGCACGAATCACGAGGCACGAGAGGTCGGGGAGGTACGCGCGCGGTATGGCATCCACGCAGACCAGCCGCACCAGCGACGCGCCCGCCCGGCCCCGTAACTGGCCCGGGCGGCACCCACGCTGGCTGGAGCGGCCCTGGGCCGTGCGGCTGATCACCGCCGTGTGCTGGGCGGCCGCCCTCGCGCTGATCGGCGACCTCGCGGCCCAGTCCCTGTCCATCCACACCCGCCGCCACCTGCTGGCCGACCTGCACGTCTACCGCAACGGCGGCCTGGCCATCGTGCACGGGACGCACCTGTACTCGATGGTCACCAACGGGAAGCTGCTGTACACCTATCCCCCGGTCTCGGCGGTCCTGGGCGTGCCGCTGAGCTGGGTGTCCTGGCACACGGCGCAGATCCTGTGGCTGGCCATGATCTACGTGCCGCTTGGCGTCGTGCTCTGGCTGGCGTTCCGGCCGCTGCTGGCGCGGGCCGGGCGGTATGCCCCGGCCGTCTTCGCCGTCCTGCTCGGCGGAGCCGCGCTGCTGACGCCGATGCGCCAGGAGGTCGGTTACGGCCAGATCGACATCTTCCTGGTCGCCCTGTGCGCGGCTGACTGCATGGCGCGCCGCACCCGGTGGCCGCGCGGCGCGCTGATCGGCCTGGCCACGGCGATCAAGCTGGTCCCGGGCGTGTTCATCATCTACCTGCTGATCACCGGGCGCCGCAAGGCCGCCGGCGTAGCCGTCCTGTCCTTCGCCGCCTGGACCGGCCTGGCCTGGCTGATCGCCCCGGCCGATTCGGCCACGTACTGGACCAGGTCGATGTTCAACGCCCACCGGCTCGGGCCGAACGCCATCTCCGGCAACCAGTCTCTGCGCGGCCTGGTGCTGCGCGCGTTCTTCCCGACAGCGCCGCCGACCACGGTCTGGCTCGCGCTCGCGCTAGTGGTGGCGGCCGCCGGGTTCGCGGCCGCCCGGCACGTCCGGCAGCAGGGGTTCGAGGCCGGCGGCGTAGCCATCACCGGCCTGCTCGCGGCGCTGCTGTCGCCGGTGGCCTGGATCCATCACTACTGCTGGATCATCGTGGCGATCGGCGCCATCGCCGGCGACTGTCGCAACGAGCGCCGGGTACTCACCGCGATTACCGCCGGCGGCCTGTTCATGACGGTCCTGCCGACCTACGGGGGCTACCTGTACTTCTACGGGGTCATCCCGGCGCTGCCCGCGACGGCGGTGATGGACTCCTTCACCCTCGCCGCGCTGGCCCTGATCGCGATCATCTGGAAAATCCGCGTCACCGATGTCGACCGGCTGTCGCTGCCAGCGGTCCCGGCCGCGACCGGACCGGATCCGGCCGCCCCGTCGCGGGCCGCGAGCACGCCGGCGGGTTAGGAGCGCCCCCGGGCATCGCGGAGCCGCCGCGTTTGATCTTGCCGGCCCCGGGAAGTGGAGGCCGGTCCGCGAACCTGACGGCCCAGACGCGACTGTGACGCAGTGCCCGCCGCGCCGGGACGGGTTCCCGAGCGTGGAGGCAGTGCAGCGTTGAGCGAGGTACAGACGGGCACCATCACGACCAAGGTCCCGGCGCGGCTGGACCGCCTGCCCTGGTCACGGTGGCACTGGATGGTCATCATCGGCCGGCGTGCTGCTGCTGGTCACCGCCTACCTGTTCGGGCAGCACCTGCTGAGCGCCAAGGCGGAGCGGCAGAGCCTGGAGAACATCGCCACGCCGCTGACGGCGCAGGATTCCGACTCCGTCCGGGGTGGCGCGGCCCCGGCCGCTACCTGACCGGGCCGCGCCCGAGGGAGGAAATGATCCATGACCGTGATGGTGAGCATCGACGGCTCGGCCGGGACGACCGCGGCGATCCGGCTGGCGGCCCGCGAGGCCGAGTACCGGCAGTGCCCGCTGGTGGCCGTCACCGCCTACAGCGGCCAGCCGGTGCTCGGGGCCCCGGCGGCCCGGCCGGTGGCGACGCTGCGCACGCCCGCGGACGAGCAGGTCGAAGCCGAGATGATGCTGCGCGACGCCGTCGATGAGGCACTGGGCGAGGCGGCCGCCGGCGTGGAGCTGCGGGTCATTCGCGGGCTGGCCGGGCGCCGTTTCGTGGAGGCCGCACGGGAGGCCCGCGCCGAGCTGATCGTGCTGGCCGGCCGGGGCAGCATGTCCCTGCTGCTCGGCGCGGTCAGCCAGTACGTGCTGCGGCACGCGCCGTGCCCGGTCCTGGTGGTCCCCGACGGCAGCACCGACGCATGAAGCCCTCAGCCCGGGTAACTTGGTTTATGCCCCAGGCAGCAGGTCTAGGAGGACCCCCGAATGAAGACCGCGACCGGATTGACGTTAATAGCCATTGGAGCTGTGCTCGCCTTTGCGGTGAATGGCCACCCCTGGTTCCTGAACCTGCAGATAGCCGGGTGGATCATCATGGTGATCGGCGTGATCGGGCTATCCATTCCGCGCAGCGGTTACGGCTGGCTGCGGCGGCAGGTCGTGACGCGGCGCGGGCCGGACGGCCGACAGGTGGTGTCGGTCCAGCAGAAACGCACTCCGCCCTACATCATGCTCAACCCGGCCGCCGCGGCCGAGCCCGAGATCGTCAGCGAGAGCGCGCCGATCACCGGCGTGGCCGAGCCGGGCGAGCCGGAAGACTGGGTCGACACCACCAAGGTCGAACCCACAACCACCAAGGCGAGGGTGCCCGAGGAGGAGACCGACGTGGAGAGCGTGGAGGAGTACTTCCGGGAGTAACGGCGCTCCGGCGTCGGCCCCGCGTGATCGTGCCGGGTTTCGGGCGTGGCCCCGAGGCCCGGCACGGTCGTGTCGCTCAGAAGTCGGGCGGCTCGCCAACGCGCAGGGCCAGCATGGTCATCTCGTCGCGCACCTGGCTGTCGCAGAACTCCAGGACGCACCGCCGCATGCGGGACACGGTATCCGCGGGTGACCTCCCGGCCAGGCCCGCGAGCTCGTCGGTGAGGTGATCCCCGAAATAGCCCAGCTGCGGGCTGCGAGCGTCGGTGACCCCGTCGGTGAAGAAGAACAGGACGTCGCCGGTCGACAGCTCGAGCTCCTGAGCCGACGGCTCGGCGTCCGGGAAGATGCCCAGCGGCTGGCCGCCGCCGCGCAGCTGGCGTGCCTGGCCGCCCGAGGTAACCAGCGCTGGCGCCGGCTGCCCGGCGCTGGCCAGGACCACGCGCAGGATCCCGTCCGCCCAGCGCAGGTGGACGGCGTGCGCGGTCACGAAGTCGCTGTCGAGCCGCTCGGCCAGCAGGATCTCGTTCGCGCCGCGCAGCACCGCAGCCGGATCCTGGTTCGATCGGGCGATGACCCGGATCGCGTGCTGAGCGGCTGACGTCAGCGGTATCACGTCCAGCCCCGTGCCGCAGACCTCGCCGATGGTGATCCCCCAGCCCTCAGGGGTCCGGTAGGCGTCGTAGAAGTCGCCGCCGACATCGGGCCCGTCGGCGGACGCGATGTGCGCCGTGGCGATCTCGACGCCCGGGATCCGCATCAGCTCCGTTGGCAGCAGGCTGGCCTGCACCGCCTCAGCGACCTCGCTGCGGCGCCGGAACATCCGGTCCGCCCGGATCGCGAGCGCGAGCTGCTCGCCGATCTCCTCGGCGGTAGCCACGTCGACCAGCCCGAAGTGTCCCTCGCTGGCCCGCCGCAGCAGGGTCAGGGCCCCGTAGCTGTGCTCGCTGTCGGACAGCGGCACGCACAGCACTGAGGTGGCTCCCATCAGCATGACCAGCGGGATCCCGTCGGGCCCGGTCCCCATGCTGTCGGTGTCCTCCGCGTGGGTGATCAGCAGGGAGCTCGCGGACTCGTGGACCAGGGAGGGCGCCGATCCGGGCTCGGGCACGGTGTCGGAGACGATCCGGGCCAGCTCGTCGGCGGCAGGCTCGTCGGGGCCGATAACGAAGTGGCGCCGCAGGCCGCCGCGGTGCTCGACGTCGACGATGACCCACGCGGCGAGCTCGTTGACCAGCAGCCGGGCGCAGCGCTGCAGGGTGGCGGACTCGCTGAGGGTGATGTTCTCCAGCAGCAGCCGGGCCGCGGCCGCCGCGAGGTCCAGCCGCCGGGTCAGCTGCTTGACCAGCCGCAGATCGGCGGGATTGCCTTCGGTGTGCTCGGCGGCGGTGTGCTCGGCGGCGCCGGCGGAGTCGTGGCCGGCGTGCGTTCCATCCAGAGAGCGGGCGCCGTCGCCGGCGGCGGTGACGGCGACGATCAGCTGGTCGGTGTCGCCGCGCAGCCCGGCCAGGCACACCGTCAGCTCGCACGCCACCAGGCCATCCGCGCTCAGCAGGCTGGCGCTGAGCTGGGCGGGCTGGCCGGTCCGGAAGGCATCGGCGAGCTGACTCTGCAGCCGCCCCCGGACCGGCATGTCGACCAGGGCGGCGAACTGCTTGCCCGTGGCGTAGCCGGGTCCCGAGCCGAGCAGCCGGGCGGCGGCGGAATTGACGCGGCGGATGGTCGTGTCCTGCCCGAGCAGGAACACCGGCACCGGCAGCTGCTGGAATACCGCGTGCAGGAGGCGCCGCTCGGCGTGCGCGGCGCCCGAGGGCCCGCGATCGGCGCCGGCGGGCGGGCGCCGCGCCGCGGCCTCGAGCTCGGCGAGCGCGGCGTCCAGGAGCGGCCGGAGCTCGGCACCCGGCAGGGAGGCGGCCAGCCGGAGCTCGGCACCGCGCGACGGCTGGCCGGCGGCGGCGGTGCTCGGGCTCGGCTCACGGCGAGCGGGACGGTTCACGCCCCGGTCGCGGGAAGTGGGCCTAGGCGCCATCGGTCTCCCGTCAGATGCCATCGCCGCCCGAGTCGATGATGCGCGCGGCGACCTCAGTTACCTTAATGTTCCGTTGCTGCGAGATATGCCGCATACGCTCCAGCGCCTCGGCCGCGCTGCAGCCCAGGGCGTGCATGAGCATGCCTTTGGCCTGATCGACGAGCTCCCGCGACTGCGCAGCGTCCACCAGCTGCAGAGCCATCCGCCGGGAATCGCCGTACTCGGAGGCATTGCCCAGCATGGCGCCGCCCAGGGCGACCAGAAGCTGGGCCAGCGGGAGCTGGTCGGGATCGATGGCCCGCGGCCGCGCCCCCGAGAGCGTCAGGGTCACGGCCATGGTCCCGGCCCGGTGCGCCAGGGTGACCGAGCAGCGGACCCCGCAGCGCAGCGCCGCGGCGGCGTACTCCGGCCAGCGGTCCTCGGCCAGGGTGTCCCGGCAGCTGACCGGGCCGTCCCCGGTCATGGCCAGCAGGGCAGGCCCGCGTCCGGCCGTGCACTGCACATCGGTCAGCTCGGCCAGGTCGGGATGGCTCGCGGCGGCGACCACCATCTCGTCGTCGCGCCACAGGGCGGCGTCGGCCCCCGAGCAGGCCGACACCTGGAGCGCGGCGAGAGTTACCAGCCGGTCCAGGGCCCGCGGCTCGGACGTATTGGCGATCTTGAGCAGGTCGGCGGTCTGAGCGGCAAGATCTCGGCTCAGCACTGCCGTCTCCTCTCCCCGCGGCGCTCCGGCGCTCCCCGGCCGCGACTACCTCGGCGCCGGGCGCGCCCGTAAGTCCCGCCTCAATGCTGCCACCACAGCCGGGGTGCGAATACCCCGCGGGCGCCATCCGGAGCGCCGATCCCGGGCTCCAGGCCCGGGCAGTATCCCGCCGGCTTCTGGGGCCGGCCGGCCCGGCTGGCCACCTGCTCATCGACACTACACGGGGCTTCGTAGCGTGCGGCCGCGGCCAGGGCGGAGCAGCGGAAATTAGCCCTCTGCGACCTTATCCCCGCAAGATCGGGCGAGAGGCCAGATCACGGACCGGCGGTACCGCTCAGCCCCGGCCGGAAGGCCCGCGGGACGGTCCTGGCCGCCAGCCAGCCGGCCAGCGCGTCGCGCCGCCGCAGGAGGTCAGCCGGCCAGGCCCCGGCGCCGCCCGGCGCCGCGGGGACCAGGCTGCCGGACGCGGCGGCGCGGCCAGTCCGGGCCTCGGCGGCGGCCCGCCGGGCGGCCAGCAGCTCGTCCGCCGCGAAGGCCGCCGCCACGACGGCATCGGTGAGCCCGATCCGGCGTCGCGGGGCGTCCAGGATCCCCAGCGCCAGCATGGAGGCGGAATGCAGCAGGTCGACCTCGGCGCCGAGCACCAGCACGGCCGGGGTGGGCCGGGCCGCGGACAAGGCGGCCTGGGCCAGGTGCCGGGCTCCCAGGACCCGGCCGATGCCGCAGGTCCGGGCATTCGGGCGGCCGCCGGCCAGCCGGATCAGGGTGCCGGGCGCGACGCACAGGACGGCCCCGTAGGTCCCCCGGACGACGACGCTGACCTGGGTCACCGCGACCGGCGCCAGCCCGCCAGGACACCGCCCAGGCCCAGCACCGCGGCGCCCGCCCACAGCTGCCGGGCATGCTGGGACGCCCAGAGCTGCGGGCTGCGATCGTGGGACCGGCTGTCGAAGGCCCCGTGCGCGCCGTGGTCGCTGCCGGCCGAATCGTCGACCGGCTTCCAGAGATTGTCCGGCCGCCCCGGACTGGCCGGCTCGCTCGTCTGCTGGCTGTTGTAGCCGGTCCGGGCCAGGTACCGGTCCAGCAGCGGCGCGGCGAATTTCTGCGCGGTTATCGTGGCCGCGGTCGTCTCCCCCACCCAGTACTGCTTGCGCTCGGGATGATCGGCGGCGAAGGCGATCCCCCGGGCCGCGAGCTCGGGCTCGTAGATCGGCGGCACGGGCTGCGGCTGCCGTGGCAGCCGGGATCGCACCCAGGAGAACTGCGGGGTATTGACGGCCGGCATCTGCACCACGGTGATGTGCACGTTGCTGTGCTCGTGCAGCAGCTCGCAGCGGACTGACTCGGTAAACCCGTTGATGGCATGCTTGGCCCCGCAGTAGGCCGACTGCAGCGGAATGCTGCGCGCACCCAGCGCGGACCCCACCTGGACGATCGTGCCCTGGTCGCGGGGAGCCATCCGGTTCAGCGCGGCCATCGTGCCGTACACGTAACCGAGGTAGGACACCTCCGTGACCCGCTTGAACTCGGCCGGGGTGATCTGCGTGAAGGGCGCGAACACCGACGTGAAGGCGACGTTGATCCAGACATCGATGGGGCCGAAGGCATCCTCCGCCTGGCCGGCGGCGTCGTTGACCTGGTCGGGGTCGGCGACGTCGGCCTGGATCGCCAGGGCCTGGCCGCCGCCGTCGCGGACGTCAGCGGCCGCCGCCTCCAGGCCGGCCTGGCCGCGAGCCAGCAGCGCCACATTGGCCTGCCGGCGGCCGTACAGGGCTGCCGTCGCCCGGGCGATACCCGCGCTGGCCCCGGTGATCACGACGGTCTGCGTCATGGATGGTTGCTCCCTTCTGCGCCGGCCAGTGATCTACCCCCGTCCGGGGAATCAACCATCGCCCGGCCGGGCGGGCCTACGATGACCTTTACGGCAAAGTAGGCGGTCGGCCTGGCAGCGTCAGTCGTGAGCTCATCGAGGTGGCGGCGTGTCTGAAGAACGCAGTTCGGTTACTTGGGCCGGCGGGCTGCCCGTCGTGACGCCGCCCCTGGAGATCGACATCGCCAGCGCCGGTGAGCTGCGGGCCGGCATCCTGGCGGCCAGCGCGTCGGGCGGCGAGGCAGTGATCGTCGACATGAGCCAGACCGCCTTCTGCGACTCCACCGGCCTGAACGTCCTGGTGCGCGCCCACAAGCAGCTCAGTGCCGAAGGGCGGCAGCTGCGCCTGGTCATCAGGGAGCCGACGCTGCTGCGCATCTTCATGGTGACCGGCGTCGACACGATGTTCCAGCTGTCCGCGAGCCTGGACGACGCGCTGGCCGGGCGCGCCCCGGCGGCCGCGGCGCAGGACGGCCCGCCGCCCTAGTCCAGGGGTCGCCGCCCTACACCAGGCCCATGTGCATGCGGATGGTCGTCCCGCGCCGCCCGGTGCGCATCTGCACCAGGTCGCATACCTGGTGCACCACCCACAGGCCGAGACCGCTGGCCTCCGGCGGCCGCCTGCGGCCAGCCAGCGGGTCGGTAATCCAGCCCTGATCGTTGACCTGGCAGATGACCTCGGCCCGGCGATGCCAGACCCAGACCGTGCCGAGGCCCGTGGTGTGCCGGAGCGTGTTCGCGCAGACCTCGCCCGCGGCCAGCACGAGGTCGGCCGTCCGGTCGGCATCCAGGCCGGCCCGCTCAGCGTGGCGGGCCACCAGCATGCGGACCGAGCGAAGATCGCGCGCGTACGTGAGCTGCTCGGCGTCCGCAGGCGGCGGCGGCAGCGGCCGCGCGGCGGCGCGCGGAACGCGGCCCGCCACATAGTCGGGGCTCGGCTCGAGGCCCAGCGCGGTGCGGATGACCGGGTGCGTGCGGCCGGCCTGCGCCGTGATCCTGGGGGCGAGCTGGCCAATGTCATACGGGCACAGCAGCGTAACGGGGGTTCCGGCGAAAGCCTGGTTGATGAGCACCTCATGCCGGACCGTCTCGCTGACTTCAGCCGCCGACCGGGCGGGCCAGATCGCCTCGCCCAGCACCCGCACGCTGCGGCCCGGATGCTGGGCGATGAAGTCCCACATCGCGGAGATGATCCGGCCGGGATTGCGGCCCAGCCTGCCCATGTCGGAGAACGTCAGGCCGCGTCCCTGCCCGTTCAGCCGTTCCCGGAGCAGCTCGGCGGCGGGCATGGGCACCAGGGCCAGGACGGGCTCGGCGGCCGACAGCCCCTCCTCGATGAACGGCATCACGGCAGGCAGGTAGTCCTTCGCGCCGTTGTAGTAGGCCGCCTCATGGCGGCACGATCCGCCGCCCTCGGCATGCCCCGAGTCCATCGCTGTCACCGGTTCCGCTACCTGGTGTAGCCCTTGTCCGCCCTTCATGGCCGACTGGGTAAGCCGCTCCTGCCCGCCTGCCGTGAAAGCATGCACAACCCGGGTCATGGGGCCAGCGAGGAAGTTGCGGCACGGCGAGACTGAGGGCCATAATACCTGCCTGCGGCGCCGTGGCATTTCGCCGCATATCGAGTCCAGAGACGCGGCTCGGCTGCATAGCCCTGCTTGCCGACGGAGCGTCGTGACGTCTCTGGACAACCTCCCGATTCAGTGGGCCGCCCCACTGGCCGTAGTCAGGCTGCCCGGCGAGGTCGACATCTGCAACGCTGACCAGATCCGGGACACCCTGCTCGCGGTCCTGAACCGGGGGATCACGACGCTGGTCGTGGACATGACCGGGACGACATTCTGCGGGTGCGCCGGGCCCAGTGCCGTGGCCCGGGCCTGCCAGCGCGCGAACGCCAACCGGGCCCAGGTGCGCGTGGCCATCGCGACGCCCGTCGTCCGGCGAGTCTTCGCCATCACGGGCGTCGATCGCCTGGTCTCCATTTTCGACAGCGTGGACGCGGCCGTGGCGGGGCGGCCCCCCCGCCACAGCCACCACGGCCAGGGCGCTGGCGGCCATGGCGCCGCTGCGCCCGGCCGTGGATGGGACCCGGCCGTCTGAGCTAGCCGTCCGGGGCCGGGGCGCCAGCTAGCTCAGACGGCGCGCTAGCCCCGCCCGAACGGCGGCGGCTGCGGGACCTGGCCGGTCACGGTGGCCACGACCTCGACGGCCACGTCATGCAGCTTGACGTTGCGGTTCTGCGAGGCAGCGCGCAGCGCCGCGAATGCGGTGTCCTGCGTGCAGCGCTGGCGCACCATGATGATGCCGAGGGCCTGGTCGATGGCCGCGCGCGAGGCCAGCGAGGCCCGCAGCTGATCGGTCAGCGCCGCATAGGAGGCCAGCTGCAGGCCCAGGGCCAGCGCGCTGGCCGCGTTGTCGGCGAATCGCTGCGCCCGCCGGGCCTGCGCCGGGCCGAAGGCCTGGCGCTGCCGCGAGTAGAGGTTGAGCGCGCCGACCGTATCGTCGCGGGCCACCAGCGGCAGCGACAGGCAGGACGAGATCCCGGCCTGCCTGGCCTCCGCGGCGAACCGGGGCCACCTGGCCTCGGTGGCCAGGTCAGCGCTCCGGACCAGGCACCCGTCTTCCAGGGCGGTCAGGCACGGCCCTTCCCCGAGGCGGTAGTGAAGCTCATTGACCTGGGCCGCCAGGTCGTCGCTGCAGGCCACGGTGGCAGCTTCGCTGGCGCGCCGGATGGTCACGCCGCACGACAGGCTGCCTGCCACCAGGCTGGCCGCCTGGACAGCCAGCTCATGGACGAACTCCTCGATGCTCTCGGTGCCCAGGAGCACGTTCTGCAGCTCGGTGATGCTGGCCGTGATGTCCCCGGAGTCCGGCGAACTACCAGCGGACCGGGCGGGCGAGGCTTCTTCTGCGGCCGCCACGGGAGTGGCGCCTTCGGCATTCATGAAGCTTCCGAGTACCTCCGGACCGGTGCCCCAAACACCGGCCCGGCGCGAGCACCCGCCCGGCGGCTAGCTGCTGGCGGCGTTGGCCTCGCCATCTGGGGAGCTGGCCGCCAGGGCCTCCTGCACGGAGTCAAACATCGGCAGCCGGTCGGCCAGCCCGGTAATCCACAGGGTCTTCACGTAGCGGTACCGGGCCCCGGCCAGGGCCAGCGTGCCGCCCCGCCCGGTGAGCTTCTTCCAGTGCCCGACGACGACTGCCAGCGAGCTGGTGTCCATGAAATCGACCGCTGCCAGGTCGAGAATGACGGTCGTGACGCCGCGCCGCGCCTCGGTCAGGCTGGCGTCGAGCTCGGGGCTGGTGACGATGTCCAGGTCCCCGCGGGCAGTGACGACGACAGCGCCACCCATGCGCTGCGACGAGAGTTCGAGTGCATCCACCAAAGGTCCCAGGAGTGCGTAGTCGAGACACGGAGTCCAGACCTCGGACGTCAGATGATCTCATCGTATTCGCCGGCGGTTCTGGCCTGACCCCGCATGAGGCGAAGAAGTCAGGGAATAAAGGTCTGCTGGGACACCCGCGATGCCAGGAGCAGGACCTTGCGCGAAGAACCGGCCGGGAAGCAGCGTGGCTGACGCCGCCGCCGGCCTGAGCCATCAGGCGCTCGCCTACCGGGGCAGCGCCGAGTGCCTCGCGCCCGTGCTCTCCTTCGTCCGTGGCGGCCTCACGGCTGGTGAGGCCGTGTCGGTCGGGGTCGGCGAGCCGGTAGCGCGCGTGCTGCGGGAGGCGCTGCCCGACCCGGAGCCGCGCGTAGCCATCACCGATATCACGGAGCTGGGCCGCAATCCGGGCCGGATCATCGCGGCCATGACCGACTATGCCAGCCGGAACCCGCAGCGGCCGGTCCGCTTCGTCAGCGAGCCGTTCTGGGCGGCCCGGTCGGAGGCCGAGGTCGTCGAGGCCACCCGGCACGAGGCGCTGCTCAACCGGGCGTTCGCCGGGGCGCCGGTGACCACGCTCTGCCTGTATGACGCCGACGCCCTCGACCCCGCGGTCCTGAAGACCGCGCAGCAGACGCACCCGGTGATTGTCGCCGACGGGCAGGCCATGCTCAGCCCGGCCTACGCCTCCCCTGAGGTGATCCCGCCCGAATGTGAGCGCGCCCTCCCGCCCCCGCCGGCCGGCGCCAGCTTCCTGGCCTACGCCGACGACCTGCGCCCGGTCCGGGCGCTGGTCGCCCGGCACGCGGCGCTGGCCGGGCTGGCAGCCGGGCGGGCCAGCGACCTGGTGCTGGCGGTCAGCGAGGTCGCCGCCAACACGCTGCGGCACGCCGGCGGCCAGGGCACCCTGCACGTGTGGCATACCCCCGATGAGATCTTCTGCCAGCTCCGGGACCAGGGCCACATCACCGATCCGCTCGTCGGCCGCCGCCGCGCCGCCGGGCTGGGGGGCCACGGGCTCTGGCTGGTGCACCAGGTCTGCGACCTGGTGCAGCTGCGGACTGGCCCGTCTGGCACGGCCCTGCGGCTGCGCATGCTCCGCCAGGCCCGCTAGCCCCGGCCGGATCGGCGGCCTGGCCGGATCAGCCGGCCTGGCCGGATCAGCCGGCCTGGCCGCCGGGCTCTGACAGCCGGACGGCGGTCTCCAGCACGGCCGCGTGCACGAACGCCTGCGGCAGGTTCCCGCGCATCTGGCGCTGGTGCACGTCGTATTCCTCGGTGTAGATGCCGGCCGGCCCGCAGGCCGACCGGCTGCGCTCGAACCAGCGGGCCGCCTCGACCTCGTGCCCGGAGGCGTGCGCGGCCAGCGCCATCCAGAACCCGCACAGCAGGAAGGCCCCCTCGGCCTGGTGCAGCGGCCGGGCGTCCTGCCGGAACCGGTAGACGAAGCCGTCGTCGCTGAGCTCCGCCACCACGGCCTGCACGGTGGCCTGCGTGCGCGGGTCGTCCAGGGCCACCGCGCCCCGGATGACCGGCAGCAGCAGGGCCGCGTCCACGCGCTCGTCGCCGACGGCGCGCTGCCACCGCCCGGACGGGTGGACCGCGTCCGTCAGGCTGGCCATGATCTGGTCCGCCAGCCCGCTCCAGCCGGCCGCCTGACGGCTGCCGTGGCTGCCCGGAGCGCCTTCCGCCGCCGCCGCGATGGCGCGCAGCCCGGCGACGCACTCCAGCCGGGACTGCGTCCAGTGCTGGTCATCCAGCTCCCAGACGCCCGCGTCCGGCCGGGTCCAGCGCTTCTCGATCGCGGCCGCGGCCGTCTGCGCGGCCTGCCAGCTGTCGGTATCCACCCGGTCCAGCTGGGCCGCGCGGCCGAGCAGCTGGAGGACCTCGCCGAGGGCGTCGAGCTGGAACTGGGCGTTGACCCGGTTCCCGGCCCGGGCCATGCCACCCGGGTAGCCGCGCAGCCGGAGCCTGCGCTCGCTGCCGATCCGGCCGCCGGACACGGTGTAGGCGGGCATCAGGTCCGGGCCGTCGGCCAGCACCCGCTCGGTGATAAACCGCACGGCCCCGTCCAGCAGCGGATGCGGCCCGTGCGCCGCGACGGCCAGGCCCGCGTAGCACTGGTCCCGGATCCAGGCGTAGCGGTAGTCGTAGTTACAGACGCTCTCCAGCCGCTCTGGCAGCGAGGTGGTGGCGGCGGCCACCATCGCGCCGCTGCCGGAGGTGAGGCCGGTCAGCACCGCGTAGGCCTGGCTCGCGTCGCGGCGCGCCACCAGGTCGCTGCAGTCGGGCACGACGGCCGACCAGGCGTCCTGCGTGGCGGACCAGCAGAAGTCGGGGTCGGGCAGGTCACGGTCCAGCGGCCGGTCGGAGATCTCCAGCACCAGGTCGTGATGCTGGCCGGCGGCGACGGTCAGCGTCATGGCCAGCCGGCCGTCGGGGTCTACCCGAGCCCGGGACGCACCCGACAGCCGGAACCGGAGCGCGCCGCTGCTGCCGGTCCAGACCCCGCCCGACCGCGTCAGCTCGCGCATCGGCCGGCCGTCGAAGCCGGCCCGCAGGTCCAGGGTGACCCGGACCCGCGCCTGGCCGTCGAGGGCGTCGACGCGCCGCAGGATCACCGCGCGGTGCGGGTCGGCCGGCATGGCCAGCGCCTCCCGGCACTCGGTCACGCTGGCCCCCACCCAGCGGTTCCGCCAGATCAGGCTGCCCGGCTCGTAATAGCCGCCCCAGACATGCCAGCGATCGGCGGGCGTGACGGCGTAGCCGCCCCGGCCGCCCAGCAGCCCCGAGAAGACGGCCGGGCTGTCCCAGCTGGGCGCGCACAGCCAGGTCATCGCGCCGTCGGGCGCGATCACCGCGCCCCGCTCGCCGTCGCCGATAAAGGAGTACTCGCGCAGCACGCGAGGCGGCCAGGGACCGGTCACCGGCTCCAGTTTTCCGCCCCGTCACACTTGAAACACCGGTGCTCTGAAACACCGGGCCCTTGAAGCACCGGGCCCTTGAAGCACCGGGCCCTTGAACCACCGGGCCCTTGAACCACCGGGCCCTGCGGCTACCGCCCGCTGCTCGCGTCGCCGGCCGGCTGGTCCGGGGAGGACCGGCTGCCGCGACCCTGCTGGGCGGCCCCGGCGGCCGAGCCCTCCTCGTTGGTCACCACGGCCGCCTGCCGGCGCGGCTCGTCATGGCTGGCCGGCAGCGGCTCGTCCTGCACCTGATTGGCGCTGCGCGACGGCGGCGCCTCCGGGCTGGCCTCGGTCGCCTGCTCGGCGTCGTCGCGGTCGGCGGGCTGGTGCTCACCCATGTCCGTTACCCCCTGTGGCTGGAGTTGGCTGTAGTTTCGAAGTGGCGTGCGACGGCCGCCCGCCCTAGGCGGCCCTACCCGCGCCCGGCCCCGGATCACCCGAGCGGGCACCGGGGACCGGGCGCAGACCTGCCTGGGGGCCAGAGATGACCCGGAACCGCGTGTATTTCATCCTGATGGGCGGCTGCGTGGCGGCCGTCATCCTGGCCTGGACCGTGGTGCGGATCTTCTCGGTCACGGCGGCCGTGGTCATCTCGGTCGCCGTCGGCATCGTCCCCCCGGTGGCGGCGATCATCGCGAACGCCGGGGACGAATCCAGCAGGCATCAGTAGGACCGGCATCAGTAGGACCGGGAGATAACGCCGTCAGGGGTGCAGCAGCACCTTGGCGTAGCCATCGGCGCGCTGGTCGAACCTGGCGTAGGCACCGGGGCCTGGCCGGTGCCGAGGTGCTGGCCCTTCTGGAACAGCGTGCCGAACTCGAAGCCGATCCGCCCCTGCCTGGCTGGCTCGGTGGCGGCTCGATGCCGCAGTCGGCGCCGCGGCCGCCGGTGGCCTCGAGGATCTGGTCGGCCGGGTCGCCGTCGGCGAGGTTGACCGGCGTGGCGCCGAACCGCTCGGCCAGCGCCAGCCGGTCGGGCTCCAGTTCTACGACGAACACCTGGTCCGCGCCGCGCAGGTAGGAGCTGTGCGCCGCCAGCAGGCCGACCGGGCCGGCCCCGAAGACAGCCACGGTGTCGCCCGGGCTGACGCCCGCGAGGTCGGCGCCGTGGTACCCGGCTCCGCCGACCCCCTCGGCGGGGTTGATGCGCAGGCAGAACGAGGTCCAGCCGTGGGTGCAGTTGCGGCAGGTGCCGCAGGCGACGTTGAACGGCACCGAGACCCGGTCGCCGGGCTGCCGGAGGCGGCTGGCTACGCACCGTATCTGCCGTAACCTGAGCAGGGACTGCTGGACCGTGTGAGAGCTGACCTGACGACGGCGTAGATCGCGATTGGCGACGCTGAAGTACCCGGTCAAACTATGCTGACCCGACCATTACTGACCGCCGCGCCAGACGGCGCGGGCGGCCAGCCTGGAGCGGAACTCACCACTGACGACAGAGCGAAATAGGGCCGATGGTAACCCAGGACGCCACGCCGACGCAGGCGCCCGCTGTTGCCGCCTCCGAGCACATCCGGGTGCTGCTCATCGAGGACGACGACGGCGACGCACTGCTGGTCGAGGAGCTCCTGCTCGAGGCGGGGGCGCCGGTGACGACGGTCCGGATCCGGTCGCTGGCCGAGGCGATCCCGCCGCCAGCCGGGATCGGCTGCGTCCTGCTGGACCTGGGCCTGCCGGACGCCAACGGGCTGGACGGCGTGCGCTGGCTGCACGAGCAGCTGCCGTCCGTCGCGGTGGTGGTCCTGACGGGCCTGGCCGACGAGCATGTGGCGGTCGCCGCGGTTGGCGCCGGGGCCCAGGATTATCTGCTGAAGGGCCAGGTCGACGGACTGCTGCTGTACCGGGTCATCCGATACGCGGTCGAGCGCCGGAACCTGGAGGAGACCCAGCGCCAGCTGCGCGAGGCCCGGATCCTGGCCCGGGAGAACTCGCGGCTGGAGCGCGGGCTGCTGCCCTCGCCGCTGCTGTCTGACACCCGGATGACCGTGGCCAGCCGCTACCGGCCCGGGGGCGGCCAGAGCCTGCTGGGCGGCGACTTCTACGACCTGGTCGAGGCGGCGGACGGCTGGGTGCACGCGCTGGTCGGCGATGTCTGCGGGCGCGGCCCCGACGAGGCGGCGCTCGGCGTCTGCCTGCGGGTGGCCTGGCGGACGATGATCCTGGCGGGCCGTCCCATGGACGAGACGCTGGCCGCCGTGGAGCGGGTCCTGGAGTACGAGCGGCAGAGCGACCGGATGTTCACCACCGTGTGCGTGCTGTCGGTCGCGCCGGACCGGGAGCACGGGCGCCTCTACCTGGCCGGGCACCCGCCGCCCCTGCTGCTCACCCCCGGCGGGACGGCGGAGCTCGGGGCGCCGACGTGCCTGCCGCTGGGCATCGGCCCCACGGCGCAGTGGCGCAGCAGCGAGGTGCGGCTCGGGACGGACTGGTCCGTGCTGATCTACACCGACGGGCTCATCGAGGGCCGGACCGGGACCGGCCCCGACCGGCTGGGCGGCGACGGGCTGATCGAGAGCGTGCAGAGCCTGCTGGGCGCACTGCCGTCGGCGTGGGACCAGAAGCGCCGGCCGCGGGACGAGTGGCTCCTGGACGAGCTGGTCCGGCACGTTCGCGAGCTCAACGGCGGGGACCTGGACGACGACCTGGCCATCCTGGCCGTGGGTTACTCGGCCGCGGGACGGCGATGACGCCGACCGCCCGGCGGGCGCCCCGGCCGGGCACCGGCTGGCCGGTGTCCCGGCTGGTCGGGACGGGCATCGCCGTCATGACGGTGTTCTCGGTGCTGGCCATCGTGAGCGGCGCGGTGGCGCTGACCGATCTGGCCCGCGCCCGCAGCCGGGTCGTGTACCAGCTGGATCCCGCCGCCTACCAGGCCTCGCAGCTCTACGCGGCGCTGCTCAACCAGGAGACCGGGGTCCGCGGGTACGCCCTCAGCGCGCAGCAGCAGTTCCTGCAGCCCTACATCCTCGGGCTGGCCGACGAGCGGCACGCAGTGCGACGGCTGCGAGCCGAGCTCACCGGGTACCCGGTGGCCCGGGCCGACGTCGCGATGGTGCTGAGCAAGGTCAGCGACTGGCGGTCCGGCTACGCCAGCCCGGTGATTGGCGCGGTGCAGGCCAGCGGAAAGCCGCTACCGGTCCCTACCCCCCGGCTGGGCAAGGCGGACTTCGACAGCCTGCGGGTGACCCTGAGCCGCCTGCAGGCCTACATCGCCGGGCAGCGACGGCAGGCTCTGGCCGGGCTGAACGACGCCGCCGCGGTGCTGGATGCCGCGTGCATCGGTATCGCGGCCGGGCTGCTGCTCGTCGTGATCTTGCTCACGCTGGGGGTGCGGAGCGCCGCCGTCCTCCCGCTGTCCCGGCTGGCCGCCGACGCGCGCCAGATCGCCGACGGCGATTTCGCCCACGAGCTGACCCAGAGCGGGCCCCGCGAGGTGCGCCAGCTGGCCGCGGACGTGGCCAGCATGCGCCAGCGCATCGTGAGTGAGCTGTCCGCGCTGCGCACGGCCAACGCGCAGCTGGAGACGAGGACGCAGGACCTGCAGCGGTCGAACTCGGAGCTGGAGCAGTTCGCCTACGTGGCCTCCCACGACCTCCAGGAGCCGCTGCGCAAGGTGGCCAGCTTCTGCCAGCTGCTGCAGCGCCGCTACGGCGGCCAGCTGGACGAGAAGGCCGACCAGTACATCGAGTACGCCGTGGACGGCGCCAAGCGGATGCAGCTGCTCATCAACGACCTGCTGGCCTTCAGCCGCGTCGGCCGGATCCAGCAGGAGCGGGTCCCGCTCCCCGCCGCCGAGCTGCTGACGCAGGCGCAGGCCAACCTGGCTACCGTGATCCGCACGAGCCACGCCCAGGTCGATGCCGGTGACCTGCCGACGGTGCTCGCCGAGCCGACCCTGCTCACCGCCGTGTTCCAGAACCTGATCAGCAACGCGATCAAGTTCCACGGCGAGCTGCCGCCGCACGTCACGGTCACGGCCCGGCGGGACGGCGAGTTCTGGCTGTTCTCGTTCGCGGACAACGGCATCGGGATCGAGAGCGACTATGCCGAGCGCATCTTCGTGATCTTCCAGCGGCTGCACGACAAGGCGGCCTATCCCGGCACCGGCATCGGCCTGGCCATGTCCCGCAAGATCATCGAGTACCACGGCGGCCGGATCTGGCTCGACACCAGCGCCACGACTGGCTCCCGGTTCCTGTTCACGCTGCCGGCGCTGGCCGGCGACAGCGACGGCCCCGCTGTATCCCCGGCAGCCACGGTGGCACCGCTGGCCCGCGACCGGGCCGATGACCTGCTAGCCCAGTCCGACCCCAGCCAGAACCCCGAGGAAGATGACGGCGATGACGATGGACGCTGACTGCCAGATCGTGGACGTGCTGCTCGTCGAGGACGACGAGGGCGACGTGCTGATGACCCGCGAGGCGTTCGAGCATTACAAGATCCGCAACACCCTGCACGTCGTCAGCGACGGAGATCAGGCGCTGCAGTTCGTCCGCCAGGCCGGCGACTTCGCGGGCATGCCGCGGCCGGGCCTCATCCTGCTCGATCTCAACCTGCCCCGGCGCGACGGCCTGGAGGTGCTGGCCGAGCTCAAGGCCGACCCGGAACTGCGGCTCATCCCCGTGGTGATCCTGACCACCTCGCAGGCCGAGGAGGACATCGTGCGCAGCTACTCGCTGCACGCCAATGCCTACGTCACCAAGCCGGTGGACTTCGAGCGCTTCATCGAGGTCATCCGCCAGATCGACAGCTTCTTCATCACCGTCGTGAAGCTGCCACCCGTGTAATTGCCCTGATCACGGGTAACGACTGGCTGGCGGCCCGACGGCGACCGCCGCTGGAGGTGCCATCATGACCGCAGACCCGGAGCGGCCCGACGCGGACACGCTGGCCCTCAGCGACCTCGACCTGCACGTCTACGAGGCGATCGCCACCCTGGAGTACCTCGGGCGGCCCGCCACCCCGTCGGAGATCGCCGCGGCGGCCGAGACCGACGAGGACCGGCTCGGCCGGGCGCTGGACGAGCTGACGCGACGCGGGCTCCTGATCCGTTCCGACTCGCCCGGCGAGCCCGCCTACGAGCCCGCCCGCCGGGGCTGGAGCAGGGCGCCGGACGTGCCGCAGGGATCTCAGGGCCTCTAGGCCGGCGGGGTGACGGCCATGAGGCCCGGCGAACCCGCGTTGTCCAGCGGATTCGCGGGAATACTGTCGATGAGCGGGGGCAGGCCTCCGGTTGGTGCCACCGTCGGCTGGCGGGGACCAGGCCAGCTCAGACGAGGCAAGCGGGGACGGGATGAATCGCAGCACGGGCCCGCGGGCGGCGCCGTGATCAGCTACGTCCTGGCATTCCTCGGGGCCCTGGCCAACGCGATGGGCAACACGCTGAACCGCAAGGCCTCGCGGGACGAGCCAGCCGAGGTTCAGTTCCGGCTGCGCATGTTCGCCGACCTGGTGCACCGGCCCGCCTGGCTGTCGGCCATCGGGCTCATGACGGTGTCCTTCCTGCTCGCCTCGGCCGCCCTGGCCGCCGGCCAGCTCGCCTCCGTCCAGCTGGTCATCGTCCTGGAGCTCCCGCTGACCCTGATCGGCGGGTCGCTGCTGCTCGGCATCCGCCTGGGCGTCCGCGAGTGGAGGGCTATCGCCGCCATGACCGGCGGCGTCATCGGCCTGCTGGCGCTGCTGAACCCCCGGCCCGGGCCCAGCACGGCGGTGCCGGCGATCATGTGGATCCTCGGCTCGGCTGCCAACGGCGGTGCCGTGCTGGTCTTGTACCTGGCGGCCAAGGCGCATCCCGGGCCGCTCGTCCGGGCGGCGCTGCTGGGCGCCGCGGCCGGCTTCAGCTACGCCCTGACCGCGGCCTACACCAAGGGGATGGCAGATCAGTTTAATGAAGGCGGCATTTCGGCCGTCTTCTCCTCGTGGGAGCTCTACGCTTGCGTTGCCGCCGGCCTAGTATCGGTCTGGCTGCTGCAGAACGCCTATGAGGCCGGTCCGCTGACGGCGTCCCAGCCAGGAATAACGCTGGTGGACCCGGTCATCTCGACTCTTTGGGGAGTTGTCGTTTTCGGCGAACGAGTGAACCAGGGTGCGCTGCTAGCCCTCACCGCGCTGCCGCTCATCGCGGTGGCCGCCGGGGCCGTCGTGCTCAGCCGGTCCCCCGTCCTGCGGGCCGCCGCGCAAGCGTCGGAGGCGGGGGCCGGAAACGGGCGCCACCAGCGGGACCTGGCCGAGGCGGACTCGTGAACATCGCGATAGCCCTCATGGCGGCGGCGCTGGTGGGCACGGGACTGGTCCTGCAGCAGCAGTCCGCCGAGCAGGCGCCGAAGGCCTACTTCCTGCACCTGCGGCTGATCACCGAGCTGCTGCACAAGCGCCGGTGGCTGGCGGGCATCGGGATCATGGCGGCGGGCCAGGCGCTGTCGGTCTGGGCGATCGGCCACCTGGAGCTGAGCGTGGCCGAGCCGCTGCTGGCGACCAGCCTGATCTTCGCCCTGCTGCTGGCCGTCCCGCTGACCGGCCAGCGCCTGCAGCGATCGGAGCTGCTGGGGGCCCTGCTGCTCAGCAGCGGCGTGGCCGTGCTGTCGGTCTCCCGGTCGGTGAACTCCGAGGGCATGCGGTTCGGGTCCGCGTCCTACTGGCCGGCGGCGGCGATCATCGCGGTGATCGCGCTGTGCTTCCTGCGCGCGGGCTGGCGGCGATCGGGCCAGCTGCGGGCCGCTCTCACCGGCACCGCCAGCGGCCTGATCTTCGGGATTGCTGACGGGCTGACCCGCCAGACCATCGCCACCGCGGGCGGCCATCCGCTCATCGCGGTGCTGACCAGCTGGCCCGTGTACAGCCTGGTCGCGGCGAGCGTGCTCGGGCTGTGGCTGATGGAGAGCTCCTTCAACGCCGCGCCGCTGAACGCCTCGCTGCCGGCCATCACGGCCGCCGAGCCGGTAGCCGGAATCGCCCTGGGCGTCGTGGTCTTCGGCGACGTGATCCACATCTCGCCCGCCATGCTCGCGCTGCAGTCGGCCGGGATCGCGGCGCTGATCATCGGGGTGATCCTGGTGGCCAGGGCGCCGGTGCTGAGCAGCCTGCGCGCGGCGCATCCGACGCTCCCGCATCCCACGCTCCCGCACCCGACTTTGCCGCACCCGATTTTGCCGCACCCCACGCTGCCGCATCCGGTCCTGAACCGCCCGGTCCTGATCCGGCCGATCCTGCCCCGGCCCACCCGGCAGAACCTGGCCCGGCTGACTGCCACCGCCCCGCCGCAGCCGGCACCGCAGACACCCAAGGTGTAGTCGCCCGGAGGCCGGGTAACGGCCAGCGCAGGGAGGTTCGCAGATGCCGCGTTCCGCGACGCCCGCCAACCGGCAGCCGGAGTGGCTGGAGCCTGAGCTGGCTACGCTCACCCGGGACCGGTTCAGCGACCCGGCCTGGCTGTACGAGCGCAAGTTCGACGGCGAGCGCTGCCTGGCCTATCGCGATGGAAGCCAGCTGCGGCTGATGACCCGCAACCGCAAGCAGGTCAACGCCACCTACCCCGAGCTCACCGCGGCCCTGCAGGGGCAGGAGGCCGCGGACTTCATCGTCGACGGCGAGGTGGTCGCCTTCGACGGGGAGCAGACCAGCTTCAGCCGGCTCCAGCAGCGGCTCGGCGTGCGCAACCCCGGACCGGACCTGCTGGCGGCCGTGCCGGTGGTTTTCTACCTGTTCGACGTACTCTGGGCCGATGGCCGCAATCTGCGGTCGCTGCCCCTGCTGGAGCGCAAGCAAATCCTGGCCGGGCTGCTGAGCTTCGGCGGCCCGCTCCGGGAGACGGCGCACCGCACCGATGACGGCGAGGCCTACTACGCCCAGGCCTGCGCCAGCGGATGGGAAGGGCTGGTGGTCAAGCGCGCGGACTCGCCCTACCGGGCGGGGCGGTCGCGGGACTGGCTCAAGTTCAAGTGCCAGAACAACCAGGAATTCGTGATCGCCGGCTACACCGACCCCAAGGGCGCGCGCAGCGGCTTCGGCGCCCTGCTGCTCGGCTACTACGACCGCGACGGCCAGCTGGCGTACGCGGGCAAGGTCGGTACCGGCTTTAGCGACGCCACCCTGGCCAGCCTGGCCAGGGCGCTGGTCGGCCTGGAGCGGCCGCGCCCCGCCTTCGACCGCGGCACGCTGCCGCGGTCGGGGGTGCACTGGGTCGAGCCGCGGCTGGTCGGCCAGGTCGCCTTCAGCGAGTGGACCAGTGCGGGGCAGCTGCGGCATCCGCGGTTCCAGGGGCTGCGCCGGGACAAGGACCCGGCCAGCGTGGTCCGGGAGAACGCGTAGGAGGAGGTGCCCATGGCCGCGCAGCGACTTCGGGTCGGCCGCATCACGGTGGACCTGTCGCATCCCGACAAGGTGCTCTTCCCCGATGACGGCATCACCAAGGGCGACCTGATCGACTACTACCGGGACATGGCCGGCCGGATGCTGCCGCTGCTTCGGGACCGGCCGGTGACCATGATCCGTTATCCCGATGGCATCACCGCCCATGCGATCCTGCAGAAGAACGCGCCGGACTACTTCCCGGACTGGGTCACCCGGGCGGAGGTGGCCAAGCAGGGCGGCTCGGTGCGGCACGTCATCTGCGACAAGGCCGCCACCCTGGCCTACCTGGCCAACCAGGCCTGCATCGAGCTGCACGTGTTCCTCAGCAGGCTGGCCGCGATCGACCATCCGGACCAGCTCATCTTCGACCTCGACCCTCCCGATGACGAGCATTTCGGGCAGGTGCGCCAGGCCGCGCGCCTGCTCCGGGAACTGCTGGAGGGCGAGCTCGGCCTGACCGCCTTCGTCAAGACCACCGGCGGCAAGGGCCTGCACGTCCACGTGCCGCTGGACGCGGCCGCCGACTTCGACGCGGCCCGGCAGTTCGCCCGGCAGGTGGCGGACGTGCTCGCGGCCCGGCAGCCTGACCTGCTGACCACCGAGCAGCGCAAGGACAAGCGCGGCCGCCGGATCTACCTCGACGTCATGCGCAACGCCTACGCGCAGACGGCCACCGCGCCCTACGCGGTGCGCGGCCGTCGCGGCGCCCCGGTGGCCACGCCGCTGCACTGGGCGGAACTGGACGACGACCAGCTCAGCCCCGGGCGCTTCACCATCGCGACGCTGCCTGGCCGGGTGGCCGACATGACCGGCGATAACGATCCCTGGGCACGGCTGCCCCGGCTCCGCTACGGCCTGGCCCGGCCAGGCGGCCGGCTGCGCCGCCTGTCTCCCGCAGCACCCGGCTAGACCAGGCCGCCCGCCTGCGCGACCGACACCGGCTCGCCGTCGGAGCGCAGGTAGACCTCGGCCACGAAGTCCGGCTCCCGGTGCTCGGCCAGCCGGGCCAGCCCGGGCTGGCCGGCCAGCAGCCCGTGCACCTCGTCACCGCTACGCGGGTACTCCGGGACCGGGTGCCGCCAGTGCACCGCGATGAGGGTGCCGCCCGGCCGCAGCGCGCCGATCCCGGCGCCCAGGACCCGCTGCAGGTCGGCGCCCCCGAAGTAGTAGAGGATCTCGGAGAAGACGATGAGGTCGAAGTGCCCGCCGGGCCAGTCGCCAGGCAGTACCCGCTGCTCCACAGCGGCGTTCGGCCAGGCGGCCGTCCGCCGGCTGGCCGCCGCCACCGCGGCCGGGGCCACATCACAGGCCAGCAGCCGGTCGCAGCGCGGGGCCAGCTGCTGCGTCAGGACCCCGATCGAGCAACCGGGCTCGAAGGCGTCGCCGTAGCGCTCGCGGGGCAGCATGGCCAGCGTGATGGCGTACTTGCGCTGCTCGTACCAGCGGCTGCTGAACCCCCACGGATCCGCCGATGCGGCATACATCTGGTCAAAGTAATCCGGGCCCAGGGTGGTCACCGGCCGGTCACCGGGACCAGCACCTCGCAGCCCCGGGTGAAATGGGCCACGAAGCCTTCCGTCAGCACCGGCGTCTCCCCCTGCTCGCCCTCGCCCAGCTGACTGGCGAAGCACTCAATCGCTGCCTCCTTGCGCTCGGCCACGGCTGGCGGCAGCGGCACGCGCACGGCCTGATGCCACGGCACGCGCGGATCGGCCGGAGCGGCCCAGTGCCACATCCACACGGGGTAGAAGAACGTCCGCCCGCTCGCCTGCCGCCCGCTCACCTGCCGGGCGGCGCGGCCCACGGCCTCGTGGTCGCCGTGCACGTCGTGCTCCCAGGGCGCCAGGCAGACGTCAAAGCCCGTGGCCAGGTCCGCGATGCGGTCCGCGACGTCAGTGGCCCGGCCGGTCAGCCCGGCGTCGGGCAGCCCCAGCCGCAGCACTTCGGTGCCGGCGGCGCCCAGCGCCTGCAGCGCGGCGGACCTTTCCCCGGCCCGCCGCCGCGCCAGCGCCGCGGCGTCAGCGCAGTCCGGAGCGGTCTCGCCGTCGGTGACCGCGATCACGCGAAGCCGGGCGCCCGCCGCGGCCAGCTGGCTGATGATGCCGCCGGCGCCGAGCACCTCGTCGTCGGGGTGGGCCGCGAGGATGACCGCGCTGGTCCAGCTGCTGATGTCCAGCTCCGGGAGATCAGCCAGCGGGAGCCAGGCCCGCCAGGTGGCGTCACTGGTCCCCGGTGCGTCGATCGGGTTGGGCTCGGGGGGCGGGGCCAGTCCCCCGGGCTCGGCGCGGTCGGCGTCGGCGGTCCGCACCCGGCCCGGGGCGGCCAGGCGGGTCGGGGGGGCTGGGGACATGGGTGGCCTCTCCGGACGGAAGGCGATTATCTTCACCCCAGCGCTCAGGTTAAACCCAGCTCCGGCGCAGCCGGCAGTCACCGGACGTGCTGGTATGCCGCACACTGAGAGCTGAAGACGACAGGGGACAGCTGGAACAGGGACTGGATCAGGGAGGGCCGTACCAGTGACCGCAGAGCGTCAGATATCCGCCGAGACCGCCGCGACCAACGGACCGCACCTGCCAGCCGGGGCCGACCGCGACGGGTCGCCGATCGCGGCCGACGGGCACCTCACGACGGGGCCGCCGATCACCACGGGGCCGCCGATCACCACCGAATCCCGCATGGTCTCCGACCCCCTGGAAGACCTCGATCCCGTCGCCTGGTCCACGCTGGATCGCATCGGCCGCGTCCTGCACGTGAAAGAGGCTGACCTGCAGGGCACGCTGAACGCGATCGTCGCGACCGCCGTCACCACCATCGACAATGCCGAGGCCGCGGGGGTCAACCTGCTGGATCACGGCCGGTTCGTCCCGCAGGCGGTGGCCGGCCAGCCGCCGCTGACCCTGGACGCCCTGCAGCAGAAGACCGGGACTGGGCCGTGCATTGACTCCTCCCGCGACCAGCTGACCCTGCGCATCGACGACATGGCCGCCGACGGGCGCTGGCCGGTCTACGCCAAGCTCGCCGTTTCTCTGGGCGTGGCCAGCATGCTGTGCGTCCCGCTGTGGGTCGACGAGCAGCGGATGGGCTCGGTGAGCCTGTACGGGAGCCAGCCGAGCGGCTTCTCGGGCCACCATGAGCAGCTTGCCAACCTGTTCGCCACGCACGCCGCGCTGGCGCTGGCCGACGCGCGGCGCACCGAGCAGCTGCGCACCGCCCTGGCCAACCGCGACGTCATCGGGCAGGCCAAGGGCATCCTGATGGAGCGGCACCGCATCACGGCGCAGGCCGCCTTCGAGATGCTGGCCCAGCACTCCCAGCGGACCAACCGCAAGCTCACCATCGTCTGCCAGCACCTGACCGAGACCGGCCAGCTCCCCTAACGGGAGTGGTGCGGTGCCTGCGGGGTAGCTGGGCAGGATGAGCGAGCCTGTCACGGCCGTGCTGTTCGATGTGGACGGCACCCTGGTCGATACCAATTACTTGCACGCCACGACCTGGTGGGAGGCGTTTGCCCAGGCCGGGCACGAGGTGCCGATGGCCTGGATCCACCGGGCCACCGGCATGGGCTCGGACCAGCTGCTGGATGCACTGCTTCCGGCCGACCGGGACAAGGCAGCCGATGACGGCATCCGCACCGCCCACGCGGCGCTGTACTCGGTCTACTGGTGCAGGCTCCGGCCGGTGCCCGGCGCGGCCGACCTGTTGCGCGCCTGCCATGGGCACGGCCTGCGCGTCGTCCTGGCCAGCTCGGCCGACCCCCGCGAGCTCGCCGTCCTGCGGGCGGCCCTCGACGCCGAGGACGCCATCGATGAGGCGACGTCGGCCGGGGACGTGGAGGCGAGCAAGCCCGCTCCCGACCTGGTCCAGGTGGCGCTGGACAAGGCAGCGTCACGCGCACGCGGGCACGGTCCGGCCGGGCCGCGCCGGATCTGCCGCGCCTGCGGCTAGCAACTTCGACCCGCAGGTCGGCGCTAGCCTGGCCGCTCACGCCCGGGTCTGCGTCAGCGGCGCCGTCTCCCGGACCAGGGCCGGCCGCGCTCTCCCGTCTATCTCACCTGCGGATCGCGATCGGTGATGCAGTACTCAAGGCCGACCGGGTCGCACAGCGTCGTCCAGTTCGCCGCTGGGCGTGCCTGCGGCGGAGTCCGTCACCGCCGCCCAGAACCTGAGGGCCGCGTCGACACGGCCTGCCGGGACGTCCGCGAACGCAGCCAGCCACCCGATCTGCATGGGTCTGCTCTACCTCCGCGTCCCCGCGGCAAATAGCCCGCCCGGCAGGAGGCCCGTGGCCGGCAGCGCTCAGGAGGGAGCCGGAGCGGGGGTGGCGGCCGGCGGCCCCGTGGTGCTCGGCGGTGCCGAGGTGCCCGGCGGTGCCGTGGTGCTTGGCGCGGGCGAGGAGGATGCCGGGCGCGTTGGCCTCTCCGGTGCCGTGCTGGTCGTCGGCACCGGAGCGGAGCTGCGCCGGGTCCTGGTCGGCTTCGGTGTCGGTGACGGTGACTTCCGGACCGAGGGCCCGGGCGAGGGCGTCGCGGAGGCCGCATGGCGGGCCTGCGGCGCGGGGTCGGCCGGGCTAGGCCCGAACTGCACGTAGACGGCCAGCGTGAGCAGGAAGAACGCGCAAAGTGCGACCGTCGAGCGGCGGATCCGGAACCGGCTCATGGCGAGGCCGTCGGCTCGGCGGTGTCCAGCTCGGCCGGCACACTGATCCCGGCCCGCATCAGCGCGGCGGTGATGCGGACCCGCAGGGCCCGGCCGACCTGGAACTGCTTGCCCGGCTGGGTGCGCGCCACGACCCGGATCTTGAACTGGTCGATATCCAGGCTCTCCACTCCCATCACGGCGGGCGGATCCAGCAGCAGGTCATGCAGTTCCTCGTCGGCGTACGCGTCCTGCCCGACCTTGGTCAGCAGCGCGCTGACCGCGGTCACGTCGGCGCTGGCCGGCACGGGGACGTCGATCACCGCCCGGGCCCAGTCCCGGGACAGGTTGATCACCTGCGCGATTTGCCCGTTGGGCGTGGTGACCACCTCGCCGTCGGGCGCGCGCACCCGGGTGATGCGCAGTGTGACCTCCTCGACGGTCCCGGTGACCGGCGTGTTCACTCCCGAGATGTTGAGGCGGACTAGGTCGCCGAAACCGTACTGCCGCTCGGCCACCATGAAGAACCCGGCCAGCACGTCCTGCACGATCCGCTGGGCGCCGAATCCCAGCGCAACCCCGGCCACCGTGGCCGGGGCGACGAACCCGCTTAGCGGGATGCCCAGCCGCTCCGCGACCAGCACGGCCGCCAGGCAGTAGATCAGCACCAGGAATGTCCAGGTCACGACCTGCGTCACCGCACGGTGATGCTTGGCCGCCTCGGAGCGCAGGATGGCGTCCGTGCCGCCGGACTGGGCGTCAATGCGCGCGCCGATCCGGCCGCCCAGCCAGGCGGCGAAGCGCGTCAGCAAGATCGCCCCGGTCACGAGCAGGATGATCTCCAGGCCGCTGCTGCGGGCCCACGTCCCGATGGCGTGAAGTGGCGCCAGAGCACCTGGCATCGCCATCCCTCCTCGTCTGGGCTGGTTGCGTCCCGGCGGCGGCTACTCACCCCTCTGGTCAGTTAGCCGGCGCCCGGAGTCAGGAAGACTACCTGGGCGAGGCTCCGCCGCGGTCAGGCGAAGCGGCTTTCCAGCAGCCGGTAAAGGGCCGGGAAGCTGACCTTGAGCCGGGCCGGGAAGGACTGCCAGCCGGGCACGACGATGTCCTCGCGGGCGTTCTCGACAGCATCGGCAATGGCGGTCGCCACGATCTGCGGGCTGACGGGGCGCGGATGGCGGCGCTGGTAAGGAGAGTTGCGGCGCTCGAAGTTAGGAGTCGCGACGACGCCCGGCGTCACCATGGTGACGCCGATGCCGACGGACCGTATCTCGGTGCGCAGCGCGTCCGCCAGGCTGCCGAGTCCGGCGGCAGGTAGGCCAGCGCGGCCCGGGCCAGGTGGGCGGCCGCGCAGGTTGAGGTCGAGGAGCGAGTCGATCTCCCGCTCGCTCATCGAGGCGAAGGAGCCGGACCAGCCGACGCCGGCGTTGGACACCACCACCGCCCCTCTGATCGCCTGAGCCAACATGAGGAGCCTGCTGCCCTGAGCGGGCCGGAGGTAACCTCCGTTGTCCTGGCTACGCCTGCGGGCGCCTGCGCCAGGTTCCGGGGATAAGCCGTGTCCGTCATCGACGATGTGTGTCAGCGGGCGAGGGTCGCTGCTGGCCCGGAGTGGCGGTGGTGGCCTGCAGGCCGTGGTCGATGAAGTTGATCATCCAGGTGAAGCTGTCGTCGACAGATGTGTCGATCTGGAAGCCGCCGGCTGCTTCCAGGGTCGCGAATCCGTGCAGCATGCTGCGCAGCATCCGCAGGGC
>DATCEO010000122.1:0-6424 GCA_036510065.1 Streptosporangiaceae bacterium | reverse complement strand
CGGTCAGCTTCAGCCCGCCCGCCCGCGCCCGCTCGGTCAGCTCCCGCAGCAGCTGCTCATCAGCCGCCGGCAGCTCGCCTCCATCGTGGGCCTGGCTGGTCGTCACATCTGTCACTGGTGTCTCCCTGTTTGTCAGGAGTTACACCGTTAAAATTACAGTCCCAAGCCCTAAGCCAGCGCAGCCAGTGTTGGCACGATGAGGCAGGGAACAGCGGTGCTGACCTCGCCGGCGTGCAGACGATTCGGGGGCCAGCCCAGCTCTCAGTCGAGCCGCGCCCAGGCCTGAATTCGCGGCGGTGATGACCTGGGCTGGGACTGTGTGTAGTAGTACTGCGGAGGGGACAGGGGACGCGGCGGCTGCCGTGGGCGACGAGCCAGGCGGTTGCCCGCTCGACCGGGGGTCGCCACCGGCGGTACTCGTCCTTCCATGCCGGGTCGGCGGCGGCCCGGCGGGCGGCGGCCAGCAGGGCATGCTGCGGGTGGACAGTCAGGACTCGCCCGGTCCTGGAGGTGTTGCAGCGCTCGCGCAGCGGGCAGCCGCGGCAGAGCGCCTTGAACTGGGCCTGGCGGCTGCCGCTGGCCCGGGGGCGCCCCGGGGTGATGGTGTGCCCGGCCGGGCAGGTGACTGTGCCGGCCTGGTCGTCGACGGTGAAGTCGTCGATGGTGAAGCCGCCGGGGATGACCTGCCGCAGCGGAGGCGGCTTGATCACCGCCGCGTGGCCGCCTGCCTGGAGGTGCTCGCGCAGGTCGCCGGTGCCGTAGGCGGTATCGCCGAGGATGGTTAACTTCCCCTCCTCGCCGTCCAGCAGGCCGGCAGCGACAGCGGCCTCGTGATTGCCCGCGCCGCTGCCCCGGGTGAGCGCGACGGCGGTGAACAGCCCGGTCCCGGGCTCGAAGGACACGTGCCCTTTGAAGCCTTCCTGGTGGCGCGTGCGGTTCTTGTGGATGTGCCGCGCGCCGGGATCGACGACAGGCACCACCCGGTCCTTAGCTGTGCGCCTGGCGATCCGCCGCCGCCCGTCGGACCCGTCGGAGTCCCCGGCCGGCTCCACGTCCTGCCCGGCGACCAGGGCCAGCAGCCCGGCGGCATTCTCGCCCTGCTCGCTGAGCTGCTGCCCGGGCAGGTCCCCCAGCAGATTCAGCGCATCGGTGACCAGGGCACCGCCAAAGCGGCCCGGGCCGCCTCGTCGTCCCGGGCGATCTTCGGCTTGCCCGGGTCGGCGTAGTCATGGGCGGTGCACCGCCGGCCCGCCACCTCCGCTGCGCCAGGCACCTCGCGGATCACCCGGCGGACCGCGGCGATCAGCTGGGTGACAGTGTCCCGGGTGGCCACCGCATCGTCTGGCACGGTGGAATCCAGCGCCCGCCGGTGCCGGCCCGCCAGCACGCCCGTGGCCGCCACCACCTGCCTGACCTTGGTGAACAGCCGGTTCGGGTCAGCCGAGCACGCCAGCCGCCGCCGGAAATAGGTCAGCAGCGACGGATCGAAAGCGGTATCCAGCAGCCCCAGCCCGCAGGCAGCCTTCCACCGCAGATCGCACCGCAATTCCTGCACCGTCCCGAAGTCCGGCAGCCCCTGCAGGGCCTGCAGCACCACCGTCGCCGCCAGCACCTGCGGCGGCAGGCTCGGCCGCCCGTTGCGCGACGGATACATGTCCGCGAACATCCCCGCCGGGAACAGTGCCTCCCGATGCTCGGCGAGGAACGCGAGCACGGTCCCCGCCGGGATCAGCTCCCGGCACGTCTCCCGCACATCCGGGCCGGCCAGATCCCCAGACCACTCACCTTGCATGCCTGCAACACTGCCCGCCAGCAGCCGCGCTCCGGAACCAGAACCAGAACCAGCAAGATTTTCAGTGATCTTCTAGATGTTGCTGGCGCAACCTGATCGAATCCCTGAACGACCAGAAGCCAACCGGGGAGCCAGCGCGTCATGCGCTCTGATGCTCGCCCGCTTGGTTAAGATTACAAGCTCGGCTCTTCGTCAAGGAAGGTCTAACTAGCACGCCCTAGTCTGCCGGTGCCCTTACGCGTGCCGCTTGATCACCGGTCCAGCAGGTGAGGGCGGCGTGCCATGAGGACTTGGCTGAGGCGGCCGGGCCGGCCCAGGCGATGTAGCCGTCCGGGCGGACCAGCAGGGCTGGCCCTTTGTCGGTGCGCCGGGCGAAGGTGACCCGCGCGGTGCCGGGTTTCCGTACCGTCTCGTCGCGAGTGTGGATCAGCACGAACCCGGCCTGGCGCTGGATCTGGGTCAGCCGGCCTTCGGCCAATGGCACTTCAGTGGCGCGGGTACCGACCAGTTGATGCTCTTCGCGGCCGCGGCCGTAGCGCAGCTCCGTCCCGGCGAAGCTCCCGGCGACCACGTCGCGGACCGGCGGGAGCGCCAGCAGCGCAGGCGCAAGCAGATCACGCAGCCACCGTGCTGGCCGTGCGTGCAGGGTAACAGCCCGCATCATCAGCCCCGACTGGAGCAGGACCCGCTGCCCGATGGGATGCCGCTCACTGTGGTAGGTGTCCAGAACGCTGTCCGGCGCGCCACCGAGGGTGGCGTCCAGCTTCCAGGCGAGGTTGGCGGCGTCCTGGATACCGGTGTTCATACCCTGCCCGCCCATGGGCGAATGGACGTGAGCAGCGTCCCCCGCCAGGAAAACCCGGCCGGTGCGGTACTCGGCGACCTGCCGCTCATCGCAGTGAAAGCGCGAAGACCAGCCGATGCCGGTGACGCCGACATCGCGGCCCATGGCCCGGTTGAGGACGTCGATAATCTCCTCCTCGCTGACCGGTTCGCTGTCGGGCACCTGATGGACCCGGTCCCAGGTCATGCTCCGGTACCAGGCGCCGTCACCGTCCGCGCGGCCGTACGGGACCAGGAAGCCGAACACGTCCGGGGTGCTGCCCAGCGTCAGCCCGTCGCCGGATGGCCCGGACGTGAGCCTGACGTCCGCGAGCACCACTGACGACAGCACCGATTTGCCCGGGAAGCCGAGGCCGAGCATTTCCCGGACGGTGCTGTGCGCTCCGTCCGTGCCGATCACGTAGGAGGCCCGCCAAGCGCTCTGGTGGTTTGGATCCTCATCGTCCTTCTGCCGCGCGGTGATCGTGACGCCGTCGGCGTCCTGGGACAGGCCGATGACCTCGACGCCGCGGTGCACATCAGCGCCTTGCTCCACCGCGTAGCGGCCCAGCGCCTGGTCCACATTGGTCTGCGGGGTGATCAGCGCGAACGGGTAGCGGGAGCGCAGGTGGGTCAGGTCGAGCTTGGCGCCGGCGAACAGGCTGATCGCCGGGGCGGTGCTGCCCGGGCCCAGAAGGCCGTCGGCCAGGCCGCGCGCGTCGAGCACCTCCAGGGTCCGGGACATGGTCGCAAAGGCGCGGCTCGACGGGTTGATCGACGGCCAGCGTTCCAGCACGGCGACCGAACGCCCGCACCGGGCCAGGTCGCCCGCGGCGGTCAGGCCGGCTGGGCCGCCTCCTATGACGAGTACGTCAACGTGATGGTCTGCCGTTATTTCGGGCATGGCTCCTCTTCGATGGTGTCGGGTACGGCGCTTGTTGATCGGGATTCAGCGCGCTAGGGCGGGATCCGGGAACCAGCGGCGGATCTCCCCCGAGATCGACCTGGCATCCGCCGACGTCGAAGCCCGCTTGCCGGAGCTGGTCGATGTTGCCGTCATGGGCGGCCTGGCGCTTTTCCGGCGTTAGGTCCGGGAACCTGGCGAACTCCGGGACTCATAGTCAACGACATTGGATGAAGCCCGATCTAAATGGCGGTGACAGTCATCTCGCTCCGATCTTGCGGCTAAGTCAACGTTCGATGACTCACACGATAGAGCAGGTCCGGCCTGCGAGTCAACACTCGGTGACATAAGCTGGTGCAGTGGAACGCACTCGAGGTCGCGATGCCGCCAAGACACGGGCCGACCTTCTGGCCGCGGCCCGGCGGAGATTCGGGTCAGATGGCTACGACCGTACGACGCTCCGCGCCATCGCTGCCGACGTCGGCGTCGATCCCGCGCTGGTGATCCGTTACTTCGGCAGCAAGCAGGAGCTGTTCGCCGCGGTGGCTGATCTGAACCTCAACCTTCCGGACCTGACCGCAGTACCGCCCGGCCGCCTGGCCGGGGTGCTGCTCGCGCGCTTCTTCGCGGTCTGGGAAGACGACGAAACGTTTCTGGCGCTGCTGCGCGCGTCGATGACGAGCGAAAGCGTGGCCGAGACCCTGCGGGAAGTGTTCGCCGCTCAAGTTGTGCCGGCCATCAGCGCTGTTGTGCCCGATCATCCGCGCGAGCGTGCCGGTCTGGTCGGGGCCTTCATCATCGGCCTGGCGACCACTCGCTATGCCCTGCTGGCCCCAGGTGTCGCTGCGATGGGCCAGGGCCAGATCACCGCCTGGGCCACCCCGGTTGTCGAGCAGTTGCTGACTGGACCCGCCCCGGCGGGTCCTGATCGCGCTGCACCCGCCGGTTACCCCGGCGACGCCGCCCCGAGCCTCGCTTCGTCGTAACCGATCAGCGACTCGCCGAACGCTTCATGCGCGAACGTCAGCCGCGCGGTCGTCGGGGTGCGCAGGTATGGACTCGGGGGGAACCCCGAGCCGGCGCAGCAGCCGGTCGAGTGCGTCCGCCGGCGCCACCGCCGCCGTGGCGGCATATCCGGCTAGATCAATGAACAGGCACCCATCGGGAAACGATGCGCGCAGCCTGTGCGCAGCCCGCGCCGCCAGCGCCGTCTTGCCGACGCCCCCCATCCCGGAGACGACGCAGACCACGACGACCCCGGGCTCGCCCGATCCCTCGGCGCCGAGTACAGCCGAGATGCGGCCGAGTTCGGCGGCGCGGCCCTGGAAGTTCATCGTGTCGCGGGGCAAGCCTGATGGCGGTACCGCCTTGTTTCGCCGACCCGGGGTGGTGAGCTCAAGCGCCGCCATCAGGTCGGCCAGCGCGCCGCCAGTCCGCAGGGCATCGTCGCACCTTCCGGCCAGGGCCGGATTAGGCCGGGCACGACCATCTGCGGAGAATGCCCGTCCCGGGCCGGCGGTGCAGGCTGACACGCCGGTGTCCCCGGCAGAATAAGGGCCATGCCGCCACCCCCGAGTCGACCAGGATTTCCCTGGCTCAACGGCTCCGCGCGCACGCCAGGGAGCACTGGCCGCAGCTGGCTGCCGTCCATGTCCGGTACCACGGTCAGTTCGCCTATGTTGCCGCCGAGCTGACCGATGGTGACCGGCTACCGCTCATGCGGTTGCGCTACGGCGGATCCGCCCACCGGTGGGGATCAGCCCATCTACGTGGCAAGCAAGGACAGCTACGAGGACCAGATCTGGTTCAGCGGCGCCATAGAAGAGGTCTTCGACTTGGTCTGCGACCTCCACCTGACCAACATCGGCCCCTGATCACCAGCACCGCGAGTACCCGAACCGTCAACCCCCGAAGGACTTCCGGCGCGGACCACTTAGTACTGGCGCGGCCGGTAGATGTCGGAGCGGTGCTCGATGGCGATGACGTCGACCCGGTGGTCGTGGTCGCTGATGCGGTAGATGACGCGGTAGTCGCCGCGGCGTGCGCTGTGGAGTCCCTGAAGGCCGAGCTTGAGTGGCTTGCCGACACGGTGCGGGCTGGCGGTCAGGGACCCGTAAAGGAACTCCACTGCTGCAGTGGCGATCTTCTCGGGCAGCCGGGTAAGTGCCCGGCGGCCGGGAGCGGTCCAGGCGATGGTGTAGTCGTCCGTGCTCACCGGTCAGCGATCAGGCGCAGCGCGTCGTCCTTGGTCAGCTCCGGCGCGCTGCCGGTGCCGAGCTCGTCGAGCGCCTCGCGGATGTCAGCGAGAAGGGCTGCGCTGTCCATGACGTCGAGGGTCTCTTCCAGGGACTCCAGGTCGTCGATGCTGATCACGACGGCGGCCGGGTGGCCGTGCTTGGTGATCACGACGCGGCCGTGCTCGCGCTCCAGGCGGTCGACGACCTCGGAGAGCCGGTTCTTGACGTCGGCCAGGGGCATCTGCTCGGCTATAGACATAGCCAGAAGTATAGCTACTTCTCCTGGACCTTGTCACGGCTGGCTTCCGCATCTGGCGGTGGACGAGCCGGCAGCCAGATCCTCTGCCAACCGGCTGCACCAGTTCGACGTGCTGGCACGGTCTTGCGCGAGGCGTGTCCGGTGCTGTCCGGGCGGGACTGGCTCGTGGCGGATGTTCGTGGCTGAGCGGTGGCTGAGCCCGCGGCCAAACGCGCGCAGGAAGCATGTTGGCGCAGGTCATGGCACCTTGCGTACCCGTCGCGGGTGCTCCCTGTAAAACCGTCGGCTCAGCCTACGTTGGTTCGAACCCAACACCTGCCACTACTGTGATGTCTCAAGACATCGAGGACACCCTGAACCCACGCTGAGTCAGGGTGTTTTTCGCCGGGGGCGGGGTGGCTTGCCGGTGG
>DATCEO010000121.1:0-37083 GCA_036510065.1 Streptosporangiaceae bacterium | reverse complement strand
GGCGCGGTCCGCGCCGTCCACGTGGCGGACGTCGAAGTCCGCCTCGAGCTGGGCGACGGCGGTCGGGGAGAGTTCCTCGGCGATGAGGACGATGGGTGCAGGCACGGTGGTGGGCCCCTCGGGCTGGATATGTCGGAGGCTATAGCTTAGCTAAGCTTGTGAAATCATTCACGAGCCCCAGTGGCGAGCAGCAGTCTCATCCGCCTGCCTGGTCCTCATCGTCACCCAGCCAGCTCATCAGCGGCCGCAGCCTGGCCCCCACCTGCTCGATCTGCTCGGAGCGGGAGGCTTCACGGCGCTTCAGGAAGTTCGGCTTGCCAGAGTCGAACTCCTCGACCAGTTCGCGGGTGAAGGTACCGTCGCGGACCTCGCCGAGGATGCGCCGCATCTCTTCCCTGGTCCGCTCGTCGACCAGGCGCGGGCCCCGGGTATAGCCGCCGAATTCGGCGGTATCCGACACGGACCAGTACATCTTGGAGATGCCGCCCTCGTACATCAGGTCGACGATCAGCTTCATCTCGTGCAGGCACTCGAAGTAGGCCACCTCGGGCTGGTAGCCGGCGTTGACCAGGGTCTCGAACCCGGCGTTGACCAGCGAGGTGACGCCGCCGCACAGCACGGCCTGCTCGCCGAACAGGTCGCTCTCGGTCTCCTCCTTGAACGTGGTCACCAGGGCGCCGGCCTTGGTCCCGCCAATGCCCTTGGCGTAGGAGCGGGCCAGGTCCCAGGCCTTGCCCGTGGCGTCCTGCTCCACCGCGACCAGCACCGGGGTGCCCTGGCCGGCCTCGAACTGCCGCCGCACGATGTGGCCGGGCGCCTTGGGCGCCACCATGGCGACGTCGACATCCTCCGGCGCGGTGATGTAGCCGTAGTGGATGTTGAAGCCGTGCGCGAAGAACAGCGCGTCACCGGCCTTGAGGTTCGGGGCGATGACGTCGGCGTACAGGTGCCGCTGCACGGTGTCGGGCGTCAGCACCATGATCACGTCGGCCCACGCGGCCGCTTCCGCGGGCGTGACGACGGTCAGCCCCTCGGCCTCGGCGCGCTTACGGGACCGGGACCCCTCCGGCAGGCCCACGTGGACCTCGCAGCCCGAGTCCCGCAGGCTGAGCGCGTGCGCGTGGCCCTGCGAGCCATAGCCCAGGACCGCGACCTTGCGGGCCTGGATGAGGCTGAGATCGGCCTCGTCGTCGTAGTACACGGTGGCCATGTCGGCGTTGTCCTCTCGTCGGTACTTATTCGTCGAGTAACGGAAACTCAGGCGGCGGGCTGCTCGTCGGCGCGCTGCTCGCCGGCGGCCTGCTCGCCGGCACGGTGCTGGTCAGTGATGGCTGCCGGGCCGCGGCCCAGCGCGATGCGCCCGGTGCGGACGATCTCGCTGGTGCCGTAGGAGTCGAGCATGGCCAGCAGGGCGTCGAGCTTGCCCGGGCTGCTGACCGCCTCCAGGATGAGCGTGGACGGGCTCATGTCCACCACGGTCGCCCCGAACACCTGCACGACCTCGAGCAGCTGGCCGCGGTGGCCGGGCTCGGCGTGCACCTTGATCAGCGCCAGCTCGCGCTCGACCGCGGTGCCCCGGTACAGCTCGACGACCTTCAGGACGCGTACCAGCTTGTCCAGCTGCTTCATGACCTGCTCGACCGGGGTGGTGTCGCCGTCCACCACGATGGTGATCCGGCTCACCTTCTCGTCCGAGGTCGGGCCGACCGCCAGCGAGGCGATGTTGAAGGCGCGGCGGGAGAACAGGCCCGCCACGTGCGACAGCACGCCCGGCTTGTTCTCGACCAGGACAGACAGCGTGTGCGTGGTCATCGGGTCACCTTTTCGTTTGGAGCACAGTCCGGCGCGCGGCCGCGCGCTGCTCGTCGGCGCTGAACTCGGGGCCCAGCACGATCTGGTCGTTGGGCTGGCCGGCCGGCACCATCGGGAAGACGCCCTCGCGATCGTGCACGCGGAAGTCCACGACAGCCGGCACGTCGGTCGCGGCCAGCGCCTTCTCCAGTACCTCGTCCACCTGGTCGGCGCTGTCGCAGCGCAGCCCGTAGCAGCCGTAGGCCTCGGCCAGCTTGACGTAGTCGGGGATGGCCTGGCCCAGCTCGACCTGGGAGTAGCGCTCGTCGTAGAACAGCTCCTGCCACTGGCGCACCATGCCCAGGAAGCCGTTGTTGAAGATCAGCACCTTGATCGGCAGCCCCTCGATGGCGCAGGTGGCCAGCTCCTGGGCCGTCATCTGGAAGCAGCCATCGCCGTCGATGGCCACCACGAGCTCGCCGGGCCTGCCCACCTGGGCGCCCATCGCGGCCGGCACGGCGAAGCCCATCGTCCCCGCGCCGCCGGAGTTGATCCAGCTGCGCGGCTTGGTGAACGAGTAGTGCTGCGAGGCGTGCATCTGGTGCTGGCCGACCCCGGCCACCACGATCGCGTTGCCGCCGGTCAGGGCGGATAGCCGCTCGACCACGTACTGCGGCTTGAGCGGGCCGCCGTCGGCCTGGCTGTAGCGCAGCGGGAACTGGCGCTTCCAGTTGTTCACCGTGGCCAGCCAGTCCCGGGTGTCCAGGGGACCCGCTTCCGCGATCTCGGCGTCCAGGCTGGCGGTCAGCCCGACGAGGGTGGCCCTGAGGTCGCCCAGGATGGCCACGTCCGGCTGCCGGTTCTTGCCGATCTCGGCCGGGTCGATGTCGGCGTGCACGATCCGGGCGTGCGGCGCGAAATGCGGCAGGCTGCCGGTGACCCGGTCGTCGAACCGGGACCCGAGCGCGACCAGCAGGTCAGCCTCCTGCAGCGCGGCCACCGCCGGATAGGTGCCGTGCATGCCGGGCATGCCCAGCGCCAGCCGGTGCGAGTCCGGGAACGCGCCCCGGGCCATCAGCGTGGTCACGACCGGCGCCTGGGCCAGCTCCGCGAGCCGGAGCAGCTCCTCGTGCGAGTTGGACTTGATCACTCCCCCGCCCACGTACAGCACCGGGCGGCGGGCCTGGCGCAGCAGCGCGGCGGCGGCCGCGATGGCCTCCCCGCTCGGCGGGCCGGGCACCTTGTAGCCAGGCAGGTCCATGGTGGCCGGCCAGGAGACGTCGCCCCGGCCCTGCTGGATGTCCTTGGGCACGTCGATGAGGACCGGGCCGGGGCGCCCGGTGGTGGCGATGTGGAAGGCCTCGGCGACGGCGGCCGGGATCCGCTCCACCTCGGTCACGATCTCGTTGTGCTTGGTGATCGGCAGCGTGATGCCGGTGATGTCGGCTTCCTGGAAGGCGTCGGTGCCGATCATCTTGGTGCCCACCTGGCCGGTGACGGCCACCATGGGCACGGAGTCCATGTAAGCATCCGACAGCGCGGTGACCAGGTTGGTCGCTCCCGGCCCGCTGGTGGCCATGCACACCCCTGGCTTGCCCGTGGCCCAGGCATAGCCCTCCGCGGCGTGCCCGGCGCCCTGCTCGTGGCGGACCAGGATGTGCCGCAGCGAGGAGGACAGCAGGGGGTCGTAAGTCGGCAGGATCGTGCCGCCGGGCAGGCCGAAGACTACCTCGACGCCCTGCTCCTCGAGGCTGCGCACGAGTGCCTGGGCTCCGGTCATGTCCACGGGGTGCTCCTTCTTTGCGGGTGGGGCGGTGCTGCAGGTAGTAGGTAGTCCAACAAAAAACCTCCCTGCCGTATTGGCAAAGAGGTTGTAGCGCGGGCCCTGAGGCGGGCACGCGCTACGTGATAATAAGTACGAGGTGTTCGAGGAACACGCGGTTCACGGCTGGACTCCCATAAGCGATCGAGCATCAAGCGATCTGACCGTTCGCGGCCTGGCGTCATCGTCAGGCGTAACGTCCTGTACACAATAGCGCAGCTTCAGCCGCGGGCGAACTCGCTCGCCGCGGAACTTGGCAGCCAGGGTGCCCGGGTGGCCTCGTAAGCGGAGATAGCGTCCTCATGCCGCAGGGTGAGCGCCACGTCATCCAGCCCTTCCAGCAGCCGCCACTGGGCAAAGTCGGCGATGGTGAACGGCTCGCTGATCCCTGCGGCGGGAATGGCCACGGCGCGGGCGGCCACGTCCACGACCACCTCGGCGTCCGGGTCGGCCGCCAGGGCCGCGAACAGCGCGCTGACGGACTTCTCGTCGGCCTCCACCGGGACCAGCCCGGAGCTGATGCAGTTGCCGCGGAAGATGTCGGCGAACCGGGGCGAGACGACGGCCTGGAAGCCGAAGTCCTGCAGGGCCCAGACCGCGTGCTCGCGCGACGAGCCGCAGCCGAAGTTGGCCCCGGCCACCAGCACCTTGGCCTGCGCGGCGCCGGGCCGGTTCAGCACGAAGTCCGGGTCGTTGCGCCAGGCGCCGAACAGGCCGGGCGCGAACCCGGTCCGCTCGACCCGCTTGAGCCACGCGGCCGGGATGATCTGGTCGGTGTCGACGTCGCGGCGCTCCAGCGCCACGGCCCGGCCCGCTATCTGCTGGATGCCCGCCATCACACGTCTCCTGGTGCTGCGAAGTGACCCGCCACCGCGGTCGCGGCCGCCACGGCCGGCGAGACCAGGTGGGTGCGGCCCCCCGGCCCCTGGCGGCCCTCGAAGTTGCGGTTGCTGGTCGAGGCGGAGCGCTGGCCCGGGGACAGGATGTCCCCGTTCATGCCCAGGCACATCGAGCAGCCCGCCGAGCGCCACTCGAAGCCCGCCTCGGTGAAGTGCTTGTCCAGGCCCTCGGCCTCGGCGTCGGCCTTGACCCGGGCCGAGCCCGGCACGACCAGCGCGCGCACGCCCGGGTGGACCTTCTTGCCCCGGAGGACCTGCGCGGCCTCCCGCAGGTCGGCCAGCCGGCCGTTGGTGCACGACCCGATGAACACGGTGTCCACCGCGATGTCCCGCATCGGCGTGCCCGCCTGCAGGGCCATGTAGGTCAGCGCCCGCTGCGCCGACTGCTGCTGCGCCGGGGTGGCGAAAGAGGCCGGGTCGGGCACGGCGTCGTCGATGAAGACCGACTGCGCGGGGTTGGTACCCCAGGTCACGGCCGGCCGGACGGCGCTGGCGTCGATCGTGATCTCGTGGTCGAACTCCGCGCCCTCGCCGGTGACCAGGCCGCGCCAGTCCTCCAGCGCCCGCTCCCAGGCCGCGCCCTTCGGGCTGTGCCGGCGGCCCTCCAGGAAGGCGAAGGTGGTCTCGTCGGGGGCGATCATCCCGGCCCGCGCGCCACCCTCGATGGACATGTTGCAGACCGTCATCCGGCCTTCCATCGACAGTGCGCGGATGGCCGCGCCGCGGTACTCGATGACCGAGCCCACCCCGCCGCCGGTGCCGAGCGCCCGGATGATGGTGAGCGCCAGGTCCTTGGCCGTGGTGCCGGGCGGCAGGTCCCCCTCCACATGGACCGCCATCGCGTCCGGCTTGACCTGCCCGAGCGTCTGGGTGGCGAGCACGTGCTCGACCTCCGTGGTGCCGATCCCGAAGGCCAGCGCGCCGAACGCCCCGTGCGTGGAGGTGTGGCTGTCGCCGCAGACCACGGTCATGCCCGGCTGGGTGAGCCCGAGCTGCGGGCCGATCACGTGCACGATGCCCTGGTCGCGGCTGCCCAGGGCGTGCAGGGTGATCCCGTGCTCGGCGCAGTTGCGGCGCAGCCGCGCGATCTGCGCGGCGGCGAGCTCATCGGCGATCGGCTGGTCCAGCCCGATCGTCGGCACGTCGTGGTCCATGGTGGCGACCGTCAGGTCCGGCCGGCGCACCTTGCGGCCCGCCAGCTCCAGGCCCTCGAAGGCCTGCGGCGAGGTGACCTCGTGCACCAGGTGCAGGTCAATGTAGAGCAGGGAGGGCTCGCCCTCGGGGCTGGCCACGAGGTGACGGTCCCAGACCTTGTCGAAGAGGCGTCCGGTCACTTGCGTCTCGAATCAGTCGGCTGTGCTTGGTCAGGGCGGCTATGTGCGTCTCAGGTTATGGGTGTCTCACATAATGAGATAGCCTGCTCAGGATATGAGCACTCTACGACAGGACGGGCCCGGCGGCAACCGAGCCGCCGGCGTCGGCGTGCTGGACCGGTCGGTCGCGCTGCTGGACCTGCTCGGCGACGGCCCGCGGACGCTGCGCTGGCTGGCCGCCGCCAGCGGCCTGCCCCGGCCGACGGCCTACCGGCTGCTGGTCGCGCTGGAGGCGCACCGCCTGGTGGCCCGCGACGGCTCTGGCGCCTTCCGGCTCGGCCCGCGGCTGACCGAGCTGGCCGTCCGGGCCGGCCCGGCGCTGGACCTGGCCGCGCTGGCCGGCCCGGTCCTGGCCGAGCTGCACGAGGCGACCGGCGAGAGCGTGCAGCTCTACGTGCGTTCCGGCGACCGCCGCCTGTGCGTGGCGGCTCGCGACGCCGGCACCGGGCTACGCGACAGCGTGCCGGTCGGGGCCCTGCTGCCGCTGGATGCCGGGTCCGGCGGCAAGGTACTGCTGGCCTGGTCGGCCGACGCCGCCGGCCTGCCGCCCGACCGGGCCGCGGAGCTGGCCGCCGTCCGCAGGCGCGGCTGGGCCGCCAGCGTCGCCGAGCGCGAGCCGGGGGTGGCCAGCGTGAGCGCGCCCGTGCTGGCTGGCGGGGGCCTGGCCGACGGCGAGCTGCTCGGCGCCGTCTGCGTGTCCGGTCCGGCCAGCCGTCTCGGCCAGGCCCCCGGCCGCCGCCTGGCTCCCCAGCTCATCGAGGCGGCCAGCCGGCTGGCCGGGCTGGCCCGCCCGGCCGCGGGCCCGACGACCTGAGCGCTCAGCCCGTGAGCAGGCGGCGCGGGTCCCGGCGCGGGCGGGCCGGGGCCAGGCGGACGTGGTAGATGTGCCGCCAGCTCTTGCCGGTGAGCAGGAACTCCCCCGCGCCGGGCAGGGCCGCGATGCCGTTCATGACCGCCTCGGGATCACCCCAGTGCCGCTCGGCGATGCGCCGGGCATCCACGATCTTGACCACCTGGCCGGTACCGGGGTCGATCCCGGCCAGGGACCGCCGCCCGATCACGTTGGCCCAGACCAGGCCGCCCGACCAGGCCAGGTCGTTCAGCCCCATGACGCGCTGGCCAGCGCAGCGCACCACCACGATCCCGAGCGGCCGCAGCGTGCGCGGATCGCGGCGGACCAGCTCACTGCTCCCGTCACTGGTCACGATCCATTCGCCGGCGGCGCAGATGCCCCAGCCCTCGCGGTCGTAGGGCACGGTCTCCAGCAGGGTCAGCGGCGCCGTCCGCCACCGCAAGGCCGCCCGCTCCTGCCAGGTCAGCTGCCAGATATAGTCGCCCACCCGGCAGATGCCCTCGGCGAAGAACTCCGGCGGCACAGCCGCGGCATCCTCGTCCTGCCCGGCGCCGAGCCGGTACCGGCGCAGGGCCGACTGACCGTACTGGCCGGTGCTCTCCCAGACCTGGCCGGCGCCGTCGGCGATCAGGCCCTGGGTGAAGCCCCGGCCAAGATGCGGGAGCCGCGCCAGGACCTGGACCCGGTGCACCCTCGGCGGGGCAGGCGGCAGCATGGGCGGTACCTCCAGGTCATCCGGCCAGGGGCGCTAGGCCGCGCGGCGGGCCCGCCGGGCGGCCGCGGCCGGGAGCCGCTGCTCCCACCGGGCCAGGGCGGGCCGCACGGGCCGCTCCGAGTATCCCCCGTCGGCGAGCCCGGCGCGCCGCTCGAACACGTTGCGGGCACCGAAGTCCGCCGTGAGCACCCAGGACCAGGCCGCGGCGGCGAAGTAGGCCGGGATCATGGGCAGGCCGCCGCAGCAGGCGTACTGGCTCGCGTGCCGGGCCTCGTGGGCGAGCAGCGGCCCGGCGGCGGCCAGCGGGCCGTGATCCAGGCGCGTGATGACCACGTTGCCGACGGTGAACGCCGGCGCGACCGGGACCGGCAGCCGGTACCGCGTCCCGAGCAGGAGGCCGTCGGGGCCGCGCTGCAGTCGCGCCCGGCCTGCCGCCGCGACCAGGATCCCGGCGGCCGTGGACCCGTTGGCCAGGTTGGCCGCGAGCCGGGCCCGGTGGGCGGGCCGCACGTTGGTCAGGACCCGGCCAGCGGGTCGGGCTCGGCCGTGACCGGCCCGGCGCCCGTCATGCCGACGCCCTGGGGCACGCGGAAGGGCGACGCGACGGCCGGAAGCGAGATCGGCACGGGGCCGTGGTCGCGGTGCGCCGCCGCCGCGCCCTCGTGGTAGTCCTCGAGATCCTGCAGCAGTGCCGGGTCGGCGTACACCCGGCCGTCCACGAACACGCCCGCCTGCTTCTCGAGCACGGCGATCACGTCGTCACCGCTCAGCGTCTTGTGCGTCTCCAGGGCGTGCGCCAGGCAGAGCACCTCGGTCCGGCCCTCGACCAGGACCTGCTCCACCCGCTGCAGCAGCAGGTGCAGCCGGTCCTCGATCCGGTCCGCGAGGGCGCGCCGCAGCTCCGCCTCGGGATCGCTGCCCGCCTTGCCCCGGCCGCCGTGGCTGCCGCCGGGCGCGCCGACCTCGAGCCGCTTGGCGCTGGAGTAGGAGGACACCGTCGACCCCATGCCCCAGAAGCCCTCCATGAACGACGCCACGGTAGTGGCCGACTCCAGGTCGCCGGACACCCCCGAGGAGCTGTCGTCGCCGAAGAACATCCGCTCGCCGGCCAGCGAGGCCAGGGCCACCAGGATGTCGGTCTCGTACTCACTGCGCCACCGGGTGAACTGGTCCTCCGGCGGGATGCTGGCCACCATGCCGAGGTAGTCACTGCCCTTCTCGATGGTGGCGATGTCGATGTCCATGTGCTGGCGGGTGCAGTAGGCGACCAGGGCGTGGCACGCCTCGTGAATCGCCACCGCGTGCCGCTCGCGCTCGATGTACTCGACGTCCTCGGGCGGCCCGAGTTCCTTGAGCTGCTTGGCCCGGATGATGTCCTGCCAGGTGATGACGTCCCGGCCGGCCCGGATAGCGGTGATGAGCGCCTCGTTGACCAGGTCCTTGATCGTGGCGCCGGTGGCGTAGGGCGTGATGGTGGCGAGCTTGTCCACCTGCTCGGGGGTCAGCTCGTGGGCGACCTTGCTCAGGTAGCCCTTGTAGGTCCTGATCCGGCCGGCCTTGGACGGGTAGCCCACCTTGTAGATCCGGTCGATGCGGCCGGGCCGCAGCATGGCCTCGTCGAGCGCCTCCGGCAGGTTGGTGGCCATCATCACCAGGATCCGGTACTTGGGCGGGGGCTTGGGCCGGATGCCGAGGGCCCGGCGCAGCACGCGGTTGGCGAAGCCGCGCGGCTTCTTGAGCCCCGACAGCTCGGTGAGCAGCGCCTCCAGCGTGCCCATGCCGCCTCCGCCGCCCATGCCCATGCCCATGACCTGCTTGCTGCGGCGGGTGTCCGGCTCCGGCTCGGCGGCGCGGTCCAGGGCCCGGCGGGCCAGCCGCCATTGCACGTCACCGGAGAGGTAGGAGAAGCCGTGGCAGCCGTCCGGCTGGAACGCCGCCGCGCCGGCCCGCGGGAAGTTCGGGCCGCCCTGGGCCAGGGCCCCGCGACGGCCCAGCGAGTCGGCCTCGTCGAAGAGCACGATCACGCCGCCGTAGCGCAGGGCCAGCCGGCGCAGCTTGCGGAAAAGCGACTTGACCTTGAGGATGCCCACGCCCATGAACATGTTGATGAACGCGCCGGGGTCGACGAACACGTACGGGCGGCCGGTCTCGCCGGCCACCGCCTCGGCCATCAGCGTCTTGCCCGTGCCCGGCGGTCCCCACAGCAGGATGCCGCCGGGCACGTAGCCGCCGTGGGACTCGACCAGCTCCGGGTCCTCCAGGAACAGGATGTTCTCCTTGACCCGCTCCAGGACATGGTCCTGACCCCAGACGTCACTGAACCGGGTCTTGATGTCGTCGGGGAAGTACACGTCCACGCCGCCCCGGGACAGGAACCAGAACAGCGCCCCGAACTGGATGATGACGAAGAAGACGCCCGCCATGATCTGCAGGACGAACGGGAGCGCTCGCCAGATGTAGGCCGGGGCGGACAGCAGCGCGGTAACCGGGTTGCTGTGGGTGATCCCGCCGACGATCAGCGCGAGCACGGCGATCCAGAAGACCCAGGTGAACAGGCGCCACAGCCGGAACCTGGTCCAGTCCGACAGCCGCCGCCTGGTGAGCCGCTCGAACCCGCCGAAGACGTGCCGGACCCAGAACTGGTGATAGCCGGCCCAGTGCTCGCTGATCAGGAAGTGGGCCTGGCGCAGCAGCTCCAGGCCAGCCAGGATGATCACCCACAGCCCGGATCTCAGCTCGATCCGGGCCGCGTCGGCGAAGGGCAGGATCGGGTCGTTGGCCATCGATGACCAGACCAGCACGAATCACAGCAGGGTCAGCAGGAGCAGGAACTTGATCCGGTCCCACAGCGGCAGGGGCTTGCGGGTGCGCTGGTCCTCGTCGCGGGGCCGGCTGCCGGGCGGCCGCAGCCCGCCCGGTGCGCCTGCCGGGCCGTCCGGGGAACCCGCTGGGGCTATCGTCATCAGGGGCTCCTGACCGTGAAGGATTTCAGCACCGTGTTAATCTGCGCCTGGTGGCGGCTATAGCAGGCCGATAGGCAGTGCACCAGCAGCATGTAGACCTCGGTGTCGTCCGCGTTGGTCAGCGCGATCTGGTCGAAGGTCACGACCCGGCCGCCCTTGTAGGTGTAGTCGTAGGTCTCGCGTATGCCGTGGATGCCCTGCGCGAGCTCGAGCATGCTGCTGCCCAGCAGCCGGAAGCCGGTCAGCGGGAACCCGTTCTGGGTCGCTGTCTGCCGGGCCGCGGCGGTGACCGGCAGGAAGGAGTCACGCAGCAGGTTGTAGGACAGGGTGTTGGCCGCCGCCCGGGTGACCTGGCCGACCGCCGCGTACACGAACGGCCTGGCGGGCACCAGGCTGAGCACGTGGTTCGGCGACGCGGGCCGGCTGGCGTCGTAGCCGGCGGTCCACGCGCCGCCTGGCGTGCCGGCGCCCGTGACCTTGTCCAGCGCGGCGGTGCTGATCTTCGTCCACACCCGCGGGACCTTGAAGTAGGCGTGCGCGGTCGTGTCCGCGACATAGGTGTATTGCGGCGCGGCGCATCCGGCCAGGACCAGGGCGAGTGCCAGCGCCAGTCCCGCGATGACCGGCCGCCCCGGTATCCGGACCCTTGTCATGCGATGGCCCCCTCATGCAGCGAGGCTGAGCAGCCTCGTTCTCGCATTGGCCCGTAATGAGAAGTATGGCGCGCCAATGCACGGCTGGGTAGATGAGGGTGCCAGCGGCCACATGCTCGTAACAAAAGCGGGGCCGGCACCGCTCGCCGGCACCAGCCCCGCTGCCTCGCCGTGGCGCGCTAGTCGCGGCCGGGCGCGACCAGCTGGTGAATCCAGCCGTAGGGATCCGGGCGGCTGCCGCGCTGGATGCCGACGAGCTCCTCGCGCAACCGGGTGGCCACCGGCCCCGGCGAGCCGTCCCCGATGACCCACTCGCGGCCGGCGCCGCGCACGGCACCGACCGGGGTGATGACCGCCGCGGTGCCGCAGGCGAAGACCTCGGTGATCTCGCCGGAGGCGCAGTCCGCCTGCCACTGCTCGACCGAGATCCGGTCCTCGAAGGCGGGGATGCCCAGGTCCGGCCCGAGCTTGAGCAGCGAGTCGCGGGTGATGCCGTGCAGCAGCGAGCCCGTGGTGGCCGGGGTCATCATCCGGGCATCGGCGCCGGAACCGTAGACGAAGAACAGGTTCATCCCGCCCATTTCCTCGACCCAGCGCCGCTCGGCGGCGTCGAGCCAGACCACCTGGTCGCAGCCATGCTCCAGCGCCTGGAGCTGCCCGGCGAAGGCCGCCGCGTAGTTGCCGCCGCACTTGGCCTCGCCGGTGCCGCCGGGCGCGGCCCGCGAGTAGTCGTCGGACAGCCAGACGGTGACCGCCTTGGCGGCGCCGAAATAGCTGGCCGCCGGCGAGGCGATGACCGTGAACAGGTAGGACGACGACGGCTTGTTGACACCGAGGCCGCGCTGCGTCGCGATCATGAACGGCCGCAGGTACAGGCTGTGCCCCTCCGCGGTGGGCACCCAGGCCCGGTCCCGGCTGACCAGCACCTCGATGGCCTCGACGAACGCCGCCTCCGGCAGCTCGGGCATGGCCAGCCGCGCGGCCGACTTGTTGAACCGCGCGGCGTTGGCCTGCGGCCGGAACGCCGCGACGGAGCCATCGGCCTGCCGGTAGGCCTTGAGTCCCTCGAAGATCTCCTGGCCGTAGTGCAGGACAGCGGCGGCCGGGTCGAGGACGAGCGGGCCGTAGGGCTCGAGCCGGGCGTCGTGCCAGCCGCGCCCCTCTGCCCAGCGGATCGTGGTCATGTGATCGGTGAATACGGTGCCGAACCCGGGGTCAGCCATGATCTGCTCCCGCTCGGCGGCAGGCACAGGGGCGTCGCTGGCGAGAATCTCGAACGAGATCTCCGGGCTCGGGCTGTGGCTCATCGTGATGTCCTTTGCTGCTGTATGACGCTGATCTATTGTCTCGCTACTTCGCCGGAGCGGCGCCATCGCCGCCAAGGTTCCGGCGGTCGAGGGCGCGCGGTTAGACGGCGGACGGCGACGGGGCGCTCCAGCCGGGAGGAACTGATGCTGGGCGGAGGATCCCGATCGCAACGTGGCCAGCGCCGAGCCGCCGTAGCGGGTTGCTGGCCTGATTGATCAGGTCCCGCTACGGCTGCTAATGACTACGAAGCGCCGCATGATGTAGGCATCGTAGCCGACACCCGCGGCGGGTGTCATGGCTGCCTCGCGAGCGAGCCCGGCGTCCCGCGCTGAGCCGGGTTGCCGCTGCGCTGAAGGCCGGATATTCCCGAAATAGCGCCGCGACCAGATCGCCATATATAACCGGCCGCCTGTAATCGCCAGGCGCGGCCGCTAGTCTCGCCTCGCGATGGTCGCCATCGCCGGCAAGTAAATGCGCTTGATTTCGGCGCGGCGAATCGAGCCAGGTTACGGCCCGGTACTGCACCATAATCTGGCAGGCTCCCGCCTGGAATTAAGGGACCGATTACCAAAAGCCACCGGAGGAAACGATGACCATACCCGGTCACCAGGATAGGGCGGCCGCCGCCGAGCTCGAGACTGGGCCGCAGCCGCAGCCGCAGCCGCAGCCGCGGATGTCGCGGCGGGCGGCGCTGCGGACGGCCGCGACCACCGGCGTCGCCGTGACGGCGCTGGCCGCGACCGCCGGCCCGGCCCTCGCGGCTGCCCGTCCCGCGCGGGCGGAAGGCGAAGACCATGGCCACAACGTTGCGGAACGCGCGGGGACAGACCCGGGCGAGCCGATCATCGCGCATCTGCGGGATGCCCGGACGGGCGAGATCGACGTGTTCCGCGGAACCAGCCGGGTTCGGCTCCGCGACCCCGCCCTGGCCGCCCTGCTGGTCCGCAAGAGCCGGTAAGCCGGCCTCCCCAGATTTGGCCACTAGCCCTGAGAGGTTACCGATGTCATCACATCGCGAGGCTCCGGAAATATCGAAAGATCCGGTAGCCGACAGTACCGACGTTTACGCATTCATCAGCCCGGACCAGCCATCCACGGTCACCCTGATCGCTAACTACATTCCGCTTCAGGGGCCGGCCGGCGGCCCGAATTTCTATGAATTCGGCGACGACGTCCTGTACGAGATTCACGTCGACAACGATGGGGACGGCTACGCGGATATCACGTATCAGTTCCGTTTCACGACGAAGCTGCAGACCCCGAGCAGCTTCCTGTACAACACCGGGCCGATCAGCTCGCTCAGCGACTCGACCTGGAACAGCAAGCAGTTCTATTCGGTCACCCGGTGCGACAGCGGCGGGACACATCCCCTGGGGACCAGGCTGGCCTGCCCGCCGTGCAACATCGGGCCGCTGTCCACGCCCGACTACGAGGCCAAGCTCGGCCGGCCCGCGGTGCACTCCCTGCCGCGCGGGATCAAGGTCTTCGCAGGCCAGCGGGCCGAGGAGTTCTACGTCGACCTCGGCTCGATCTTCGACCTGGCCGACCTGCGCCCGCTGCAGTCGGCCAACGTCTTCGCGCATGCGCTGGGGCTGCCGAACCAGCCTGGCGTTAATGCCACTAATCACCTCAACGTGCACTCGATCGCACTCCAGGTGCCGATCTCCCAGCTGGTCAGCCACGGCAAGCCGACCATCGGCGTGTGGACCAGCGCGAGCCGCCAGACCGTCTCGGTGCGCGGCGACGCCGGCCAGCACCCCGTGGGCAGCGGCCCGTGGAAGCAGGTGTCCCGGCTCGCCAACCCGCTGTTCAATGAGGTGCTCGTCCCGCTGGGCCAGAAGGACTACTGGAACACCCAGCGGCCCGCGCACGACAAGCAGTTCGCCTCCTACGTGGCGCACCCGGAGCTGGCCAGCCTGCTGCCGGTCATCTACCCGGCCATCCCGCCGGGCAAGGCTCCGTTCGCCCACCTGGCCAAGCTGGTCAAGTCGGGCAAGCCGCGGGCCGACCTGGAAGCGATCCTGCTGACCGGCATCCCCTCCGGGATCATCCCGGGCTTCACCAACTTCACCGGCCCGGTGCAGGCCGACATGGTGCGGCTGAACACCTCGATCCCGCCCACGCCGAAGTCGTCCCCGAAGTACAGCACCCTCGGGCTCATCGGCGGCGACGTGGCCGGGTTCCCGAACGGCCGGCGGGTCGAGGACGACGTCGTGACCATCGAGCTGCGGGCGATCGCGGGCGCGACCTATCCGCTCGTGGCGCCGGGCTACAAGGTCGACGCGGTGGTCGCCGCCCTGACCGATGGCCTGACCGGCGCCAGCGTCAAGAACAAGCCGCTGGCCAGCTTCCCCTACCTCGGAGTCCCCTACGACGGGTACCACAACCCGTCCTGACCGCCCGGTCGTGGCGAGCGAGGCGCTGGCCAGCCTGCTCAGCGGGCCGGCCAGCGTCTCTGTCGCGCCGCCGGGGCGTCGCCTCAGTTACGCAAACAGGATCCCAAGCGGCCAGCGTCCGGCCGCCCGGCGTGGTCAGATGGACGTCAGCGCGGGCATGCCGCCGCGGCGCCGGCGGATCGGGCCTGGCATCACTCGGGAGGACGACGTGAGCTCTGGAACTGCAGCAGGCGGCCGCTCGGCCGGGAAGATCGCCGCCATCGTCGTGCTGGCCGTCATCGGCGTCCTGGCCATCATCGCCGGCGTCATCTACCTCACCGAGCCGGCGAAGTCGCTGCCGAGCATCCTGGGCACCATCACCCACCCGGCCGTCCGGGCCCACGCGCACCGCCATACCCGCGGCGCGGTCGCCCTCGCCTTCGGCGTGCTCTGCCTGGTGGCGGCCGGGATAGTCGGCTGGCGCGGCCGGGCATCACGCGCGTAGCCGCGGGCGGCCGGCCCGGTCAGTAAGGCTAGGCCGCCCGGAGTGACGTGCTGTCCCATCGGGCGCCCATGATCACTACAGGTTTTGCCGTATATCGCCGCAAACCAGTAGTGATCAAGCACTGCGGCGTTTCGGGCGCCCCCGGACGTGGTTACGGCTGGCCGCCCGGGTACCTCAGCTGGCCGCCCAAGTGCCTCAGCCGGCCCGGTGCCTCAGCTGGCCCGGGTGGCCGAGCTGGGCGCTGTAGACGTTCACCACGCTGCCGCCCCGCGTCCACACCCGGACCTCGATGCGCTCGCCGGTCGGCCCGCCCCCGAACGTGGCCTGGAAGGGGCCCCAGCCGCCGAAGAGCCGGGCCCGGTAGCCGACCGTGGCGTCCGCCGGCAGGGTGACCGTCTCGCGGCCGGCGGTCGCCGGCACGCTGCGCCGGGTCAGCAGGACGTGGCCGGTGTTGTTCCACACCTCGAGGTTGACCGGTCCGGTCGCCGACAAGGTCACCGAGATCTGGTAGAGGCCCGCCGGGCGGGGCCATTCGAGCCGGTCGGCGACGTAGCCCGCGCGCCCGGTGGACGTCACGTGCCAGCCCGCGGACGGACCGGTCAGGACCGCGCGGCCGGCGGCGCCGGGGGCCGTCCAGGCCGGCAGCGGCGCCGACCCGCCGGGCACCCTGATCCGGCGGACCCCCGGCGGCGGATGCCAGCGGAATGCCCACACGCCGTTGGCGTCGGTCACCAGCGTGGCATGCATCGGCCCGGCCAGCTGCCCGGCGAAGACCATGGCCCCGGCGGGCTTCTGGGTCTCGATGCCGGCCCAGGGTGAGAACACGAACCAGTCCTCGCCGGGCTGGATGGGCAGGTTCCCGTTCAGCGGGCGCACGTCGAGCCGGCTGGAGAACCTCCCGACTACCCCCTGGGAGGCGAACACGGCGGCCGACGGCGGGATCCGCGCCGCGACCGCGGCCAGGGTGGCGGCCGTGGCGGGCGGGACCCGCAGCCACTGAGCCGGCGTCCGCGGCCCCCAGACCGCGGCCCAGCCGATCGCCTGTGCCACCACCAGCGCGGTCAGCACCGCCCCCAGCCAGCGCCGGCGGCGGGTCAGCCAGCCGAGCACCGCGACGGTGCCGACCGGCATCAGCACGTACAGGGGCACGCTCTGGAACAGGGGCTCGGAGAACAGGAAACCGCGGAACAGGTCGTTAGAGATGGTGATCACCAGGACCAGCGGCAGCAGCGGGAGGAACCCGACCCCGAGCAGTCCCGACGGCCCCAGGTTGGCCCATATGTCGACGCGCTTGGTCCAGAGCTTGGCCACCACCGCGACCGGGTGCGTGGCCAGGCCCTTGATCAGGCCGGGCATGCTGAGGGCGCCGGCGTGGCCGGGGGACGCCAGGTAGTCGTAGGCCTGCAGGCCGTGGCCCGAGCCCTCGTTGCCGTGAATGGCCGAGATGAACAGCACGGCCGCCACGCCGAGGAAGGCCACGATCGCGCCCCGGCGCCGGGAGCCCCGGCAGGCGATCAGCAGTCCGAGCCCCAGCCCGAAGACGTAGGTGCCCGCCACGTCCCCGCAGGCCAGCAACGGCACGATCCAGACCCAGGCCCGGCGGCGGCCGTTGGCCAGGTCCCAGGCCAGCAGGGCAATGAACAGGACCGCCAGGCACTCGGCGTGGAAGTCGAACGACACCGCCCACCACGACCACGGGTTGATGGCCAGCAGGACCAGCCCGGCCCCGGCCAGCCAGCGCGCGTCCGGGCCGGGGCGGTCGCGCTGGGCGATCTCGCAGAGCCACAGGAACGCCACCAGCTCGGCGCCCACCACCCCGACGTCCTGCACCCAGAGCAGCAGCACGCCATGCGGGAACACCCAGTACAGCAGGGCCAGCGGCCACATCATGAACTCGGCGTGGTTCTGCCAGAACGTGAAGTTACCGACCGTGTCGTACGGGTTCAGGTGGCCGTGCGCGATCAGGTACCAGGCCTGCTGGTACTGGGCGAAGTCGGGCGTCAGCGAGAAGTGCCGGTACAGGATCGCGCTCCATATCCCGAACGCGATCAGCTTGATGCCCAGCACCTCCACGCCGATCCGCCGGACCCAGCGCAGCGAGCGGCCGGTGGCCGGACTGCCGGTGACGGGGCTGTCGGTGACGGGGCTGGCGGCGGGGCTGGCGGCGGCGGGCCGGGCGCGAGATGGCCTGGCGGCGACGTGCGCCGCCCTGGCCGCTGCCCGGCTCATGCGTGGAACCGCACGGCGAGGATCGGCGAGTAGCCGTAGGGGTAGGCCGATCCCGCCTTGAGGAGGTTGGCCTCGAAGTAGACCGGGTTACTGCCGCCGGCGGGCGAGTGGATGGTGAAGGTGGCCACGCCGCCGGAGTTAGTCAGCGCCCGGATGGGCGTGGCGCCGGGCAGGCCCCGGTTAATCAGCGCCTGACTGTACTGCAGGCCGTGCTGGGCGTAGATCACCTGGCCGAGGTAAATGGGCACGCTGGCGACGTGCATTGGCTCATCGAGGCGGTTGACGATCTCGGCCCGCACGAAGATGTCCTGTCCGCGGGCCACCGGGCTGTCGATCGTGGCAGGCTGGAGCACCACCCGCCACTGGCTTCCCACGTACGCACTCGTCCGGCTGACCGACGCCGGGTTCTGCGAGAACGCGACCACCTGGAAGCCATTGCTGATCGACGGCATCGCGAAGAAGCTCGGCGCCTGGATCGTGTAGTGCGCCCGCTGGTGCGGGGCCAGCACGGCAGGGCCGGCCGTGCGGCGCCAGAACGCGGTCGTGGTCATGCCGTCCTCGACGGTGAAGGTCGGCCGCACGCGCCCGCCGGTGGTGTTGGTGACGGACAGACCCAGTTGCTCCACCGTGGCCAGCTGGCCGGTTGTCCGGACGGACTGAATGGAGATGATCATCGGGCTGGCGGCGGTCAGGGCCGCGGTGACCGCCACGGCGCACGCGGCGCCGCTCCCCGCGGCGACCCATTTCCAGTGCCGCCAGCAGGCGCTTGCCGGCGACCGCCCCGTGGTGGCCGCGGCCGTGATGGCGGCGGGGAGGAGCATCACCAGGTAGCTGCCGAATGACCGGGTGGCGAAGAACAGGACGACCGAGGGCAGCAGGAACGCGGCGGGCTTGAGCATCGGGTACATCACCGCGAAGCAGGCCAGGGCGGCCACCATGACGACCAGGGACGCAATGGTGTAGGCCCGGATGGACCCGCCCCCGACCGCCAGGGACAAGGACAGGCTGACCAGGCCCTGGCCGGCCGGAACGGCCCGGGAGGAGAACGGCGTGGTCACGCCGTGCAGCCACGCGCCCGGGCCCCGCACCAGGTAGGGCAGGTTCGGCGCCAGGAACGCCAGCAGGGCGATGCCGAGGTACCGCAGCCCGTCGCGCGCCGCCCGGCGCAGGTCATGCTGGCGGCGGGATTCCGCCACGATCCCGATGACCACGAAGGGGGCGATCAGCCAGGGCGTCTGCTTCACCGCCATGGCCAGGCCCAGCAGCACCGGACCGCGCCAGGCGGCCCACCCCCGCGCCGCCGGGAACCGGTCCCACCCGACGGCGGCGCCGACCAGCAGCGGAACGAACAGGAAGTCGGTCACCCCGCCGACCGCGTAGCCGATGTAGATGTCCAGGCTGGCCACGACGGCCGCGAGCGGCGCCAGCCGCCGGGGCAGCACCACGAACAGGATCACCGCGCCGAGCGCCCACGTGCCGACGTCCATCCATACGGCCGCCTGGGTGGCGATGCCCAGGGCCAGCAGCGGCATGTAGGCCTCGAAGGACAGGGCCGGGTAGGACAGGCTCGTCACCGGCTGCCCGCTGAGGGTGAAGGTGTAGCCGTTCGGGGATACGTGAAAGAGCGGGAAGGCCGCCGCCATGGAGTGCAGGTAGGGGTCGAGGCCGTGCACGGCCAGCAGCGCGGCGTACTGATCGAACGCGATCTCGTCCGTGCCGTAGTCCGGGGCGATGAAGACCTGGAAGTAGCTCCACAGGATCAGCGCCGTCAGCACCGCGGCCAGGACGACCCAGTCGGCCTGGCGCTGCCTGCGCGCTCGCACCGCCTGGTCGGGCAGCCACGCGAAGATGACCGCCAGCAGGCCGACCAGCCCGAGCACCACGACGGCCACGGCCAGCCACGGGCCGAAGGTCAGGTAGCCGGACAGCCGGAACGACCAGGTCACGACGAAGATCCCGGCCAGCGTCCGCAGGCCGCGCGCGGTCCACCCGCCGCTATCGCGGGGCAGGCCGCCGGACCGGGGCAGACCGAAGCGGTCCAGGGCGGGCAGCGTGCCGCTGGTGTCCCAGTTATCCGGGATAGGGGTGAGGACATCGGCAATGCGGCCGTCAGTGAACCGGTGCCGTCCGCCGGCCGAGACCTTTATTATCCTGGGCTTCTGCGGGACGCTAGAGCGCAAGGACCTGAATGTTCCCATAGCCGGGGGTGCCCACCACCTCGTAGAGCTGGCTGCCGCTCGCCGAGACGAGCAGGGCACGGCAATGGCTCGGTGCTGGCCAGATGTGACGAACGCTCTCGGTGGCGACATTGATTACGGCGATATTGGCTACCACGGGCGTGCCCTTAAGGACATAAAGCGTGCTGCCGTTCGGATTCAGGGCAATCGACATGCCCTGGTCGCCAACCTTGAACCGCGCGGTAATCTTTCCGCTGGAAATTCCGATTTCGTCGACCAGGCCCGTTGCCTCCAGCGCGTAGAGGCTCGCCTGCGCGACATCGGGAGCTATGGACACGGTGTCGGCCGGCACCGGGACGGTGCCGTGGACCTTGCCGTTCTGGGAGCTCACGACCGTCACGCTGGCCGACTTGTGCCACCCGGACAACACATAAAAGGTGCTGCCGTCGCTGCCGACCACCGCCTGGCGGGCGGGCGCCGGGAGGGGCACGGTGGCGGTGGCCTTGCCCGAGTGGCCGTCTCGCAGCTCAAGAGCGCCCGCCTTGCGGTCCCCGAGGGCCACCCCCAGGACTCCAGCCGAGGACTCGGCCACCGAGCGCGCGGCGCTACTGACCGACCTGCTGTCGCGCACCTGCCCGCTGGCCGAGTCGAGCTCGAACAGGCCCGTGCCGGTGGCGCCCGCCAGGGCCCACATGGTCCCGCTGGCCTGCGGCGCGGCCGCGGCCAGCAGGCCTCTGGGCGCGCTGACGACGCGCTCTGGCGCCACCTTGACGGCGGTCGCGGTCCCCGGCGCGGCCGCCAGCCCGCCGTGCCCGCAGGCGGCCAGCATGGTCGCCGTCCCCAGCAGCGCCAGCGCCGCCGGCAGGCGGCGCTGCGCCGTCCGGCCTCTGATCATCGGCGGGCGCCAGCGGTCACCGCGAGCAGCGCGGCCCTGGAGCCGGACGCGCGCTGTCCGGGCATCAGCACGCCGAGCCCGGGCGATGGCGCGCCCGGCGCCGTCAGGCGGGCCGTGACGAGGAAGCCCGCGCCGGCGGCCAGCGGCCGCGCGGCCGCGGCGGTCCGCGGCGTGGCAGCGGCCCGCGCCGTGACCCTGATCCGGGCCAGGACTGCGATGTCAGAACTGGCCAGGACCCGCACCGTGGCCGACCGGTGGCCGATGACCGCCGCTGCCCTCGCGAAGTGCCTGCCGTCCCATACCACGACGAGGCTGGACGGCCGGATCGACGCCGAGGTGATCCGCAGCACGAGCGGCTTGGCGAACTTCCAGCGGCTGGTCGACCCCTGCCGCTGGACGAGAATGCCCACGCCGCCGAGGGTCCGGTACCCGCGGAAGCCGCCGCTGCCGATGCCCTGGCCACCATGACAGCTCCCGCGGTCCCCGTAGGGCTCGGTGACCGTCGCCTGCACGCGGCCCGTGAACGTCTGGCGGTGAATCCTGATCGACGCCGCGATGCCGCCGAGCCGCAGTAAGCCGATGGCGTGGCCGCCGGGGCCGACGGTCTGACTCGTCACCACGCAGTAGAAACCGCCAGGGACTGGAGTGGACGACAGCGCTGGCGGCCCGTAGGCGGCCAGGGCAGCCCCGGAATTAACGGCGAGTATGGCGGTGCCGCCCACCGCCGCGGCCGCAAGCTTCCGGACAAGATTGTGCTGACCCCGATAAGACATAGCCGATCCCCGCTCCGACCAAAAGGAATGTGATGCCGCGTCACCCCGGCGGCAGCTAAGAGTAGCAGCAAACTTCCGGCGGATCAGGGAGCGCAGTCGGGAATCCTGTTACGCCGATAGATCGCTGCTATCCTCCCGGCATAGCAGATTTCGCTATCTGGCCATATGACGCCCGAAAGTAAGCGACCAGCCGCGCGGTCGGCCGGAACGCGCAATTGGGCGTTATTTATCAAAGGCTGCGATGGCGCGTACTGCCGCACTCTGCTCGCGCTCACCGCGAGCGATAAGACGGCCCGTTGCCCACCACGGTGCCAGCGACGGCACCAGACGCCGCCGCGGGCTGTCCGATCCGGGCCCGGATCGAACCCTGCGCGGCCGTGGCGGGCACGGAATGCCCCCTGAGGAACAGCCCGGTGATGACCGGCGGGGCCGGGACGGAGACCGACGGGGCGGGCCGGGGATGCCTGGCCGGGGCGGGGCTGGCCAGCACCCCGGAAGCAACGATCGCGGCGGCGGCCACTCCGGCCGTACCGGTGGCGGACGCCGCGGCTTGTACCGGGTGAGCCCGCGCCTTGGCCAGCAGCCGGGCGGCGAGGGCGACGGGAAGCGTGACGGCGGTCAGCGCCACGCTGCGCCGCTCCAGCGGCTCGCTGAGGGTGGCGCAGGTCTCGCAGTTCAGCAGATGCTCGCCCGCCTGCCACTCCCGCTGACGGCGCGTGTCGCCGGCCGAGACCGCGAGCAGGACCCGGCGGCACTGCGGGGCTGGCAGCGTGACCTGACGGAAGGCCAGCAGGTACTCCAGCCGGAGTTTGGCCCGTGTGCGGGCCATCCGCACTCGCAGCGCGCCCGGGGACTCGCGGAACTCGCCGCCTCGCGCCTGCGGGTGGTCCTCGTAGTAGGCCAGGAGGTAGCCACGCTCCTGGGCCGACAGCCGAGCTAGTGCATCGTCATCGCGCGCCTCTCCTCGGCGGCGAGCAGGACGTCCTCGGCCGTCTCGTCGAGCGCGGCGGGGTCAAGGCCGCCCTGGACCGCAGCCAGTACGACGCCTCGGACCTGCTGGCCAAGCTCGTCTACTACGCGATCATGCTGTTCGTCTTGTCCACCGCGTTCGGCGTGTTCGGCACCAACCCGGTCAGCACGTACCTGCATGCGGTGATCGCCTACCTGCCGCTGGTGTTCATTGCCATCGTCATCGTCATCATCGCCGCGGCCGTCGCGGCCGGCGTCAAGGCCCTGATCCTCAGCAGCCTGGGCGGGCTGTCTTATGCCAGGGCGCTGGCCAACGCCGCGTCGGCCGTCATCCTGGCTCTGGGCATCATTGCCGCGCTGGACCAGCTGCATGTCGCCCCCAACGTGGTCAATGCCGTGCTGTACGCCACTCTGGCCGCCGTGGTGGGTGTCATCGTCGTGGCGGTCGGCGGCGGCGGCATCATGACCATGTCGGCCCGCTGGGAATCGGCCGCCGCCCGGTACGACGCCGAGAAGCCCCGGATCGCGCAGGCCGTCCGCAGCGCCCCCAGCGTTGCCGATCAGGCCCGCCAGGGGCAGCAGCAGGTCCGCCAGTACGCCGGCGACAATCCCTCCGACGGCGGCGCCCACCGTGCCACCGGTACCCGGGAGTTCCGCCAGCCGCCAGAGGACAGGACCGACACGACGGGCTACTGATCATCCTGCTGCCTGGCGTGCCCGCCAGGCAGCAGGATGCCGCCCTGCACGGCGGCCGCCGGGTTGCGGCATCATATGCGGATGGACGAGAACCAGGCACGGGCGCTGCTGAGCGCCAGGCGGGCGGAGGCGGAGACCCTGCTGAAGGCCACGCAGCGGCAGGGACAGGCGGACCGGGAGGCCGAGGACGAGCCCGGTGACGTCTCCGACAACGCCCAGCCCCTCACCGACGAGGGCATCGACGATGCCATCCAGCGGTCCCTCCAGGACCGGCTCGCGGCCATCGAGCGCGCGGAGCAGCGGCTGGAGAACGGCACCTACGGCCGGTCCGTGCGCAGCGGCCAGCCGATTCCCGATGCGCGGCTCGAGGTCAATCCCGAGGCCGAGCTGACCGTGGAGGAGGCCGCCGCCGACGAGGCCTCCGGCTGAGCAAATGGCTGGCCCGCGAGCCGCCCCTTCGGGTAGGCATGGCCCTATGGCAGCTGGCAGCACGGAGGTGGCGCGGTACTGGCGGCACTCCGGGGTGCCCGGGGTGGACCTGCTCCGGGCCCGGTTCGTCACCCACCGGTACGGCCGGCACGCGCACGAGGCGTACACGCTGGGGGTCATCGAGTCCGGCGTCGAGGAATTTGAATACTGCGGCCGCCTGCTGCGGGCCGGCCCCGGCGCCGTGGCGCTGCTAAACCCGGAGGTCGTGCACACCGGCCAGGCGGCGGGCCCGGACGGCTGGTCCTACCGGGTGCTTTACCCCGCGGTCGAGGTCGTCGCCGGCATCGCCGCCGACCTGGGCTGGCGGGGCGGCCCGCCCGCCTTCCCGGAGACGGTGGTCACCGACGCCCGCAGCGCGCAGCTCCTGCGGGCCGCGCACGTCGCCGCCGAGCGCGGGGACCGGCTGGCCTCCTCCAGCCTGCTGCGGACGGCGATCGCCGGCCTGCTCACCGCCCACGCCGCGGCCGCGCCGGCTGCCAGCAGCCGCCGCAGCCGGGCCCCGGCGGCGGTGGCCCAGACCCGCGAGCTGCTGACCGCGCGGCTCGCCGATCCGCCCAGCCTGGATGAGCTGGCCGCCGCCGCCGGCCTGAGCCCGTTCGCGCTGCTGCGCGCCTTCCGGGCCGAGACCGGGCTGCCGCCGCACGCTTACCTGAACCAGCTGCGGGTCCGGCAGGCCCGCTGCCTGCTCGACGGCGGCCTGGCGCCCGCGGAGGTGGCGGCGCACACGGGGTTCGCCGACCAGGCGCACCTGACCCGGCACTTCAAGCGGGTCGTCGGCGTTCCGCCCGGCGCCTACCAGCGGGAGCGCCGGCCCCGGCCCGCGCGGGCAAGAACATACAAGACCAGCCGGCCGCGCCGCTCCTAGGCTGCGCTCATGGTGCAGGGAGCCGGCCGGCCAGTGCGCGACGGCCTGGGCCTGGGGCTGGCCGTCGGCGTGTCCGGGCTGGCGTTCGGGGCCGCCGCGGCCGGCTCGGGGCTGAGCGCGTGGCAGGCATGCGCGCTCAGCGCGCTCGCCTTCACCGGCGCCTCCCAGTTCGCGCTGATCGGCGCCGTGGCCGTGGGCGGCAACCTCGTCGCCGCCACGGCCGGCGCCATCCTGCTGGGCAGCCGCAACACGCTGTACGGGCTGCGCCTGGCCGGCCTGCTGCGGCTGCGGGGCATGCGCAGGCTGCTGGGCGCCGTCGGCGTGATCGACGAGACAACCGCCGTGGCGCTGGCCCAGCCCGACGCCGGGGCCAGCCGGGTGGCGTTCGCCGTCACCTTCGGCTCCCTGTACCTGACGTGGAACATCTGCACGCTGGCCGGGGCGCTCGGCGCGGGGACGCTGGCGTCACCGCGGGCCCTGGGCCTGGACGTGGTCGGCCCGGCCGCGTTCCTGGCGCTGATCTGGCCACGGCTGCGGGCCGGGCGGACCGAGCGGGTGGTCGCCGTGGCCGGTGCCGCCATTGCCCTCGGCCTGACTCCCGTCCTGCCGGCCGGGGTACCGGTCATCCTGGCCGCCACGGCCGCGCTGGGCGGCGCGCTGATCACCTCCCCCGCGTCCCCCGCGGCGGCCGGTCCAGTCCGGGCGGGGCAGCCATGACCGGCCAGCCATGACCGGGCTGTGGATCGCCGTGCTGGCGACGGCGGCTGGCTGCTACGCGCTCAAGCTCGCCGGGCTCACCGTGCCCGAGCGGGTGCTCGACCGCCGCCGGGTCCGGCGGTTCGCCGAGCTCGTGCCGGTCGCGCTGCTCGCGGCGCTGTCCGCGGTCGAGGTGGCCACGGCCGGGCATTCCCTCGTGCTGGACCCGGCCCGGCTGGCCGGCCTCGGCGCCGCGGTCGTCGCACTGCTGCTGCGGGCGCCGTTCCTGGCGGTCATCGTCGTCGCGGCCGCGACGACCGCGCTCCTGCGCGCCACGGGGATCGCCTGACCTCGCGGGCGGACCGGAACGGCGAGAACGACGGCCGGATCACGGCGGGCCGGACCCGGGCGGTCAGGCCGCGGCAGGTAATGTGCGCCGGGTGGCTGTCGAGGTTGAGGTACTCAGCAAGGTAACTGACGAGGTCGTGGAGGCGTTCGGGCGGCTGCTGCCCCAGCTGTCCGGGTCCGCTCCGGTTCTGGACCAGGCGGCGCTGACGGCGATCGTATCCGCGCCCGCCGTCAGCGTGCTGGTCGCCCGGTCAGGCGGGACCATCAGCGGAACGCTGACGCTCGCGATCTTCCCGATCCCCACCGGGGTGCGGGCCTGGATCGAGGACGTGGTCGTCGACGACGCGGCCCGCGGCCAGGGCGTCGGCGCCGCGCTGACGCAGGAAGCGCTGCGCATCGCCAGGGCCGCCGGGGCCAGGACCGTGGACCTGACCTCGCGCCCGTCGCGGGTGGCCGCCGGGCGGCTCTACGAGCGGCTCGGGTTCCAGACCCGGGACACCCGGATGTACCGGTATTCCATGGACGGGCCCGCAGGCTCCTGAGTGCGCCCGGGCGCCCGCTTGCCGCCGCCTGCTTGCTAGGCGCCCAGCTCCGCCACGGCGTCCAGCAGCCGGACGACGTCGGACTCGTCGTTGTAGTGCACCAGCCCGGCCCGGATCGCGCTGCCCGAGTCGCGGATGCCCAGGACGCCGGTCAGCTCCCAGGCGTAGTTATCGCCATTCCAGACGTTGATCTTCCGCTCGGCCAGGTGCTCGGCCACCTGCCGCGGCGTCCGGCCTGCCACGTTGAAATACGCGGTGGCGGTCCGGCTGGCTGCCTTCCCGTAGGTCGTCACATGCTCGAGGGCGCCGAGGCCGCCGAGCAGGATCTCGAACAGCTCCTCCTCATGCCGTTCCACCTCCGTCATCGCGGCCACCACCCGCTCCCGGAGGCTGCCCTCGGCCGGGCCGGCCAGCGACGCCAGGTGCTCGACGGCGGCACTGACTCCGGCCAGGTCAGCGAAGGGCAAGGTGCCGCGTTCAAACCGATCGGGCACCTCACCGGGGGCAGGCATCAGCTTGTCGGGCCACAGGGAGCTGAGCAGGCCGGGGTCAGCCACGACCGCGCCGATGTGCGGCCCCGACCACTTGTAGGCGCTGGTGGCGTAGAAGTCAGCGCCGAGCGCGCGCACGTCGACCGGTCCGTGCGGGGTGGCGTGCACCCCGTCCACGTAGCTCAGCGCGCCGGCCGCCCGCGCCCTGGCGGTGATGGCCGCCACGTCCGGCCGGGTCCCGATGATGTTGCTGGCCGCGGTGACGGCGACCAGCCGGGTACGGGACGACAGCAGGCCGGCGTACTGCCCGGCCGGGAGCTCACCGGTCACCGGGTCCACCTCGGCCCAGCGGACCACCGCCCCGGCGCGGGCCGCGTACTGCACCCACGGCCGCACGTTGGCGTCGTGATCCAGCCGGGACACGATGACCTCGTCGCCCTCGGCCCAGTCCTTGGAGAGGGTGTCGGCCAGCCGGTAGGTCAAGGTGGTCATATTGGGGCCGAGAATGACGCCGTCGGGCTCGCCGCCGGTCAGGGCGGCCACCGCGCGGCGGCAGTCGGCCGTGATCCAGTCGGACCGCTCGCTGGCCGGGAACGCGCCGCCTGAGTTTCCCAGCCCGGCGGCGTGCGCCGCGCCGATCGCCTGGATGACCGAGGACGGCACCTGGGTACCCGCGGCGCCGTCCAGGTAGGCGTACCCGTCGGCGAGCGCCGGGTAGGCGGCGCGGATGGCGCGGACATCGATGCCCATGGTCGTCAGGCCCTCCCCCCAGGAGATCGCTCCCGGTCAGCTCAGGGTATTCCGCGGGCCGGCTCCCGGACCTGCCGGGACCGCGGCCAGCCGGCCGGCGGCCAGCGGGCCGCTGCTACCGGCGGTGCGGCCGGTTCGGCCCGAGGCGGCGCCCTGCCCTGGTCGGCAGCCGCCCGGAGGCCAGTAGCACGACGCGCCACGGGTCGGCGGCCTGGCGCGGCCGGCCCACCACCGCGTAGTCGGCCGCACCCTCCGGAAGGTGGACCATTCCGGCCCGCCAGCCGGCGAGCACGGTCTCGGGATCGACCGGCCGGTAGTCCGTGCCCAGCGCCCTGGCCAGGTCCCATGCATGCAGGTGCCACTCCGCGCAGGCGGCTCCAGCCATGCCCGCCACCGTCACCACCTGGTCAAGGTACTGGTGGTGCGGCAGGTCCCATACCGACGGCAGCCGGCGCGCGTAGGCGCGAGCCGACAGGGCGAAGGCCGCGATGTGCTCCGCCGGCGGCGCGTCGGCCAGGGCGGCCAGCTCAGCCGCGTTCTGCCGGGCGATCTTCCGCGCGAGGTCCTGCGGCTGCGGGCCGCTGGCCATCAGCCGCGCGTACCGGCTTGCCGGGGCGTCGTCGAGATACTCGTGATAGTCATCGGCTATGCACCGCAGGTGCCCGGCGAGATCGCGAGCGCGCCATTCCGGGCACGGGGTCCGCGCGTTCCACTCGCTCGCGCTGAACCTCGCGGCCAGCTGGCAGATCACGGTGACGCCCTCGTAGTAGGCCCCCAGTACCGGATCCAGCCCCTGCGCCGCCCCCGGGCCGCCCCAGGAATTAGCGCATTCCATGGGTACCTCTCCCTGCCGGATCGGGCTCCGGCTCGCCCCCGCGTCTGGCCAGAGTGCCAGAGTTGCCCGCCGTCCGCCACCCTGTGCGCTATATGGGCGAATGCCCGCCGAGGACTTGATCCGGCCGGCCGGATCGGTCCCGGCGGACAGCCGGATCGATCCCGGCGGCGGCCCGGATCGGTCCCGGCCGGACCGGGGGCAGCGGCCGGACAGGCCCTTCCACCAGGCCTTGAGCGCTGCTCACGGCCGCTTCGCAGCTATCGTCCCGCAGCGAAATTGGCGTGACATCCAGGGCACGGCGCGGTTAACCTGCGAACAATGCCCCCTGATGCACCCACCTCGCTGCCGCATGCCCTGACGGAGCGAGTTCCCGCCGCGCAGACCCCTGCAGCGGCGCTGTGGCGTATCCGCGAGTACCTGCGGCCTTACTACGGCCAGCTCATTTTCATGATCATCGCAGCGTTGCTGGCGGTCTCGGCCGAGATCGCGGTTGCGCTGCTCGCCAAGTCGGTCATCGACGGCGCCATCCGCCAGGCCAATCGCGCCCTGCTCGTGGAACTCGGCGTGGCCGCCATCGCCTTCGGCGTCATCCAGTCAGCCCTGAGCTTCTTCCGCCGCTGGGTGCAGGCCGGCGCGGTGGCCGGCCTGGAAAAGACGATGCGCGACGACCTCTACGCTCACCTCCAGCTGCTGGAACCCGGTTTCCACGACTCCTGGCAGTCCGGTCAGCTACTGTCGCGCGCCACGACGGACCTGTCCTCGATCCGCCGGTTCCTCGGCTTCGGCGTGGTGTTCTTCATCACCAACATCTGGACCTTCCTGGTGGTCGTCACGCTGCTGATTCACCTGAACTGGTGGCTGGGGCTGCTGACAGGCTGCGTCTTCCTGCCCGTCGCCGGGCTGTGCGTGGCCTTCGAGAAGCGCTACCGGGTGCTGTCGCGTCAGGTCCAGGACGAGCAGGGCGACCTGGCCACCTATGTCGAGGAGGCGACCACCGGCATCCGCGTGCTCAAGGCCCTCGGCCGCCGTGATGAGGCGGCCGCCCGGCACTTCGGCCAGGCCGACCGCGTCTTTCGCACGCAGGTGGCCAAGGCCGGGCTGCGGGGCTCCTTCTGGGCGAGCCTCGACCTGGTCCCTAACGCGGTGATCGGGCTGATCCTGCTGTTCGGCGCGCTGGCCGTGAGCCAGCACGAGCTGAGCACCGGCGGCCTGGTCGCCTTCATCACGCTGGCCCTGCTACTGGTCTGGCCGATCGAGGCCATGGGCTACATCATCGCCGGCGGCCAGGAGGCGGCCACCGCGGCGCAGCGGGTCTACGAGATCTTCGACACGCCGCCGGCCATCGCCGACCGGCCAGCCGCCGTAGCGGCGGCGGCCGCGGCCGCGGCGGCCGCTCCCGGCACTCCGGCAGTCCCGGCCCAGGCCAGTGGCGCCCGCGCCGCCGGCCTGCGAGAGCGCCCCGTCCAGGCCCGCCCGGACCGGGCTGGCCACCTGGTCTTCGACGACGTGACCTTCACCTACCCGGGGGCGCCGACGCCTGTCCTGCGCGGGGTCAGGCTGGAGCTTTCACCGGGTGAGACCGTGGCCCTCGTCGGCGCGACGGGCTGCGGCAAGACCACGCTGCTCCAGCTGGTCCCCCGGCTGGCCGACGTCAGCGGCGGCACCATCCGGCTGGACGGCACCGACATCCGCGACCTGCCGCTGCGGGACCTGCGCGGAAGGCTGGGCTGCGCCTTCGAGGACCCCACCCTGTTCTCGGCGAGCGTCCGGGAGAACGTGAGCTTCGGGTCGCCCGATGCCGACCAGGCAGCCATCTCCGCCGCGCTGGCGGTCGCGCAGGCCGGCTTCGTCGCCGAGCTGCCCTGGGGACTCGACACGCGGATCGGCGAGCAGGGAATGGCCCTGTCCGGCGGCCAGCGGCAGCGGATCGCGCTAGCCCGCGCCATCCTCGCGCGCCCGCAGGTGCTGCTGCTGGACGATCCGCTCTCCGCGCTGGACGTGCACACCGAGGCGAAGGTCACCCGGGCGCTCGGCGAGGTGCTCGGCATGTCCACGGCACTCGTGGTGGCCCACCGGCCGTCGACGGTCCTGCTGGCGGACCGGGTCGCACTGCTGAGCGACGGCGTCATCGCCGCGATCGGCACTCACCGCGAGCTGCTCGCCAGCGAGCCGCTGTACCGGGAGCTGATGAGCGCCGCTCCGGACATGACCACCGGAGCGCGCCGATGAGCCAGTCACCTGCCGATGCCTGGCGGGGCATCGCGGCCGAGGAAACCGACGACGTATCCGCCGGGTTCTCCTCCTTCCTGCGGCGGCGGTCCCGGCGCCTGCTGCAGGACCTGCTGCGCCCCTACCGGGTGCAGGTCGCTACCATCCTGGTCCTCATCGTCGTCGCCAATGTCGCGATCCTGGCCGGGCCGTGGCTCGTCGGCAAGGGCATCGACCAGATCCCGCGGCTCACCGAGACCCACGACGCCACGCCGCTGGCCCTGCTCATCGTGGCCTTCGGGCTCGCCATTGCCGTTCAGGCCGTCACCACGCGCGCGTTCATCGGCGCCATCGGCCGGCTGGGCGGGAATGTCGTGCTCGAGTTGCGCCGCCGGCTGTTCGAGCACTTCCTGCGGCTGCCGGTCGCCTTTCACGAGCACTACACCTCCGGGCGGGTGATATCGCGGCAGGTCTCCGATATCGACTCGATCTCGGAATTGTTCGATGACGGCCTGGATACCCTGGTCTCCGCGGTTTTCACGCTGCTGCTGGTGGGCACCGGGATGCTATTGCTGGACTGGGAGCTCGCGCTGGTGATCATGGGCGGCTTCATCCCGCTGCTGTGGCTGTCGGCCTGGTTCCGGCGTGAGTCGGCCCTGTCCTACCGCCTGACCAGGGAGACGATCGCCCAGGTCATCGTCCACTTCGTCGAGACGTTCGGCGGCATCAGGGCCGTTCAGGCGTTTCGCCGGGAGGACCGCAACGAGGAGATCTTCACCACCCTCAACCAGGACTACGCGAACGCCAGCCTGCGCGCGGCCCGGCTCCTGGCTATCTTCTTTCCCGGCGTGACCATGGTCGGCAACCTGGCCGTCGGCGCCGTGCTGCTGTACGGGGGCCTGCGGGTCATCGATCACCAGATGCAGATCGGCATCCTGGTCACCTTCCTGCTTTACCTGCAGCGCTTCTTCGACCCCCTGGTGGACCTGTCGCAGTTCTATAGCAACTTCCAGTCGGCCGGGGCCGCGCTGGAGAAGATCTCCGGCGTGCTCGACGAGGCTCCCTCCGTGCCGGAGCCGGCCGATCCGGTCGCCCTTCCCGGCGCGGCTAACGCGGCCCGGGGCGGCCGCACCGCGAGGTTCGAGTCTGTCCGCTTCGGGTACCGCCAGGCGGTCGTGCTGCCCGGCCTGAGCCTGACCATCCCGGCCGGCCAGACGGTCGCCATCGTCGGCGCCACCGGGGCGGGCAAGACGACGGTCGCCCGGCTGCTGGCCCGCATGTATGACCCTGACGAGGGACGGGTGCTGCTGGACGGCACTGACCTACGGCAGCTGTCCGAGCGCAGCCTGCGCCACGAGATCATCCTGATCACCCAGGAGAACTTCCTGTTCGACGGCTCTATCACGGAGAACATCGCGCTCGGCAAGCCGTCCGCCAGCCGGGAGGAGATCATCGCCGCCGCGAAGGCAATCGGCGCCGACGGCTTCATCTCCGCGCTGCCCGACGGCTATGACCAGCTGGTCGGCAAGCGCGGCGGCCGGCTGTCGGCCGGGCAGCGCCAGCTCATCTCCTTTGCCCGCGCGTTCCTGGCCGCGCCCGCGCTGCTCATCCTGGATGAGGCCACCTCCCTGCTCGACATCCCGAGCGAGCGGCTGGTGCAGGATGCCCTGCACACGGTCCTGACCGGGCGGACCGCGGTGATCATCGCGCACCGGCTGTCCACCGTGGCGATCGCCGACCGCGTCCTGGTCCTGGAGCGCGGGGAGATCATCGAGGACGGGTCGCCGGACGACCTGCTCGCGACCGAGGGCGAGTACTCGGCCCTGCACGCGGACTGGCAGGCGAGCCTGGCCTGAGGCCGCGGCCGCCGGCCGGGCCGCGGGCCGGGCCGCCGCAGGCCAGGACGCCGCAGAGACGGACCCGGAAAGGCGCCCGGACTGGGCGGTCGCGGGCGGGTCCCCGCGGGAACGGGGACGGCACCGCGATCCGCTAAGCTGGCCCGCGTGACAAGGGGCAGGAACAAGGTCAGCGCATCCGCCGAGGCCGCCTATCTGGCCGACGTCGCGCTGGCCGCTAACCTGGGCAGCCTGCTGGGTCAGGCCCGCGAGGCCGAGCGGGCCTACCGCCACGCCCAGGCCACCGGCGGCCCGGCCGAGGTGCAGTACCCGCTGGCCAGGAGGCTCGAGGCCGCCCTGACCGCCGCGATGCGGGCCGCCTACGCCGCCGAGCGGGCCGAGATCGGCCCCCGTGGCTACGACGACCGGATCTACCGGCGCAAGGCCAAGGCCCGCCCCGAGGTGCACGCGCTGACCGACGAGGCGGAGCGCCTGCTGACGCTGCGGGAGACCTACCAGCTCACCGGATTCCCGGCCAGGCCCGAGACCGAGGCGCTCGGCGTCCCGGTGGCGCGGCTCGACGTGGTGCCGGCGGTCGACACCCATGCCCCCCGCGGCGGGATACGCCCCGGCCAGGCAAGTCACATCGGTTCCTGATATCCCGAACCACGGACCCGCCTGCTCCGAATAAGCTGTGCGCGGGGATCTGGGCTACCTGAATGTATTGAAAGCTACAAAGGGTGGTCCCGGAAACCGTCACAACAGGCCATGCCGTTAAATGCAAGACGGCTGGCACAGTAGGGTGTGATCGAGAACACAACCAGACGCTTACAGGAGGCACACGAATGTGCCCGCATACGCCACCGTGTCCGGATCCTAAGGAGCCGGACCGAGAGGCGGCCAGAACGATCATCAGCCACCCGGAGCAGGGCTGGAGCCTGCTGTGCAACGGCATCGTCGTCTTCGAGGACACTGGAGAGCTTCTTCCCGACGGATTCGCGATCGAGCCGCACCGGCCGACTGATCCGTTCGCGCAGCCGCTGGCCGCGCCGCTCCGGCGAGGGCCGGCCGGCACGAGTCACTCGCCGGCCGCCTAGCCTCCGTCGAGTCCTGGCCCGAGGCGCAGCCAGAGCGCCAGTCCCGGAACGCCAGTCCGCAGAACGCCCGTCCCCGGTCTAGAACCGCGCCGGGGTCCCGGCACCAGATCCTAGGCCGCCAAGCCCCAGATTCTAGGCCGCCAGCCTCAGGACCGTGCTCAGCCAGGTACCGACTTCCTCCGCCACCCGGCCGGGACTCCCGGTCAGTGCGTGAGTCTCCCCGGCCAGGACTACCACTTTCGTCGCGTCGGCCCGGTCCGGTATCCCGAACGGGTCCCGGCTGCCGTTGATGACCAGGACGCTCGTGCCCGCGGCCCGGAGCTCGTCAGCCCGGGAGCGGTCCGGCCGGCCCGGCGGATGCAGCGGGAACGCCAGGGCGATCACCCCGGCCGCCCCGGCCGCGCGGGCGGTCCGGCAGGCGACCCGGGCGCCATTGCTCCGGCCGCCCTGGATGAGAGGCACGCCGGGCACCTCGGCCCGCAGCCGGGCAATGATCTCCAGCCACGCACCGTCCTGCCTTAGCCCAGGTCCCGGCGCGCGAGCCCCCCGGACCCGGTAGGGCTGCAGGACCCTGGCCACCGCGCCGCCGAGCGCGCCGGCGGCATCGCGGGCGGCCAGCAGGTCGGGGCCGTCCACGCCGCCGCCGGCGCCGTGGGTCAGGACCAGCAGGAACCGCGGATCGGCGGGACGCTCCAGCTCAGCGGTCGCGGGCCCGGAGCTGGTCTCGATCTGCACGTCCTTCATCCTCTCCGCGGTAGCGACCCGTCCACGCTAGCCGGGGCCGGGGCGGGCAGTGCGAGCATGAACCCCATGACCGATCGCGTGGAGCGGATGAAGGCGTGCCTGAACGGCCAGCGAGGTCGCCGCGAGCATCCGGGGGTGCCCATCACCCCTGCTGAGCTGGCTCGCTCGGCCGCGGCCGCGGTAGCCGCGGGCGCCGAGGCGCTGCACCTGCATCCGCGGGACGCCGACGGCCGTGAGTCGCTGGCGGCCGCCGACGTGGGCGCGGCGGTGGCGGCCGTCCGCGCCGCCTGCCCCGGCACGCAGGCCGGGGTGTCGACCGGGCTGTGGATCACCGGCGGTGACCAGCGGCCCGGCAGCTAGCGGTCGCCGGGTGGGCCGGCCTGGCCGGGCCGGCCTGGCCGAGCTAGCCCGAACGCTGCGGGGCAGCCGCATCCTGACCGAGGCGGGGGTGCGGCTCGCCATCGCCTCCTGGACCACGGCTGCCGCAGCCGGCCGGTCATGACCGCGGGGCTGACGGCTCCCGGCGGCCGATTTCCGGCTCCCGCACAGGTATCTCGGCCGGGTTCGCGCTCTCTAGTTTCCTAGCCGGGCTCCTGGCCGGGAGCCCTTCACATCAGGGGAGCGAAAATGGCGAGCTTGCCAGTTTCTGGGCTGTACCGGATGGAAGCACCCTCATCGGAGGAGGCCCGCCGCGGGCTGGCCGGAGCTGGAGCGACGGTTCGAGCAGCAGGCGGCCGCCCGGGCCGCCCGGGTGGGCGGCGCGGAAGCTCAGTCCCGCGCCCTGCGCGGGGCTCTGAACCTGACCGCCAGCAGCACCGACGAGCTGACCGCGGTCGTGCGTCAGCTGCGGCAGGAACAAGGACGCGGCGCGAAGCGCAAGACGGGGCCGCCCCGGGTCAAGCGGGCGCGCCCGCGCCTGTTTACCGGCTCGATCGGTGCCACCCTCACGTCGCCCTACGACTACTCGTGGACCTGGCATGCCGGGAATGGCGGTCCCGATGTCAACACCGCGTCGGCGAATAACGACAACGGGGCCTGGAGCGTCTCGGACTGGACCTCGCAGAACGACTCCTCGAATGCGTCGGCCCGGGGCGCCGTCGGCGTCTTCTTCCGTCCCCCGACCGAGACCGGCATCCTGCAGGTGTGGGCGAACCCGGCCCTGGCCTTTGACTGGGGTGACTGGTGCGTCACAGATGGCGCCGGGTCCGACGGCTGGGCCGGGCTGTACATCGGGGAAATACGACGTCGACGGCAACGGGTTCGTCGGCGCGCCGGTAGACCGGCAGGTCAGCCTGTGGTCCGACAGCAGCTGGTGGGCGGGCGTCGGCGAGCAGCAGGGTGACAACAGCGGCTACCCGCTGTTCGCCGAGCTCCACGTCAACAACAGCCACTACTACGCGATCTGATCTGGGGCGGCACCGATGTCTACGGCGCCGGCTGGAGCACCTTCTGGGGCAGTGCCGCAGGCGGCGACCTGTCGGCCGCCGTCCGCCCATCACCTGGGAACTGAACTGACCGCGGCCGTCGCCGGAGCCGCTGCCGCCCGTCCGCGCCTGGCTAGGCCGGGCGGACGGCCCGGTGCGCCGGGGCCGGGCGCCGCGCCCGGCTCAGCGCACGTTGTCGCGCAGCCGGCCCAGCAGGTCGGCCAGCGTCGCGATGTCGGCCTCTGACAGTCCCGAGCGCAGCCGCTGGTCGAACGCCGTGGCCGCCTCTCGAAGTCGGAAGAACAGCGCGTCGCCGGCCGGGGTGAGCTCCACCAGGTGCACCCGGCGGTTCGCCGGATCCCGGCGGCGGGTGACCAGGCCCGCCGCCTCCATCGCGTTCAGGTGATGCGTCAGGGTGGCTTCCTGAATCCCGACCGCCGCGGCCAGTTCCCGCTGGTTGGCGAGCTTGCGGCTCTTGAGCGAGACCAGCACGAGCCAGATCGGCAGCGACCCGCCGGCCGCGGCCAGCGCCGCGTCGAACGCCCGGCTCGCGTCCCGCGCCACCCGGGAGAGCTGCAGGCCGACGGGCGGCCGGGCGGGGCCGGGCATGGTTGCAGGCTATCATCTCCTCAGACATCAAAGCGTTTGACGTTAAACAATTCGACGTCTAATCTATTGACACGCTGGTGCGAAGGCGGGCCGCCGGACCCGCGCGGGAGACATGAGCGGCAGGCAGGATGAGAGCGGGCGGCGGCATGAGCAGTGACCACGTGAGCCAGGGCGGCCTGGAGGGCCGGGTGGCCCTGGTGGCCGGGGCCAGCCGGGGTATCGGCGCCGCCACGGCGCAGGCCTTCGCCGCCGCGGGCGCGGCCGTCGTGCTGGGGGCCCGCGACCTGCCGGCCCTGCAGGCCGTGGCCCGGGGCATCGAGGCCCAGGGCGGCCGCGCGCTAGCCGTCCAGGCCGACGTCAGCGACGTGGAGTCGATGCGCCACCTGGTCGACCGGGCCCTCACCGCGTACGGGCGGCTGGACGCGGCGTTCAACAATGCCACCGCCGGGCCGATGCCCGCGCCGCTGGCCGAGATCGACCCCGGCGAGTTTGACCGCGGGATCGCCACGAACATCCGCGGCACGTTCCTCGGGATGAAGTTCCAGATCCCGGCCCTGCTCCGCAGCGGCGGCGGCGCGATCGTGAACATGGCCTCGATCGCCGGCCTGAACGGCACCGCCAACCTGGCCGCCTACGTCGCGGGCAAGGCCGGGATCATCGGCCTGACGAAGGTAGCCGCGCTCGACTATGCCGACCAGGGCATCCGGGTGAACGTGGTGGCGCCAGGGCCGATCCTTACCCATCACCTCGAGGCGGCCGGCCCGGAGGCGCAGCGGCTGGCCGGGCTCTCCACCCCGATGCGCAGAGTCGGCACGACCGCCGAGGTGGCCCGGGCGGTCCTGTGGCTGTGCTCGGCGGAGTCCTCGTTCATCACCGGGGCCGTCATCCCCGTCGACGGCGGCCAGGCCGCGGGAAACAAGCCCCCGCAGATGTACCGGCAGGGGCAGCCCATGACGTCAGGAGGCGACCGCCGCGGGGCATAGGGCCGCCGCCGCGGCCTAGACGTCCAGCAGCTTCTTGAGGAACTGGCCGGTGTAGCTCTCCTCGATGCCGGCTACCTGCTCAGGGGTGCCGGCGGCGATGACCGAGCCGCCGCGCGAGCCGCCCTCTGGTCCCAGGTCGATGACCCAGTCGGCGGTCTTGATGACATCCAG
>DATCEO010000120.1:0-5441 GCA_036510065.1 Streptosporangiaceae bacterium | reverse complement strand
ACACGCCAAAAGGCGGTCAGGCATGCAAGGAGTCACCCGGCGCCACCAGGCACCAACCCTGGCCGGTCCCAGCCGAAATGCCCGGTACCGACATGCCAAGACTCACAGGCATGCAAGAGGTCCGGGTTCGAATCCCCGTAGTTCTACCCAGGTCACGCATGTAATTCGAACAGATAACTGGTGATGAGCCTCTCTCTGAGGGGCAATCCGAGGGGCAGGCCCAGCTGCGGCCAGGCTGCCGACCTGCGGGACTTGCGGTCAGCCGATTCTGCCGCGGCGCAGCGCTTTGGTGTTGTGCAGGAGGTCACCAGTCCAGGGCCGTCGGGTTCTGCGGGTTGCCCGCCGGCGCTGCACTGTGCGCGATCCGGTGGCCCCGTGCTGGTGCCATGGCCGCTGACGGCTTTCGCCGAGCCTGGCAGGCAGCCTCCGTGCCGACGCACCTCCGCGAAAGCCGCTGGTTCCTGCACGGCGACGACGCCATGATTCAGTGCGCCGGTTTCCGGTGCGGGTTACTGGCCGGCGGCCTGGAACCCGACGATCAGCTCTGCGGGAACCCGGCCCTTGTCCTTGACCTCGATGCCCCTGGCTCCTGGCCCCTGGCCCGAGGTGCGGGCGTCGGACGGACTGGGTCTGCCGGGGCGGGACGAAGCCTTGCTGGCACTGGCGGGCGGCGAAGTGCCGCTGCCGCCAGCCTTGCGAGGCCCGGTGCCGCGACCTGACCGCGGAACAATGACGCCTTAACGGGGACTGGCCGGCTGCTCTGTCGCGTGCACGCTCTTGCGGGACGGCCGGCCCGGGGCAGGAGCTGCGGGGCGCGGCGTCCCGCCCGGGATGGTGAGCGTGGTCATGAGGCCGGCGAGCAGGATGTCGAGGCCGCGTTCGAGCTCGGCGGCGCCGTCGTAGGCTGCCAGGACGGGGGCGAGGCTGCGCAGCAGCGGGAACTGGCGGATCGGCAGCCGGTGCAGGCCCAGCCGGAGCAGGTCGTCGGTCTCGTCGGGGTTGTCGACGAGTTCCTGCAACTCGTTGAGGACGTGGCCGTGCAGGAATCCGAACAGGGCCCGGTAGATGTGCAGGGCGTCGGGTCCGCTGAACCCTGCGCGGGTGAGCAGGGCGAGGATGTCCTCGAGCGGCCGCAGCGTCCCGGGAGGCCGCAGCGCGAGCGGGGTCGCCAGCGGCCGGGTGACCAGCAGCGGCACCATGTTCGGGTGGGCCAGCGCCAGCGCGCGGTAGCTGCGGGCCACGGCCCGCAGCTGGGCGGCCCAGTCCGCGTCGGCCGGGTCGACCCGCAGCCCGGCGAGCACGGTCTCGGCGACGCCGTCGAGCAGGGCGGCCTTGCTCGGCGCGCGCCGGTACAAGATCATCGGATCCCGGCCCAGCGCGCGGGCGAGCCTGCGCATGGACAGCGCGTCGGCCCCGTCGCGGTCGATGAGCTCCAGCGCAGTAGCCAGGATCACCTCGCGGGTGATCTTGCCGTCCTGGGTCCCGCCGGCGTCATCATGACCGGTCGGCGGCAGTGACATCGCGGTACCCCCCTCTGTCGCACGTCCCGGTTCTCTGCGCGGCCGGGACTCATAATTGTATCCGGCGTAGGTCAACGGTGTTGACGCAACTCTGACCGGAGCGTTGACCGTAGGTCTACAGAGCTGGCGGCTGGGAGTTCACCATGATCATCATTGTCCGGCTCGTGATCCTGGTCGCCGCGGTAGCCGGCGTCGCCGGCAACGGCGGCAGCGCGCATGCTCAGCCACTTCCCGGTGCTCGGCTACGACGTGACCGGCTCCGCCGGCCGCTGTTCCTCTACGGCATCGTGGCCGTGGCCATCGCCATGCTCGGGCTGAGCCTGCTGCTGGCCAGCGCCCGCCGGACCGCCCGGCGCGGCCGCGCTGCGCGCCGCGGGCTGAGGCAGTCCCGCCGCGAGACCGCTGTCGCTGCCCACGACCGCGATGACCTCCTGGACCAGCGCGACACCGCCCGCGCCTACACCGCGAGCAGCCTGGGAAGCGACACGCCCGCCGGCAGCCGCCATCCTAGGCAGCCCCCCCATGAGCATCGCCAAAACGATCGCGCACAAGGCCGAAACGATCAAAAGGCAGTATCAAGAAGATTGCCGGCCGGGCGGCCGGCAGCCGCCGCCTGCAGGCCGAAGGCCGAGGTGACCAGGTAAAGGGCAACACCAGGCAGGCCGGCGCGAAAGTCAAGGACGCCTTCCGACTCTAACGCCCAGCGCTGCGCTACTGCTCCGGACTCCGGCAGTCCTTAGCAGAACTGACGCGAGCCGGGGCAGCAGCGATGGCGATGTTCTCCGGGCAGCGGAGCTGCCCGGAGCGCGCCGGCGTCCCGCCGGCTGCGGCCGTGCCGGTCAGGTGCCCGGCCGAGCGGGATGACCGGGACCTGCTGAATGGCCTGCTCTTACAACACCCGGCCGCTGGCCAGCCCGCTCGGGCTCCGCCCGCGGGCACCCTGCCCCGTTTGAGCCCGTCCTCACCCTGCTCACCCGCGCACCGGATCCGCGGCGGCCAGGGCCGTGCCGTCAGCGGAACCTGCCGTCTGTCAGGCGACCTGCGGGCGCTAATGCACAGCCTGCTGTCGCCGGACGTAGCTCTACAAAGTTGACATCCCTTGCCTACGCCGTAGTCTTGTGATGTAGGTCTACGCTGTAGACATACGCTGCAAGTGCTAGCTGGCCACAATCGGTGGCTGCCTCCGCTGCGCAGCCAAGGGAGATGACCATTTAGTGACTGTGACCCTGGACCGAGACGTCGACGCCTTCATCGGCGCCCACCCGCGGCAGCTGTTCATCGACGGGCAGTGGACCGACGCGGCATCCGGCAAGACATTCGAGACGCCCAACCCCGCGACCGGCGAGACGCTCGCCCGGATCGCTGAAGGCGACACCGAGGACATTAACCGGGCCGTGCACGCCGCGCGCCGGGCGTTCGAGGACGGCCCGTGGGGCCGGATGACCCCCTCGGAGCGGGGGCGCATCATCTGGCGGATCGGCGACCTGATCCTGCAGCACGTCGACGAGCTCGCGCAGCTGGAGTCGCTGGACAACGGGAAGCCGTTCGCCGTCGCCCAGGCCGCCGACGTACCGCTGGCCGCTGACCTGTTCCACTACATGGCCGGCTGGGCCACCAAGATCGAGGGCAACACGATCAACATCTCGGTGCCCTACATGCCGGGCGCTAACTTCCACGCTTATACGCTGCGGGAGCCGCTGGGCGTGGTCGGGCAGATTATCCCGTGGAACTTCCCGCTGCTGATGGCGGCGTGGAAGCTGGGCCCGGCGCTGGCCACCGGGAACTGCGTGGTGCTCAAGCCGGCCGAGCAGACGCCGCTGACCGCGCTGCGGCTAGCCGAGCTCATCGCCGAGGCAGGCATGCCCGACGGCGTGGTGAACGTGGTGCCCGGCTTCGGCGAGACCGCCGGCGCGGCTCTGGCCGCGCACAACGACGTCGACAAGGTCGCGTTCACCGGATCCACCGAGGTGGGCAAGCTGATCGTCGCCGCGGCGGGGGCCAGCAACCTCAAGAAGCTCACCCTGGAACTCGGCGGGAAGAGCCCCAACATCGTCTTCGATGACGCCGGGCCAGGCGCGATCGAGGGCGCCGCCAACGCGATCTTCTTCAACCACGGGCAGTGCTGCGTCGCAGGCTCCCGGCTGTTCGTCCAGCAGAGCCGTTTCGACGAGGTCGTCGACGGCGTCGCCCAGATCGCCAAGTCGATCAAGATAGGCCCCGGGATGGAGCCGGGCACGCAGATGGGCCCGCTGGTCTCCGACGAGCAGTTCCGCCGGGTCACCGGCTACCTGGAGTCCGGCAAGTCCGACGGCGCCACGGCACTGGCAGGCGGCGGCCGGTTCGGCGACCGCGGCTACTTCATCGAGCCCACGGTGCTGACTAACACCCGCCCCGACATGAAGGTCGTCCGCGAGGAGATCTTCGGTCCCGTCCTGGTCGCCACGCCGTTCACCGACCTGAACGAGATCGCCGCCGTCGCCAACGACAGCGACTACGGACTGGGGGCAGGCATCTGGACCCGCGACATCTCCAAGGCGCACGCCCTGGCGAAGAAGATCAGGGCCGGCACAGTCTGGATCAACTGCTACAACGTGTTCGACGCTGCCCTGCCGTTCGGCGGATACAAGCAGTCCGGCTGGGGCCGCGAGATGGGCCACGAGGCCCTGCATGCCTACACCGAGGTCAAGGCTGTCACCACCCAGCTGTAAATCAGCATGTGCACAGCGGGGGCCGGACCGATAGGTCCGGCCCCCGCTACTTGCTCGGGCCCACGCGCGCAAGCACGGGCTCCTGTGCTGTTGTAGTGGCCCTCGTACTGGGCCAGGACTGTCCGCAGGTGCTGTTCGCCGAGGATGAGCGTCCGGTCGGTGACCTCGGTGGGCAGTGAGCACGAACCGCTCGGCGAAGGCGTTCGCGCGAGGGCTCCGCGGCGGGATCATCACCGCCCGGATCCCGGCACTGGCCAGGACGGCGTCAAAGGAGTCGGTGAACTGCCCGGCCCGGTCGCGGACCAGGAAGCGGAAGTCCGCGGCGCGATCGCCGAGGTCCATCAGGAGATTGCGGATCTGCTGGGTGGTCCACGGCCCGTCCGGGTACGCGGTGACCCCGAGGACGTGAACGTAGCGGGAGCCGACCTCGATGACGAACAAGCAGTGCAGGCGCTGCAGCGTGACCGCGCAGTCAATGTGGAAGAAGTCCGTGGCGAGCATGGTCGCGGCCTGGGCGTGCAGGAACTGCCGCCAGCTCATGTCGGTGTGGCGTTTCGGGGCCGGCGGGATCCGCAGGGCCCGCAGGACGCGGCGGATGGTGGACGCGCTGACCAGGTGGCCGAGCTTGAGCAGCTCACCCTGGATCCGCTGGTAGCCCCAGAGGAGTTCTCGGTAGCGAGCCGCTCGATCAGCGCGGTGACCTGCGGATTGACCGGTGGCCGGCCGGTCCGGTGCGGATACGTCCATTTCCGTGGGCCAGGCGGCGGTGCCAGCGCTGCACGGAACCGGGCGTGACAAGCCGGCGCATCCGCAGTCGCGGAGGGAGAACCCGGGTCAGCGCGGCGAGGACGGCACGGTCAGCCCAGTCCATCCGGGGCCGCGGCTGGGCCCGTCGCAGCACCGCAACCTCGTGCCGCAGTACGAGCAGCTCGGCGTCCTTGGCCGCTGCCGAGCGGCTGAGCAGGATCAGCCAGCTGCAGGTCCGGGCGAACATCAGGTAGAGCAGACGGATAGGCATAGCCGACCATCATGCCCTGCCCGGGCTGCCAGCATCGTTCCAGCTCAAAAGGGCGATGTGATCTGGTGATGCTGCCATCACGCGCAGGCCGGGGTGGTCGAACACGCGGCGTTTCCCGGGGTCGTCTTTGCCGGAGATGTAGACGCTGGCCTGCTCGTTCAGCCACCAGCGAGGCAGTCCCAGGTCGTCGGCGAC
>DATCEO010000119.1:0-11276 GCA_036510065.1 Streptosporangiaceae bacterium | reverse complement strand
GGCGGCTGCGCACCATCCACCACGACTGGTCCGAAGCCGCGGAGCGCACCCAGCAGACCGTCCGGCAGATCTCCGAGCAGCTACGCCGCTTCCTCGACGACCAGGTCTGGCTCGAGAACCGCCGCGTGCTCGACCTCGTCCGCTCCATCGAGGCGTCAGCGCTCGCCTGCCGCGACCAGCCGCCGGAAACCGGGCTGGAGGTGGACGAGCCGGGCGTGGGGATCGCTCTGCCGTTCGAGCGGCCGCTCTTCGACGCCCGTCCCGCCGCACGGGTCGAGAGCCTGCTCGACCCGGACGCCGGCGACGAGGCCGACGTGACCGCCCTGTTCAGCCAGACCTTCGTCGATCAGGCCCGGCTCGCCGACAATATCCGCGCGGCCGTGCCCGAGCGGGGCTCCGCCCTGCTCGGCGACATCGTCCACGTCTACCCGGTCGAGCAGGGCGCCGCCGAGATCGTCGGCTACCTGGCGCTCGCAGCTGACGATCTTGAGGTGACCGTAGACGAGCAGGACGAGACGGTCATCGACTATGACGATGGCGAGATCACCCGCCGGGCGCGGCTGCCGAAGGTGACGGTGACGCGCCGATGAGGACCCCTGAGGAGCACGCAGTAGCCGCGGCGATCATCCATCTCATGCGCGGCGTCGTGTACCGCGAGCAAGATGAGCCCACCTGGACCGCTCTCGGCCGCCACGCCCCGGCCGTCCGCGACCACTTCGCCGCGATCGGCGTCGACGTGATCGTCGACGACACTGAGGGGTACGCCTACCTGCAGAGCCGGCCGGATGCCGACGGCGAGGATCTCCTGCCCCGCCTGGTGGCCCGGCGGACGCTCACCTACAACGTGAGCCTGCTGCTCGTCCTGCTCCGCAAGCGACTCGTCGAGTTCGAGTCGGCAGGCGGCGAGGGCAAGCTGGTGCTCAGCCGCGACCAGATCGTGGAGATGCTGGGGCTGTTTCTCGCCGAGTCGACCAACGAGGCGCGCGTGATCGACCAGGCCGACGGCACCATTCGCCGGGCAGCGGAGCTCGGGTTCTTGCGCCAACTGCGCGGGCGCGCCGACCAGTGGGAGGTACGCCGCATCCTCAAGGCGTACGTGGACGCGCAGACGCTCTCGGACTTCGCCGGCAAGCTGGCCGACTACGCCGGAGCAGGCTCGCGTCAGGCAGGTGGCGGCGATGAGTGACCAGCCGTTCCCCGCATCTCAGGTGGGCAGCGAGGACACCCCGGCGGGCTACCGGCTGCACCGCCTCGAGGTGTTCAACTGGGGCACATTCGACAAGCGAGTCTGGCGCCTGTCTCCCGAGGGAGCCACCGCGCTGCTCACCGGCGACATCGGCAGCGGTAAGTCCACCCTGGTCGATGCGCTCACCACCCTGCTGCTGCCCGCGCAGCGCATCTCGTACAACAAGGCCGCCGGGGCCGACGCCAGGGAACGTACGCTCCGCAGCTACGTCGAGGGCCACTACAAGTCCGAGCGGATCGAGGCCACCGGCAGCTCGCGTCCGGTCGGGCTGCGCGACCACCGGCACTACTCGGTTGTGCTCGGAGTCTTCGCCAACGCGGGATTTGACGAGACCGTCACGCTGGCGCAGGTGTTTCACCAGAAGGACCGGGCCGGCCAGCCGGACCGGTTCTTTGTCACCTCGCCGAAGCAGCTCTCAATCGAGGCCGACTTCACCGACTTCGGCGCCGACCTGACGGACCTGCGCCGCCGGCTGCGGGCCGGCGGTGCGGAGATCCACAACGTCTTCCCTGATTACGCCCGGAAGCTCCGGCGCCTGCTCGGCATCAAGTCCGAGCAGGCGATGGAGTTGTTTCACCAGACCGTATCGATGAAGTCGGTCGGCAACCTCAACGAGTTCGTCCGCGATCACATGCTCGAGCCGGCCGATGCTGCCGAGAAGATCCGAAGCATCGTCGCCCACTTCGGAGACCTCACGAAGGCGCACGACGCAGTCAAGCGGGCACGCGAGCAGCTCGAAGCACTGCAGCCGCTGGTCGCGACGAGTAAGCGGTACGACGAGGCGCTGGCGCGGCGCGGCGAACTGGAGCGCCAGCGCGACGCGGTGCGCTTGTACATCGCCGAACTGCGCATCGGCCTGCTCACCGACGAGATCGCCGCGCACACAGCCATACGCGAAAGCCGCGCTCAGGCGGCAACGGAAACCCAGGCGGCGCACGACCGTCTCGTCCGCGAGCGCGAAGGGCTGATCACTGCGCGCGCTGCGGCCGGCGGAGACCGGGTCAACCTGCTCGAGCAGCAGGCCGCCGCCGCTCGTGCGCAGGCGACCGAACGGCGCCAGCGGCGGGCCGATTTCGACGCTCTCCTCCAGGCGGCTGGCCTGGCCAGCGTCGCCGATGCGGCGGCGTTTGCGACGGTCTCGGCCGCCGTGGCGTCGGCCCGGACAGCGGACCGGGCGCAGCAAAAGGCGCTGGACAAGCAGTTGGAGGCGTCCATCGCGGCGCGCAGCGACCTGCGCCGGGCCGGCGACGAGACGCGCGCCGAGCTCGCCAGTCTGGCTGATCGCCAGAACAACTTGCCGGCCGCCCAGGTGGACGTACGGGCCCAGCTCTGCGCCGAGCTCGGCATGACCGAGTCCGAGCTGCCATTCGCCGGCGAGCTGCTCGATGTCGCCGAGGAGTTCTCGGCCTGGCGGGGGGCCGCCGAGCGCGTGCTTCGCGGCTTCGCGCTGTCGCTGCTGGTGCCGCAGCAGCACTACGACCGGGTGTCCCGCTGGGTCAACGAGCACCGGCTCACCTACCGCCGCAGCGACGGGCGGATGGCCGGCAGCCGGCTGGTATACGAGCGGGTGCCGGCTCGGCGCGTTCCGCTGCAGCCGCGCAACCCCGGCCGCATGCTGCTCCTCGCTGACACCATCGACATCGCAGACGGCCCGTTCCACGACTACCTTCGCGACGAGTTGGTCCGGCGGGCCGACTTCACCTGTGTCGACACGATCGAGCAGTTCCGTGACGAGCACCGGGCCGTGACCCGCCAGGGACAGGTGCGGGCCGGCGACCGGCACGAGAAGGACGACCGGTCACGCGTCGACGACCCGCGCTCCTGGGTCCTCGGCTGGATCAACGAACGCAAGATCACAGCGCTGACTGCGCACCTGGTCGAGTTGCAGGACCAGTTCGCCCAGGCCAGCGCGGAATACTCCAGCCTGCGCGGGCAGCGCGACGAGCTGGCGACCCGGCTGTCAGCGCTGGACGGCCTGGCCGTCTTCCGCGCCTGGAGCGAGCTGGACTGGGCGGACGCCGACGGACGGGCGATCGCCGCGGAGGAAGAGCGCCAGCGACTGATCTCCGGCTCGTCCGCCCTGGCCGAGATCGAGCGGCAACTGAAGGACAACGAGGCCAGCTTGGCCACCAGGCGCAGCGAGCTCGATACGCTGACCGGCGATGTGCGGGTCCAGGACGAGCTGATCAAGCGAGCGAGAGTGGCCCGCGACGCCGACCAGGCCGTCGTCTCCGGGCTGGGCGAGGCTGTCCGAGCCGAAGCCCGTCCCTCCTTCGACCAGCTCACGGCGCGGCTCGGTGATGCCCTGCCCCGGTCGGCCGATGCGTGCGCGGCGGCCGCTGATTCCCTCACTGCCGCGCTGCATGGCGCCATCGACCGTGTCGGCCGCGAGCTCGGCGGCTACGTCCAGAGCCTGATCCAGTACATGGCCGAGGTCCGCCGCCGCTGGCCCGAGGCGACAACCGAGATGGACGCCCACGTCGAGGCCCGGGACGAGTTCCGCGCGTTCCACGACCGGGTGGCGACCGACGACCTGCCCCGCTTCGAGGACGAGTTCAAGCGGCAGCTCAACACGAATGCTATCCGCGAGCTCGCCCAGTTCAACAACTAGCTACGGCGTCAGTCGCAGGACATCCACGCCAGGGTCGACCGCATCAACGAAGCCCTCGGTGCGATCGACTACAGTCTCGGCCGGTACATCAAGCTCGTCACTGAACGGACAGTCAACACCGAGGTGCAGGATTTCCGCACCGAGCTGCGCGCCGCGACCGACGACACGCTCTCGGCGGACGACGACCACTATTCCGAGCAGCGGTTCCTGGACGTGCAGCGGATCATCGAGCGCTTCCGCGGGCGGGACGGGCACGCTGACTCCGACCGCGCGTGGACTCGCCGGGTCACTGACGTCCGCAACTGGTTCACTTTCTCGGCCTCCGAGCGAGACCGCGAGACCGACCAGGAATGGGAGCACTACCGGGACTCCGACGGCAAGTCCGGCGGCCAGAAGGAAAAGCTGGCCTACACCATCCTCGCCGCCTCGCTGGCCTACCAGTTCGGGCTGGAATGGGGCGCCGCGAAGTCGCGCGACTTCCGGTTCGCGGTGATCGACGAGGCCTTCGGCCGCGGCTCGGACGTCTCGACCCGCTATGCGCTGGACCTGTTCGCCCGGCTCGGCCTGCAACTGCTGATCGTCACCCCGCTGCAAAAAGTGCACGTGATCGAGCCCTATGTCCGGGCGATCGGGTTCGTCGACAACCCGACCGGCAGCTATTCCCGCCTGCAGACCCTGACCATCGAGGAGTTCCGCCGACACCAGGCCGGCCGCGAAGCATGACCGCGTGGACCACCCGCTCCGACATCCGGGCGCGAGTAAGGCGGCGCTGGGACGACGGGTCGATGCTGCGCGCGCTCGCCGGAGCCTCGCCATTTCCGGTGGTGGACGTGGCGCTGCGCGGGCCGAAGCCGGCCGAGATCGGCGACGACCTGGACGCGGTGCGCTCGTGGATCGCCGCGCTGGAAGCCGGGAGCCGGGGCGGCTCGCACTACACGCTGGCGTACGCGCCTGTCGGCGGCCGCCTGATCGGCCGTAACGAGCTGCCGAGCCGCGCCATCGTCGAGTCGTATGAGCAGGCCGCAGCGCTGCTCGGCGTCGGCGACCAGATGCAGGCGTACCAGGCCGTGCTGTCGGTCGTCGCCACGGAGCCAGTCGTCTCGGCCTGGGTCGCGAGCAAGCCCCTGCGGGCGCTTGAGGTCGCGGACATGTGGCCGGCGCTCCTGTCGGCCTACCTCTGGCTGGAGCACGCGCGGGACTCCGGACGCTACCTGCGCGAGATCACCGCTCCGGGAGTCGACACGAAGTTCGTGGAACGGCACCGCCCGCTGCTGGCCCAGCTACTCGGGGTGCCTAAGGCCGCGCCGGGCTTCCTCACCGCGCTGGGGCTGAGCGGCAAGCCGGAGACCTTGCGCCTGCGGGTAGACCCGTCGCTGAACCTGGCTGCGGGGCTGTCCGATCTCACCGCCCGGGTGGATGAACTGGTGACGCTGCAGATTGCCGCCAAGCGCGCCGTGATAGTCGAGAACGAGATCACCTTCCTCAGCGTGCCCGTGCCCGCTGAGGGCCTCGTTCTGTGGGGAAAGGGCTTCGAGGTTGACCGCGCCGGGTCGATGCCGTGGCTAGCCGACGCCGACATCGCCTACTGGGGAGACCTCGATACCCACGGCTTCGCCATCCTCAATCAGCTGCGCGCGTGGCTGCCGCAGGCCCGCTCCATGCTGATGGACCGCGACACGCTACTGGCCCACCGCGACCGGTGGGTGACCGAGGAGACCCCGGCCGCTGCTCGCCTCAGCCGGCTCACCGCCAACGAGGAAGCGCTCTACCACGACCTGATCACAGACCGCCTCGGCCGACGGGTCCGCCTCGAACAAGAGCGCATCGACTGGGTCTGGGTAGCCGATCGGCTCCCGTACTAACGAGACGGCGAACCGGCACACGCCGATCGATGACGATCGCCTCCGGCGAGTTGCTGGTGCTCCGACATCACCTTCATGGCCAGGTGCGGCAACGGCCGACGGCTCTGTCGCTGGTACAGAGCGGAGGAGGACCGTGGCCTTCCGGCTTTCTTCCCATGACCTCTTGCCAGGCACAAAGGGCTACCCGTGTGGGCGACCTAGCCCAACTCCGCGCGGATGCTGATCAGCGAGCCATCTCAGGAGCGGATCTTGCCCCTCGGAATGCCCTTGTTCAGGCGGCTGCACATCGGTTTACCGTTCGAATTGTGCATGTGACCTGTGTGGAGCTATGGGGATTCGAACCCCAGACCTCTTGCATGCCATGAATCCCAGCGCCTTCCGCTGACCTGCAGCTATGCGGTCTGACCAGCCAAAAAGAGCAACGGAGAGCAACTTGGAGCGACGCAGGACGACGGCCGCCGACGCCGATCTGCTACCAGGCGCGCTACCAGCAGACCAGAGCACTTGACCCCCTCCCCCAGGCCAGAACCGATCCATTGGCCAGACCATACAATTCCGCCAGGCAAAGCCGCAGCAACCGCCAGGCTGACACGTCCGGATCTGCCGAGATCAGTAAGTCTGCCTGTCCCCGCTCGACGCATCGGGTGGCGCGGACTTCGCGGGCTCGTCGAGGCGCAGGATCGTTTCCTCGATCTCCTTGTTTCGCGCGTTGGCGAACGAGATCGCCGTGCCTATGATCGCGAATCCTGTCCTCTGCAGCACCAAGAGCGATCTCACATTGTCACTCGCGGCGCGGGCGAACAGGGGCCGCACGCGAACCGATTCCAGGAGCAGGGCGAGCGCTCGGCCGGCGATGCCTTGCCCCCAGAAGGACCTGTCGATCCAGTATGTGACCTCGGTATCGCCATCAACCACGAAGCTGGCGATGCTGCCGACGAGCCGTCCATCGACGGTGACCGCACGGGTGGTCGCCTCTGGCAACGTCCGGACCTTCGCCATGTGGACATCGAACGCGGTGCGGTCATCGGGATTTTCGGCCGTGAAGGCGGCCATCCGGACCGACTCGGGATCCCGCATCTGTTCGAACAAGGCATCGAGGTCAGGGTCGTCGATCGGCCGCAGCGCCACCTCAGCCACAAGTACCCTCCAACCCTGGTCCAGCGACGATCAGCGGGGCGAACATACCAGCATCATCGGACAATCGGTGAGGACTCGACATCCGCTTGGGTGTGCGACAGATTTGTAGGTAGCACGATCGCATCTGGCAGCTAGCGAGGTCGGGCCACGGTTGCCTGGTTGCGGGGCCGTGTCCAGATTTCGTCCCAGCGGCCGCTGGCTTCCTGGCAGCGCAGGGCGATGATGCCGGTGGCGCCGCGGACTGACCAGCGCATCCCGGATAGCTTGAGCCGCTGGCCGATGACGGCCTTGCAGCCTGCCTCGACGGTGCCGGATCCGACGAACATGCCGAGGTCGCGGAAGTCGGCGTAGCGCATCCGGACGGCGTTGGCCTCGAAGCAGGCGAGGGCCTTGCCGAGTTCGCGGGCCTTGCGGCCGGCGAGTGGCAGGGCGCGGGCGGCGGCGGCAATGGCGGGGGTGTCGCCGGCGTCGAGTTCTTCGAGTCGTTCGGCGAGCCAGGCGGGGTGGTCGCGGCCGAGCATGAAGGCGACCAGGCTGGCGAGCTCGTAGAGGTGCTCGCGGGCGTGGTAGAGGCCGACGATCTGGGTGGCGGCAGGGAAGCGCTGGCCGGCGAGGTTCCAGATCCATACCGCGCCGTCGCCGAGGACGACGAGCTGGCGGACATGCTCGGCGCCGCGGCAGCGGGCCTCGGCCTCGGTCAGGTCGCCGAACTGGGCGGCGGGGGCGAAGGTGGCCAGGTAGCTGGAGGAGCGCGGGTCGCGGACCGGGCGGCCCTCTGCGCTGAGAGTGCTCTGGGTGAACAGGCAGGCGAGCTTGACCTCCCGGGTGCGGGCCCGTCCGTCCGGGTACTTGCCGGCCCGGCCGGCGGTCTCCGCGGGCACCATCGGCACGCCGGTGCCGTCGACGGCGATGTAGAGCGTGTCCGCCGGGCGGGGCGGCGGAAGCGGGACGACCCGGCGGGCCAGGATCGCCGCGGCTCCGGCCTCGGTGACCGCGGCCGCGGCCGCGCCGTCGGCCTCGGCGGACCGCTCCACGCGCCTGGCGGTCAGCTGCACGCCGGCGAGCTCGGACAGCAGGCCGGCCGCCCGGGCGAATGGCTGGCCGGCTCCTGCCCGGGCGACCATCTTGCGCAGCCCCGGTGACAGCGATGAGCCCGGCACGCCCAGCCGGTCGTCGCCGGGCGCCACGCCGTGCCCGCACTCCCCGCAGTGATACCAGGCCCGGCTGATGGTGACCGGGCCCACGACGGTGTCGATGGCCTTGGCCCGGCAGGAGACGAACTCAGCCTGGTGGCCGGCGCCGCAGTCCACCCGCGGGCCGCGATGCCCGGTATCCAGGGCCAGCAGGCCCTGCAGCAGGCCGGCGCCCAGCCTGGTCATCGCGGTGCGGATCGCCAGCTCCACCGGCTCCAGGCCCTGGCCGGCGCCGAGGGACCGCGCGGCCAGCGCGGCCAGGCGCTCTACCTCGGCGGTGAACTCCGCCTGGAGTGCCGTGCAGAGCCCCCCCTTTCGCCCCCCTGCTCCGGGGGGCCGCCGCCAGCGAGCAGGCTGACCGGCCGGGCCTCGCAGATCGCCTCGCTGACCTCGGCGATCTTCTCAGTCAGCGCGGTGAACTCCTGGTAGCGGGCCACCTCAGCGCGGGCCTTCTCCAGCTCCGGGCCTTCCGCCAGCTGACGGCCCCGGGTCCTGCCCGCCACCGAGCGGGTCCACAGGTAGCGGGGCCCGTGACCGGGATGGCCGGGCTGCGCGCAGGCACAGTTCGGCTTGCCGCAGCGGCGGTAAGTGACATTGATGCTGCCCCGGCGGAAGTCCCCGGTGGCGGCGAGATCGTCGTAAAGCTCGGCTCGCTGCTGCTCCAGCTCGGGAAGCGACGGCTCTGTCATCCAAACTCCTCTGGAAGTCTCAACACTTCCAGACTACCGCGACAGGCTGCAGTCCCCTGGCCCGCCTACATTCGTGTCGCACACCCCCGGAGCCCGCCAGGGCCGAGGCCCGGCTAGCCCGCAGCCGCGGGCAACCAGGCTGGATCGGTGGGAGCGAGCAGGACGGGCGCGGATCGCGAAGACGGCAGGAAGCCGGCCAGTACTGGCCGACTTCCTGCCGAAGCCCGCTGCGGGGCGGTCAGAGCCTGCGCCGCGCCGACGGCATCAGACCGCGGTGTCGGTGACCGCGGCCTGACCGGGGAGCTCGCTCGCGCCCCAGGCCGCGGCATCGGCATTCGCCGCGGCTGCGCTGATGCGGTCTCGGCTGCTCTGCTGCCAGCCGGGTACCTGCGCCGGGGCCTGGTCCTCGGCCGGTTCGTTCGACGGGCCCGGCGCGGAACCGGCGGCCGGAGCCACCGCATGATCGGGAGCGGGAGCGAGGTCGGCGGGCGGCAGCGATCCGGAGGCCGGGGCCAGGGTCCGGTCGGTGGCCGGGTCCTGGCGTTTGAACGTGGACAGGGATACGCCCCGTGTCCCCCGGCTGCCCCCGGCCAGGTCGCTGCCGGAGGGCTCGCTGGCCGCACCGTCGCGGTGGGCCGGAGATCCCTGGTCTTGCTGGCGGGAGCCCGGATGCGAGAAGAGCTCGGGCCGCGGCCGGAACGGGACGATCGCCGGCGAGCCTGCCGTCGCCTCCCCGCTGCGCTCCCCCGGCCACTGCCGGGTGCTGCGGCTCTGCGTCACGTCTGCCGCCCACGGAAACGGCTGGTTCGCTGGAATGGCCGGAAGGCCGCCGACGGCGGTGATGGCCGCGGCGTCCGCCCGCTCGCCCGCGTCGTCGGGCCCGGCGGCATCGTCGGCCCAGCGCGCACGGGTCCCTCCTGGCAGCGGCGTCTCTGGCAGGCCGGCCACGGGCAGGCCGGCCGCTGGCCGGGCCGGGTCGAAGTGATCGTCGCCGTCCGGCGTGTGGTCGGGAGCCGGCGCGCCGGCCTCATCGGCGCGATCGGGCCGGGCGGCCGCCGATCCGTTCACTGCCCGCGTCCGGCTCGCCAGCGACGCCTCGACGGCCTGCGAGGCCGCCAGGGCGATCGGCGTCGCGGCATCCGCCGAATACGGGACCGACGGACCAGTCAGGGGGTTAGCCGCGGCCGGGTCCCGGTAGGACCGGCCCGCCATCGGATCGGGGCGGGAGAAAGCCGATTCGGGTGATAGCGGCTGCTGCCCCGCGCTGGCCGGCGCCGGCGCCGGGACATGCACGAACCCAGCCGCCCCCGGCTCGGTCATCGCGCCTGGAAGGCCGTTGGCCTGACCCTTACCCAGCGAGCGGCCGGCCGGCCCGGCCGTGACCGCGGCGTGCACCGGGCCGACGCAGTCATGTCCCTCCAGCATCGCCGCCAGGCGCTCGGCGTCCTCGGCGCAGATGCCGAGGACCACCCTGCCCTGGCCCCACGGCGCCTCCAGGGAGTAGCCGACGTAACTGGATACGGCCGGCAGCGATTCGCTGCCTAAGCCATGCATGCCGCGCCAGCGGCGCCACGCGCCTTCTAGCGCTGTCGCAGCTTGCTGCGCTCGCACAACCAAATCTGGATCACGCATGTGTGCGATCCTCCCCTCGAAGCGACGGCACGCTTCCGCCTGCCGACGGTCCCCCCGGGCGTCGCGCGCCGCGCCGGTTGCATGTTCATGCGAAGGCAGTGCGGCACAACGCCAGTCCCTGCCACCCCGCAGCACGATGGCGGCATGCCGTCAAGTATGGCCGCGCCGCAGTCTCAGCAGGCACGATTACGAAAAGTTGATGGCGGCTACCTGCAGTCACGACCTGGGCTGTGTTCGCGGGACGAGCGGCGCGGGGCTAAGGTCGGCGGGCCAATCTCGCATATGCCGAAGTGATCCATCTCGCCCGGTCCTGCGCTGATCCGCCTGGAGGACAGCAGCCGCGCCACGCGGGCTGTGCGGGAGCATCAGCAGGATGATGTCCGGACGTTTAGCTTTGTTTCCGCTGGTCTCCCGGCCACGCAGTCCTGCGCTCCTGGGAGGCCGGATCGACCCCGGCTGCGTCCGCTGAGTGGATGCTCTCTGTGTGCATCTCGCGCGAACCGCGCCCCCCGGTGCGGCGCCCAGACCGCCGGGGTCGACCCCCCCTTGCTATTTTCGCCTGACCGCGGGCAGCCGCGCGTTTTCGCACGTCAGCCCCCCTGGCACGAGTTGCGCCAGGCCGCGGCTAGGTGTCACTCCGAGCGCTGCTGCGGGATCCCCGCCAGCAGTGCGCGCACCTCTGTTTCCCGATACCTGCGGTGACCACCCAGGGTCCGGATTGACGTGAGCTTCCCCGCCTTGGCCCACCTGGTGACCGTTTTCGGATCAACCCTGAACATTGTGGCGACCTCGGCCGGCGTAAGCAGCGGCTCGGCCTCCGGTGTACGTGCAGACATTTTGACGGCCTCTCCTCCTGGACCGGTACTGCGATCCTGCGTGTGTGGCTGTTCCTGGCTCCATTGGGGA
>DATCEO010000118.1:0-8061 GCA_036510065.1 Streptosporangiaceae bacterium | reverse complement strand
ACCAGCGCGACGGCCAGCACCGCCACCGCGACGAACGCCAGCGCCAGCCGCAGCCCGACCGGCCCCGGGCCACGGCTACCCACCGGGCGCGCTCCCGCGCGGTTGGCAATGCCCAGGGCGGTCACCGCCGTCGGAATCCGGGTGGTGAAACGGCCGCCGGCACCGCGGCCGCGCCCGCGGATCCGGCGTGTTCCCGGCCCACGCGGGCAGGCCCATAACGGCCGGGCATGCTGGCGGGCAGCTGGCGGCCCGGCCTATGGCCCGCGATGACGGGCCCCCGAGCACGGTGCGCGGCGGGCACGACCGCCGGCCCGAGCTGACCCGCGGCAGCGCAGCGGGATCCGGCGGCTGCGCTTGTTCTCGCCACCAGCACCGCCTCTCCGGGCGCAGTTTCCGCTGCGTGGCCCTGTCCGCGCTCTGCGGCCCGCTGTGCTACCCGGCTGTGCTTCTTCACACGGTCACCGCCGCGACCCAGCCGGTCTGCGCCTCTGGCTGATGTGATCAGCCTATGCGTGCCCGCCGGAACGCGGCAGTCCCGCCAGGGCCCCCGCAGTCCCGCACACCAGCCCAGGAGGCCACCATGACCAGACCACAGCAAGCCAGCGACCGCGCCGAGCCGCGCGAGTGGGACGTCGGTAACCGGGCCCTGATCGTCAGCGCCGGTGGGCAGCGTGCTGGCCGTGCTCAATGCCCGCTATCCGCTGCTGCTTCCTCCCGGTAGCGTGCTGCAGTTCGACGACGCGCTGGATGACCAGCAGGTCGTCGGCCTCCGGGTGATCGCCGGTCAGGGCGGCGGAATCGCCTGCGTCGAGGTGGATCCGGCGGCCGCGACGAGGCGGCGCCCTGCGGTGGCAGACTCGGCCGCCGCGGCCGCAGCGGGAACCCGGTCCCAGCAGTCGGCGCGTAGCGGGGCGTCAGCAATACCTTGGCCGTGATCCGGCAAGGCGGCAGTGGTCCGCGCCCGGACGGTCAGAAAGAGCGGCGCCGACGCGTTCGTTACCCGAGGCCAGCGCGGCGCGTGTACAACAGGGCCAAAGAGGGCCTGGCCCGGGGGCAACAGGTACCGTGGGCGGGCTGCACAGGTAGCTGGGCCCGGCCGGGCCGCCGCGGCAAGGGGGCATTGGGGCCGCCCTTACTTACGGGTGAGACCCTTCCAGACCCGGGCCGTACCAGGGTGCTGGCCACGGCTGGCCATGGCGTCGCTGGCCGGGTGTCGACCGGGGACGGCTCCTGCTCGCCTGGCTGCGGGTGGCAACGCGGGCAGTAGCGGACCTGCGGGCAAGTATCCAGCCAGCCAGCCAGCCAGCCGGCCTCGACCGGCAGGCCGCAGTGCTCGCAGATCCGTAGCTGCCGGTGTCGATGCGGCCGTTGGAAGCCTCGAGATCGGCGAGCGCGTGATGGGCGGACGAGGTGCGGGCCAGGATCCGGCGGTACTGGCGGGCGCGGGGGGCCGCCGGGTCCGGCCGGCTGGGGTGGCGTGCCGTCGCCTCGGCCTGATGGTAGGCCAGCCACAGCTCTATGATCTCCGCGACCTGCAGCTGCCACAGCTCCTCGAGCCGGTCACGCCACCGCGGGAGATCCTCGACAGGGCGGCCGGAAGACGCTCGGACACGCGCGTCGCCAGATCCGCTGACATCATGATCGTGTTACGTGCCTTTCGGTCACGTGCGGCAGCCGGGGGCTGCGGCTCACACGACCGGTTGGCCCTGCCGGGTCCTCACCGGCTGATTCATCCGGTCCCGGCTGCCGGGCGGCCCGGTCAGCCGGCTTCTGTTACCCGATCGAATCCGCCGGGGACGCAGTCCAGGTGCGCTGCTCGTGGAGCCCGGATGAAGACAACCAGCCAGCTGGCCGGTGAAGCCACCTGCAGCTATGCCGCGGGCTGCCGATGCCAGCCTGGTGGGGGCCGAAGCTCCGTCCGGTCATCATCCGGCAGGACCTGCACGCCTCCCCGCCTGCCAGCCAGAGGGCCCGGCCAGCGCCTGGCCCCGGCATGTGGACCGCAGCACAAGGAGAACCCGTGATGAACCCGGCACGCCGCCCCGGCGCTGGCGCCAGGGCAGAACGCCAGCATCGCCATATTCCGCGACGACTGGCCCCTCACCGAGCCGGTTACCCTCGGTCAGCTTCCTCGGCGGTCAGCCACGGCCCGGATCATCCACGCCGGCGCCCGGACCGGGCTGGGTGCCGTTGTCGTGTCCCGGCCCTTACCGTCTCCGGACCCGCAGCCATCCTGGTGCCGGTCCCGGGATGACCATAGCGGGTGGTGGTCAGCAAGCCCGGCGCGGCCAGGGACAGCACGCGGCGTGAGTACAGATCGACATCGCCGCCGCGACTCCTCCGGCCACGGCCGCCAGCCCGATGCGCCAGCCGGCGAGGCGCCGCGCAGCCAGAAGCAGACCGGCAGGACCATCGTGGACGGGGCGAGCGCGGCCGCCGAGCGCACCTGGGTGAGCGTAGCGGGCGGGAAGGCCCAGGCGATAGCGTAGCTGGCAGTGTCGCCGCGGCGGCAGCGGCGCCCAAGGGGATGATTAGGCGCAGGAGCTTGGCCCGATGATGCCAGGCGGGCTCGAGCGGCTCCGGCGGCCAGGCAGGAAGGAACCGGGAATGACGACGCTGAAGCCGGCTGATCGCGGTCAGGTGCCCGGGGTAGAAGGGGAACGGGACGCCGACGATGCCAACGGCGACCGCCACGACGGCGCCGTAGACGGTCTTGGTGAGTAACAGCCTGGCGACACTTTCGATGCCGGCGATGACCCGGCGGCCTTCGCGGAGGATGGCCGGGATTGCGGCGAAGGTGCTGCCGGGCAGGACGATACGCGCTGCCGAGCAGCTGGCCTGGCTGCCGAGCCCATGGCGATACCGACGGCGGCCTGCTTGAGGTCCGGCACGTTGGCGGCCTCGAGCGCTGCGACGGCGGCGCGTTTCTGGTCCGGCTGGACCCGCCCGAACATGATCTGGCCCTGCATCGCGGCAGCAAGCTCGGCACGGCCCTGAAGGCAGTGCCACTCCGGGCCGGCTCGCACGCCGACTCCACGCACGAAGCTACGCTATCACGTCCATCCAGAGCCCGCGCTGCTGGCCCCATCTCGCCTGGCTGCCTGCTCGCGGTGCGGGTCCGGCCGTGGCCAAGCGCCCGCAGCGGCGCTTCTCCATCCGGGCTCCACAACGACCGCATCCAGCCGCCACCCCCGCCGACTTCCATCAGATCTGACCCCGGGCCGGACCGGGAGGCCGCCTTCAAGGAGGCCCAGATGAGACCTCTACTGACGACCGCCGGTCACCTTCGCGACAAGGCCGCCCGCCGGCTGCGCGGCCTTCGCGACACCCCGACGAGACGGTGTATCTGCTTGAGAAGTCCCTGTGCATGCGCCAGGTGCCGCCACGCGTCAGGCAGCCAACCGGCGAACCACTCAAGGCCTTGCCGCCAGCCGCACAGCCCCAGTGGCCCCAGCTGCAGGCTGCGCCGCCGGGGGAAGGCGAGCCACGTGCCCGGGCTGCGTGACGAAGAGGTCCCGCCGACCCAAGTGAGAGTCGGCGCTACAGCCGAGGTCGCCGAGACCTGCTCGCTGATGCGCCCGATCGCGTCGGTGCACGGAGGTGTCTTGTGAGCTGCCGTCGCTGATTGCTGATAGGCCCGGACCTGTCTCGGTGAGCACAAAGTAGTGGATGTGGAAGGAGCATTACCGTGTCTGGCTCACGTCGGATCATCGTAGGAGTGAACGGGTCGCCGACCAGCCTGCAGGCGCTGCGGTACGCGGCCGGCCGGGTACATGACCACGACGCCATCCTGATCCCCGTTCTGGCCTGGGTACCGCCCGGCGGCGACCTGGCCGACCGCCGGGCCCCGTCCGCCATCCTGCGCCACGTCTGGGAAGATGCCGCCTGGCAGCGCCTGTGGGACGCGCTCGATGCCGCATTCGGCGGGCTCCCCGACGGCTTGCCCGTCGAGCCGCTCGTGCAGTGCGGCCGGCCAGGCCGGGTGCTGGTCCGCGTCGCCCGCCAGGCCGGCGACCTGCTGGTCATCGGCGCCGGGCGCAGGGGCTCGCTCAGCAGGCTGCTTCACTGCCCGGTGAGCCGGTACTGCCTGGGTCACGCCCGGTGCCCGGTACTCGCCATCCCGCCCCCCGCGCTGGCCCAGGAGGCAGGCCACGGGCTGCACGGCTGGGCCTTCCGCCACCGCGGGCTGGACCCAGACAAAGCCAGCCTGCCCGGCGGCCAGCACTAGCAAGCAGCCCTTTGGCCGGGTGAGCCTTTTCTCGCTGGACCCGTGTTGGCCGCTCGCCGAGCCTCGCGCATACTGCCGCGAATTCGGCGAACCGTACAGGCACGCCTCACGGGGGGAGCCCGCGGCCGGCCGGGCGCGACCCTGGAGGCCCAGGCTGGGAGGCGCTGCCCTGTTGCGCGGCACCGGCCGCCCGAAGGGCATGACAGCCTGCCGGGATGAGCATGCTGGAGCACATGCCGTCTCCATCGCCTGAGCGCGGCAGGTGCACGCTTCCCGGATTGGATATCAGGTGAGCTGGTCGTCTCCTGATCCCCCGGGAGGCGGCCAGCGCCGACCAGGCAGGAGGTCACCGCCGCCGCGCGGCCGGCCCCTCCGGGGGCCCGCGCCTGATCCGCGCCCTGCTGACAACGGCACCGCCGGCATGCGGTCGTCTCCCGTCGATTAGCACGTCACGGCCATCCCCGCTGCGCGACGATGGTCACCTGGCCATCGGGCCGTCCCAGTGACTGTCGCGCGTGCGGGCGCCACGGCAGACGGCGGCGCGGCGGTCTTCATCCTGGCTCCACGACGGCTCCATCTAAACAACGTTTGCGCGCGGTCTTATGGAGGCTGATTGCGCCGGAAGGCCCCATGGGGAGGGCCCCGTGACCCCAGGGCACCTCCCCCTGCGAGCGACAGCCCGGACAACGGGGCGGCCCGTCCTGGTGGCCCGGGAGCCGAGAACCCGGCCGTCGGGAGCGACGATGACGGCCGGAGATGCACTGTCAGGTTGGCGCGGGATACGCGCTCGGATAAGGGGCGCGGCTCCGCCGAGCCGCCCGGCCACTGCAGGCCGAACAAGCGAAAGGTCTACCCGATGACACCCACCACAACCGCAGCTGTCCCGGAGTCCGCCGCGCAGGATGTCGGCACGAGGTCGGCGAACCCCGGGCTCGCCGAGGATCGCAGCATGGCCAGGCCCGGCGTCGAGGCCGGAGCCGCCCGTGCCCGCGGCAAGACGTTCGCCAAGGAACCAGTTCGGGTCCTGCCTTCGGCCAGGAATGTGATGGCGGTCATCGCCCGGCCTGGCCGGGAGTCTGTCCAACTCGGGGCGCTGATGTACGCATTCCGCCGCAGCGGCGCGAGGGTGTCGCTGCTGTGCCTGACCCGGGGCGAGGCTTCGCCGCTGAACTCGACCTGCGAGCGGCTGGAGACTGTCCGGCTCTGGGAACTGCAGGTAGCGGCGGGACTTCTCGGCGTCTCGTCGGTGACGGTGAGCGACTACCCGGACGGCGGGCTTAGCCTGGCCCTGGTGCCGGCCCTCGCTGAGCGGGTGCGGCGCGCCGTCCGCCAGGACGCGCCGGATCTGCTTCTGGTCGTCGACCCGGCGGCAGGTGATCCTGATGACGCCTGGGTCGCTCAGGCAGCGTGCCTGGCCGCGGGATCGGCTGGCGTGCCGGTGCTGGCGCGCACCCTGCCAGGCGCCCGCATCGGCTGGCAGATCGACCTGGGCGCCGAGGCTGCCGCCGCACGCGCCGTTCAGCGGTGCGCCGCTGGAGCTCATGTCAGCCAGTCCGCGGCAGGACCGATGGTGCGCCGCTGCCTCGATCTGCTCGGCGGACGGGAGCAGCTGTTCTGGCTGGTGCGCCCGCCAGCAGACTTCGGGGCAGGGGAAGAGCAGGCGGCGGCAGCCTCGTTCGCGCCGGCCCTCGGGTGATGACCCAGGCTGCGGCGCTACAGCTGGCGGCCACTCTCGTCGTAAGAGCGCCGGGGTGCCTATCACGGAATGGTGCCCACGGCGAGTGCAGCAGGCAGCCCCGGCCGGCGCAGGCCGGCGCCCTGGCCGATACTGGTTGCAGCAGCCGCGCGCGGGAACCGGCGGAGGCCCACCCGCCTGCGGGCCAGGTGGTGCTGCAAAGCGCAGACCGACGGCTGCGCGGCTGAAAGAGCGCTGGAGCGGCGTGGGATCATGGATCGCAGGCCGCTGGCGACAGTCGTTGCCCGGCTGCGGACGGAGGCGGGTTGCGATGGCGGCGACGGTGCTGGTAGTCGAAGACGAGCGCAAGCTGCGGGAGCTCGTGCGCTCTTACCTGGAGCGGGCCGGGTTCACGGTGCTGTCGACCGGTTCCGGCGCGGAGGCGATTACCCTGGCCGCCTCAGCCGCACCTGATCTGATTGTCCTGGATCTCGGCTTGCCGGATGTGGCCGGCGAGACGGTTGCCAGCGAGGTCCGTGCGGCAGGGGCAACGCCGATCCTGATGCTGACGGCGAAGACCAGCGAGGAGGAACGGATCCGGGGGCTGGACCTGGGCGCTGACGATTACGTCACCAAGCCGTTCAGCCCGCGGGAACTGGTGCTGCGGGTACAGGCGATCCTGCGGCGCGGCGGGCCGGCTACCGCTGACCGGGGGGTGAGCCGGTACGGTGACGGCGCGCTGGTCCTGGACGAGCCGCGGCGGCTGGCGGTGGTCCGCGGCGCCACGGTGGGGCTGACCCCGACCGAGTGGGGCATCCTGGTCGCGCTGGCGGCTGTCCCGGGCCGGGTGTACTCGCGGTTCGAGCTGATCAACCGGGTCCGCGGGTATGAGTTCGAGGGGTACGAGCGGAGCGTCGACTCGCACGTGAAGAACCTGCGCCGCAAGATCGAGGAAGACCCCGGCAACCCGGTAATGATCCAGACGGTGCTTGGCGGAGGGTACCGGCTCGGGCTGACCCGCGATGACTAGGCCCGGCGGCACCGGGCTGGCCAGGATGCAGCTCGCGCCGGCGTCGCGCGGGCGGCGGAGGCCCTGCCCGCCGGGCCGGTCGCGACGGCTGCCGTCGGCGATGCGTCAGGCCTGGTCACTCGCAGCGGGCCGGCCGTGCTCCCACCGCGGCGAGAGTCGCTAGGGCGGCCTTCGCCGCGACGGGCAGGCACGATGCTCCGTGCCGTCGCTGGAGTCGCGTTCGCCAGGCGGCTTCCAACCGAGGCTACGGCGCGCCTGCGGGCAGGCAGGCGCGGCGCCTGGCCGGATTCAGCGAGTCCGTGATGTGCATGACGTCTTCCACATACCGTCGCCACAACGGCTGCACCGAACTTCCGCTAGCGGAAGCTCAGATAAGAGCTGAGACCTCGCACCGGAAGGAGGGACTGCGGTGACCGAAGCTGACCTGATGGTGCTGGCGCCATGGCTGGTCTTCGGCGCGGGCCTGGCGGTCATCGGGTACCGGCTGCTCACCCACCGCCGCACATCCCGCCAGGCCGCCCCGCCGGGCCGGCGCGGCCGCACCGGGGAACCTCCCGACGATAACCGCAATCATGCGCCTGCGACCCGGCCGACCGGCCGGGACGCGACGACGCGCAACCAGGGCGACGCGGGCCCGGCGGAGGTGAGCCGCAAGTAAAACCGGCGGCCAGTCTGCGGGCCGGGATCGTGGTCGGCGGATTCGCCGCCGCGGTGGCCTGGCGGCAACCGGGGGGACGGGCTCGGACGGTCCGGAACCCTGCTCATCGGGCTTCCCGGCTTGCGGGGCTTCTACACGGCGGCCTGCTGCGGTCCGCTGGTCATGCGTAGGCTGAGCGGACCAGCCGCGTACGCGGATCGGCTGGCGGCCTGTGAAGGCGTTCGCCTGCCGCACCTCGTCGCGGCCCGCCGACTGCAGAACGCCGGAGGTGCCGGGCACTGGCAACTGTGCGGGAGGGCGGTACTGGTCGTGCAGGACGAGCGCAGGCGCCGGATTCCGACGGCGGTGACCGCCCTGGGCATTGCCAACCGCGCGGGAGCGCGCCCGGTGGGTAGCCGTGGCCCGGGGCCGGTCGGGCTGCGGCTGGCGCTGGCGTTCGTCGCGGTGGCGGTGCTGGCCGTCGCGCTGGT
>DATCEO010000117.1:0-24540 GCA_036510065.1 Streptosporangiaceae bacterium | reverse complement strand
GGACCGGCCGTCCTTGCTGGCCGCGACGGCCGCCTCCGCGCAGGTGCGGACCATCGGCCCGTAGGTCAGGACGGTCGCGTCGGTGCCGGCAGCCAGGGTCCGCGCCCGGTCCATGGGCACCGCGGCCGCCAGGCCGCCGGCGATGTCCACCTCCGCCTTGTCCCAGTACCGCCGCTTGGGCTCGAAGAAGATCACCGGATCGTCGCTGATGACCGCCTGCTGGATCATGGTGAAGGCCTCGGCCGGGTCGCCGCAGGCGACCACGCGGAGCCCCGGGGTGTGCGCGAACAGCGCCTCGGGCGACTCGCTGTGATGCTCGACCGCCCCGATGCCGCCGCCGAACGGGATCCGGACGACCACCGGCAGGATGAGCTGGCCCCGCGAGCGGTACCGCATCTTGGCCAGCTGGGAGACGATCTGGTCGAAGGCCGGGAACACGAAGCCGTCGAACTGGATCTCGCAGATGGGCCGGTAGCCGCGCAGCGCCAGCCCGATCGCCGTCCCGATGATGCCCGATTCCGCCAGCGGGGTGTCGATCACCCGCGCCTCGCCGAAGTCCTTCTGCAGGCCGTCGGTGACCCGGAAGACGCCCCCCAGCTTGCCGACGTCCTCGCCCATGATGAGCGCCTTGGGGTCGTTCTCCAGCGCCTTGCGCAGGCCCTCGTTGAGCGCCCGGGACAGGGTCAGCGTGGTCATCGGGCCGCCTCCTCGCCGACGAAGGAATCGAGGTAGTCGGCGAACTCGGCGCGCTCGGCCTCCAGCGGCCTGCTCTGGCTGGTGTAGACGTGGTCGAACATCGACAGCGGGCGCGGGTCGGGCATCTCCTGGCACGCCTTGCGCACGCGCGTGCCGACCTCGTCCGCCTCCGCGTCGATCTGGTCGAAGAACTGCATGTCGGCCAGCTCGGAGCGGATCAGGTACTGCTTCACCCGGGCGATCGGGTCCTTGAGCTTCCAGGACTCCAGCTCGGCCGACAGCCGGTACCTGGTCGGATCATCGGTGGTGGTGTGGGCCCCCATCCGGTAGGTGTAGGCCTCGATGAGCGTCGGACCCTGGCCCTCCCGGGCCGCCTTCATGGCCTTGCGGGTGACTGCCAGGCAGGCCAGCACGTCGTTGCCGTCCACCTGGACCCCGGGAAAGCCGAAGCCCTGGGCCCGCAGGTAGAGCGGCACCCGGCTCTGCCGCTCGAGCGGCTCGGAGATGGCCCACTGATTGTTCTGGCAGAAGAACACGACCGGCGCGTTGGTGACCGACGACCAGATGAACGCCTCGTTGACGTCTCCCTGGCTGGTCGCGCCGTCGCCGAAGTAGGCGATCACCGCCTCGCCGTCCTCGCCCACGGCGCCGTCGCGCTGGATGCCCATCGCGTAACCGGTGGCGTGCAGGGTCTGGCTGCCGATCACGATCGTGTACAGGTGGAAGTTGTGCGCCTTCGGATCCCACCCGCCGTGGCTGACGCCGCGGAACAGCTCCAGCAGCTTCATCGGGTCCAGGCCGCGGCACCAGGCGACGCCATGCTCGCGGTAGGTGGGGAAGGCCATGTCCCGCGGCTCCAGGGCCCGGGCCGAGCCGACCTGCGCCGCCTCCTGGCCCAGCAGGGACGCCCAGATGCCGAGCTCGCCCTGGCGCTGCAGCGCGATCGCCTCGAAGTCGATCCGGCGGACGATGACCAGGTCCCGGTAGAGGGACTTGATCTCCTCCGCGGAGATCTCCAGCGGATACCCCCGGTGCTCGATCCGCTCGCCCTCGGGAGTGAGGAGCTGAATGAGCTCAGCCGAGCTCCCGCGGGCTACCGGAGGCTGGTCGGATTCGCGCCCGCCGCTGAGGGAGGCGGCTCGCCCGGCGTCGTTGACGGTCACGTGCCACTCCTTGCATGCTTGCCGCCGACCTGGGCGTGCCCGTGCCGGCCGATCGTCGGATCGTTTCGCAGTGACAGTACCCGCCACGGCGCAGGGAAGGTCAAGGCGGTGGAAAGCCGCTTCGCGTACGCTGCTCTTCGTGGCCAGAGTTGTCGTTGACGTGATGCTGAAACCCGAGATCCATGACCCCCAGGGCGAGGCGATCGCCAGCGCCTGTCATCGGCTGGGCTTCGGCCAGGTGATCTCCGTGCGGCAGGGCAAGCGCTTCGAGATCGAGCTGGACGGAGACGGCCCGGCCGACGAGCCGATAGCCCAGCGGGTAGCCGAGCTGGCGGGCGAGCTGCTGGCCAATCCCGTCATCGAGGAATTCTCCGTTCACCCGTCCGTTCACCCGTCCTGACCGGCCGACCCGGCCCCCGGCGGCCGCTCACCCGTCCTGGCCGGCCTCGCTCGGGGCGCCGGCCGGTGCTGTCCGGGCCCCGTCATCGCTCACTCTTGGTCGTCATCGGGCCCTCGTCCCAGCCGACCCGGCAGGCTTACCTGATCGATGCGTTTACCTGCCGTTACGGAGTATTCGTCCAGAGATCGCCCGAGCTCATGATTACCACAGCTCCGCACGGGAAACCCTCAGAATATGAACAGCGCGTAACTTCCACCATCCGGGGGCGAAGGAGCCGATGCGAACTCGCGTGACGCATGCCGGGGAGCCGACCCCAGACGTTCGGTTCTGCCTCCTGTTTCCCAGGGAGGCGCTGAGCGTGCCAGTCATGCGCCGGGTGCTGGGGGACACCCTGAGCCGGCTGGGCGTGGACGAGGTCAGCATCTCTGACCTCTTGCTGGCCGTGACCGAGGCGTGTACCAACGTGCTGCGGCACTCCGGCCAGGGTCGCGGGTACGAGATCGTGGCCCGCGTGTCCGGCAACAACTGCCAGCTGGACGTCATCGACCGGGGCCGCGGCTTCGATCCGGCCGCGCTGCCCGTCCGCCGGCCAGTGGTACGCCGCCCGGTCCGCCGGGTCGCGGTCCTGCACCGCCGCCACGGGACGCTGGCCGCGCCCGCGCCCACCTCGCTGACGCTCCGCCGCCGGATTGGCCGCCCCAGGCGGCTGAGCCGCAGGCGCAGCGTCGCCCAGCTGCCCGAGTCCGGCCGGGGCCTGGCCATCATGCGCGCGTGCGTGGACGACGTCACGCTGCGCAGCGGACCTGGTCAGGGCACGGTGGTCATGCTGCACAAGCGGATCGGCTGGCGCACGGACGCGCCGCTGGCCATGGTCCCCCGGCCGCGGCTCCGGGACGCCGGCTGAGCCGGTAGCCTGCGTCCATGCGCCCCTTTCCTGGACGCCCGCGCCCCCGGCTGGGAAGACCGTGACCACCAGGGTCGGCGTCGTTACCTTTCCCGGCTCACTAGACGATCATGATGCGTGCAGGGCCGTCCGGCTGGCCGGCGGCCTGCCGGTGCCGCTGTGGCACGCCGATGCCGATCTCCAGGGCGTCGATGCCGTCGTGCTGCCGGGCGGCTTCTCCTACGGCGACTACCTGCGGTGCGGGGCGATCGCCCGGTTCTCGCCGGTGATGACCGAGCTGATCCCGGCGGCCCGGGCCGGGCTGCCGGTCCTGGGCATCTGCAACGGCTTCCAGGTGCTCTGCGAGGCGCACCTGCTGCCCGGCGCGCTGACCCGCAACGCCGGGCTGCGCTTTGTCACCAGGGACATCCAGATTCGGGTGGAGAACGCCGCTACCCCCTGGACCAGCCAGTACGCCGCCGGCCAGGAGCTGACCGTGGTGCTCAAGAGCGGTGAGGGCGCTTACGTCGCCGATGCCGCCACCCTGGCCGACCTGGCCGCGCGGGGCCAGATCCTGGTCCGCTACGTCGGCGGCAACCCCAACGGGTCCGCCAGCGACATCGCCGGAGTCGTGAACGAGGCCGGGAACGTGGCGGGCCTGATGCCGCACCCGGAGCACGCCGTCGACGCGCTGACCGGCCCGTCCGCGGACGGCCTCGGGTTCTTCACCTCGATCCTGCGTGCGGTCGTGGCAGCGTGAGTACGGAAGTGGCCGCGGCCCGGCAGGCCGCGCCGCAGGACACGGTCAGCCAGGCCGAGGCGACGCCCGGCCGGAGCCAGCCGTACGCGGCCCTCGGCCTGACCGCCGCGGAGTACGCGAAGATCGCCGACCTGCTCGGCCGGCGGCCGACCGACGCCGAGCTGGCCATCTACTCGGTGATGTGGAGCGAGCACTGCTCCTACAAGTCCTCGCGCCGCCACCTGCGCCAGTTCGCCGAGAAAGCGCCCCCGACCGACGTGCTGCTGGCCGGCATCGGGGACAACGCCGGGGTCGTGGACATCGGCCACGGCTACGCGGTCACCTTCAAGATCGAGTCCCACAACCATCCCTCCTACGTGGAGCCCTTCCAGGGCGCGGCCACGGGCGTCGGCGGCATCGTGCGGGACATCCTGGCCATGGGCGCCCGCCCGGTGGCCGTGATGGACGCGCTGCGGTTCGGGCCCGCGGATGCGCCGGACACCCGGCGGGTGCTACCGGGCGTCGTGGGCGGCATCTCCTTCTACGGCAACTGCCTGGGCCTGCCGAACATCGGCGGTGAGCTGGCCTTTGACCCCTGTTACGCCGGAAACCCCCTGATTAACGCATTGTGCGTCGGCGTCCTGCGCCCGGCCGATCTCAAGCGGGCGGCGGCCACGGGGCCCGGTAACCAGGTCATCCTGTTCGGGTCGCAGACCGGGCCCGACGGCATCGGCGGCGCGTCGGTGCTGGCCAGCGCCTCGTTCGGCGACGGCGGGGCGGGGAGCAAGCGCCCCAGCGTCCAGGTCGGCGACCCGTTCATGGAAAAGCGGCTGGTCGAGTGCTGCCTGGAGCTGTACGCGGCGGACCTGGTGGTCGGCATCCAGGACCTCGGCGCCGCCGGCGTGGCCTGCGCCACCACCGAGCTGGCCGCCGGGGGCAAGTCGGGGATGGCCGTCGCGCTGGACGCGGTGCCGCTGCGGGACGCTTCGCTGGGGCCGGCGGAGATCCTCATGAGCGAGTCGCAGGAACGCATGATGGCTATCGTGACGCCCGCCGACGTGGGCCGGTTCCTGGCCATCTGCGCCAGGTGGGAGGTGCCGGCCACGGTGATCGGCGAGGTCACCGGCACCGGGCGGCTGGAGATGACCTGGCACGGGGAGCGGGTCGTGGACATCCCGCCGGGCACGGCGGCCGACGACGGCCCGGTCTACGACCGTCCGGTGCGGCGGCCTGACGGCCAGGACGCGCTGGCCGACGACGACCCGGCCCGGCTGCCCCGGCCGTCGGGGCCGGCCCGCGGGACCGAGCTGGCTGCCACCCTGCTCGACCTGCTGGCTGCCCCGGACGGGGCCGACAAGACCTGGGTCACCGAGCAGTACGACAGGTACGTCCGCGGCGACACGGTGCTCGCGATGCCCCACGACGCCGGCGTCATCCGGATCGATGAGGCGACCGGCCTGGGCGTGGCGCTGGCCACCGACGGCAACGGCCGGTACTGCCTGCTCGACCCGTACGCGGGCACCCAGCTGGCGCTGGCCGAGGCGTACCGCAACGTGGCCGTCACCGGCGCGCGGCCGCTGGCGGTGACCAACTGCCTGAACTTCGGCTCGCCGGAGGACCCGGCGGTCATGTGGCAGTTCACCGAAGCCGTCCGCGGGCTCGCCGACGGCTGCCTGGCCCTCGGGATCCCGGTCACCGGCGGCAACGTCAGCTTCTACAACCAGACCGGTGCCGACGCGATCCAGCCGACGCCCGTCATCGGCGTCCTGGGCGTGCACGACGACGTGCGGCGCCGGGTGTCGTCCGCCTTCGGGCCGGCCGGCGCGAGCCTGGTGCTGCTCGGCGAGACCAGGCTGGAGCTGGGCGGCTCGCTGTGGGCGCGGGTCCGGCACGGCCACCTCGGCGGCCGCCCGCCCGCGGTGGACCTGGCCGCCGAGCGCGCGCTGGCGCAGGTCCTGGTGGCGGCGGCCGAGCGGGAGCTGCTCGCCGCCGCGCACGACCTCTCCGACGGCGGCCTCGGCGTGGCCCTGGCGGAGTCCTGCCTCGCGGGCGGCGTCGGCGCCACCGTGACGCTGCCCGGCGATGACTTCACGTTCCTGTTCAGCGAGTCCGCGGGCCGGGCCCTGGTAGCCGTCACGCCCGGCTGCGAGGCCAGCTTCGGCTCGCTGTGCGCCGAGGCCGGCGTGCCCGCCGTGGCCATCGGGACGACTGGGGGCGCCGCGCTGGAGGTCACCGGCACCTTCTCGGTCCGCCTGGACGAGCTCGGCCGGGCCTATCGCGACACCCTGCCGGTCCTGTTTTCCGGCTGACCTGTTGCAGGCTGAGCAGCTCTCAGGCTGACCACCAGAACGACAGCAGCTGGCGCGGCGGAGCCGCCGAGTCGCACCGGGCCAGGAAGGCCGCCGGACTCGCCGTCCCCGCACCGGCGTCCCCCGCCGTCACGCACCGTCCGCTGCGCAGATTGCGGAGCTGCCCGTATTCATGCCCGTCCGGCTGCACGACGGTGCGCAGCCGCTGCCAGCGCTGATCGGGTCCGAGGTCGCAGCGCCGCAGGGTGACGACGGGCCGGCGCCGCGGGCCGGTCACGGCCAGGCACTGGCCGCTGGGCGCGTAGATGAAGACGAAGGTGCCGCCCACGATCGAGTCCGCGGTCCACTGCGGGTCGCCCTGCGGCAGGCTGGCCGGCGGCAGCGGCCCGAACTGCAGTCCGGCGGACGTCACGTTCAGCTGCCGGAGCGGGCTGCTCCCGCGGGCGGGATCGGTGACCTGGCCGATGATCCCGACGGTCTGGATGGACTGGACCCGGGTGGGCAGCTGCGCCGGGGACGGGGAGTCGCTGGCTGAGCTGGCGACGGAGTAGGCTACCGCGCCGCCGACCGCGACGAGCACCACGGCACCGATGCCGGCGATCCTGGGGGTCCAGGAGCCTCGGGTCCGGCCGGTGCCGGAAACATGCGGAGGTGCCATAAGGAACGATTACCCGCAACTGGCTAGTAACGCGTCGGATGTTCGGAAACGTGCCCAAGAAACTACCCAGCGCCTCTAGTGTGCCTCCGCCCAGCTCCGGGGCTCGGGGCACCCCCTTCCCTGCGGTCGGCACCGCGCTCTTCCCCGCGGGCGGCACCGCGCCAGCTCCCCGGACCGGGCCGCCGTCACAGTGCCCGGCCGTCCGTCGGCTAGCCTTCTCAGGCGTGCCGCCCCGACAGCCTGACCCAGCCCGGCTGCTCGCCGCCCTCGACGAGCAGCGAGCCGCCCTCGGGCAGCCGCCCTGGGACGGGCCGGTCACCCCGCCCGTGCTGGGCCGGGCGGCCGTGGCGGCGGTGACGGAGGCCCTGGACGCGGGCGGCCAGCCGTTGCGCGAGGCGCAGCGAGTGGCCGTCAGGTACCTGCTGGAGGCGCTGGCCGAGCAGGTTCCCGGCCGGGCCGTCGAGGTGCGCGTGCCGCCCTTCGCCGCGGTGCAGTGCATCGAGGGCCCGCGGCACACCCGTGGCACGCCGCCCAACGTAGTCGAGACCGATCCACTGACGTGGCTGGCGCTGGCCACGGGCCGGCTGGACTGGGCGGCGGCGCTGGCCAGCGGCCAGCTGCGGGCCAGCGGCCCGCGCGCCGACATCTCGGCTTACCTGCCGCTGGTCCGCCGCCTGCCCTGACCGTGCCTGCCCTCAGCGTGCCTGCCCTCAGCGTGCCTGCATAGAGCGGCCGACCTTACGGGCCCGGCGGTCCGATGCCTCGTGGTGCGATGCCTCGTGGTGCGATGCCTCGTGGTGCGCTGCCTCGTGGTGCGCTGCCTCGTGATCCGCTGCCTCGTGGTCCGCCGCCTGGCGGCCCGCTACCGGACGTCAGGCAGGCTCGCGCCGCCCGGTCCAGGAGGTCGACCTGCTGCTGCCGGGGCAGGCCGCTGTCGTAGCTGGCCACCGACTGAATGGCGCCGATCGCCGCGTGCACGAGGGCGCGGGCCTGCCCGTCGCCCAGGCCGGGCCGCAGCTCCGCGAGCAGGTGCACCCATTCCTCGACGTAGTGGCGCTGCAGCCGGCGCAGCCGCCGCCGGTCGGCCTCGGGCAGGGCGTGCACCTCGCGCTGGTACAGCCGGACCAGGTAGCGGTCGTCCACGGCGAACGCGACCTGGCCCCGGACCAGCGCGGCCAGCTGCCGCGCGCCATCCGGCTCGGTGGCCAGGACCTGCTCCGCCTCGGCCAGCAGCCGGTCCATGACCTGCTCCAGCAGCGCGACCAGGATGCTCGACTTGCTGGTGAAGTGGCGGTAGACGCCGGACCCGACGATCCCGGCGGCAGCGCCGATATCGGCCAGGCTGACCGCGTGATAACCGCGCCGGGCGAACTGCTCGCCCGCCGCCAGCAGGATCTTCTCCCGGCGGTCCGGGTCACGGGCGCGGATGAGCTCGGTGTCGGTCAACTCGGGCCCTGCTCGCCGGCCTGCTGGTCGCTGGCGAGGCGGCTGTCACCGGCCGTCGCCTCGAGCAGCGTCACCGGGATGTCGGCCAGCCGTGATCGCACGTACTCGCCGAGGCCCTTGGCCTGCGGATCCGGCCGGGTACTCGCCGCGACGCCCGCCCCGAGCAGCCCCACCACCACGAAGTTCAGCGCGCGCAGGTTCGGCAGCTCGTAACGCCGCACGGCCAGCCCGGCCGCCTCGGGGAGCAGCTCGCGGAACCGCTCGACGCTCAACCAGCTCGCCAGCCACGCGTAGGCCGGGTCGTCGCGAGCCCAGAGCCCGACGTTGGCGTTGCCGCCCTTGTCGCCCGATCGCGCCCCGGCCACCAGGCCGAGCGGGGCTCGCCTGGTCGGCACCAAGCCGGCCGGGCCCGCCACCGCCGGCGCCCCCTCGCCGCCCGTCGCTGGCCCCGCCGCCTGCCCGGTCTCCTCTCTCGCCGCCGGCCCCGAGGCCGCCCGCCCCGCCGCCTCGGGCGGCGCGGTGACGGGCGGCACCACCTGGCGGGTCCCGTCCGGCAGCACCACCACGTGCTCGACCACGCCGGCCGGGACCAGGGCCGGCCAGTAGACGCCGTACTCGCTGGCCCCGGAGGGCGGCGTGGTCGTGTGGAAGCCGGCGTACCCGCCCAGGGCCAGCGCCATCACCGCGTTGGAGAACGCGCGGCCGACCCGCTCGGCGTCGGAGTCCAGCACCGTGATCCGCAGGTGCGCTGTGACCCGCTCGCTGGCCGCGGCGTCGGGCTGGTCGAAGCGGAGCAGCCGGACATCCACTGTGGCGAACCGGTCCTCCCCGCCCAGCAGCGCGAACAGCTCCGCCCGCGCCCACGCGGCCTTTTCCTCGATGTCCAGGCCGGTGAGCACCAGGGTCATGGTGTTGCGGTAGCCACCGCGGTAGTTCATGGCCACCTTCAGCAGGCCGGTGGGCGGCGTGCCCCTGACCCCGGAGATCGCGACCCGGTCGGGGCCCGACTCTGCCAGCCGGACCGAGTCGAAATGCGCCACCACGTCCGGGCCGAGGTAGGCCGCCCCGTCGATCTCGTACAGCAGCTGGGCCGTGACCGTGCCCGCCGACACCAGCCCGCCGGTTCCGTCGTGCTTGGTGATCACGCAGCTGCCGTCCGCGCTCATCTCGGCGATCGGGAATCCCGGATACCGGCGATCGGTGATTTCCCGCAGGAACGGATAGTTTCCGCCGCAGGCCTGCGGACCGCACTCGATGACGTGGCCGGCCACGACGGCCCCGGCCAGCCGATCCCAGTCCGCCGGGCCCCAGCCGTGCCACCAGGCGGCCGGCCCGACCGTCAGCGCGGCGTCGGTGACCCGCGGGCAGATCACGATGTCGGCGCCCGCGGCCAGCGCGCGGGTGATCCCCCACGAGCCTAGGTAGGCGCTGGCCGTCACCGGCTGCACGCCCGCCTGTGCCAGCGGCTGGCCGGTGTCGAGGTGAGCCAGGTCCACCCCGTCGGCGATCAGGCCGGGCACCCGGTCTAGCAGGTCGTCACCGGTGATGTAGGCCACCCGGGGCGCCATGCCCAGGCGGGCCGCGAGCTTGCCGACCTCGTCGGCCAGCCCGGCCGGGTTCAGGCCGCCGGCGTTGACGACGATCTTGATGCCGCGGTCCAGGCAGCTGCCCAGGACCTGCTCCAGCTGGACCAGGAAGGTCCGGGCGTAGCCGGCCGACGGGTCTTTCTGCCGGGCCTTCCACAGGATCAGCATGGTCAGCTCGGCGAGGTAGTCCCCGGTCAGCACGTCGATCGGGCCGCCCTGCACCATCTCGCGCGCGGCGTCGAGCCGGTCGCCGTAGAAGCCCGAGCAGTTCGCGATCCGGACCGGGCGGCGCTCAGTCATGGGTCGCCTCGCGCTCACGTCCGCGCCGCGGCGGCCGGCCCGGCCCCGGCGGCCCGGCGAAGGCCTGGGCCAGGTCCAGCCAGGCCGTGGCCGTCGGGCCGGTGCTGGTCAGCCCGGTATCGGCGCGGTGCCGCCGCTGGGTCACCAGCAGGCAGAAGTCCAGCGCATCGCCCTGCACACGGTCGGCGGCGCCCGGCGGCCCCCAGCTCCAGGTCGCGCCGTCGGGGCTGGTGAGCTCCACTCGGACCGGCGCCGTCGGCACCGGCTGGTCGTGCAGGGCGAAGCTGAAGGCCATCGTTACCACTCCGAGGTGGGCGATGTGCCGCAGCCGGGCGGTCACCGGGCGCGCCGTCCCCAGCGCGTCGGCCACGTCCTGCCCGTGCGCCCAGGTCTCCATGAGCCGGGCCGTGACGCAGGAGGCGGCGCTCATCGGCGGCCCGTACCAGGGCAGCCGGGCCGACGGGTCCAGGGCGGCGAAGGTGGCCAGGAACCGCGCGCGGGCCGCGCCCAGCCAGGCCAGCAGCTCGCCGGGGGGCAGCTGGCGGCGCTCGCGCGCGACTACGTCGGCGAAGTCATCGCCGCTGGCCATCAGCCGCTGCGCCTCCTGCCGGAACCGGTCCGGGTCGGTGGCGGTCATCGTGGCCGCCTCATCGAAGTAGGCCAGGTGGCTGACCTGGTCGCGGATGGCCCAGCCGGCCGCGGGGGTCGGCAGCTCCCATTCGGCGGGCGCCAGCGGGACCAGCAGCCGGCTCAGCTCGGCGGACTCGTCGGCGAGGTCGGCCACCAGCGCGGCCATCGAGACGGCCATCAGCGGCCGGTCCAGGCCGGCGGCCGCTTCTCCCGGAAGGCGGCCGGGCCCTCCTGCGCGTCGGCGCTGCGGTACACCGGCTCCCAGATCCGCTCGGCCGCCTCCAGGGCCCGGCTCAGCGGCAGCTCGGCCATCAGCCCGACCGTGCGCTTGGCGGCCAGCACCGACAGCGGGGCGTTGGCCGCGATCCGCTCGGCCACGGCCTGCGCGCGGTCCCGCAGCTCCGCCGCGGGCACGACCTCGTTGACCAGGCCGACCTCGCAGGCGCGCTGCGCGCTGATGGGATCGCCGGTGAGCAGCAGCTGCAGCGCGATCCGCGGCGGGATGAGCCAGGGCAGCGGCGCCGCCCAGGGCGCGCCCCGGCCGACCTTCGCCTCGGTGATGGCGAAGCTGGCCGTATCGGCGGCCAGACACAGGTCGCAGCTCTGCGCGAGCAGGAAGCCGCCCGCGTAGGCCACCCCGTTGACCGCCGCGATCAGTGGCTTGGCCACCTCGATGTTGCGGCCCGGCTGCGGCACGAAGTCCGGCGGCGGTACCTGCAGGCCGTCGGCGGCCATCTCCTTGAGGTCGCCGCCCGCGCAGAACGCCCGGTCGCCCGCGCCGGTGAGTACCAGCACCCGGGCATCGTCGTCGGCGTTGAACCGCCGCAGCCCGGCGAACAGCCCGGCCCGGACGGCGGCCGACAGGGCGTTGCGCGCCTCGGGCCGGTTAATCGTCAGCCACGCGACCGGGCCGACGTTGTCGTACTCGACTGGCTCCGTCATCTATCTGTCCGTTTCATGATCGTGAAGCCTTCTGGGTGTCTGGACCCCCAGAAGGCTTCACGATCATGGTTGGCGCCTCGGGCGAGGTGGGTGAGGCGGGCTGGGCGTGCGGCTTGGGTGACTCGGGTGACTCGGGTGACTCGGGTACCTGGTGCGGCTCGGCGGGCTCGACGCGGGCCAGCTCGGCGCCCGCGTCGACCGCCTGGCCGGCCTGGACGGCCAGCTCCGTGACCACCCCGGCGGCCGGCGCGGCCACGACGTGCTCCATCTTCATCGCCTCCAGGACCACAACCGGCGCGCCGGCCGCGACCGTGTCACCCACCGCGACGGCCACCCGCACCACGGTGCCGGGCATCGGGGCCAGCAGCGAGCCGGCGGCGGTCATGGCCCCGGGCTCGGGGAAACGCTCCGCCTCGGTCAGGCTGACCGAGCCGAGCGGGCTGTCCACGTAGACCGCGTCGCCCACCTGCTGCACGCTGAACTGCCGCGCGATGCCGCCCACGGTCAGCTCGACGTGATCACCGTGCGCCGCGCCGAGCTGGGCGCCGGGCAGCGGCCGCCCGTCGACCGACACCCGCAGGCCATCCGCGTCCAGCCGGTACCTGACCTCGCGGCGCTCGCCGTTGAGGACGAAGACCGCGTGCTGGTCCTCGCTGCGGACGTTGCGCCAGCCGGACGGGACGCCGGGCAGCACCGCGGCGGCGGCGCGCCGGGCGGCCTGGCCCGCCAGCGCGGCCGCGGCCAGGTGCAGGTCCGCCGCCAGGCCGTCCGCCGGCGTCGCCCCCAGCATCGCCGGGTCGTGGCGGCTCAGGTAGCCGGTGTCGATCTGCCCGGCCGCGAACTCCGGCTCGCGGAGGATGGCCACCAGCAGGTCCCGGTTGGTCGTGACGCCGTGCAGGCGGGCGCGGGCCAGGGCGGGCGCCAGCCGCCGCCGCGCCGCGTCCCTGGTCGGCCCGTGCGCGATGACCTTGGCCAGCATCGAGTCGTAGTGCACGCCGATCACCGACCCGTCGGCCACCCCGGCGTCGGTGCGCACGCCTGGCAGGTCCGGGATCTCGAAGCGGTGCAGGACGCCGGTGGCCGGCCGGAACCCCGCGCGGGGGTCCTCGGCGCAGAGCCGGGCCTCGATCGCGTGGCCGCTGATCTGCGCGCCGGTCACCTCCGGCGGCAGCGGAGCGCCCTCGGCGATCTCCAGCTGCAGGCGGACCAGGTCCAGGCCGGTGATCAGCTCGGTCACCGGGTGCTCGACCTGCAGCCGGGTGTTGACCTCCAGGAAGTAGAACGAGCCCGCGGCGTCCAGCACGAACTCGACGGTGCCGGCCCCGACGTAGCCGATGACGCGCCCGGCCGCGACCGCGGCCGCGGTCAGCTCGGCGCGCAGGCGCTCGTCCACCGCCGGCGAGGGCGCCTCCTCGAGGATCTTCTGATACCGCCGCTGGATCGAGCACTCGCGCTCGAACAGGTGGGTGACCGTGCCGTAGGCATCGCCGACGATCTGCACCTCGATGTGCCGGGGACGCTCGACGTACCGCTCCACGAAGACGGTGCCGTCGCCGAAGGCCGAGGCGGCCTCGCGGGCGGCGCTGGCCACGGCCTGCGCCAGGCCGGCCGGGTCGGCGACGATGCGCATGCCCCGGCCGCCGCCGCCGAAGGAGGCCTTGACCAGCACCGGGTAGCCGATCTCGGCCACCGCCGCGGCCAGCTTTTCCGCGCCCGGCCGCGCGCCCGGCTGCGAGCCCGCGCCCGGCTCGAGGGCCGACTCCACGACAGCGTCATCAACGGTGATGCCGGGCAGCACCGGCACGCCGGCCGCGGCCAGCAGTTCCTTGGCCGCGATCTTCGAGCCCATGGCCTCGATGACGGCCGGGGGCGGCCCGACGAAGGTCAGGGCCGCCGCGGCACAGTCCCGTGCGAAGCCGGCGTTCTCGGCCAGGAACCCGTAGCCCGGATGCACCGCGTCCGCGCCGCAGGCGGCCGCCGCCTCGATGATCGCGTCGCCGCGCAGGTAGGTGTCGCGCGGCGCGGCGCCTGGCAGCGCGACCGCCTCATCAGCGGCCCGCACGTGCGGGGCGCCCGCGTCCGGGTCGCTGAACACCGCGACCGTGGCGATGTCCATCTCGCGGGCGGTCCTGATGATGCGCACCGCGATCTCGCCCCGATTGGCGATGAGCAGCTTGCGAATGGGCGGCATCGGCGTCACATCCGGAAGACGCCGAAGCCGCGGCGGCCGGCCACCGGCGCCGAATGGGCGGCCGACAGCGCGATGCCCAGCACCGTGCGGGTGTCGCGAGGATCGATGAGGCCATCGTCGTAGAGCCGGGCTGTGACGAAGAAGGCGTTCGATTCCCGCTCGATCTGCGCCTCGATCGCCTGCCGGCGCTGCTCGTCCGCAGCGGCGTCGAACGGCCGGCCGGCCGACTCCGCTGAGGCGCGCGCCACGATGGACATCACCCCGGCCAGCTGTGCCGCGCCCATGACGGCCAGCCGGGAGCCCGGCCAGGCGAACATCAGCCGCGGGTCGTAGGCCCGGCCCGACATGCCGTAGTTGCCGGCCCCGAACGAGGCGGCCAGGTTCAGCGTGATGTGCGGCACGGCGGAGTTGGTCACCGCGTTGATCATCTTGGCGCCGTCCTTGATGATCCCGCCCTGCTCGTAGGAGGTGCCGACCATGTACCCGGTCGTGTTCTGCAGGAACACCAGCGCCGTGTCGGTCTGGTTGGCCAGCTGGATGAACTCGGCTGCCTTCCGGGCCTCCTCGCTGAACAGCACGCCGCGGGCGTTGGCCAGCACCCCCACGGGATAGCCGTGCACGCTGGCCCACCCGGTGACCAGGCTGGTGCCGTAGGACGGCTTGTACTCCCCGAACCGGGAGCCGTCGACCACCCGGGCCAGGACCTCGCGCGGGTCGAACGGCACCCGGAAGTCGGCCGGCGCGATGCCGAGCAGCTCGTCGGGGTCATAGCGCGGCTCGTCGGCCGGAAGCGACGGTGGCGGCCCTTGCTTGCGCCAGTTCAGCTCCGACATGATGCGCCGGCCCAGCCGGATCGCGTCCCGCTCGTCGGTGGCGAAGTAGTCCGCCAGCCCGGAGACCCGCGCGTGCATCCGGGCGCCGCCCAGCTCCTCGTCGTCGGCCTCCTCGCCGGTGGCCATCTTGACCAGCGGCGGGCCGCCCAGGAACACCTTGGCCTGGCCGTCCACCAGCACGCTGTAGTCGCACATGCCGGGCACGTAGGCGCCGCCCGCGGTGGAGTTGCCGAAGACCAGCGCGATGGTCGGGACGCCCATGGCCGACAGCTCGGTCAGGTCGTGAAAGATCTTCCCGGCCGGAACGAACAGCTCGGACTGGGTGGGCAGGTCCGCGCCGCCGGACTCGACCAGGTTGATCACCGGAAGCCGGTTGCGGCGGGCGATCTCCAGCGCGCGCAGCGACTTGCGCAGCGAGTACGGGTTCATGGTCCCGCCGCGGACCGTCGGATCGTGCGCGATAAGCACGCACTCCACCCCGGACACCACGCCGGTGCCGGTGACGAGGCTGGCGCCGACCGCGAACCCGGTGCCCCACGCGGCCAGTACCGACAGCTCCAGGAACGGGCTGTCCCGGTCCAGTAGCAGCTCGACTCGCTCGCGGGCCAGTAGCCGGCCCCGGTCGTGGTGCCGCTGGGCGTACCGGGGGCCGCCCCCGGCCTTAGCCAGCTCGACCTGCTCGTCCAGCTCGGCCAGCACCCGCAGCTGGGCCGACCGGTTGGCCCGGTATGACTCCGAGCCGGGATCCAGCGCCGACGCCAGGACCGTCCCCTCCACGGCCCTGGCGGACGGCGGCGCGGCCGGCGCGCTCAATACGACCTCGGCAGGTGCAGGCTGTGCTGGGCGACGTAGTTGAGCACCATCTCCCGGTTCACCGGGGCGATGCGCAGCAGCCGGGCGATGCCCCACAGCGGCACCAGCCCGTATTCGGTGCTCAGCCCGTTGCCGCCGTGGGTCTGGATGGCCTGGTCGACCGCGGCGATGGCCGCCTCGGCCGCGGCGTACTTGGCCATGTTGGCCGCCTCCCCGGCCGGCTGGCCGTGGTCGTGGCACCAGGCGGCCTTGCTGGTCATCAGCGCGGCCAGCTCGGTCTCGATCTTGGCCCGCGCCAGCGGGTGCGCCACGCCCTGGTGGCCGCCGATCGGGACGTCCCAGACCGTCCGGGTCCGCGCGTAGTCCGCCGCCCGGTTCAGGGCGTACCGGGCCACGCCCACGCACAGCGCCGCCGCCGTGATCCGCTCCGGGTTCAGGCCGTGGAACACCTGGGCCAGGCCGTCTGGGTGCTGGCCAGCCCGGTTCCCGCCAGCACGGCTTTCGCCAGCACGGGCGTCGCCGCCGACCAGGGCGTCGGACCGCAGCCGGATGTCATCGAGGTGCAGGGTGAACTGCCGTTCCGGCAGCATCGCGTCGACCGGCAGCGGGCGGGCGGTCAGGCCGGGCGCATCGGCCGGGAGCAGGAACAGCCCGAACCGCCCCGGGCCGGCCTGCTCCTGACCGGCCCGGCCGGGGGCGGCCTGCCCCAGGCCGGCCTGTACCGCGCCGCCGCCGCCCGCGCCAATCCGGGCGACCACGAGGATGGCCGCCGCCTCGTCGACGCCGGAGATGTAGTACTTGGTGCCGGTCAGCACCCACTCGTCCCCGTCCGGCCGGGCCGTCGTGGTCAGCCGGTGGGTGTTGGATCCGGCTTCGGGCTCGGTGATGGCGAACACCACCTTGCCGGTCCCGTCGGCGATGCCCGGCAGCCACGCGCTCTTCTGCTCCGGCGTGCCGTAGCGAGCCAGGATTTCACCGGAGATGGCGCTGGACACCAGCAGGAGCAGCAGCGGGCAGCCCTGCCCGGCGGTCTCCTCGCAGACGATGGCCAGCTCGGTGATGCCGCCACCGCCGCCGCCGTACTCGGCCGGGATGTTCACGCCGATGAAGCCGGCCTCGGCCAGCGCCTGCCACAGCTCGTCGCACGACTCGTGCGCCTGCGCCCGGGCGGCGTAGTACGAGCCGCCGAACTTCCCGGCGATCCGGGCCACCGTCGCGCGCAGCGCGGCCTGCTCCGCGGTCTCGCCCGCCTGCCCGGCGCTCGCGCCCGCCCGCCGCGCGGCCTGGCCCTCCGCCATCCGAGCCTCCCGTTAGTGACTGGCAACTCACTAAGGCCTCTCACTGTAGCCCGGCCCCCGGCCCGGCCGGAATAGGCGGCTACGGTCACGACTGCGGCCACTGTGTACTGCGCGAACGGGCGATGAGCCGGGACCGGCGGCGGCTCGCGGCGGCGGCTCGCGGGCTATTGACGGCCCTGCGGATCGTGTTTCATGATTCACCAACATCCCGCCCATGCCCCGCCAGCGAGGGAGCAGGCCGTGTCCATCGATGTCACGAGTCTCTACAACCGGCGGGCGGATAACCGCTGGGAACGGACCTGCGTCGGCGACATCCTCGAGCGGGTGACCTGGAGCCGGCCGGACCGGGTCGCGATCACGGGCTGGGCCGGGGCCTTCGGCGACCCCGCCTATGAGCGGCTGACCTACCGGCAGGCCGACGAGGCGGCCAACCGGTTCGCCAACGGGCTGCTGGCCAGCGGCCTGACTCGCGGCGACCGGGTGCTGCTCATCTGCGAGAACTCCGTCGAGGCCTATCTGGCCAAGATCGCGACGGCCAAGGCCGGGCTGGTGGCGGTCCCGGTCAACCCGGCGCTGGCCCCCGACGTGCTGGCCTACCTGATCCGGCTGGCCGAGCCGCGCTTCGTGATCGTGGACGCCGAGCTATGGCCCGCCGCGGCGGACGTGGTCAGCGCGGCCGGGCTGCGGCCCGATGTCACCATCCCGATCGGCGGCGACATCGCCCCCGGCGGCGTCTCGTACGCCGAGTTCACGGCCGCCCAGCCCGTCACCGAGCCGGACGCGGTCGTGCATGGCGACGACATCTGGGAGATCTTGTTCACCTCCGGCACCACGGCCATGCCCAAGGGCGTGATGCTCTCGCATTCCTACGCTTACATGGGCGCCATGTCGTTCGCGCTGTCGCTGACCAGGGGCTTGCGCATCGAGGCCGACCTCCGGCTCTGCTCGTTCCTCCCGGTGATCTACCACGTCGCCGACGAGGTGCTGTCGCTGCCGGCCTTCCTGGCGGGCGGATCGCTGGTCATCGGGCGCAAGCCGGTCCCGGCTCAGATGGCGGCCGCGATCGCCGCCGAGCGGGTCACCGCGCTGTGGGGCGGTTCACCTCAGCTGGTCAAGGCCCTGGCGGCGGAACTGGGCGCGGCCGCTGCCGACCCAGAGACCAACGGCCGCGACGCCCGCAGCCTGCAGGTGCTCGTCTACGGCTGGGGCGCGGTCGAGCCGGCCGTCCGGTCGCGACTGCAGCAGCTGTGCGGCGACCAGTTCATCCTGGTGGGCATCTTCGGGCAGACCGAGGCCATCTCCTGTCACCGCTTCTGGCCGGACGAGTGGGAGGAGACCTACCAGGCCACGGCGCCGCAGCTGAACTACGTGGGGATCCCCAACCCGCTGCTCGGCGCGAGCGTCATGGACCCCGACGGCCAGCACCTGCTTGACCGGCCCGGCGTGCCCGGCGAGGCGGTCTACCGCTCGCCCGCGGTGTCGTCGGGCTACTACCGGGATCCCGAGGCGACGCAGCTCGCGCTGCGGCACGGCTGGTTCCACTCCGGCGACAGCTGCATGGTCGACGACGACGGCCTGCGGATCATGGTCGACCGGTATAAGGACATCATCAAGTCGGGCGGGGAGAACGTCTCGAGCCTGCGCGTGGAGGCCATCCTGCACCAGCACCCGGACGTGGCCAAGGCGGCCGTGATCGGGCTGAGTCACGACCGCTGGGGCGAGGCGGTCACGGCGATCGTGGTGCCGCGGCCGGGCTACCAGCCGGCGCCGGCGGCGTTTGAGGCCGAGCTGATCGCTTTCTGCCGGGAGCGGCTGGCGGGCTTCGAGACACCCAAAGCTGTCGTTATCGCCGGGGAATTGCCAGAGACCGTGGGGGGCAAGGTGCTGAAGTACCGGCTGCGGGAGCAGTTCGCCGGATATTTCGCGGCCGCCGTGTCCGGCGGGAGCCCGTCCCCGCGTCATCTACACTGACCACGTGATCAAGCCGGATGGCCGCCTGAGCGATGATCTCGACCCCAATGACCAGCCTCCCAAGGACGCCTGCGGCGTGTTCGGGGCCTGGTCCCCTGGCGAGGAGGTGGCCAAGCTCGCGTACTTCGGCCTCTATGCGCTGCAGCACCGCGGCCAGGAGTCGGCCGGGATAGCCGTCAGCGACGGCAAGCGCATCGTCGTCTACAAGGACATGGGCCTGGTCCCGCAGGTGTTCGACGAGGCGGTGCTGAACACCCTGCACGGGCACATCACCGTCGGGCACTGCCGGTACTCCACCAGCGGGTCGTCGGTCTGGGAGAACGCGCAGCCGACATTCCGGGCCACGCCGACGGCCAGCCTGGCCCTGGGCCACAACGGCAACCTTATCAACACCCTGGAGCTTGCCGCCCTGGCCGGCGCCCGCCCGGCGGGGCCGAATCAGGCCACCTCCGATACCGATGTACTAACGGCATTGTTCGCGGCGCCGCCGAGCGCCCCGCAGGAGATGCTGCCGGGGATGCCGGGCGCCCCGCGGATCGTCGGCGCGCTCGCGGCGCCGGCGGCCGGCGCTCATCTCGACGGCGCTCACCTGGACGGAGGCCCGGCCGGCGACGCGGTCGGGGCGATTGGCACGATCGGGACGGTGGAGAAGGCGGCCATGGCCACGCTCCCGCTGGTCCGCGGCGCCTACTCGCTGGTGTTCATGGACGAGCGGACTCTGTACGCGGCGCGTGACCCCCAGGGCTTCCGCCCGCTGGTCATCGGCCGGCTGCCGCGCGGCTGGGTGGTGGCCAGCGAGACGGCCGCGCTGGACATCGTCGGGGCGACCTTCGTGCGCGAGGTGGAGCCGGGAGAGCTGATCGCCATCGACGAGCGCGGCCTGCGATCGCGCACGTTCGCCGCGCCGCAGCCGCGCGGCTGCCTGTTTGAGTACGTCTACCTGGCCCGCCCGGATACCTCCATCTCCGGCCGGAGCGTGCAGGCCACCCGGGTGGCGGTCGGCCGCCGGCTGGCGGCGGAGTACCCGGCCGAGGCCGACCTGGTGATTCCGGTTCCGGAGTCCGGCACCCCGGCCGCGATCGGCTACGCGCAGGCCAGCGGGATCCCCTACGGGCAGGGCCTGGTCAAGAACTCCTACGTGGGCCGCACCTTCATCCAGCCAAGCCAGACCATCCGGCAGCGCGGCATCCGGCTGAAGCTCAATCCGCTGCGGGACGTCATCGCCGGCCAGCGGGTGGTGGTCGTGGACGACTCGATCGTCCGGGGCAACACCCAGCAGGCCATCGTGGCCATGCTGCGCGAGGCCGGCGCGGCGGAGGTCCATGTCCGGATCTCAAGCCCGCCGGTGACCTGGCCGTGCTTCTTCGGCATCGACTTCGCCAGCCGGGCCGAGCTGATCGCCGGCAACCTCACGATGGACGAGATCAGGCAGTCCATCGGGGCCGACTCCCTGGGGTTCGTCTCGCTGGAGGGGCTCATCGCCGCGACTACGCTGCCGGCTTCCCGGCTGTGCCTGGGCTGCTTCACCGGTGACTACCCGATCCCGGTGACCGAGGCTGAGCAGGGCAAGCACGTCCTGGAGCCGGTCGCCGTCAGCGGCGTCAGCGGCGGTAGCGGTGCCCGCTGAGCAGCCCCCGGCTGCAGTGCCCGCTGAGCAGCCTCGGGCTGCAGTGCCCGCTGAGCAGCCTCGGGCTGCGGTGCCCGCTGAGCAGCGGACCGGGTCGAGTTACGCCGGGGCTGGCGTGGATATCGACGCGGGCGAGCGGGCCGTCGAGCTGATGCGGGCGGCGGTCGACAAGACCGCCCGGCCCGAGGTGATCGGCAGCATCGGCGGCTTCGCCGGGCTGTTCGACGTCTCTAGGCTGGCCCGGATGCGACGGCCGCTGCTGGCCACCTCGACCGATGGCGTCGGCACCAAGGTCATGATCGCCCGGCGGCTGGGGGTCTACGACACGATCGGCATCGACCTGGTCGGCATGGTGGTCGATGACCTGGTGGTCTGCGGCGCCGAGCCGCTGTTCATGACCGACTACGTGGTGGTCGGGAAGGTCTCGCCGCAGCGCATCGCGGCGATCGTCGGCGGCGTCGCCGCAGGGTGCGTCCAGGCCGGGTGCGCGCTCATCGGCGGAGAGACGGCCGAGCACCCGGGTCACTTCGGACCGGACGACTTCGATCTCGCGGGCGCCGCGACCGGCGTGGTCGAGGCTGACGACGCGCTGGGCCCCGGCCGGGTACAGCCAGGCGACGTCCTTATCGCGATGGCCTCGTCGGGCCTGCATTCCAACGGCTTCTCGCTGGTCCGGAGCATCATCGACGCCCCGGCGGCCGGACTGGACCTCGCCGCCCAGCCGCCGGGCCTGGACCGGCCGCTCGGCGAGGAACTGCTGACCCCGACCCGGATCTATGCCCGCGACTGCCTGGCCCTGGCGGCGGAAACGCGGGTGCGCGCGTTCGCGCACGTGACTGGCGGCGGCCTGGCCGCGAACCTGGCCCGGGTGCTGCCGCCGCATGCCGACGCCGTCCTGGACCGGGGTACCTGGCGGCCTGCTCCGATCTTCGGGCTGCTGGCCAGCCGGGGTGGCGTGCCCGACCAGGAGATGGAACGAGTGTTCAACATGGGGGTCGGGATGGTCGCCATCGTGGCCGCCGCCGACGCTGACCGCGCGCTGGCCCTGCTGGCCGGCCGGGACGTGCCCGCGTGGATCATCGGCACGGTGACATCTGGCACTGGTACTGCCCGGCTCACCGGGCAGCACGCCCGATAGCCGGCCGCCCGGTACGCCGAATGGGCACAACCCCACCTGGGCGCGGCCTGGTCCCTCTGCACCGCACCCGATCGTGACTGGCTGGTCAGTAACTAGTAACTGCGGCTGGCCGGTCAGTCTCCCGCGGTCCTGCTCATCGAGGGATACGGGTCCTCATCATCGATGTCCTCGTCGTCCAGCGAGCGGCCGTCATCTTCGTCATCCGCGTCTTCGTCGTCCGCCGAGTAGCGTCCGCCGAAATCCGCGTATGCGTCAGGTCCCTGCTGGTCCGTGCCGACACCCAGCTCGGCCCGCAGCCGGTCAAGGTCAGTTCCGCCGCCGTTGTACTTCAGCTGACGGGCTACCTTTACCTGCTTGGCCTTGGCTCGGCCGCGCCCCATTGGCTCGACCCCCTCGAACGTACGGGGCCCAACAGGCCCCTGGTCACCGCACTGAAAGTTGCTCTTACCACGCCGACGAGCGCGGGCTTGGCCGCATGACAGACAAGGCCGCCGCCTCTCCGCCACCGGAAGCGCGGCGCGCAGCGCCTGACGTACAGGTACAACCGTACCTGCTTTGCGCCGCTAGCGCCTCCGGCGAGGTCCTGCCGCCCTCATTGTCTGCCGAGGTATATGCCCCGGAGCCTGCCGACAGAACTGATTCGGTGCTCGGCGAGCCGGTCGGCGGCCACCGCCGGCAGCACGCCCTCGGCCGCGGCGGCGGCCAGCAGCCGCTGCACGGTGTCGAAGATCTGCTCGGCCCGGGCCCGCGCGCGCTCGAGGCTGAATCCGTTCAGCTCGTCGGCGACCTGGATGACGCCGCCGGAGTTGACCACGTAGTCGGGCGCGTACACGATCCCGGCGTCGGCCAGCAGCTTCTGGACGCCCGGGTGAGCCAGCTGGTTGTTGGCCCCGCCGCAGATGATCCTGGTACCGGCAGTCCGGGCGGCGGCGGTGGTCCCGGTGGCGGGAGCGGCGGAGAGGGTCGGGGAGCCGGCGGCGGGAGCGGTGGCGTGGGCGGGACCCTGGCCGCCGAGGACAGCCACGGCGGCCTCGTCGACCGAGCCCCCGAGGGCGCACGGCGCGTAGACATCGGGCCGGCTGGCCACCAGGTCGGCCCGGGTCGCCGCTACCAGGATCTGCGGATAGGCGCCGCGCACCAGCTCGACGGCCGCGGCGCTGGTATCGAAGACCGTGACCCTGGCGCCGTCATCGAGGAGATGCCCGACCAGCCGGCGGCCCACCTTGCCGACACCCTCCACCCCGACCGAGCGGCCGTCCAGGGTGGCACCGCCCCAGACATGCGCGGCCGCGGCCCGCATGCCCTGGAAGACGCCCAGCGCGGTCAGGACCGACGAGTCGCCGGCCCCGCCGTTGCGCACCGTACGGCCGGTGACATAGCTGGATTCCCGGGCGATGACGTCCATGTCCTCGCTGTAGGTCCCGATGTCACAGGCGGTGATGTACCGGCCGCTCAGCGACTGGACAAAGCGGCCGTAGGCGCGCAGCAGCGGCTCCGACTTGAGCTTGTCCGGGTCGCCGATGATCACCGCCTTGCCACCGCCGTGGTCCAGGCCGGCTAGCGCGTTCTTGTACGTCATGGCCCGGGACAGGTTGAGCACGTCGGCCAGTGCCGCGTCCTCGCTGGGGTAAGGGTAGAACCTCGTGCCGCCGAGAGCGGGCCCGAGTGCCGTCGAGTAGATGGCGATGATGGCCCGCAAGCCGCTGGCGTGGTCCTGGCAGAAGACCACCTGTTCGTGCCCGGTCTGGCCGCTCGCGCTCGCGCCCTCCAGATGGGCCGCGTCGCCGTCGCCGGCCTGGTCTGCGGTTCCGAAAACGTTGGCCACTGGACAGACTCCTGGCATCAGTCTCGCGTCTTCGCTGGCGTGAGGTCGCCCTCCAGCCTATGACCGGCCTCCGGCGGCCAGGACGGCTCAGCAGGATCTCATAGGCACCAGCCCTTTATCCGGAGCGTCTGGCATGTCACGATTAGTCATGCTGTCTGATGCGACCGGAGTGCGGGCTTATGACGGTCTTGCGCCCGGAGTGGTGCTCGCAGGACGGCAACGGGGTGACTACACAGCGTGTAAGGATGCGGCTGAGCGGGCAAATACTGTCCAAACAAGGCATCTCACAGCACTCCGGAGGATTATTACGGCGTCGCCGCTCGTTCCGTATGACACGAGTTGCGCCGTTAGCGTCCCAGGACAGACGCCAGCATCTGGGTCTTACCTCCTGGACGTACCTGCGGTCGCGACCGGCCCGCACGGGGCCCCGCGACCGAACTGAACTGCCTGGCCGGAGGCTCGCCAGTCCAGGCAGACGTCGCCGTGGCCGGCGCCCGGCGGAGCGGAAAGGAGGGAATCCGCGAAGTCAGGACAGGAACCTGCACGCGGACCGTGCCGTTCGCCTAGCTCGTGCCACCTCGGTAGCGCAGCGGCGGCTGGCCGCGGATAGCCCAGCAAAGCGTTAGTCCGGCGGCAGAGCCGGCCAGGCGCTGGAGGGGGGTTGCGGAGGCCGGACTGGCATCGCCCACAACCAGCACTGATCTACCAGCACGGACGCATGAGGTAGCAGGACATGGAGGCAATCTAGCTAAGTAGCCGATGGGAGGCGCGGATGACTTTTCCGAATCCGCCCGTTGCGACGTTCCGTGTCGCTAGAATCACGCACCGTGACACAGTGCTGGGGGGCAACGGGGTGACTCACATCAGAAACTTTGCTCCTGGTGGTCGACTTGTCACCGCTGGTGATGGCAATATGGTCTGAGCGGACTATATGGGACATCCACGGCAGGCTCCCCAATGGAGCCAGGAACAGCCACACACGCAGGATCGCAGTACCGGTCCAGGAGGAGAGGCCGTCAAAATGTCTGCACGTACACCGGAGGCCGAGCCGCTGCTTACGCCGGCCGAGGTCGCCACAATGTTCAGGGTTGA
>DATCEO010000116.1:0-4790 GCA_036510065.1 Streptosporangiaceae bacterium | reverse complement strand
CACCGCGCTGGTGGCCCCCTACTTCAAAGGCTGGTGAAAGGTCCTGCCTTGGGCGCTGGCCGCCGCGGTCTGCCTGTCACGGGTGTACCTCGGGGCGCACTTCCCCGTGGACGTCGCCGCGGGGGCGGGCCTGGGCCTGTTCATCGGGAGCGCGCTGAACCTGGTATTCGGCGTGCCCAGCGCCAGCACCGCCGGCGCCAGCGGATAACGGTGAGATGGTCCCGCGCACGTCTACGCCGGAGACATCGCCGCCCGCGCCCTCGCCAGCCGGCTCGCGATGTGTCATCCTCGCTGTGGGCACAGGGGGAATCGGTACCGAAACGGCCTCGGCCGGCCCGTCTGGCTGCCCTGCGTGGCCTACGCTCAACCGATGATGCGGCCCGCGAGCAAGCATGAACGTGCCCTTCCGGCCATGCTGGCCGCTCCCGGCGTCCAGCTTGGCTTCGGCCTGGCTGCCCTGCTGGCCACCGCCGGTGCCGTGCGCCACGACCGTGTGGGCCCACGGGAAGTCAGGGCATTCCGCGCAGTCAACGGCCTGCCCGATTCGGTCTACCTGCCCGCCTGGGCCGTCATGCAGCTGGGCGCGTTCGGTGCCATCCCGGCGTCGGCCGCGGCGGCCTGGCTGGCCGGAGACGGGGAGCTGGCAGCCCGCCTCCTGATCGGCGGCACTGGCACCTGGGCGCTGGCCAAAGCGGTCAAGCGGATAGTGCGGCGGCCCCGGCCGGTGACCCTGCTTCCGGGCATCCGCCGTCGCGGCCGCGACGCCAGCGGCCTCGGATACCTGTCCGGGCACGCGGGCGTGGCCGTCGTCCTTGGCGTGGCTGCCCTGCCCCGTCTCGGCCCGGGCGGCCGCGCCCTCACCCTGACCGCCATCCCCCTGGTGGGACTGAGCCGTGTCTATGTCGGCGCCCATTTTCCGCTCGACATCGCAGGCGGGGCGGCACTGGGCCTCGCCGTTAACGCCGCGGCAGGCATCGCGGTCAGGAGGTACTCCACCCGGGCATCGTGGCTAACTCGCAGACCAGCCCGTAGCCGTGGTACGTGGGTCGCAGAGCGATGCTCGCTCATGCAGGTCGGCTTCATCCACCTATCCGTTGGCAGGGCCCGCGGCCTCCGTACCGACCGCGGCCAGCTGCTGAATTGCGTGCCGGGATCCGTGAATACCCGCCCGTCCCCGCTTGTGCTGAGCAGCTCGCGCACCCGTAAGCCGGACACGCTGAGCCGCCTGGGCATCGCGGGCGGCGCCGTTTATGACGCGCTGGTGGCGCTGGCCGCCAAGGAGCACGGGGCAGCCCTCGCGACCCGGGACGCGCGGGCACGCGGCACCTATGACGCAGTCGGCGTCGCGGTGATCGTCGTAACCTGACCGGACCGACGGTCTGCCGCAGGAACGCCTTGCGGATCTCGGTGACCGCGATGATCGACAGTGCCACGGCTGCGCAGAGGAGCCACTGATCTACGTCGAGCGCGGTGGTCTTCAGGATCGCCTGGCACGGCGCCAGGACGGTTGCCATGACGAGCAGGAAAAGGGAGGCCCCGGTCGTCACGATGCACGTCCGGTCGGCGAACGTGCTGAGGGAGAACACCGAGTCCCGCCGGTCCCTCGACTCGAGCGAGAAGAACAGGTTAAACATTGAGAACACGACCACGCCCACGGTTCGCGCGATGGCGAGCGTGTGCGCCTGTTCCGCCCAGCTGACCACGCTCAGCGTGCCGATCGCCATCACCAGCCCGACCGAGACGAGCCAGGCGAGGACCCCTCTGGTCAGGATCGGCTGGCTGGGTGGCCGGGGTCGGCGTTCCATCAGCCCTTCGACAGGCCTGCTGTACCCGAGCCCGATGGACTGGATCGTGACGGTGGTGAAGGCCACCCACAAGACCTGCAGCGGAAGGAGCGGCTCGCCGTGGGCGATGTCGAAGATGCTGGCGCCAAGGAAGGTGATGATGAAGCCGAACATGCATCCCATCTCGAACCGGATGTACCGGACCAGGTTGTCATACAGCCCGCGGCCGATTTCCACCGCTTTGGTGATCGTGGAGAAGTTGTCGTCGGTCAGAACCATCACCGCGGCTTGCTTGGCCACCTCGGTCCCGGTGCCCATCGCGATCCCGATGTCGGCCTTCTTCAGCGCGGGCGCGTCGTTGACGCCGTCGCCGGTCATGGCGACGATCTGGCCTTCGCGCTTGAGCAGGTCCACCAGGCGGACCTTGTGCTCTGGAGTGACGCGGGCGATCACGCCGACATCAGCGATCGCCTCCATCGCCTCGTCATCGGTCATCGCGCCGAACTCCGCCCCGCTGATGACCTTGCCATCGATGCCAAGCTGGCGGGCGATCGCGGCCGCGGTCACCGCGTGATCACCGGTGATCATGCGGACCTCGATCCCGGCGGACTTCGCCTGCCCGACCGATGCTTTGGCACCGGGCCGCGGCGGGTCGACGATTCCGACGAGAGCCAGCAGTTCCAGATCGGTCACTAGCGGGAGCAGGTCAGCCCCCGGATCGAAGGCCGCCGGGTCGAAATCCCTGCGTGCGGTTGCGATGACCCGCAGGCCCTCTTCCGCGAACCGGTGGTTATCGGCCAGGTACCGCTCGCGGAGACGGCCGTCGAGCGGAACCGGGTCGGCGTCCGGGTCCAGCACCGTGGCGGCCCGGGTCAGGAGCTGATCGGGCGCCCCCTTCACGAAGCAGCGGATCACCGCCTTCCCTGATTCATCGGTCATCTTGTGGAACGTCGCCATGAGCTTGTACTCGGCGTCGAAGGGGAGCTCGGCGATTCTCGGGTGTACCTGCCTGGTCAAGACGGCGTCGATGCCGCCTTTCGCGGCCAGCGCGACTAGGGCTCCCTCGGTCGGGTCGCCGATCAGCTCGCCGTCGCTGAGCACCGCGTCGGAGGCCAGGACCATCGGCATCAGGAACTGGTCCAGCGGGATCTCCGCCTGTCCGGCGACGCGGTTGATGCGCCCGTGGGTCGAGTAGCCCTTTCCCTCGACCGCATAGCGGTGCCCGGCGATGACCATCTGGACCGCGGTCATCTGGTTCAGCGTGAGCGTCCCGGTCTTGTCCGTGTTGATCGCGGACGTAGACCCCAGGGTCTCGGTCGAAGGGAGCTGCTTCATGATGGCGCCGACCTTGACCAGAGCCCGGGTGCCCCACGCCAGGATCGTCGTCACCACCATGGGCAACTGCACCGGGACCGCCGCGATGGCGAAGGCGACCGCGGCGGGCAACACCGCGTTGAAGGTATAGCCGCGAGACAGGTTCACGGCCATCGACGCGATCAGCGCGACACCCGCGACCAGCAGGAGCTGCTTTGAGAGCCGGTCGAGCTGGCGGGTGAGCGGGGTCTTGACCGCCGGCTGCGCCTGGAGCATTCCCGAGATGTGGCCGACTTCGGTCGCCATCCCGGTCGCGGTGACCACGAACTCGCCCGTCCCGCGGGTGACAGAGGTGTTCATGTACACCATGTCGGTCCGGTCGCCCAGCGGCATGTCGGCTTCCCCGACCGGGGCCGTGCCCTTCGAGACCGGCAGGCTCTCCCCGGTCAGCTCGGACTCGGCGACCTCCAGCGTGGCCACCCGGAGCAGCCTGCCGTCAGCCGGAACGACGTCACCCGCCTCGATCGAGACGACATCGCCGGGGACCAGCTGTGCAGCGGGGATCTCCGCCTCCTGGCCATCGCGCCGCACCCGGGCGGTCACGATCAACCTCCGCTGGAGCACGGCGACCGCGCTCTCAGCCCCGCCCTCCTGCTGCAGGCCGAGAACCGCGTTAGCCAGTGTCAGCAGAATCAGCAGAAGGCCGGTTCCCAGCTGCCTGAGGGGGAAGAGGCTGAGGAGGCCGACCACTAGCAAGACGATCTGCATGGGGTCGGAATACTGGCGGATGAACGCGCGCCAGCGAGGCTCTGCCCTGCCTGCGGCGAGCGTGTTGGGGCCGAACCGGCCGGCCCGCGACGCCGCCTCCGCCGAGCTCAGGCCGTGCCTCGGGTCTGCCTCCTCGGCTCGCAGCACCTCCTCGGCGCTAAGCGTGTGCCACGCGGCCTCTGGGGCCAGCGCCTGGCGCTCCGCCCCGGGCACATCGACCAGTCTGGCCTGCACGGGACACCCCCCTTCCCGGCGATCATCGCGGGCATGCGGCATCTCGCCCGCAGAGCGTGAGACCTTCGGTGTGCCGGACGTAGTTGACGAGGGTTGACCGGGACTGGAACGCCAGCGCGTTATCGACGGCGACGGCCAGCGCGGGGGATGTGCCGTGCGCGAAACTGAACCGGTAGGTGGCGCAGCCGCCGGGGAATGTGTAGAAGCGGAGGCCGGAGAACTGCGGCGCGAGGCTCAGCGGATGCTCGAACCGGCGCGTGCCGGGTTGGTCGGAGGGGATCTGCTGGGCGCCCGAGGTGTCGCAGGCCGCAGTGAGGGTTACGGTGACCGCTCGCGGTCCTGCGCGATCGGAGTCCAGCCAGAAGCTGGCTTTCCCGCTGGCGATGTCCGTGCCGCCAACGCTCCAGCCCGCTGGGAGCGCGGCGATGCAGGGCAGCAGGGCAGCGGACGGGACTGCCTGGGCGCTGAGGATCATCGAATGGCCGGTGCCGCAGCTGGGGGCGTAGGCGCCCAGATTTCTGGCCGCCGGGAAGAAGGCATTCCCTGTTTCGAACACGGCGGCGGTGATGATGGCGAGCATCGCGGCCGCCAGCGCGACCCGCCGGATGTTCCAGCGTTGCAGCGCGATCGGCGGCCGCTGCGGGGCGACGGCGCGGAATTCGCCGAGCAGGTCGCGCGGGTGCCGTTTCA
>DATCEO010000115.1:0-14799 GCA_036510065.1 Streptosporangiaceae bacterium | reverse complement strand
TAGCCAGCCGTACAGTGGTCCCGTGAACGATCCCGCAGCCAGCTTCGCAACGCCACGGATCGCCGCCGGGGCGCTATTCGCCGACGGCGACCGGGTGCTGCTCGTCCGGAAGACCTACGGCAACCGTTGGGACATCCCCGGCGGCTATGCCGAAATCGGCGAATCGCCGGCGGCGGCGTGCCGCCGCGAGCTGAAAGAAGAACTGGCTCTCGACCGGGAACCGCGCCGGCTCCTGGTCATCGACTGGGCACCGAACGCCGGCGAGGGCGACAAGATCCTCTACATCTTCGACTGCGGCCAGCTCGGCGACGACGAGGCGCAGATCAGCCTTGGTGACGGGGAGCTCGACCGATGGGAGTGGGTACTGGTCAGCCGGGTCGGCGATTACCTCATCCCGCGCCTGAGCCGGCGGGTTACCCGCGCGCACGAGGCCCTTGGCACCGGCGTCCCCCTGTACCTCGAGCACGGCGATCCAGCCCCGGCTGTCGCCCAGGCTCAGTAGCTGACGCCTTCCCTGGTCAGTAGTGCGGAGTCAGGACCGACGTTCCCAGTGCCAGCGCGTCACTGAACCGCGGCAGGCCATGCTGTTGGCCCCAGGTCGGCCCTGGACGTCGGGCTGCGGACGGTGGTTCCAGCGTGCGCGATCACAGACAGGTCCAGCTTCCACGTGATGCCGTTGCGGTGCTGTTAGGCGTCGCTCACTATGAGCGCGCGGCGTCACTTCTTTAGACCATAATCTTCTGCTGGGCGGCGACAGCTTCGTGAACGCGGCGCCTGTCAGGATCTGCTCAGTGACGGCCCGCATGCTTCGACGACGGCTGTCACGCAGGGTGAACTTCCCGTCGACGCTGGCACCGGGCACTTGCGCCGAACGCCGAATCCGGCGTCGGTTGAGGCGCAGACCCCTGATGTTGGTCCCGAGCGCGGATCGGCAGTTATGGGCGGCGGTCGGCGCTGACGATCAGCTTTGGGTAGTGCGGGTATACCGCCGGACGGGGATCTCAGTCGATCGGCTCGCGATGCACCCACTCGACGAGGTTGTCGGACGCGAGCGCCCGCACGCGCGCGGCGTACCGGGCGAGGTCGGCGTCGTCGAGGAGGCCGCGCCACTGGCCGCTCGTGCCGCGGCTGAAGAACGCGGCGGGATCGATCCAGTGCTCCGGACCGCCGCCGGGGACGGTCATGTCGGCCCTGCTGCGCATCGACTCGAACGTCGCCGCCTGGACCAGGCGGGGCCATCGGTGCTCGTCGACGTCGATGCCGAGGCGCGCGGCCATCTGCCGCATCTGCCCCTCCAGGTCGGCCTTTAGGTCGTCGTAGTGCAAATACACGACGTCCAGATCGTCGGCGGCGTCCCGGAACGTCTGCAGGTGCTCTACAGTGCGCCGCAGCGACGACCCGACCTGCGTCGACGGCGTCTCGTCGTCGACCCACTGCCAGAAGCGGTCCCGCTCGCCGTCGGGGCGCGGCCGCGGTGGCCGCAATGGTCCGAGCTCGATACCGTCGATCGCGGCCGCCCGTTCGCGTTGGTTGAGGAACGCGCCGATGTCGGTGTTGTCGATATGGTGGTCCATCGACAGCCCCACGTCGCGCGGGTCCCGCACGACGCAGATGTACGTGACCGTCGGATCGTTGGGTATCCCGTCGAGCGGCGTGTGGGTCTTGATGAACCGGCGGTGCGTCTGGGCTTCCAGGTCCGCGAACACGTCTGTGCGGGCGCGAGTCACCATGTCGATCCACGGCGAGAGCGCGTCCAACGGGAGCGGGAGCTCCGGTTCCTGCAGTATGAGCAGGGCGCAGATCATCTGCGTCCACGTCGTCCCGCACTTTGGCGGGGTGCTGATGATGATGTCGCCGGGGCGGAGTTCGAAGCCGTCCCAGCGGTTGCTGTCGTACATACTCGCCTCGTAGCGGCGCACGGCCGTCATCCTTGCAGCGGATCCGATCCCGCGAGGCCCAGATGATTCACCGCACGACATCCTGCCGAGGGCTCAAGACTGAGGTCCGAAGGGCGTCGCGCAACAGTACGTAGCGCAGCACCCGCCCATAATGTCCGATCTCGAACACTCCGCGAGGGCATCATGAAGGCCAGAGGATGAGCGCAGAACGGCGGATATCGCGTGCCACGCGCAAGTCGAGCTGTCACCGTCTGTAACGGAACACTAGCGCCTGGGGAGGCAAGCCTAGTGTCCGTGAGCCCATCGCAGCCGACCGGAGCCGTCACGGCGACCATCACCGCGACATCGTGAACATCGCCTGGGATTACGATCGGGCACAGGCAGGCTAGCTGTCAGCTGCCATCCGGGCGAGATCCTGGCAGGCGCACTGGTAGGCGCCGAGGCCATGCTCGCAGACCGGCGGCACCTTAGTTCGGCCATTCAGCCAGAGCACCGTGGCGTCCATCGCCTCGCCGGACTGCGGCGGCGGCCACCCAGGGCGAACGGGGCACCGTGACCCCTGCCGCATGATCTCGTCAATATCGCCGAGATCCCGGTACACCTCGTATGGCGTCGGCCGCGCTGCCGGGGTGCCGCGCAGCGGCCCGATACAGGTGTCGCCGAGCACCCATTCGAGCAGGTCACGGACTCCCCGGAGCCAGGCGTTGTCCTGCCACCGGGCATTGCCCCACGGCCGGGCCAGGTCCACGGGGTGCAGCTCCTCGCCGAACCCGTACCGGGCAATGCCCGACCTGGCCAGCTCGAGAACGCGGCGCATCTGGGCCTCGCTCGGCGCGAAGCCCTCCTCCTCCATCCCTGCAGGGTAAGCGGCTGCACCGACAATGGCCATCACGCGCCCGCCTCCGGGGTGTGCGACAGATTTGTAGGTAACCAAGATCATCTTCGGGCGCGGGCAGGTCAGGCAGCTCCTGTCTGGTTGTGACGGTGGTCGCCGATGGCTTCCCACTGGCTGCTGGCCTCTTTGCAGCGCAGGGCGATGATGGCGTCGGCTCCTGCGACGGTCCAGTGCATGCCTGCCTGCTTGAGTCTTTGCCCGACGATCGTCTTGCAGCTGGCCTCGACGACGCCGGAGCCGGTGAACAGGCCGCGTGAGCGGAACCAGTGGTAGCGCATGCGGGGGGCGTTGTTCAGGAAGTAGCCGAGCTCCTTCTCGACCTCGTCCTTTTTAACGCCTTCCAGCGGGTACTTGCGGACGGCGGCCTCGATGTCGCCGTAGTCGAGGTCCTCGAGCCGGGCGGCGAGCCACTCATCTTTGCCGTCCAGCAGCATGAAGTCCAGGGACCTGGTGAGGGAGTGCAGGTGCTCGCGGGCGTGGTAGAGGTCGACGATCTGGGTGGCCTCGGGGAACTTGGCGGTGGCGATGCCCCAGATCCAGGCGGCGCCGTCACCGAGGATGGTGAGCTGGCGGACGTGGCCGGCGCCGCGGCGGATGCCCTCGGCCCTCACCAGGTTCCCGAACGTGGCGGCGGGCTCGAAGGTCGCGATGATGCTGGTGGAGGCCCGGTCGCGGACCGGGTAGCCGTCCTTGTCGAGCTTGTCCTGGGTGAAGAAGACGCCGAGCTTGACTTCCCGGGTGCGGGCGCGGCCGTCCTCGCCCTTGCCGTCCCGTCCGGCGGTCTCCCTGGAGGTCATGGGGACGCCGGTGCCGTCGATGACGGCGTAGAGCTTGTCCGGCAGCGGGGACGGCGGGAGAGGCACGAGCTTGCGGGAGGCGATGAGCGCGGCGCGGCCGCGGCCTGCTGCCGCGATGGCGGTGCCGCTGGCCTCGGCCGCCCGCCCGGCCCGCCTGGCGGTGAGCCGGACCCCGGCCAGTTCCTCCAGCAGCCGCGCGGCCCCCGCGAACGGCCCGGCGGCAGCGGCCAGGTCGTTCATCGCGGCCAGGCCCGGCGACATCGACGCGCGCGCGACGCCGAGCTCGGCATCGCGCGGGGCCAGGCCGTGCCCGCAGTCCGCGCAGTGGTACCAGGCCCGCCGCAGGGCGACCGGCCCGAGCACGGTGTCGATGACCTTCTCCCGGTAGCCGGCGAACACGGCCTCGTGGCCGTGCCCGCAGTCCATCCGGGGACCGCGGTGGCCGGGATCGGCGGACAGCGCCTCCCCGAGCATGGCCCCGCCGAGCCTCAGCAGCCCGGCCCGGAGCACCGCCTCGGCCGTCTCCAGGCCGTTCTCGCAGCCCAGCGCCCTGGCGGCCTCGGCCGCCAGGCGGCCTACCTCGGCGGACTTCTCCGCCGCGAGCGCCTCCCGGAGCCCCCTTTTTCCCCTCCCGTCCCGGAGGGGTCCTCGCCGGCGGCGCTGCCCGCCGCGGGGCGGGCCTCGCAGATCTTCTCGTTCACCTCGATGACCTGCTCCACCGTCGTCGCGAACTCGGCGTGCCGGGCGATCTCGCGGCGCACCTTGCCCACCTCGCCCGTCGCGAGCTGCCGGCCGACGGTCTTCCGCCGGCCGGCGGACCGGGTCCACAAGAACCTTGGCCCGTGACCGGGATGCTCCGGGGCCGCGCACGCGCAGTTCGGCTTCCCGCACCTGCGCCAGTTCTCGCTCACCGACCCCCGCCGGAAGTCGCCGACCATGCTGAGCTGCGCGAACAGCCGGTCCCGCTCGGCCTCCAGCTCCGGAAGCGACGGCTCGGACATGGGCACTCCTCATCTGGTTTTGACTGTCAAAACCAGACTGCCATCATAACCAGGGAAGATGTGGGACCCCTACATATGTGTCGCACACCCCCGCCTCCGGCTCGGCTTCGGCGTGCGGCTGCGTGACCTGCGGCGCGGCGGGGACCAGGGGCTCGGGGGGCTGCAGGACTGAGTCGCGCTGCCGCCCGGCCGCGACTGCCCACGCTTCGCCGGGGGACATCTCGTCCGCGTTGGCGCTGGGCTCGGGCATTGACCGGAGCCCGGCCAGGAACTCCTCCGTGGCCCTGGCGTGCTCCGCCACCCGCCGCACATGCCCGGGCACCGGGTCTGCCGCGGTCTCCGGCGTGAGGCCGAGGGCGGCGAGCATCCGCGCGTCTTCCTGCCGCCTCGTCGTGATCTCCGGTTCCCGCCCGGGCTGGGGCATGGCGGGCAGCGTCTCCTGCACAGCGGGCTTGCCGCGGGCCTGCGCCTGGGCCAGGGTGCTCTCAGGCTCGGCGGAGCGCAGCTGCTCGCGCATGCGCTCGGGGTGCCTGCGCCGCAGCTCGAGGTCGGCGGCCAGGGCCGCCCGCCGCGTCGCCTCCGTGACCCGCGCCCACTCCCTGCGGGCAAGATCGGCTTTCTCGTAAGCGGACATCGCCTCGTAGGCCTTGGCCTTCGCCGCCGCCCAGATCGCCTTGTTCCGGGCGTGCACGCTCCGCGCCTCGGCTGTCGCGGCGGCACGCTCCTCGTGCTCCGAACGGGCTTCCCGCCCCCTGGCGTCGATCGCGGCCATGCGCGCCAGGCGCAGTTGCTCGCCGACATGCTCCGGAGCCCACGCTGTCTCCTGCTCGTACAGACCCCGGCGCACCTCGAGGACCTCATCAGGGACGCCCAGCAGGTCCATGCCGTCCACGCGGCCGAGCGCCGCCTGGGCGGAATGCCACTCCGCCCGGGCCTCCGGAGACACTCTCGACGGCTGGGGGCCGATCGGGTCGCCGGGATTGTCATAGCCGTGCATCTCCCGGTAGGCCGCCACGACCGAGGCGCGCTCCTGCCATTCCGCTCGTGCGGATGGGTCGTCCGGCACCGGGCCGAGCGCCCGCATGGCCCACAGCGGGGCGGTGTCCGCGGCGTGCTCGCCGAGGCGCTGCACCCGGGCGTCCATTGCCTCGGCCAGCTCGGCCATGTAACGCCGCCGGTCCGGGTGGGCCACGTCGGGCAGCCGCTCGGCCCAGGTCCTGCCGATCTGCACCTGGGCGTCGCGGGTGAGGATGCGGACCCGGCCGTGCAGGACTCTCGCGGTGTCCCGGATGCCGGTGAGCGGCCGCATCTCCACGGCGTCGGCTAGGACCCCGGCGCCGTCGCGGCCGGCCAGCTCGGCCGTGCGCAGCTCGCGGAACAGCCATGTCAGCGCTGGGTCGTCCAGGGCCTCGGCCGATAGATGCGCGGGCAGGGTGTCCCGCAGCACCTGGCTCCAACGTTCCCGCTGCTCCTCTTTGACCAGCTCCATCCACCGGTGGCCGAGGTCGGCCAGGTGGTCCGCGTCGGAGTACGCCTTCGCGAGCGTCTCCCCGGCGGCCAGGTCGGCGTCATCGCGGCCGACGACCTGGGCGAGCACCGTGACCGTATCGCCGTCCGGGCCGGGCCCGGCGTCCTCGGGCGGCAACCCGGCGCGCTCACGCTCCAGTGCCCGGGCCCGCGCAATCTCCGGGTCAGCCTCCGCCGGGCGCTCCGGCCGAGGCGTGGTCGAGTCAGGCGCGTCGGGCGGGGCGGTGTCGGCGGCTACGAACGCGATGTTCTGCTCGCGGCCGCGGGTCATCGCGGTGTAGAGGGTTTTCCGGGTGTCGGATGCCCGGATCAGGCTGTAGGAGCTGTCGCCGAACGTCGACCCCTCCACCGAGTGCACGGTCATTCCGTAGGCCAGGTGGCACTGCTCGGCGACGTACCGGCGGCTCAGCCGGAACGGGGCGCCCCACTGCTCGGCGCCCTCGCTGTCGCGGCCCAGCAGCAGCCGCACCTCCAGCTCCCGGCCGTCGCGCCCGGCACCTGTGCTGAGCACCTCAAGGACGTCGCGGTTGCTCAGGCCGCGGCAGGGAACCCCGACCGACTGGTCGTGGTCGTTCGCGCGTGCCATGATCCGGTCGCCGGCGCTGGCCCGCGCGTCGCTGCGCAGGCTCACCTCGCCGCCGGCCGCGGATACGCGCCCGTAACGGATCAGGTCGCCGCGGGCCCGGCGCGACATCTCGTCGGCGTCGGCCTGGTCGTGAGTGATGAGCGCGGAGTGCTTGCCGTCCAGGTAGTCCGCCAGCCAGTGCTGGTAGGCGGCCTCGGTCATCTCCTCGCGGGTGCCGTACCGCAGGCGGCCCTGCTGGTCGTACTCGGTCAGGACGCTGACGTCGCCGGCGCGCAGCCGCAGGCTCGCCTCCCGTTCCCAGGGCGCGCGGAACCGCATCGGCTCGCCGAGCTGCACGTGGCCGAGCTGGCGCGACAGCATCATCATGCCGCCCGCGCCGGTGACCGCGCCGAGCTGGTGCGGGTCGCCGGCGATGACGACCTTCGCGGCCTTGGCCTCGGCTATCCGCAGCAGGGTGTCGTAGTGGCGCATGCTGGTCATCGATCCCTCGTCCAGGATCAGCAGGGCGCCCGGCGCCATGGCCTGCAGCCGCGGGTCGGTCAGGAACCTGTCGATGTTGTAAGAATCGGTGAGGCCCTCGGCGATCAGCACCTGGGCCGCCTGCTGGCTGGCCGTCAGCCCGACCACGCGCGCGCCCGGGCTGGCCTCGCGCCACGCGCGGGCCATGGCCACGACGGTCCGCGTCTTCCCGGTCCCGGCGGGGCCGATCATCACCTCGGCGCGCCGGTCGCTGGTCATCAGCCGGTAGGCGGCGGCGGCCTGGTCGAGGTGCAGTCCCGAGCCTGTCTCGGTGGTCACGTCGGCGCTCACGTCGCGGTCGAGCTGAGCCTCGAGCTGAGCCTGGTCTGAGCCGAGCAGCCGAGCCGCCGTAGCAGGCGCGAGCCTTGGCACCTGCGGCCCGCGACGTGCCGCCGTGATGATGATCCGCTCCTCCATGCCGAGCTGAGCCTCGGTGGCGTACCGCTCGGCGTGGTGAGCGGTGAACATGCTCTCGCCGTTCCTGCGCCGCAGCGACTCCGGCACGGCCGGCCACTCCGGCGCCTCCAGCAGGATGACCCGGCCGGCCTCGCCGGCCAGGACCCGGTTGACCAGCGCCGGGAGCAGGCCTCCGGCTTCGTCATCGTCCATCGGCGCGGTGTACGCGGGCAGCAGTTCGCCGAGCGCCCTGTGCAGGGCACTGCGCGTCCACGCCGGCTGAGCCGACTGGACAAGCTCAAGCGCGGCCGTCATGAGCCGGTGCTCCTGCCCGGGCGTGAGCACCGGGCGCCAAGGGACCATCACGGGCTCGCGCTCAGGCGCGGCCGCAGCTGAGCGTTGCCCCTTGCGGTTGCTGACCGCCGGGCCGAGCGGCTCCAGGGCCTGCCCCTCAGCACGCCGGGCCTGCTGAGCCCACTCGCGCACGTGAGCGCGCAAGTCGCCAGGCTCAGAATCATCTTTGGCGGCGCGGCTCAGCTTGTTCGCGTGCAGGCGCAGGCTCCCCAGAGCGCGGGCGTCCGGGTCATGCCCGCGCTCAGCCTTATACGCCTCGATCAGGCCGCCCAGCACGGACGCGATCTCCTGCCGCGTCCGCTTGCTGAATTCGTCCATGATTTCCTGCGAGACGCCCTTGATCTCGCGCCCGTGGCCATCAGGCCGCTGCGCCCATTCGACGCCCAGCACATTGGTGAGCGCATTCTCCATTACCAGCGCGCCCTGAGCCGCAGCCGCCGCGCGCTCCCGGTAGAGCGCTTTCCCGTCCAGCGTGCGCCACTGCCCGTCCCGCTCCCGCCGCACCCGGTTGAGGATCACGTTGTGAATGTGCAGCTGCGGGTCACCTGACCTGCTGGTGTGCTGCCGGAAGCTCCCGACGACCCATGCGTGCGCGTCTTCCCAGCGGCCCGAGCTGACCCCGCTCGCCGAGGTCCCGTGATAGCCGCTGCGGGTGTACCCGGCATGCTCCTGCAGGTAGTCCAGCATCGCCTGGCTGCCGGCGCTGACGCAGTCCCACACCTCATCGGCCGCCGCCGCCCAGTAGCCGGCGTCCTGCAGGCTTCCCCGGTCCAGCGCCGCGCCCATGTTCGCCATGAACGACGCGTGTAGCAGCGTGATGCTCTTACTCGGGCTGAACGTCACGTCAAAGTACGGCACAGCCTGCCTGACCTGCGATTTAGCCTCGTCCCGCAGCTCCGCGCGCCGCTCGGCCGTGGCCTCCGGCTCCGCCTTCAGCGCCTCGTCATAGCCAGCCCGCCAGTCCCGGTAACGGGACATCGCCCGCCCAAGCCGCGACCCGTCGCGGGGATCCTTGTGCTCCCCGAACAAGGACACGAACACCCCAGGATTGACCGCGGTGCCGATCGCCAGGCCCAGCTCCGGGCAGCCGGCGCCGGTCCAGGTGCCCGCAGGCTCCATGCCCGACTTGCCGGCGGCCGAGCTGTAGTACTCCAGTCCCTTAGCCGCCTGCGTGTAGTACGCCGGGTCATGGCCGCTGGCGATGGTCGCGATCGCCGCCATGAACCCTCCCGGATGATTTCGCGCAGTTGATCTTGATCTTCACTGAATTGACCATGATCATTATTAATGCATCGGTGTGCGGGCTAAAGAACTAAGCACCAAGATAAGCGCAGCGTAAACCAGAAAGCAAGTACACAAGGCAATGGCAGAATAGCAGCAAGTAACAATGTGTCATAAGCACAAAGTGACAAGCGATACAGAATGACAAAGGTCATGTGCGCACGCGAGCGGAATTAGTGCGGCGGGCGCCCGACTTCAGGCTCGCTGCGGTCAGCACCAGGAACGCCCAGCGCGCAGGTCAAGAGGAATGCACGTTGCTCCGTGAATGACCATGAATCGCCGTACGTAACCGTCCTTACGGGCACGCGGCGGGCACGACCGGCATCTGCGACCGTGCCGTCAGCTCAGGCGTGACTCAGGCGACCGCAGTGCACCATCTGAGTAGGGTTGGCCGGTGCCCGAACTGCAGCGCCTGCGCGCCGACCACGCCCTGGCAGTCCTGGCCTTCGAACTGGCGAACCGCGCCTACTTTGCCACCTTTATCTCCGACCGCGGCGATGAGTTCTACGACCACTTCACCGAGCGGCACAACGCCCTGCTGGCTGAGCAGGAGGCTGGCACCTGCATCTTCCACGTGCTCGTCGGCGAGGATGGCACGGTGCTCGGCCGGTTCAACCTGGTCGATCTTGAGGACGGCAGGGCCGAGCTCGGGTACCGGGTCGCGCAGCAAGTCGCGGGTCGCGGCGTGACGACCGCGACCGTGCAAGAACTGTGCCGGCTCGCGGCCGCGCAGTACGGGCTGCGCACGCTCAGGGCAGCGAGCACTTATGACAACGTCGCGTCCCAGAAAGTGCTGACCAAAGCCGGGTTCGTCCCGGCTGGGCCGGCCGAGCCCGGCGGCCGGCCAGGCACTTGGTATCAGCGTGACCTGGCCGCCGACTGACCCAGATCAGTGGCTGACGACGCGTAGCAGCGCCAGGAGCAGTGAGAGCAGGCGAAAGGTGTTCAGAGCGGGCGAAGGGAACCGGACCCTCGTGACCAGCTTGGAAGGTGTACCGCACACCCCGTCATGGGCTCTGACCTGGGTGTTCGGGTAACCGGCGGGTGCCGTTGCTGACCGGTGTCTGCCGCTACTAATGGCACGTTAATGGCACGGCGACTCTTACTGGCGCTCAGGCTGCAGTGATGGCAGCGCAACCTGCATGGCCTGGGATCATCAGGCGCTGGTGCGCTCCAGGACGATGATCCCCCTCTCTGCCAAGCTGTCGTGAGGCACCCGCCCCTCAGTAACCACTGACCTCCCCGAGGGCGGGGATGGAGACAATTTCCCGAGATGACTTTGACCGTGCTCGACCGTGCCCTGGTGGCCGGCGATGCTGGACGGGTGACCGGCGAGCGGCAGGAGCGCCCGGATCCGGAGGTGCCCGAGAAGGCCCGCCGGCGGACGTTCACCGCGCAGTACAAGCTGGATGTGGTGGCCGAGTATGACGCGGCGGCGACGGGTGAGAAGGGCGCGGTGCTGCGCCGGGAAGGGCTCTATTCCAGTCACGTGATCGAGTGGCGGCGGGCCCGTGACGCCGGCGTGCTGGCCGGGCCGGCGCGGCCTCGGGGTCGTCCGGCGGCTGATCCGCGGGACGCGCAGATCACCCGGCTGACCAAGGAGAAGGCCAAGCTGGAGCAGGAGCTGGCCAAGGCCCGCTTCGTGGTGGAAGTGCAGTCAAAACTTCAGGCGCTCTTGGAGACGATCTCCGAGGGCGCGGACACCACCGACGGGTCGAACTTCGCAGATTCCCGAACGACTAGCGCGTTGTCCATGCGTGTTGGCCAAGCTTGACGATGTGACTTTGGCCAAGGGCGGTCTCAGTGTTGCTGGCGTTCGTCCAAGAGTCGGGCGTGTTCGTAGCGCTGGCCGGGGCAGATCGGGGCGCAGCGAGCACTAGGACTTGCTCGGGAGGTGTCAAGCCCTAATGTGGGGACAGCTCGTACTTCGTCGATGATTCTGGCTACCTGCTGGACCGTCAGCTAGCGGTCATAATTTGATCTGACTGGAAGGGCAGAATATGGAATACAAGGTGCTCAGCGGGTCGTTCGACGCCGAGAGCCTCGAACGGGACCTCAATAGCCACGCCGCCGAGGGGTGGCGGGTGGTCAGTGCCTTTCAGGCCATCGGCCGGTGGACCTGGATGCCCCGGCGCATGATCGTGCTGGAGCGCGCGAGGGCCTGACATCAGGCGTAACCAAGTTCCAGGGCTTCGCCGGGGCCGCGCTTCCCGCTGTCACCAGCCTCACCGCCCTATCGATCGCCGTGAGCCCTCACATCGGCTGCCAGCGGAAGCAGCCAGGCCCTCAGCCTGGCACCATCTTCGTCACGGACTGCGGGCCTGCGTCACCGGCCGCCGTATCGCACCAAGTCGGCGCGCTATGACGAGGCGATTCATTGCCTGGAGGCTAGTGAGGGAAGGTCATCCTCCTGGCGGGCAGAGGGCGTAGTTGTAGGTGTTGTTGATGAGAGTGTCAGCGGCGGGGGTGGCCCCTGGCCACAGGTTGGTGGCGAGGACGACCACGCGGTGGGTGCGCTGGTTCCAGTACGCCGAATCCTCGTAGCCGGCGATCTGACCGCCGTGGCCCCAGGTTGTTCCGCAGGGGTCTTCGTATCGTTCGATGCCAAGGCCGGACTGGGCCGTGGGGTCGCCGGGCGTCTCATCGACGCCGGTTTTCATCTGACGGAGCATCGGCGGGCTGAGCAGCCTGCCGCCCAGCAGGGCCTGATAGAAGCGGGACACGTCGCTGGCGGTGGAGATGATCGCGCCGGAGGCCCACGCCTCGGAGGGGTTGATGTAGGTCACGTCATAGGGCTTGCCGCCGGGGGCGCTGATGTATCCGTGGGCGTGGTAGCCGGCAATGTGCGCGGTCGCGGCGGGAAACGAAGTGTCGCGCAGGCCGAGGGGGCCGAAGATGCGGTGCCCGAGTTCCCACCCCAGACTGTGGTGGGTGACGGCCTGGATCAGCAGGCCCAGGACGATGTAGTTGGTATCGGAGTATCCGTAGGCGGTACCGGGCGGGAACACCTGCGGGTGGGATTCGGCGATGGCCACCAGCTGGGCTGGCTGGAAGACCTGGTTTGCCTCCACGGCCGCGAAGAAGGCCGGGTCATGGGTGTAGTCGAACAGGCCGCTGGTGTGGTTGAGCAGCTCGCGGACGGTGATCGTCGCGCCGTCGGTCAGCAGGCCGGGCAGCCATCGTGCGACCGGCTGGTCGAGGGCCAGGAGTCCTTCCTGGACGAGCTGGAGCACGACGGTAGCCACGAACGACTTGGTGATGCTGCCGACCCGGAACCGGGCGCCGGGCCGCATCGGTGCCCCGGTGGCCAGGTCCGCGACCCCGGCGGTGGTGAAGTCAGCGTCATGTCCCCGCTGTTCGAGCATGATCGCGCCGGGAATGCCCGCGGCGACGATCTTGTCCAGCATCGCCTGCAGCGGGTTAGCTGCCCGCCGCGCTGCGGTCGCGGAGGCCGTCGGCGTTGCCGTGCTGGCCAGGGCTGGTGCTGAGGTCAGGCCTAAGACGGCGGCCATGAGCAGGCCTGTCATCACTACCGGGACTGCCCGGTGCGCGGTGCGCGGACGGCGGGCACGAGGATCGTGCCGTAGGTTCGTCATTGTGACTCCGGAGGGATGAGATGAGTGGTCTTGGTCTTTTCGGGCGCCTGGCAGACAACGACAACAAAGCCGCAGGTCAATGACGCAGGGCGGGGCCTGGTGAAAGGCAGGGCTGCGATATGTCACCTCAGCTTGGGCTGTGCGCTAGGCGCCCCCGAGAGGAATCTCAGCCTCATTTACACGCGGATAAACGGGCACACCCCCTAGCGCGAACGCTACGCCCAGTCGGCTGGAAGGACAAGATAACCGGCTGACACCAGGCGGCCGTCCAGCCAGCAGAATCTACGAGGACGCGGGGGCCGGCGACCCTGGACAGTCCGCCACTCCTACGGATCCAATGATCGCGGGCAGCTCAGCGCAGGCTCTTCGTAACCACAGCGAAACAACAGCGGCGATGGGAAGCGCTCAGACGCCCGAGCCGCAGGCAGAGCTATGCCCGGACAGGCCGCCGACTCACTGTAAACCGTCGGCTTCTTTCGGGGGCGCTGCCCCCGCACCTCCGGCCCTCTCTCGGAGATGGGGCGATCAGAACGGGGGCCATCTCCTCGGTCGGGCAGGCAGAGTCCTGCTCCCGAACCCCCCCCGACGGCAAGGGCTCGTTTCGCTCGACCCTCCGGGCAGACCCTTGCCGTCCCGGAGACTCGGGAGTGGCCCAGAGGGTGCCCGACCGAGGAGATGACCTCTGCCAATCGCCTCCGGCATTCTTGCGGGTCTGCATCTGCAAAGGCTTCGTAGGGTCGAGTCCGTGACCGACGAGGCGATCGCCGAGATGGCGCCGCGGATCGGCACCCGCGCGGCGTGCAAGGCGGCGGGCGTGCCGCAGGCCAGCTGGTACCGGCGGCACCGCGCTAGCCCGCCGCCGGCCCGGCCGGCGCCGGTGCCGCACCGCGACCGGCGCCAGCCCCGCGCGCTGAACCTCGCCGAGCGGCGCGCGATCCTGGACATGCTGCACAGCGAGCGGTTCGCGGACATCGCCCCGGCCGAGGCGCGGGCGGCCCTGCTGGACGAGGGCACCTACCTGGGCTCTGTGTCCACGTTCTACCGGCTGCTGCGCCAGGCCGGGGAAACCCGCGAACGGCGCGCGCAGGCCGTCCACCCGGCCGCGGTCAAGCCCGAGCTCGTGGCCGCCGGCCCGAACCAGGTCTACTCCTGGGACATCACCAAGCTGCACGGCCCGGCGAAATGGACCTACTACCACCTGTACGTCATCCTCGACATCTACAGCCGCTACGCCGTCGGCTGGATGGTCGCCACCCGCGAGTCCGCCGCCCTGGCCGAGAAACTCATCGCCGAAACCTGCGCCAAGCAGCGCATCACCCGCGGGCAGCTGTCCGTCCACGCCGACCGCGGCTCCTCGATGACATCCAAGCCCGTCGCGCTGCTGCTCGCCGACCTCGGCATCACCCAGTCCCACTCCCGCCCGCACGTGAGCAACGACAACCCCTACTCGGAGGCGCAGTTCAAGACCCTGAAATACCGGCCCGGGTTCCCCGCCCGGTTCGGCTCCATCGAGGCCGCCAGGGCACACTGCCGGGACTTCTTCCCCTGGTACAACAACCAGCACCGCCACGGCGGCCTCGGCCTGCACACCGCCGCCGACATCCACCACGGCCGCGCTACCGCCGTCCGGGCTGCCCGGGCCGGCGTCCTTGCCGCCGCCTACCAGCAGCATCCCGAGCGCTTCGTCCTCAAGCCACCCGCCCCGCCGAAACTACCGGGAACCTCCTGGATCAACCCGCCCGAAGACAAAGAGGCCGCCACTCAGTAATAACCCTGCAACGGTGCCCAGTTCAGGTTGACAGATTCCGTCCACGGGCATCTGTTTCTCCACCAGCTGACGGCCTGGAAGGCACTGACCACCCGCCATCCCTCGGCGGCCAGGTTGTTGATGGCCCGTTCGAGGCTCTCGGGGCTGAATGTCCCGCCGATCACCTTGTACTCCATTTTCC